>DCLG01000050.1:107840-108866 GCA_002320935.1 Pedobacter sp. UBA1654 | reverse complement strand
TTCTACTTAACACTTGCATTTCTGTTCATGGAAGGCGCATTTGATAGTGTAAGTGTCATCATCCGCTCCACCATTATGCAACTGCTCACACCCGATGAAATGCGGGGCAGGGTCTCTGCTGTAAACAGCATGTTCATTGGCTCTTCCAATGAGATTGGCGCCTTTGAATCCGGATTAACGGCAAAACTGATGCGCACCGTGCCCGCAGTAGTTTTCGGCGGGAGCATGACCATTCTGGTGGCTGGAATTACTTACATGAAGACTAAGCGCATGACCAAACTATCGCTCGAAGAAATCAATCAGCATACAACTTAATTAACCATTTACCTCAGGCACGCGTTCTCCAACCTGCTGGCGCCACATGGCGTAGTACAGACCCTTTTCGTCGAGCAGGTCCTCATGTCGACCCTGTTCAATGATCTTACCACGTTCCAGCACATAGATGCGATCCGCATGGCGGATGGTTGACAAGCGATGGGCAATCAGAATGGTGATGTGGCTGGTTTGTTCGGAAACATCTCTTATGGTCGCAGTGATCTCTTCCTCGGTCAGGGAGTCTAATGCAGACGTTGCCTCGTCGAAGACCAGGATATCAGGTTTACGCAGCAAAGCACGCGCTATAGAGAGCCGCTGCTTCTCACCGCCGGAAACCTTAACACCACCTTCACCGATGACGCTGTCGAGCCCTTTATCTGCTCTTGCAAGTAGATTTTCGCAGGCAGCCTGTCGCAACACGAACATACATTCTTCATCTGTAGCGCCCGGCCGTACAAACTGCAGGTTCTCTCTGATCGTACCCGAGAACAGCTGCGTATCCTGTGTTACAAAACCGATCTTTTCCCTTAGTTGATCCAGGTCAATCTCGTTAGCAGCAGTGTTGTTGTACAAAATATCGCCCTGCACAGGATTATAGAGCCCAACCAGAAGCTTCACCAAAGTGGTTTTACCGGAGCCGGAAGGACCGACAAAGGCAATGGTTTCACCATTGTTGGTGCTAAAACTTACGTCGGTGAGGGCATTCTGCTG
>DCLG01000050.1:26727-107833 GCA_002320935.1 Pedobacter sp. UBA1654 | reverse complement strand
CGTTCTTAAAGGCCAGGTGGGTGATGCGCTCCAGTTTCACGGGTTTGGCAGGTTTCTGATCTATTGGGATGCTTAAGATCCGTTTAAAGTTATCAAGGGATACCTCCGCCTCCCGCCAGTACAAGATTACATTTCCAAGCTCCTGAAGCGGTCCGAACAGGAAGAAAGAGTAAAACAAAAACGAGAAATACTGCCCCGGAGAAATGGTATTATCGAAGATCAGGATCAGTAAAACCACCACCATACAACTACGGACAAAGTTTACCGTTGTACCTTGCAGAAAGCTCATGCTGCGCACATATTTAACTTTCTTCAACTCGAGTCCGAGAATCTGGTAGGTGGTTTTATTCAGCCGTTCGATCTCCTGATTGGCCAGTCCCAGGCTTTTTACCAGCTCAATGTTACGCAGGGACTCTGTGGTGGAGCCGGCCAGTACTGTGGTTTCTTTAATGATTTTACGTTGAATCACCTTAATCTTGTTGCTGAGCAACCAGCTTACCAGGCTGATGATTGGAATTGCGGCAAAGTAGATCAGGGTCACTTTGTAACTCACCGTTACGGAGTAGACAATCACGAAGACCATTCCGATGAGGCTTACGAAAAGCACAGAAATGAAGGATGTAATAAACTTTTCGCTATCCTGACGGACCTTCTGCAGAACACCAAGTGTTTCTCCGCTACGCTGGTCTTCAAACACCTGATAAGGCAGCTGGAGCGAGTGTTTAAGGCCATCGGCGTACATCTGCGCACCAACCTTTTGTACAATGATGCTGGTATAGTAGTCCTGCAGGTTCTTAGCGATCCTGGAGCCCATCGCTGCGGCCACACCGAGGCCAACCAGGCCTAGTACCCCCCAGACGAATTCGTCGCGACTAAGGTCGTCTTTACGCTCAATAAAGCGGTCTACAATTAAACCAGTAATGTATGGGTCGAGCAGGGAGAAACCGATGTTTAATGAAGCAAGTACAAGGGCGAAGATTACGATCCACTTGTAAGCTTTTAAATAGGCTAACAGTAATTTCATTCAGACCAGATATATGAGGAACAAAAATAAAGAAAGGGAATACAGCTTCTGCCATATTCCCTTTTTTATGATGTAAAAGATCGAAAAAATGACCTTAAATCGTCATGATGTCTTTCTCTTTTGCTTCTGCGTGTTTATCAACTTTAACGATGCAGGCATCAGTGATCTTCTGAACTTCAGCTTCGCCAACTTTGATGTCATCATCAGATACAGCTTCTGCTTTTAACTTTTTGATCTTCTCGTTTGCATCTTTACGGATGTTACGGATTGCAATACGCCCTCTTTCTGCTTCTTCCTTAACTTTCTTAACCAGGTCTTTTCTGCGCTCTTCAGTTAAAGGTGGAACAATCAGACGAATTACTACCCCGTCATTCTGTGGATTGATACCAATGTTAGCTTCCATGATTGCACGCTCAATTGGTACAAGCAGTTGTTTTTCCCAGGGTTGGATGTTCAGGGTACGCGCATCTGGCGTGGTGATACTTGAAACCTGGCTCAGGGGAGTAGGTGCACCATAATAATCAACCATGATCCCGTCCAGCATACCTACAGATGCTTTACCAGCACGGATCTTGGTTAACTCAGATTCGCAATGGCTGATTGCTTTCTCCATAGTAGCCTGCGCATCCTGTAATTGTTTCTTTATCAGCTCATTCATATGATATTATTTTTGCAATATTTAATTTTTATCCTGCTACCAGGGTTCCAATTTCTTCACCTTCGGTAACTTTCAACAGGTTACCTCTTTTGTTCATATCAAACACAATGATTGGCAATTCATTCTNNACGTTCAGGTTGTTTGCATATACTTCTTTGAAAGACAGGTTTGTGTAGCGTGTAGCAGTTGCGTCTTTCTCCGGATCGGCTGTATAGATGCCATCTACACGGGTACCTTTAAGTACAATATCCGCTTTGATCTCGATTGCACGTAGTGCTGCAGCAGAATCGGTAGTAAAATATGGATTACCGGTACCGGCACCAAAGATCACTACACGCCCCTTTTCAAGGTGTCTTACTGCCCTGCGACGAATAAAAGGTTCGCAGATTTGCTCCATTTTAATCGCAGTAAGTAAACGGGTTTTGATCCCCACTTTTTCAAGTGCATCCTGTAGTGCCATACTGTTGATTACAGTTGCAAGCATACCCATATAGTCTGCCTGCGCACGGTCCATACCAGACTTTTCTGCACTTAATCCTCTGAAAATGTTTCCCCCTCCAATTACAATCGCGATTTCCAGACCTTTATCATGCACGGTTTTAATCTCTTTGGCATATTGATTAACAATTTCATTGTCAATGCCATACTGTTTGTCGCCCATTAGCGATTCACCGCTAAGCTTTAATAAGATCCTTTTATACTTCATTTCTTCAAAAATAACTAATTGTTTTAATTAATAGGGTTCAAATATTCAATACCAGCTACAAATACCCTTTTAAGGGACAAGTCGTCTGATAAAACCAGCAGATTCGCAGGCATACCACAGGCGAGTTCTGTAAGTTCTTTACGTCCGATCACCTTGGCAGGGATGGTGCTGGCCATGGCCAGTGCACGTGGTAGTTCTATGTCACCATGTTTCACACAGTTTTGTACCGCTTGTAATAAGGTGATGTTAGACCCTGACAAAGTGCCCTCCTCAGTAACGTACTTATCGCCTTGCAGGCGATGTTTATAAGGCGGCAGGTCACATGCGGTAACTGCGTCCGTGATCAGGAACAAGCGATCCTGCATCAGTTTTGCAGCCATCTTAACCACTTCAAAGTTCACATGTTCACCATCGGCAATTATACTGGCGTGTGCTGTCGGATGACTAAACAACGCCACAGGTAAGTTTGGAGCACGGTGGTGGATTTGCGGCATCGCATTGAACAGGTGGGTCGTCGTTGTAAAGCCATTGTTATAAGCTGCTGTCGCTTGTTCAAAAGTTGCGTCACTATGTCCCAAAGAAAGCACGATCCCTTTCGAAAGCAGATATTCAATGACCTCTGGATCTTGCAATTCAGCAGCCAGGGTCATCATCTTCACTGTACCTTCGGCCGCTTCAATCAAAGCTGTAACCTCATCTAGCGTTGCCTTCTTCACGTACACCTCCGGATGGGCGCCCAGGCGCTTCGGATTCAGGTACGGGCCTTCCAAATGAAGCCCCATAAATCCGTTTGCCTCTGACCGGAAAGCTTTAGCAGCTTCTATTGCTTTGTAAAATACGTCAATGCTGTTTGTAGCCAGACATACCAGAAAGGAAGTGGTACCCTTGCGGGCCAGATCCAGCTCCATCTGTCTCAACGTTTCTACGGTCGGGTAAGCAGAAAAGAGATTACCACCAGAACCATAAATCTGCAACTCCATGAAACCAGCTGTAATCAGCTGACCTGCGGCATCGAACTGCTGGTAAGTGTCCGGAACTTCCATCTCCCCAATGGCTTCAATTTGGCCATTACTGATTAGAATTGACTGATTATGCAGGATTTTGCTCCCTCTATAGTACTTGGCATTGGTTATGGCGATCATCTTGGTAAATTTAAGTCATAAAAAAAGTCCCTTGAACCAAGGGACTTTTTGAAAATCTATAAGAATTAAGATCCTAACTGAACTCTTTTAAAAGCAGTAACGGTTAATCCATTCGATGTATCATTTAAGAATTTACGAACGTCTTTAGAAGAATCTTTAACGAACTCCTGGTTCAATAAAGTGCTGTCTTTGTAGAATTTGTTCAATTTACCAGCAGCGATTTTCTCGATCATGTTTTCTGGTTTACCTTCAGCACGGATTTGCTCTTTAGCAATTTCAGTTTCACGCTCAATAGTAGTTGCATCAACACCGTCTTTATCTAAAGCAACAGGGTTCATAGCAGCAATCTGCATTGCAACATCTTTACCAGCCTCTTCAACACCAGCAACATCCTGGTTTAAAGCAACCAATACACCTAAACGGTAGTTACCGTGGATGTAAGGAACAACTTTCTCACCAACTACAGTTTCGTATTTTGAGATACCAATTTTCTCGCCGATTTTACCAGTGTTCTCAACGATGATCTCAGAAACTTTCTGACCATCAATTTCCAAAGCTAAAAGCTCTTCAAGAGAAGCAGGGTTGCTTTCAAGTGCTAGATCAGTGAATTTATTTGCAAGTGCAACGAAGTCTGCGTTTTTAGCCACGAAATCAGTTTCGCAGTTCAATTCAACAACAACACCACGTTTGCCATCAGCAGTAGCTTTAGCAATAACAACACCTTCGTTAGAATCACGGTCTTGTCTGCTTGCAGCAACTTTCGCACCTTTTTTACGTAGGTAATCTACAGCGGCTTCGAAGTCACCATTAGCTTCTGTTAATGCTTTTTTGCAATCCATCATACCGGCACCGGTTTGTTGGCGTAATTTGTTTACATCTGCAGCAGTAATTTGTACTGACATTTTCTTTTCTTTTTTAAAGTTTTCAAAAAAAATATGGGTTGTACGTTGCGTGCTGAAGGCAGAGCCTGCAAACCACAACATACAACCCAATTAAATTATTTAAGCTTCGCTGGTACCTTCTTCAGAATCAGCATTAACTTTTTTAGGTCTTCTAGCGCCTGGTGCAGCAGTTTCCGGAGCATCAGCAGCAGCTTTAGCAGCTACAGCTTCTTTTTCAGCTTCGTCATCTTTCTCACGTTTACGCTCGTCTAAACCTTCTTCAATAGCTTTGATGATAACATCAGTGATTAAAGAGATAGATTTAGTCGCATCATCATTCGCAGGAATTGGGAAATCGATGTTAGACGGATCAGAATTGGTATCAACCATTGCGAAAGTAGGGATGTTTAATTTCAACGCCTCGCTAACAGCAATGTGTTCTTTTTTAACGTCAATTAAAAAGATTGCAGCTGGTAAACGGTTAAGATCCGCAATACCACCTAAAAGGCTTTCTAATTTAATACGCTCACGCTGAATCATTAAACGCTCTTTCTTAGAAAGGATCGTGTAAGTACCGTCTTTAGTCATCTTGTCGATGTTAGACATCTTCTTGATCGACTTGCGTACAGTAGCAAAGTTGGTTAACATACCACCTAACCAACGCTCAGTTACGAAAGGCATGTTTACTTTTCTTGCTTGTTCAGCAACGATTTCTTTAGCTTGTTTCTTCGTAGCTACAAATAAGATCTTACGACCAGATTTAACGATTTGTTTAATCGCTGCAGCAGCCTCTTCAGTTTTAGTTAAAGTTTTATTTAAATCTATGATGTGGATACCATTGCGCTCCATGAAAATGTAGGGCGCCATTTTTGGGTTCCATTTACGGGTAAGGTGACCAAAGTGTACACCTGCATCCAATAAGTCCTGATATGTTGTTCTTGCCATTGTGTTGTCTCCTTAAGATTAACGTTTACTGAATTGGAATTTTTTACGAGCTTTCTTACGTCCTGGTTTTTTACGTTCAACCATACGCATATCACGAGTCATTAACCCTTTAGCGCGTAATGCTGGTTTCTTCTCAGCATCTAATTCAACAATAGCTTTAGCAATAGCTAAACGAACAGCTTGTGCCTGACCTGTAATACCACCACCTGCTACATTTACAGTAACATCATACTGACCAGTTAGTTCAGAAACTTCGAACGATTGGTTAACGATGTATTGTAAAGGTAATGTTGGAAAATATTCTTTGTGATCTTTACCATTTACGGTAATAGCGCCGTTGCCTTCTTTTAAATAGATACGTGCAACAGCAGTTTTTCTTCTTCCTGAAGTGTTAGTAACTGACATTTCTTTCTTCCTTTAATTAAAGTGTAATGGTTGTTGGTGATTGTGCTGCGTGAGGATGCTCAGAACCTGCGTAAACAAATAGGTTGGTGTATAATTTAGCACCAAGTTTTGTTTTAGGTAACATACCACGAACAGCTTTCTCGATAACACGTGTAGGGTGTTTCGCCATTAACTCTTTAGGAGAAATGAAACGCTGACCACCTGGATAGCCTGTGTAAGAAATGTAAGTCTTATCACTGAACTTGTTTCCGGTCAATTTAACCTTGTCTGCATTGATAACGATTACATTATCGCCGCAGTCTACGTGTGGGGTGAACTCAGGCTTGTTTTTGCCTCTAATGATCATAGCGATCTTAGATGCCAAGCGCCCCAAAATCTCGCCTTGTGCATCAACAACAACCCACTGTTTGTTAACAGTTTTTGCATTGGCAGAGACAGTTTTGTAACTTAACGTATTCACTTGCTTGTATTTAATTTGTTAAACAATTTGTAATTCCCAGTATTTTAGGGACTGCAAAGATAGCCTAAATTGTTTAATTCTCAAATACTTGATAAAAATAAAAGATCGGCAGCCGTAGAGGCTGCCGATCTTTTTACAATTGATCGTTTTTTAACCAGTTCTTATGGGTTCACAGCCGTATAGCCGATCAGCTGCTTAAATAAGGGTGCATTGAAGACATAACCGTTTATAACTTGGTGCCCTTTATCATTCGGATGTATCCCGTCGCTGAAAGCATAGGCTTTCTTAATTTTGAAATCTTGAAGGCTCAGCTTTTTCAACATGTCAACTACATGCGCCGGGTCCATTGCCACCATTCTTTCATTTAACTCCAGTAAACGTGTACGCTTACTTTTTTCGCTAAAATTCCTAGGCTGCGTACCGGTAACAATGTAATTCACATTCTCTTTCAATGCTATAGAACGAAGTTTCGAATAGTTGTTAAGGATCTCTTTATCCGTATACTTCTTATCAATATCATTCGTAGGCAGATTGACAATAATCAAAAATGGTTTATAACTGAGCGCCTTTGTGATGTTCTTCGAGGTATTAGGCGCTGGTCTGTTCGCAACCTTATTCCCATTTGGCATGACGTGATAGGTTGTAAAACCACCTTCACTTAAGTTCACCACCCTTACAATCTTGTTATCTTTTTTAAGTTGTGCTTTCATCAGCTCAACCCAGCTTTTACTCTTGGTGCTCGCACCTTTACCAACAGCTGATGAAGACCCCAAAATCACAATCGTGGGTGTAGCATTACCTCTTTTAAATGATGGATCGATAGGCTTTTTATCGCTGATCGGCATAACCACATCTGAAACATCCTCATACCACTTTACTATTGGTACTGTATTCGTAACCGGTGCCGGAGCCGACACTTCTGCAGATGGAGTTAATTGTTCAGGGTTATCAAACAACTGTTCCTTACATCCAAAGAACGTAAAGGTGATTAGTAACAGCGATAGTCTAAAAGCGTTAAATTTGAAGTTCATTGATATCTAGTTTAAGGTTTATAGTGTCATTTTAACAATATCCATACCTGTTATGCCTTATCTCGTGCCAGTTAGTCAAAGTGTGAAGCAATTTGTATTCTTCTACTACCCGGATTTCTTCCCTTTCCCAAGGTCTCTCCAATCAACTCCGAGAACTTTCTCGCACCAAATTCATTCAAGTGCGTCTTGTCATAATATAAAGAAACAGCTCTGAACTCCGGTCTAAGGCTTACATCCACGAAGTTGTATCCAAATTCATGAGTGATCGCCTTTATTTTAGCAACAGAAGTATTCACCTGTTTCAGTGTAGTAGGCGATATAACAACGTGAACTTCAATATTATGCTTCCGGGCCTTTTCTAAAAAGTTGTAGAAAGTATTTACCAAAACGGGATCTTCTTCGTAGTCCTTGTTGTTTTCAACCACCAGATGCTCCGATACTTTTACACCCTTCCGGGCCGCAAATCCTTTAGAAGCTTCGAGGTTACTCTTTCCATTATCGTTTATAAAAAGGGTATACAATGCGGAGTTAAACTTATAAGTCCTGAAAATTTTGGAAAGGATGAGCTCTTTAGGACTCAACGCTTCTATTTTACTTTCTATTTCTGGTAAGTGATTGAATTTTAGCAACGCATTCACCATGCTCTTCTGACCTCTTTCACGCTCCGTCTTGGCAAATTCGATGGGCGAGATGTCTAAGATGACTACTTTCGGCTTATGGTACGATAGTATCTGAGCGAATACCGCATCTGAATACAATAGCGTATTCCCTAGCTTACCCACGTTAAAAGCAGATAATCTCAACGAATCGTCAATAACATCCGGGTCATAGTGCCTTACAGCACGCGAGCTGCCGAAGATCAACAACTCCTCATCTACATTATTCATCACATAGTTCATTGCGTGGTACTCTCCTTTTTTCTGTTGTAGAACAAGATTCTCCAGAAAATATCCAACCAATTGGTCAGCACTAAAAAATAGTACAACCAGTACAACACTACTATAAATAAAAGATCTCAAATCAGCTTTCGTGGCCATATAATTAAAACTGGAAATAGATAAACTGTGAATAATTCAGCACGCCGAATAAAAATATCATAAGCATCATTGCGACATACGTTGCATGTCTAACCAGCTTATATTGGTTATTAAATAGCGAGAATTTGCCCTCGGGATAGTATTCCTGATAAATCTCTACCATAAACAAGATGCAAATCACCATCAAGGAATAGTACATGTTGGATTTCGATCCGATGAATAAACCACCCCCTTTCCAGGTGAGTACATCCTTACAAATCTGTAAAGCCTGATCAATCGATGTAGAACGGAAAAAGATCCTTGCAAAGGATACCAGCAGGAAGGTCATGCCGATGTGGTAAATTGTCCCCACAAATCCCAGATCAATGTTTAACAACGGCACTTTCTTCTTCACGTTGTCTATGATCATCCCAACAACATAGAATGACCCGTGCAGCACACCCCATAAAATGAAGGTCCAGCTTGCACCATGCCATAGCCCGCTCAGCACGAAAATAACAAAGATATTCCTGTAGAAAGCCATCTTTGATACCCGGTTTCCACCCATCGGCTTGTACACGTAATCCCTGAACCAGGTACTTAAGGATATGTGCCACCTTTGCCAGAATTCTTTAATTGATTTCGCAAAATAAGGCCTCCTGAAGTTAATCATCAGATCAAAGCCCATGATCTTTGCTGCACCACGGGCGATATCAGTATACCCCGAAAAATCGCAATAGATCTGTATCGAGAAAAAGAAACTCGCCAGTAATAAAGAAGCAGCGCTATGCTTATCTGAATTATTATAAACAGCATCCACATAAGCCGCAAGGCGGTCTGCAACCACAACCTTCTTGAAAAAACCCCACAGCATCAGATGCAAGCCGGTTCTCAGATTGTCATAACTGAAATACTTCTTCTCATGGAACTGAGGGAGAATATTCTGAGGCCTTTCAATAGGCCCGGCTACAAGCTGAGGATAAAACATCACATATAAGGAGTATATCCCGAAATGCCGTTCCGGCTTCTGATTACCGCGATAAACCTCAACCGTATAGCTCATTGCCTGAAAAGTATGGAACGAAAGCCCGATCGGCAACAGGATCGTGAGATAAGGTATATGATTCGTATAATCGAACGTACCCAGCAAGGCCGTTAAATTTTCATTTAAAAAGTTGTAGTACTTAAATACGACCAATACCCCCACATTGGCCAATAAACTGAGTACAAGATAAAGTTTCCTGGTTCTCCCCTTGGCGCCTTCAATTAAAATACCGGCGAAATAATCTACCACTATGGTGAAGCCCAGAATAAGCAAATATATCGGAACAAAGGTCATGTAGAAATAGCAACTTGCCAGCAGCAACAATTTCCAACGATGCTTATCCGCCAATAGAAAATAGGCAGGCGTTACGATTGCAAAGAAAATTACAAAGTGTATAGAATTGAATAACATATCACGTTAATGAGGGACTGAGAGACATTTTTGTTATCTGGTGTGCTCTAAGCAATTACTGTAAATTGAGAGGTGCAATATGCACACATTGTTACACTTAAAAAACAACATTATACAGACCCTACTACACAATATGATGTGAAGCTTTCACACTCCGCTACAGTACTAATTTTAAGCGTATCTACCCTCTTTCAAATGCCTGCTTTCATATAAATCGAAACTATTTATAACCTGTGTTGTTAGATTTCAAAAACCCTTAAACTATGACAAAAGAAACGAAAATCATCGCGGGAGTACTGGCAGGAGCTGCCTTAGGTGCCGCTATAGCACTTATCTTATCTTCAGATAACACAGATGATCTTAAAAATGATGTATCCGACTGGTTCAGCGGTATACTGGATTCGTCTAAGGACAAACTTGCCAGTGTTTCAGAATCAGTGAAAGACACGGTATCACATGCAAAAGATTCCATCTCACACGCTAAAGAATCAGCTACTGATGCTGTCAAAGATTCCATCTCAAAAGTAAAGGGATAGGAACAGAATGAAGATTACATTTCATGGTGCTGCGCGTGCCGTAACTGGCAGCAAGCACCTTATTACGCTAACCAATGGCACGCAGGTGTTACTGGATTGCGGATTATTTCAGGGTATGGGCGAAGTAACGGACAAACTGAACGGCTACTTCGGCTTTAACCCTGAAAAAATTAACTACATGATTCTCTCGCATGCCCATATTGATCATGTGGGTCTCTTACCAAGACTGGTGAAGGAAGGCTTCGATGGAAACATCTATGCTACCGCAGCAACCATGGATCTGGCACGTGTCTTACTCATGGATTCATCAAAAATCCAGATGCAAGATGCCGAATACCTTGCCAGTACCGGCAAAAGTGATGATGGCCAAGATGCACTTTACAATGAAGATGATNNGGTCAGTTCAAGGTACTTGAATATAATGAGGAGGTGGAAATTGATCCGAGAATTCGTGTTCAACTCACAGATGCTGGCCACGTGCTGGGTAGTGCCGCAATTCACCTGACCATTATTGACGATGGAAAAGAATATAAAATAACGTTCAGCGGTGATGTAGGTCGGTATAGTGATCTGCTACTGAAAAGCCCGCAAACTTTCCCTCAGGCAGACTATATCATCATGGAATCTACCTATGGCAATTCGCTGCATAAGGACCTGGAACCGGTTGAAGACCGGTTGTTAGAGATCATCAACAACACCTGCAACATCAAAGGTGGCAAAGTGGTAATTCCTGCCTTTAGTGTGGGCAGAACCCAGGAGCTTTTATATGCACTGAACAGTCTTGAACTAAAAAATAAATTACCTGATGTACCCTATTATGTAGATAGTCCGCTCTCCTTACAGGCAACTCAGGTAATAAAAAACCATCCTGAAGTTTACAACAACGGTGTCAAGGAAGTAATGAAAGTCGATGAAGATCCCTTCCAATTCAAGGGACTGAAATTTATCGAAAGTGTGGAAGAATCACGTGCGCTGGTAGACGATCCGCGCCCATGCGTAATCATTTCCGCTTCCGGCATGGCAGATAGTGGCCGTGTAAGGCACCACATTCGCAACATCATCAGCAACCAGAAGAACACCATTCTAATGGTAGGCTACTGTGAACCTAAATCACTTGGCGGCCGCTTAATTGCCGGTCAGCCTGTCGTAGAAATCTTCCGCGAGGAATTTACCGTCTCCGCAGAAGTTATAGCAGTCAAATCCATGAGTGCTCACGGTGATTATGAGGATCTCTTGCATTTTCTAAGCTGTCAGGATCCTGCCTTGGTAAAGAAGGTCTTTCTGGTTCATGGCGAATATGAAGTACAGCAGGAATTTGCCAAAAGAATTCTTGAGAAAGGATTCGCCAGTGTTGAAATTCCCGAATATCACCAGGAGTTTGAACTTGATTAATAAGAATGATATTAGATAGTATATTAGGTTACGAGTTTCCAAAATTTCTGAACAACCTCATCATTGCAGCACTTGCATTATTAACTGGATACATCATTAAAGTTATCCTGTGGCAAGCCTTCCATGTTAGCACCAGAATCTGGGATAGCTTTGTTGTTAAATCCATCAGCAGACGCTTAAACAAACCTTTTTCGTTTTTCTTCCCCCTATTTATACTGAATATTGCAACAGGGTTCATGAATTTGGACCCTGTTTTTCGCTTTGAGTTTAAGCGCATTATTGGTATCTGCATCGCAATCGTTTTTGCATTTATTCTGATCAACATCATCAAGGTACTTGAAGATTATTTTTACCAGCGCTTCGACCTCAGTAAAGAGAATAACCTCAAAGAACGCAAGCTTAAAACGCAGCTGCAGTTTATCCGGAAATTCGTCATTTCTTTGGTTGTCTTTTTTACCGTGGCCATCATACTTTTAAGCTTCGAAAGCATGCGTAAGATCGGCGCAGGGCTGATTACTGGCGTAGGCGTCGGCGGCATCATCATAGGTTTTGCTGCACAGAAGTCTTTGGGCAGCTTACTGGCAGGGTTTCAGATCGCATTTACCCAGCCCATCCGCATAGATGATGTTTTAATTGTAGAGGGCGAATGGGGCCGCGTAGAAGAAATTACACTTACCTATGTGGTAGTAAGCATCTGGGACCAGCGCCGGTTAATCCTACCGATCACCTACTTCATCGAAAAACCTTTTCAAAACTGGACGCGGGTATCTTCGGATCTCCTGGGCACGGTATTCTTAAACCTTGATTACAGTATTCCTATTCCGCCACTACGGGACGAGTTTAGCCGCTTGCTGAATGATCATCCACTCTGGGACAAAAGGGTAAATGTGGTACAGGTTACCGATAGCAAAGAATCCATTGTGGAGGTTCGTTTCCTCATGAGTGCCAGAAATTCTTCTGAAGCTTTCGACCTGCGTTGTTATGTACGTGAAAATATGATTGCTTTTGTGCGGGACAACTACCCACATGGTTTACCCCGCGCACGTGTGGAGTTTCATAAGACACCTTAAATCTGTATTTTTGGCGCCATGGACGTATTTGGACAAGCGCTAACCGATCAATTTAAATCTGGCAAGGCCGACACGCTGCATCTTTACACCTCACTGGGTGATTTAGAGGAAATGCCGCTCGACCTGTTCTTTCGTTCTGAAGAAGATATGCCAGAACTGGAAACCTATGCACTTGAACTTTGCAAAGGAAAGATCCTGGACATCGGTGCCGGCGTAGGCAGTCATGCCCTGGCGCTACAGCAAAAGGGATTTGACGTGACTGCAAACGATATCTCCGAATCCGCCTGTCGGATTATGCAGGAACGCGGGCTGAAAAACATCCTTTGTGGCGACATTACAAGCTTGGAACTAGAGAAATACGATACCCTGCTGATGCTGATGAACGGCATCGGCGTTTTTGGAAAACTTAAAGGCTTTTTGAATTTTCTGGAACGTGCAAAAGGATTGATCCATGAAGGCGGACAAATCCTTTTTGATTCTTCCGACATTTCTTATGCCTATGAAGATACCGTGATGCCCAGTGCAAATTACTTTGGCGAGGTATCTTATCAGTACGAATACAAAGGCAACAAAGGCGTATGGTTCGACTGGCTATTTATAGATCAGGCAACACTGATTTCTACAGCTTACCAGGCAGGCTGGACCTGTGAAATCCTATACGTAGATGAAAATGACCAATATCTGGCTAGGCTTTTTCTTCCCAAATCATTGCAATATTAACGATCGTCTCTACCGCTTTTTCCATGTCCTGCACAGAAACCCACTCCTGTTTCCCGTGAAAAGCATGTTCACCTGCAAAGATATTCGGACATGGCAGTCCCATCAATGATAATCTTGAACCATCTGTGCCACCTCTGATCCGCTGCCTGATGGGGGTCAGACCTGCACGCTCAATGGCTAAAACGCCATACTCCATCACCTGAGGATGCTCGTCCAGCACCCTTTTCATATTTCGGTATTGCGCCGAGATGTTCAGCGTATAAGATGCTTCTGGATACCTGCTCATCACCTGCTTAACAATGCTTTCCAGGGTTTGTCCATGTTCAACAAGTTTGGCATCATCAAAGTCCCGCAAAATAAACTCAATCATCGTCTCCTCAACGTTCCCAGCAACATCTACGGGATGGATAAAGCCCTCCTTTAAACTGGTAGACTCGGGAGAGAGCCGGTCTTTCGGCAAAGCTCCAATGATTTCTGCAGCGATTTTAATCGCGCTCTGCATTTTGCCTTTCGCAAACCCCGGATGTGCACTTACACCATAAATGGTCAACACGGCACCATCCGCAGAAAAAGTTTCATCTTCAATGGAGCCGCAGGTCTCCCCATCTACCGTGTACGCGTATTTGGCACCCAGCTTTTCCAGGTTCACGTTATCTACACCACGACCAATCTCTTCATCCGGTGTAAAAAGCAATCTGATCTCCCCATGTTTTATTTCCGGATGATCCATCAGGAAAGCCGCGGCTTCCATAATCTCCGCCAATCCTGCTTTGTTATCTGCACCTAACAGGGTCGTGCCGCTAGTCGTAATGACGTCATTTCCGATTTGATTTTTCAGGTCCGGATGTTCTGCCATTCTAAGGACAACCGTCGGATCATCAGGCAGTACAAGATCCTCTCCTTGGTAGTTGCGATGGACAATAGGTTTAACATCCAGCCCACTACAATCCGGCGACGTATCCATGTGCGAACAAAAGCAGATCACAGGTACCTGCTTATCCGTATTTGCCGGAATGCTTGCATATACATAGCCAAATTCATCAAGTTCCACATCGTGGATGCCCATCTCTATAAGCTCCTCCACAAGTACATTTCCAAGGTTCTTTTGTTTCGCTGTACTCGGACTGCTGGTGCTGCGTGGATCAGACTGTGTATCAATCTGTGCGTACTTAATGAAGCGAAATGCTAAGGAATCGGATTGAAATTGATAATTTGGCATAATTATATAGAGGGGATAATACTTAAAGCCCTTTACAAACAAAACTAACAATAGATCTCTTGAAAAGAATATATATTTTTCTAATATGCGCCATGGCAGGATTGCAGGCCAAAGCACAGTCTAACTTCTATAAACTATCAGTTGGAGGCGGTGCCGGTTTCACTGTTGGTTATGGCGATCTGCGCAGTCAGTCAATGTCGCCGGCAGCATACGGTACAGCGGAATATTATTTTACCCCTTATGTTTCGGTCGGCGGTGAAGGCCAGCTTGGACGTATAAAAAGTGGAGATACGACAGCGGGTTATGCACACTATAACAACAAGTACAAGGCAGCGTCCTTTTACACACGCGTTGCTGCCGGTGCATTCATGAATAATACCTTCCGGCCCACAACATTCAAAAAATTAGTCAGAGGCATCTATGTTGGTGCCGGAATTGGATTGTTACGCAACAACATCACCGATCGCTATCCAAGGGTAAATATCAATCCAAGAATAGACCAGGGTAAACGCGCCTCATGGGACGCCTTTGTTCCACTTAACGTTGGTGTCAATTACGGCATCAGCGAGAAGAACGGATATGAACGCTTTGTTATAAACCTGAACTATCAGGGTAACCTAACCTTCGGAGAAGGCATGGATGGCTTTGATTCAAACCCACTATTCGTTCAGAATACCAGCCGTGACATTTATACTTTCACTTCTATCGGTATAAAGTATAAATTTGGTCCTGTTGGATATTTAAAGCGATAAACATTTATGAGGCATTTATACCTGATCTTCCTGGCATGCCTGAGCATGCAGGGATTCGGACAGCAGACTCCTTTTGAAAAAAGTCAGAAAAAGGCAACAGCTACCTACCCCGAAGTGATTAAATATTATCAGGAACTTGATGCCGCATACCCTCAGGCAAAACTGATCAGCTACGGACCCACAGACTTTGGTGAACCCTTACACGTGTTAGTTTTATCTAAAAACCAGAACTTTGAGCCCAAACAGATCCGTAAACAGGACAAACGCATACTGCTGATCAATAATGGTATTCACCCCGGCGAACCCGAAGGGATAGATGCAAGCATGATGCTTGCACGTGACCTGCTAAAAGGCAAAAAGCTACCCGAAGACGTAGTGATCTGTATAATTCCGCTGTATAATATAGACGGAAGCTATAATCGCAGCAGCACATCCAGAGCAAACCAAAATGGCCCGATCGCTTATGGCTTCCGTGGCAACAGCCGTAATCTGGACCTTAACCGGGATTTCATCAAGACCGATTCCAGGAATTCTGCAAGTTTCCAGCAGATCTTTAACATCTGGAAGCCCGAGGTATTCGTGGATACGCACACCAGTAACGGTGCAGATTACCAATATACCATGACCCTGATCCCAACGCAGAAAGATAAGCTGAATCCAACATTGTCGGCTTACCTGACCGGTCAGATGCTACCTTCACTTTATAAGCAAATGGCAGCCCGGGGCTACGAACTTATTCCATACATCAACAGTATTGAAGAATCACCAGATGCAGGCATAACCGGCTTTCTGGAAACTGCAAGATTCTCTACAGGCTATGCAGCGCTGCATAATGCTATCAGCTTTATGCCGGAAACACACATGCTGAAAGCCTATGATAAACGTGTAGACGCAACCTACAAACTACTGCAAACTTACATCGATGTGGTTGCAAGAGATGCCAAAGTTATTGGCCAGAATAAGCGAAAGGCCGACGAGCAGGTTGCTGCGCAACAAGCCTTCCCTCTGGAGTGGAAGCTTAACAAAGCCGTGTACGACAGCATTCTTTTTAAGGGTTATACTGCCAATCAAAGAATGAGCGACGTCAGTGAATTGGGGCGCCTATACTATGCTCGCAATGAACCCTACACAAAGTACATCAAACAATGGAACAAGTTTGAGCCCGCGGTAAGTGTAAACAAACCCCTGGCCTACGTAATTCCAAAAGCATGGAGCCGTGTGATCGAACTCCTGAAATTAAACGGGGTAGCCTTGCAACAATTAACTGCTGATGCTAAGCTGGATTTGGAGATGTACTACATTAAGGATTACAAAACCACTTCTTCACCGTACGAGGGACATTATCTACATTCGGCGGTAACGGTTAAACCCGTAAAACAAAGTGTTCAATTTTATAAAGGCGATTACCTGGTATACGTAAATCAACCGCAGAACCGTTATATTGTCGAAACTCTGGAGCCGCAGGCAACCGACTCTTTTTTTAACTGGAACTTCTTCGATTCTATTTTAAGCCAGAAAGAACACTTTTCGGCTTATGTATTTGAGGATACCGCAGCACAATTGCTCAAAGATAATCCGGAACTTAGAAATTTGCTGGAACAGGAGAAGTTAAAAAATCCTGAAATGGCAAATAGCGCAGCAGCACAACTTCAGTTTGTGTATAAGAATTCTGCATATTATGAAAAAACCCACCTGAGATACCCGGTCGGACGACTTATGGAACCTCTTCAGGTACGCACAAATTAAAGCATGGAATATTTAAACCAGACCCCCGTAGCAAGTCTTATTTTTCTTTTTACTGTTATTACCAGCATTTATGCCTTCAACGACCATACACTGTATGGCAAGTTTATGTTGCATCCATATAGTGTTTACCGCAAAAACAAGATCTACACCCTAATTACAAGTGGCATGATCCATTCGGATTGGATGCACCTCATCTTTAACATGATGACCTTCTTTTTCTTTGCTTTTACCCTCGAAGCGCAGATTGGGTCTTTACGGTTCGGGTTGATATACTTCCTGAGTTTGATCCTGAGCGATATCCCTTCGGTCCTAAAACATAAAAATGATTTCTGGTATAACAGTCTGGGTGCCTCAGGTGCAATCAGTGGTGTGCTGTTCAGTTATATCCTGTTCTATCCCTTGAGTAAACTTTACCTGTTCTTTATTCCCATCGGAATACCAGCCGTATTATTTGGGGGACTTTACCTGATGTACTGCGTATATGCTTCTAAACAATCCAGGGACAACATCAACCATGATGCCCACTTTTTTGGCGCACTTACTGGTATCATCGTAACCATATTGCTGATTCCCGGCATTGTGCCGCACTTCCTAAGTGCGTTAGTAGGCGGGCGGTAAGGCTGCCGGATTAAAATAGCTCAATGGCGCAAGGGGATCTTTGATGATCTCAAATACCGTATGCCCCCAGGGTTTCCAGAAATTTTCCAGTACCTGTGCATAGGTTTTGTGCTGCCAGTTGTCGAACAAAGGCTTGCTTGATGCTCCTTTAAGCGGCATCGGTGCAATGTAAATCGTGCCTTCAACCGGCATGATGGTATATTCAGGCAGGCGGTTAAACAGGTAAGCAGAGTAGAAGAAACGTGCACACAGCTCCTCAAACTGTTGTTCAAGCAAAGCTTTGCCCGAAATCTGATCAAGAATATCTTTGTGAAAACGCTTGTTGGTACCATTGTCCTGAAGGCAGAGAATAATGCCGAAGTCTTTAAGCTTTAAGGAGAAAGTCATGGTATTAATCTCGTCCCGGAAGCTGAAATAATGATCCTGTTCGGCAAGCGGTACCACTACAATGGACCAGGGTTCAAAATCTTCAAACTCTACATTCAGGTAAATGCTCTGGATCATGGTATGCAGGTTGCCAAACTTGTGCATCAGACCCTGCGACATATTTACACCGTCTGAACTTAACTGCTGCAGCTTAATTGCGGCATTCATTTCTATGTAGATCAGGCTGTACATAAACTTGCCTACCCACTTAAAAAGATCAATATCCTCCAGCTTGGAAACTTCAGCATAACCGGCTTGAAAAGCCTTCGAGATCTTCTCTTCCAGCGGATCAACAAACTGCGTCAGGATTTCCGTATTCACCGGCACTTTCAACGTATTGTAGGAACGCACGCTTTCATCCAGAAGCTTGATCTGCTCCTGCCCGCTAAAATTCGCAAGCGCCAGAAGCCAGTCTGGTAAAACATTGATCTCCGTTATAGGTGTCTTTAAAGTATCACCGCTAAGGAAGCAATTCTGGTATTTAAAATCGAAGTTTTTAAAGGGCTGATAGATGCTGCTGTTCATAGAACAGGCAATATTAGGGATATTATTTTTACATTCACCGGCGCATTCATATTTTAACTTTACGATTACCAATCCGCTCAGCATCATGCAGGCAACCTATATTCCTTATCAGCTCGAACTCAAACATCCATTCGCTATTGCTAAGTTTTCCCGGACCAGCACACCTTTGTTACTGCTGAAACTCGACTATGAGGGACATACCGGATTTGGCGAGGCCTCTATGGTCCCCTACATGGGCGAATCGTATGAGTCTGCAGTCGCCTTCCTTCAGAAAATTGATTTGGACCGATTTAAGGCACCCTTCAACTTTCCCGAAATCATCGCTTATCTGGATGACATAGCAGCCGGAAATCCCGCTGTAAAAGCAGCCATTGACATTGCTTTGAACGATCTTCAGGGTAAGATATTGAGTAAACCTTGTCACAATATTTATGGTGCAGAAGCTGCGAAAATGCCGCTCACCTCGTATACCATCGGCATAGATACGCCGGAAGTAATTAAAGAAAAGATCAGGGATGCAAAGGATTTTAAAGTACTGAAAATAAAATTGGGTCGCGACAATGACCGCGAGTTGATCAACACGATACGGAGTGTAACGGACCAGCCATTGTACATAGATGCCAATCAAGGCTGGACAGACCGCAGAGCCGCAATAGANNCATGAACAAGGTGCGGTGCTGATTGAGCAGCCGATGGACAAAAATGACCTGGAGGGTAATGCCTGGATAACAGCAAGAAGTCCGATTCCGATCTTAGCGGACGAGGCTGTGCAGCGGCTACAGGATATTGAAAATCTCAAAGGTGCTTACCACGGCATAAATGTCAAGTTGATGAAAAGCGGCGGCATTTATGAAGCACACCAAATGATCATGAAAGCGAAGAAACTTGACATGAAAGTACTTATCGGGTGCATGAGTGAAACATCCTGTGCTACGCTCGCAGGCGTTGCATTGGCGCCACTGTGTGACTGGGCAGACCTGGATGGTCCGTGGCTCACCAGCAACAACCCTTTTAAGGCCCCGCAACTAATTGCAGGGCGCTATATGTTAAATGATCTCCCTGGCCTTGGCCTGGAAGGTATTAACGCTGACTTGTTCGGTTCTTAATGGTTTGTCGCAGATCTCTGATCAGCTTTATCTTCAGGTAAATAAAGAATATGCCCGAAACCAGGAACAATCCCACCGCCGGCAGATTCTGTATTTCCCAGGCCCATTTCAGACCTATAATGGAAACAAAGATCCCCAGATAGAAAAAAACGTTATAAGCAATTTGTTTCTTCATGATTAGTATACTGGCATATTAGGATCAAATGCTTCTTGCCAGGCTAAAATACCGCCCTTAAGGTTATAGAGATTGGTAAATCCTAATTGTTCCAATTGCATTACCGCAGCGGCACTACGTTTGCCACTTCTGCACTGAATGATCACGGGTTTGTCTGTCGCAACCTTATCTGCTTCTATTAAAATGCCGCCCAAAGGAATATTCTCCCCATTCAGATTGGATGTTTCATATTCGAAAGTTTCTCTAACGTCGATCAGCTGAAAATCTTCGTTGTTATCCATCTTCTGTTTAAGCTCTTGTACGGTTACTTCTTTCATGGTCTTAAATTTTCTCAAAGATAAGCAATTAATACAATACACATTTAAAGGCAAAGCGCCAGCCTCCGGTAAAATTAATCGTACGCTTTTCTGTAACATCCCTGCCTGACAGGCGTTTAATAGTCAGCTATATTAACTCCCTGAAAATATGAATTCAGTTGACCAATTCTTTTGGTTTTGCTCGGGTGTGCATCTGGATACCCTGAAAAAACATCCTACAGAACAGAACAAGTACGTCGGGATTGGTGCCACCATTTTCTTCACCGGGCTTTTTGCGGCCCTCTCTGGCGGCTATGCCATGTACTTCGTCTTTAAAGGCGATCCATTTGCCATTGTATTTGCAATACTCTTCGGCATCATCTGGGGGCTGGCAATTTTTAACATGGACCGGTATATCGTAGCAAGCATCAACAAGAATGCTTCCGTTTGGAAGCAGATCCTGCAAGCCACACCAAGAATTTTACTAGCCATAATGATCGGCATCGTAATTTCACGCCCACTGGAACTTAAAATTTTCGACAAAGAAATTCGTGAACGGCTCAAAGTAAGTTACCTGAACAACCAGCGCAACAGGATCGATACGCTAAACGCAGCTTTTAACAACAAGTACGGATTAGAGCTTGCAAAGCTTAATGCCAGCCGTATCGAACGTGATTCCTTAGCTAGCGCAATAAAAGCCGACCGGCAGAAGCTCAATTATGAAATCTTCGGCAATAAAACTACGGAAACATCAGGTGTGATGGGTTATGGCCCTTATGCAAAAAGGAAAGAAGCGGAACTGCTGCAACGGCAGCAAAACCTCGACACCCTGAATGCCAGCATCAGGCAGCAGGAAGCATTTGTAGCTACAAGGAAGGAATTTGATGGGATGTTTGCTGAAAGCATCTATACTGGTAAACAGCTCGACAGCCTGGCCAGCATGGCGGGCTTTGCAGATCGTAACTGGGCACTTGGACAGCTAAGCTTTAATCCGAACGGCAGTCCAGATGAAAGCACCGCCCGAGCGGTAACCTTTATCGGACTATTGTTTATCTTCTTTGAATGCCTGCCGGTATTCGTAAAAATGATGAGTAGTATCGGCCCTTACGACAAATCCATTGAGTACCGTGAAAACACTGAGGTTTATGCTGCAGAAAAAGACCGGGACTATGAAGTTGAGGTTGTAGACGGTGTACATGATACCCGTGTAAATACCAGTATCGAGCAGAAAAAGTTGAGGCTTAAAGAAGATAATTACTAATTTGACCCAAAATTAAGATAATGAAGAACAAACTCTTTTACGCCTTTATATGCTTGCTCATTTCAGGGCAGGTAAATGCACAGCACATTGATAAGATCATCACCAGGGAATATGTAGACCGACTGATTAAAACCTTGAGCAGTGATGAAATGGAAGGCCGTGGAACTTTCACACCGGGAATTGATAAAGCTGCAAGTTTCATCGAAAAGGAATTTAAGTCAATAGGCTTGAAGCCCCTGGAAGGTGCCACAGGTTTCAGACAGAGCTTTTTTAAATACAGGGTTGCAGCATCTGCTGTTGAGGTTAACCTGAATGGAACAACTGTGGCCCCGGAAAAAATCCTGGTTGCAGGAAGTACAAGTGAAGTGCTCTCTTTTGATAACAACGCAACGGGAAGCTGGATCAGACTAGATCCCTCTAAAGACTTTATTCCACAGTACCGCGCACTTTCAAGGAGCAAGAAACAACAGCTGGTGCTGGTAGATCCAAAAATGGAGAAAGACTTTAACCGCGTAAAAGATGCATTTAAGGGCGGCGCCATGGTAGATGAGAAAGATCTTAATGCCACAAATCCTTCAGGATTGGTATTTGTACTTACCAATGATACTGCAGCAAGCCAGTTCAAGGCAACCATCAAAAATGAAGTATCCAAGCTGCCTTTATTCAACGTCGCAGGTATGATTCCCGGGAAGTCAAAAGCCAAAGAGCTTGTGGTATTTTCAGGCCACTACGACCACCTGGGCATTGTGAAACCTGTTGAAGGTGATAGCATCGCAAACGGCGCTGATGATGACGCTTCAGGAACTACAGCAATGATTGCGCTGGCGAAGTACTATAAAAAGCTTAATAACAATGAGCGCACACTTATCTTTGTTGCCTTTACAGCTGAGGAAATTGGCGGCTTCGGTGCAAAGTATTTCTCCGAACAACTCAACCCTGATGACGTTGTAGCAATGTTTAACATAGAAATGATTGGTAAGGAAAGTAAATTCGGAAAGAATGCAGCTTTCATCACGGGTTATGAAAGATCAGACTTTGGAAAGATCCTGCAGAAAAACCTGAGTGGAACGGAATTTACCTTCCACCCGGATCCATATACAGAGCAAAATCTATTCTACCGCAGTGACAATGCTACACTGGCTGCACTAGGCGTACCGGCGCACACCATCAGTACCGATCAGATTGACATTGATAAGCTTTATCACACCGTAAAAGACGAGTATAGCTCCATGGATATCGACAACATCTTATCTACTATTAAAGCAATTGCTAAAAGCGCGATAACCATTGTTAAAGGCAGCGATACACCAAGCAGAATTCCTAAGCTGGTTCGATAGTCTTTTCCATTATATAATCATTCATAAAGAATCCGTTGCCAATGTCATTGTCAACGGATTCTTTTATTTTAAACCCCGCACGCTCATAGAAATCCTTGGCGTTATTAAACCTGTTTACGTTAAGTCGAAGTTGTCGGCCATTTTCAGCACGAACCCGGCTCACAATCTCGTTCATCAGGAGTTTCCCCAGCCCGCGTCCATGGGCTTCCGGCAGTACGTAAAGCTTATGCAGGTGAAAAGCATCGCCTTCATTCCTGGAATAAGACGCGAAACCCAGCTGCTTTGAACCTTCTGTGGCGATAAGAAATTGATGCCCCTGAGCCAACTGCTCCTGAAGCGCAGTCAAAGTATAGGTTTTGTCTAACATGTAGTCGACCTGCTCCTGGCCTATTATGTGTACATACGTTGGTCCCCAGGTCACCTTTGCAATCTCCTGAATTACCGGCAAGTCGGCCTCCGTAGCTTTCTTAAGTAGGATCATAGTATTCCCTCAAAAACAAATAAGTACCAGCAAAAATAAATTCAATAAAGCCATCTTTACTCACCTCAAAACGCTCCTTCTCGTTCGGTACGAGGTTGGTGGCTTCGAAGTAGTTGGTTAACGGGATTTTAAACTCCGTACCTTTAGGCTTCCATACTTTAAACCCTGATTTTATCGCATAGTTTTTAGTATTTGAAGTAAATATCACGATGGTAATATCTGGCATATAGTCGATCAGGTCTGATAACTGCCCCTCCTGATCTATAATATTCACCGCTTGATAACCTTCTTCGATCAGGAATTCCAATACCTCAAGAACGTCAGCTTTCATCTTTTCGATAAGTCGCGTATGCTCCTGATAATGTTGTCTGGTCGAGGGATTCAGCACTACGTCTACCTTCAATCCAAGGCTTATAACTTTCTCATATTCTGAAGAGTTGACGATTAGTGTCGGGCTCCATTCCAACATTTGCCCAAGGTATTCTTCATTGAAATCACCTAATTTGTGAATATATAACGCAGGTTCCTGCTTCTCTCTGATGATATGGTGTGATGACATAAATTAAAACATATTTAAGGCTGAATATAAGTAAAAAATCAAGCATCGGGATTTCCACAACAATCAGCGACGTGGCTTCAGTAGCAAACGACATACGTTTACAAAGAATAATTGCGTTATTTATTATATTATTTTAGATTTAAGCCGCAAATGATAACCGCTAAGATAAATAGCAATTAGACCAATAAATCTTATGAACAAATTAAGAATGTACTTCCTGCCTGTAGCACTGGGCGTTTTAACAGTTACTATGTACTCGTGTAAAGCGAAGAAAATGGCAACCACCACGCCTGCTCCGGTAGTTAAACAAACAGAAACACCTGCCCCTAAGCCTGCACCAGAACCTGAAAGAACACCCGAGCCAGCTAAAGAAGAGCCGGTTGCTAAACCAAACTATAACTTCGACAACATCCTGTTTGAGTTCAACTCGGCAGTACTGAAAACATCTTCATTCTCGATCCTGGACAAAGCTGTAGCGGAAATGAAGAAAGATCCTTCAGTCAAATTTGTATTGAATGGTCACTCCTCCGCAGAAGGTTCTCCTGAGCACAACATGTCGTTATCTGTAGACAGAGCAAACTCGGTAAAATCTTACCTGGTAAATGCTGGTTTCAGTGCAGACAACTTCAGTATTAAAGGTTTCGGTGAGTCAAAACCGGTTTCGTCAAACACTAACGAAGAAGGCAGAGCCTTAAATCGCCGTGTTGAGATCAAAGTAGCGCAATAACATACTTTTAGTCCATAAAAAAAGGGGAGATACACCGTGTATTTNNTTCATTATACCCGCATCGGTTTAACCGGTGGCATATTGGTTTGATTCAAAACAGAGGTAACACTGGATACCACACCTGCAATATCTGAAAGATCTGCCGGTACAATCATCGTGTTATTCGTCTTGGCGAGTTTACCGAATTCTGTTAGATACTGCTCTGCAATACGAAGGTTAACCGCATTCATGCCGCCCTCTTCAGTAATGGCCCGTGCAATCTCCTTGATTCCGATGGCTGTTGCCACGGCAACCATTTCAATCTCTGCTGCAAGACCGCTTGCTTCATTAATCTTACGTTGCTTCTCACCCTCTGAACGGGCAATCATTTCCTGTTTATCACCTTCCGCGCGGTTAATCTTTGCTTGCTTATCTCCTTCAGATTCTGCAATTAAGGCACGTTTCTCGCGCTCTGCACGCATTTGTTTTTCCATCGCATCGCGGATGCTTTGCGGTGGGGAAATGTTCTTCACTTCGTAACGTGAAACTTTAATCCCCCATGGGTCGCTGGCTTTGTCTACCGCATTAACGATCGTGCCATTAACAGTTTCTCGTTCTTCAAAGGTCTTATCCAGCTCCATTCTTCCAATAACACTCCTCATGGTGGTTTGCGAAATCTGAATCACTGCGAAACGGTAATTATCAATTCCGTATGAAGCTTTGGTTGGGTCAATTACTTGCAAATACAGCACACCGTCTACTTCTACAGCGATGTTGTCTTTTGTAATGCATATCTGTGGGGCCACATCTATGGCCTGTTCTTTCAGGTTCTGTTTGTAGGCTATTTTATCTATAAAAGGAATCAGAATGTGGAAACCCGCTTCTAAAGTACGGCTATACTTACCCAAACGCTCAACAATGTATACAGACCGTTGTGGAACAACCTTAAAGGTAGATAGGAAAGCAACCAGCACGAACAGTGCGAGAAAAACTAAAATAATGGTGGATGACGTCATAATGATTTGGTTTGTTTTACATGTAATAAAATACTGTCAATGCGGGTGATGATCACGTTTTCTCCGGGCGATATGGTATCGTCGGAGCAGGCGTCCCACTCTGTACCTCTAAATTCAACGCGGCCTTTTCTGCCAGGGGTAATTATGGTTTCCGCAATAGCGATCTTACCTACAAACTCATCTGGAAGCAGATCAGCTGCACGCTGCCCCATACCAAATTTGCGCTTCAACAGATTCCGGAACAACAGCACAGTGATGATAGAGCTTGCTACAAAAACGAAGAGTTGCGTATTGATGGAAACATCAAAAAAGAAGGTCATAATGGCAACAATCCAGGCACCCACCCCAAAAAAGAACAAGATAAAGCCCGGTAGCAAAAATTCCAATAGAAACAAAGCCAGGCCCAGACCGAACCATATTACTGCATTATTTAAAAAACTTTCCATATCACAATAAGCTTATTAATTTTGAAAGACGCGCTTTCTGAGCCGCGTACAAATTAAATCTTTGTACGCCCGACAACTCTTTAAATATAAGTAAATTACGCGGAAAGGGCAACATTATCCCTTCTTGAACATCGGATTCGACCATAAAATCTAAATCATGCCCGAAAGAAATAATGACCTGCTGAGAAAAAAAATATACATCATCATCTTCAGGTCGGACACCCCCGCAGGAAAGCTTTTCGACATCACCCTACTTGTTGTAATTCTGCTCAGCATCTTCTCCGTTGTTCTGGAAAGCGTAGCCGAATTTCGCCGAGATTACATTACCTATATCCGCATCATCGAATGGACCTGCACCATTTTTTTCACCATCGAATATGCCTTGAGAATATATGCCATTGATAAACCGAAAAAGTACATTTTCAGCTTTTATGGACTCGTAGATCTGGTGGCTTTTGTTCCAACCTATCTCAGTCTGTTTTTTGCTGGCACTCAGTTTTTAGTCGTTGTACGTGCCTTCAGACTTTTGCGAATCTTCAGAATACTCAAACTAAGCAGATTCCTTTCTGAAGGTAACATCCTGAAACAGGCCCTCCAAAATTCCATGCACAAGATTGTGGTGTTCCTGATGACGGTGCTAACACTCGTAACAATTATGGGCACACTCATGTACCTGATTGAGGGTCCGAATAATGGCTTCAGGAACATACCTCTATCCATTTACTGGGCAATCGTTACAATTACTACTGTTGGTTATGGTGATGTCTCCCCTCAAAGCCCACTGGGACAGTTTGTGGCCAGCATCTTAATGATCATGGGTTACGGAATCATTGCTGTGCCTACCGGTATTGTGTCTGTAGAGATGGCTAAAGCAACGGAACTGGCTAAAATAAGATGCCCTGCATGCAGGGCATCTATATCGGATATTGAAGCAAATTTCTGCTCCAATTGTGGGGTAAACCTGGAGCGGATCCAGACAAAGGCTAAGACGCCTGAGCCGTAGGGCGCAGGATGATCTCATTTACATCAAATTCTTCAGGCTGCTCAATTACATAAGCTACTGCTCTGGCTATAGAATCTGGTGATATCGCGATATCCAGTACCGGCTGCATCACCTCTTTAATTTTATTATCTGTGATCGTATCCGGTAATTCCGTTTTAATCGCACCCGGAGAAATGATGGTTGTACGGATATTATAAGGCTTTACTTCCTGTCTCAGGCCTTCGGAAATTGCCCTGACGGCAAACTTGGTGGCCGAATAAACCGCAGCACCAGGACCTACTCGGTGGCCGGCAACGGAGGAGACATTGATGAAATGCCCGCTTTTTTGTTCCTTAAATACCGGCAATACTGCACCAATACCATATAACACACCTTTGATGTTGGTGTCAATCATCTTCTCCCATTCTTCATAATGCAGGTTCTCCAGCTGAGACAAAGGCATCAGTCCGGCATTGTTAAAGATCACGTCAACCCTCCCAAAAGCTTCGACCGTATTTTTGACCAGCGCATCAACGTCTTCCTTTTTGGTTACATCAGTGATAAAAGCACGGGCTGATCCTCCGGCCTGTTCTATGTCCTGAACAATCTGATCCAATTTCTCCTTTCTCCGTGCAGCAAGGCTAACCTTCGCTCCCTTAGATGTAAGATGTTTTGCTACAGCTTCGCCAATACCACTGCTGGCGCCGGTGATGATCACCACTTTTCCTTCAATATTATTTCCCATAAAATCGTTTATAAATAACAGGGCGACATGCCCTTGAGTATCTATCTACAATCGGAATATTTTAATGTTTTAACGGCAGCAGGATCTGTAGAAAATATGACAAAGTCACCAGGCATCTACCTGCCCTGATCATCGTTAACTTCAAGCCAATGTCCGTCAGGATCTTGAAAATACACCTGCTTTACACCGTCAACCCTAACGGTTGGCGCTTTCTCTGTGCCAGGCCAGTTTGAATAGTCGATTCTCTGCTTGTTCAGCACAGCGATGAACTTATCAATATTCGGTACGCTGAAACAAAGATGTTCATTCTTGTCGTGCGTGGTTTTCGCACCTGGCCCCTGGATAAGATGCAGCTGTCCTGCAGGACCGAGGCTAAACCAAACGTGTCGTCCGTCTTTAAAAGGCTCATCAATCTTAGGCAGGTTGAAAAGGCTATAATAGAATTTTTCACTTTTCTCAAGATCAGAGACGTAAACGGCAATGTGATTGAGCCTGGCACTTACCGGCTGCGGATTTTCCTGGGCTTTCATAGATTTATAAAACAGGGTGCTAATTGCGATTGTTAGAAGGACTGCAAACTTTTTCATCTCTTTATATCTGGCTTTTTAATGAGCGATCATGATTGAAGTTCAATGTTTAACCATGAAAGATCATGAAGGTAAACTTAAACACAAATCGCTATTCTCTGTAGATGTTAATGTATTATTTTTATTGCCGATAAATCCAATCACTCAATTAACCAAATATGAAACACAAATCCCTATTTCTATGCTGCATAGCGATGCTTTTTTGCACGCTTAGCACTGCTGCAAAACCACTTACCAAACAACCTCCCCGAGAGTTCTATCAATTGCTGATTTATCACATCAAAGACAAAGCACAGGAAACCAGGATGGATAAATTCCTTTCGGAAGCCTATTTGCCAGCTTTGCATCGTGCAGGAATTAAAGCTGTCGGCGTTTTCAAAACATTAAACATTGATACCGCCAGAGAGAAGAAAATCTATGTTTTTATGCCTTTTAAATCGCTTGCAGCCTTTCATAAAACCACAAAACTTTTAGAGACCGACAAGCAGATTGCCGCCAAAGGCGCGGATTACCTTAATGCAGCGTATAATGATGCGCCTTACATCCGCATAGAGTCCATCCTTATGGAAGCCTTCAGCGGTATGCCAGTAATGAAAAAGCCTGTCTTTGATACCCCAAAAAGTGAACGGGTATATGAATTCCGCAGCTATGAAAGTGCTACCGAGAAGTTATACAGGAACAAGGTTGCCATGTTCGACAAAGAAGAGGTAGAGATTTTTGACCGCATCGGTAGTCAGCCAGTATTCTATGGAGAAGTGCTGTCCGGCAGCAGAATGCCTAACTTGATCTACATGACCACTTACAGCAATATGGAATCCAGAATGGCGCACTGGAAAACATTCAGCGATGATCCTAAATGGAAGCGGGTTTCGGCAATGCCGGAATACCAGCATAATGTAAGTAAGAACGATACCAGGTTCTTAGTACCGGCAGATTATTCAGACATCTAGTCAGTGGTGCATGGAGTGCCTTCAGCCCGCGGCCAGCTTTAAGATTAACAAGGCCTTGTCAAGGCCTTGTTAATCTGCTATTTGTATATACTTTTTAAGTCTTTTTCAAACAGCGTGAATGGATCATTGTAGAACTTCATGAAATCGGGTACGCTTGGATGCCCAGGGAAAGGTGCATAATAATGTGTTGGACTTTTGGTGTCATTTCTCCAGACCAGCACATAAGAAAGTTCCATCTTGTTGCTTTTCATCACTTTCAACAACACATCGTTCCACCACTTCGTGTTGGGAATAGACTCCAGTCCAGTCTCCGTGAAAGCCGCAAGCTTGCCGCTCTTCTTTGCATAATCAGAAACGATACTTAGCTTGCGGGTAGCGGCCTCCAGGTTATAGCGATCATCGCGTCCCATATCGCCATAATTGTCCATGCCAACCATATCCACCCATTCATCTCCTGGATACCTGTCCAGAAATTCTGCTTCTGTGTTAAATTTATTGTCGGGAGAAAAGGCATAAAGGATGTTATGAACGTCAGCTGTATCTTTCAGGTACGATACGGTGAAGCGCCAAAGCGTTGTAAATTCCTCTTTGGTACAATGTGGTTTACCCCACCAGAACCACTCGCCATCGAACTCATGGTAAGGGCGGAAGATGATGGGCACCAACTTTCCATCTTTCCCTTTCAGGTCTTTAACAAGACTGGCTACATTATCCAGGATCTTTTTATATTGATCATGTGCTTTTCCGCCAGGAATGATGTATTTCACTGCAGGCAATGAAAGTGAATCTACCCAGTAAAAGCCACCCTTGGCAACTGGATTGGAAAAGTGCCATGCTACAGTAGTAACGCCACCACGGTTATACGTATCTACAATGTTTTTCTTTAGGGCGGCTTTGTTCTTTTCGATTTCCGCTTCCGGCAGGCCAGACAGGCCGGAGAAATCTACTCCAATTACTGCCGGATGGGAACCCGTAACAGACTTTACATCAGAACGGTTTTCATCACCGAACCAGCCATGTCCGTATTCGGTGGCATGCTGATGCCCGAAAAGCGTGTGTTTCTTAGAAAGGCTTTTCAGGTTTCTGAACAAGGCTTTGGTTTCGGTGGTAGCTTTTGAGTCTATAGGGCCCTGCTGGGCGGATGCAGCAGAAAAAAACAGCAATGCAATTGCTGACAGTAAAATGGATCTGTTCATTGTGTTACACTTTAGTGTTTGTAATAATACTAATTTTTTAAAGATGGCATTTCATCCAGGGTGATCACGTAATCACTTGCGAACATCTTCTTCCAGAGTTCCAGCGAATTGTGTGTACTGGTTCTGGTATAGTCGCCGTACCAGGGCATGAACCAGGACCAAGCGGCGCCATCCTTCTGAAGGTTGTCGACATCAGGAATTGAACCGACCTCACTCAAGGTCAACATCTTTTTNNTTCGGTCAGCTGTGATGAATGATCGCCCTGTTTGTACATATCCCGGCCTACGATATCCACGAACTGGTCTCCGGGATACCATTCCTGATCATTTGGCTCCTGCGTCCATACCCAGATCAGGTTGTTCAGTTTATGATGATTTACCATACGATCGTACATGATCTGGTAAAGCTTTTTACAAGGTGCTGCGCCTTTGGCGCCCCACCAGAACCATCCACCTGCAGCTTCATGCAGCGGGCGCCAGATTACCGGCACATGCTGCTCCTGCAATTCTTTGAGCATTCCGGATACATAGTCAATGTCCGCTAGCATGGCTTTATATTCTGCGGATTCCGGATCATTGATTTTGCTAATGTCGAAACTTGTGCCTTTGGTGTAGAATTCTTCCGTTTTCCTGGAGGGATCGCGCCAGTGCCAGACAAACACCGGAATGCCATTGCGTTGCCAATAAGCGGCAGCATCTTTAATCGGCTCTGCATTGTCATACCAGGTATAATCCCGTCCACTGTGCATGAAATCTAACCCAACAATTGCAGGTTCTTTGCCTGTATTTGTTTTAAGCCAAGTGGTTTCATCAAAGCTGTTTAAGGTCATTACTCCTGAAATGATCTTTTTGCCATAGTTCAATCTTAGGAATTGATAAAGGTTGTCTGCTTCTTTTGTAGCGTTGCTGTTTACCAGCTTAGGATTAATGTTAAAGCGGGCCGGAGCTTCTGGCTTTGGTAAGATTTCCTTTGTTGGTTCTGCGCTTGTGCCTTTTTCGCAACCAAGGGTTAAGCTGCATGCTAAACAANNATTGTTTTTCAGTTAGCGGAAATCAAAGCTATTGTATTCCGCAGCCGGCGTTCAATGCTTTTTTATCAGAAGATTGTATTAAATAGTATGCATCAGGAATACACAACCACCTTCGCTAACAATCAGAAACCTGTTCACCCGGAAGATACTTCGAGAACTTCGCACTTAGGTACGTTCGAGATCTGCAGGATTGCTGGCGACCATAAATGCCGATGAAGCCGCTAAACAGGTAGGCGATAAAGCATGCCAGGGCAAAGAACACCAGATGATCAGCACCAAACAGTTCAGCGCCCATGATGGTACAGGCTAGCGGTGTGTTGGTGGCACCAGCAAACACGGCAATGAACCCTAAAGCCGCAAAGAGGCTAACTGGCGCGTTCAGCAAAGCTGACAAGGTATTGCCAAGGGTCGCACCGATATAGAATAGTGGCGTCACCTCGCCGCCCTTAAATCCGGTTCCAATGGTTATGGAAGTATAGATCGTTTTCCAGAGCCAGCTCCAGTTATCGGCACCGCCTAAATGGAAAGCAGACTGCAAGGTAACCGCACCTGGATATTCCGGATCTACACCAAGACTCAGGTAATCGGGCCTGCCGAGCAATTGGGTAAGCGCAATGATGATGACTCCCCCAGCGAAAGGTATCATCCATTTGATGCTAATGAACTTGTTAGATAGATCTTTGATGCACTCAATCATACGTGTAAACAAATAGCTCGTGAGGCCAAAAGCCACAGCTGCAAGCAAGATTTTCAAGGTCAGCAGGAGATCAAAATGCAATGAACGACCCAGGTAGTCGTTGAACATGGGCAGCTCATCAATACGGTAGTGCTGATGGTGGACGTTCCAGGCATTTACCGTGGCATCTGCCAGCAAGGCAACAAGTAATGCTGGAATGAATGCGCTGTATTTAACCCGGCCTCTGGTTAATACTTCGAGGGCGAAAATCGCACCTGCAAATGGTGTCCCGAATACTGCTGCAAAGCCTGCGGCCATACCCATTGTCAGCATTAGTTTGCGGTCATCTGCTTGAAGTCTGAAAATTCCGCTAAACATGGATGCAATGCTGCCCCCCATCTGTACCGCCGTACCTTCACGGCCCGCTGAACCTCCAAACAGATGCGTAATCAGGGTGGTAATGAGGATTAGTGGAGCCATGCGCTTTGGAACAGACTCACCATTATCCTGAATCTGCTGCAAGATCAATGCATTGCCTTTTTCAGCAGATTGCCCGTAGAACCGATATATGAAATGGATCAACACGCCGGCAATTGGCAGCAAATACAACAACCATGGATGCTGAAAGCGAAAATGAATGGTTTGCTGCAATGCCCAGAGAAAAAAAGCAACCATACTGCCCACTGTGATTGCAACAGCTGCAATCAGAATGAACCAGCGAATGAGTTGAGGACCTGCAGCCAGTAAGGTTTTAAATTGAAGGTTTTTTCTGGAAGACACCATTTCCTGCGCTGAAATTACAGGAATAATTCCCGTATTCCAAAAATTGCATCGAAACCGTCGTTATGAATCGTTAAATCCAGACAGTATATTATTGTGCAGCATTTTGCCACTTGAAATGTCAAAGATGTTGTTTGTACCGCCTTTTAGTGTCCTGCGTCTTCGAAACAGCCTCCACTTTTTTCAAGTATGATCTGCATTACACAGAATTTGCACGTTCGGATTTCTGACCCGCATTCGGCTGAGCCTTTGCATAAGGGCTAGTCAGGTCATAAACATACCTTTAATTGAACATACACAGATGATAAACGCTACACAAATCCGCAGCAAAACAATCCGTACAACATTTTGCTCCCTGCTTATTGTACTTGCAATAGGCTCAGGATGTAAAAAAGAAAATACGGAAAACACGTCCAAGGCTGTAGAAAATGGCAGTGCAACTGGCGATCAAACGACCGGTTCTACCCAACTTGATTTAGGCACAGCTGCAGGCTTTACGATTCTTGCAAAAGCAGGGATTACGACGACTGGAAAGACAGCAATTCAGGGAAATATTGGCGTAAGTCCAATTGCAGCAACTGCCATTACCGGATTTGCACTGACCATGGATGAGAGCAATCAATTTTCAACCAGTCCGTTCGTGACCGGAAAAGTTTATGCAACGGATTATGGAACACCAACGCCTGCAATGTTAACTGACGCAATCAACAATATGGAAGCTGCGTATACTACAGCCAATGGCTTAAGTTTACCAACACCGGTTTTAGAGGCAAATAATGGCGACATTAGTGGTCGCAGATTAACACCTGGTATTTACAAATGGTCAACAGGTCTTTTAATTTCAGAAGCCGGCCTTACGCTTGCTGGTGGTCCGGATGACAAATGGGTTTTTCAAATTGCTGGAGATCTAACCTTAGGTAGCGGCGCAAGAATCAAGTTAACAGGTGGTGCTAAAGCTAAAAACATCACATGGGTGGTAGCTGGTCAGGCAGTACTTGGAACCAACAGTCATCTTTGCGGAACCATTTTAAGCAAAAGCTTAATCGCTCTGAATACAGGTGCATTTGTTACCGGAAAACTATTTGCACAAACCGCTGTAACGCTAAATGCCAGTACAGTGAATATGCCTAATTAGTATAAAGCTTTAAAAGAAATATTTTAATTGAGATGCCCGGGCTTAAAAGCTGCGGGCATTTCTTGTTTAGGAGCTGAGACCAGATACATATTTATTTAAGCATATAATATGGGCATACGAACTGCGTTATAGGTACCTGAGTATGAGAGAGACAAGCAACAAAACAACCGCCTGCCGCTTGCTCCTTACCATCATCAGCTTCCTATTTACCACCTTCACCGCTTACGGGCAGCTCGTTCTGACCGATGAAGCCATTGCACTAAAACCTACTGGTTTTTACATTGCTGGAGTAAAGGATAATCGCGCTGATAAAAGCAAGCCGGCAGAAATCATTATAAAGAACACAGCCAATAAACCGCAAGCACAACTCATGAACCTTCAAGGTGGTACAGCGTTGGCCATAAAGCAGTTTTTGGATAAGAACTTGCCGAAGCAGACCTCCGGCAAGGCCGTCATTATTGGTATTGAGCAGTTCAAAATCTCCGAAACGGCTGTAAGCAGCAATAGCGTGGATGGGCAGATTAACCTGAGATTGTCCTTCGGACTGGATAAGGACTATGGCGTGGAGCCTTTAATCACCTACCCGGGTAATTTGCGCTATCGAAGAAGTTTAGCAGGTACCGCATCAGTAGAAAGGAATGTGCGACAATTGCTTAGCACCGGGCTTAAGTATTTCGACAGCTGGATGGAGGAGAACTTGGGCTGGGACCGCAGGCTGGCTAAATCCGTTAAAATAAGTTTTACAGATTTTAAGGAAAGTAAGGAGGGTGACACCATCTATTACGATCCAAAGCGGCCCTTAACCTGGGCAGACTTCCATTCTAAGATCAGGATATCAGGAAATTTCCAGGCATCTGTAATGCCCAGCTTTGGCTATGTTCAGGAAGCAGACCTGGAGAATGGTGTACTAAAGGTGCATGTAGCAGTGAAAGCTTACGTTCCGAAAAGTGCCTGCTGGGCGAACCCTTCAGACCGCAATGATTATTACCTGAACCATGAACAGCGGCATTTTGATATCGCTAAAATCATTGCCGAGCAGTTTAAGAAGAAGATGCTGGCTAAAAAGCTAACCCCAGACAACTATGAAGCATTGCTGAACATGCAGTACCTGGATTCATATCGAGACATGAACGCCATGCAAAAGGCGTATGATGATGAAACCAGGCATGGCATTAACAGGTTTGCGCAGGATGCCTGGAACAACAGGATAGACAAAGAACTGAAGCAATAAAAAAACCGGCAGTTTACCGCTGCCGGTTTTTTTGTTATTTCTGAAAGACCTTTACATAGTCAACCGTCATTTGCTGCGGGAAAGTGGTTGTTGCATCAGGACTACCTGGCCACCTGCCACCTACAGCGAGGTTAAACAACAGGAAGTAAGGTTCCTGGAATTCCTTGCGTTCAGCGGAAGTGATTTCCTGGCTATGAAACTCAACATCATCGACAAACCAGCTGATCTTCTGCTCGTCCCATAGGATCGAAAAAACATGGAACTTCTCTGAGAAGTCTCCAGTCGGCAATGTATAAGGTTTGCTGATGTTGGCATAAGAACCATTGTTGTCAAAATGGATGGTTCCATATACGGTATTGTCCTTTCCCGGACCACCACCAACAAGCTCCATAATATCAATTTCACCACAATAAGGCCACTTTACATCATCGATATTGGCGCCCAGCATCCATAAAGCGGGCCATATGCCCTGACCTTTTGGTAATTTAGCACGTATATCTATCCTCCCGTACTTAAAGGCCTTTTTGTATTGGGTTTTGATTCTGGAAGACGTGTATTGATAACCTCCCAAGGCTTCTTTCTTTGCTGTAATGGTGAGATAGCCATCTTTAACACTAGTATTTTCCGCTCTGTAGTATTGCAGTTCAGCATTTCCCCAGCCATCGATACCATTGCCAAGCTCAAAGCTCCAATCGGCAGTGTTCAGTGCATTACCACTAAACTCATCTTTCCACACCAGTTTCATACCGGGATAGCTTTCGGCACTTACATAGCCTTCATCTTTCATCGCAACCACCACATCAACGTCTTTTGTTGCTACCGCAGCGGTATTGCCGGGTCCGTAAGCAGTGACCTTAATGGTGTATTTTCCACTACTGGTATAAGTTACTGAAGCTTTCCCAACGGTTGATCGAAGACCTTCCTCGTTGCTACTTTTACCGAATGTGAAATAATACCGGTCTGCATTGTTTGCAGTTGCGGTAACAGCTACCACACCGGAGCCATCATTTGTAACCTCAACAGCCAATTGCAGGTTAAGCGATGCAGGTGCATGCTCTGCCTTGGAGCAAGATACCGTAAGTGTAAACAGGAGTAAAAGCAGCAGTTTATTTGTGGCAACTATAATTGGTTTCATGATATTGTATTTATTAAAGGCTTCTTTTTAGTTTACGTAAAAGGGAATGTTTGCTGTTGCGACATTATTATTGCCGTCTCTAACGTATACGAACAAGCGATACGCGCCTTTGGCATTTGGTGAGGTAATTTGTACCGTGTTGGTTTTAAGGTTATCCAGGTTTGTAGGAATGGCTTTTGGACGATCTTCATGATCTCCGCCTTCACCAACATTGGTGGCCTCAGCCAGCAGTTCATAATGGTAAGTTAATGGGTCTCTGTCCGGATCAGCAGCATCAACAAAAACCGGATATTTGGTTGCTGCTTTTAACTGGATGCTATTTACCGCCTTTTTACCGTTTAGGTGAAAAGCATAGATGTGTGGCGACTTGTTTTTAGGGTAAGCGCCCGACCAGAGGTACTGCATTACATCCACCACCTCAGATTCTTCCCCACTTTCTGTGAATACGCCGTACCAGGTTGGTGTTCTTTCCTGCTTCTGACCCCATAAAAATACGTAGGAACCCAGGCAGTTTAATGTATCCCGTTCTACGGAAAAGGCATACCTGCTTTTATACACAGCAGCCTTTTCACTGCTCGTTTCTTCTATCGGCGCGTTCCAGGTCGTTTGCAGACCTTCCCAATGACCGGTTGGGCCCCATTCGGTTACCAAGTATGGTCCCGTCCAACCTGTTGCTTTTACCTGTTCAGGTAGCGCTGCAAGTCCGCCATAGGTGTTAATTGCAAGAATATCGATGGCAGGTGTATTGGTCTTGATGTAATCAATTTCCCGCTTATTGATGCCGGCCAATACGGTACTTGCCGGATGATTCGGGTCTTCCTGGTGAATCATCTTAGCAATGTCGTTCACTGCATCCCATACTTTGGGATTCTTGTACGACAAGTTAAGTTCATTACCGATTCCCCAGGCCAGCAATGCAGGGTGGTTCTTAAACTTGATAACGTCTGCCTTGACACGTTCAAACTGCTTTTTCACCGCGTCAGCGTCATCATAGTTGAATCCATGTCTTTCTGGCACAACCCCTAAGCCCATCAGCACCGTGAGGCCATGTTTTTGAGCTGAATCCAGGATTTGCTGTGCATCTTTGGTGCCCCATGTTCTTATGGAGTTTCCACCATAAGCGGCAATACGACTCAGGTAACTGGTGCCGCCAGCCCCTTTAATGAAATAAGGTTGTCCATTTCGCAGCAACTGATAGGCATTACCATTCTTTTTTACCTCTACTTTTACAGGACCTTTAAGGTGTTGTTGTGCATTCAGTATAAAAGGAAGGGTGCATGCAACTGCTGTAAACAATAAATTTTTTAGCTTCATAATTTTAGTTTAGGAAATGAGGCCAGCTGCTGCTACCCTCAGCGAGCGTATTAGTAGCCTGGGTTTTGAACGAGTTTGTCATTTCGTTCCATTTCAATCTGTGGAATTGGTAATAGATTATAGTGTTCTCTACTTCCATGCATCTGGTTCAAAAGGAAGATTTGCTTACTAAGATAAAGCACGATCTAAGCAAGCTGAACACCAATATTCCTTCGGATGAAAATCTTTACAATTTAAGAAAGATCATCAGGTTGCTCTCGTCCGAGGAAAAATCAGCAGAGGGCTGGGAACAATTCTCCATTTACTTCAATAAAGTACATGCAAACTTCCTGGAGGAGTTAAAATCTGTACGGCAATTTGACCTCTAATGATATGAAGCTGGCGGCTTATCTGAAGTTGGGTTTATCTACTAAAGAGATTGCGGAGTTGATGAAGATCTCACCACGCGGGGTAGATAAGCCGGTACCGACTTCGCAAGAAGTTACAGATACCGGCAGAAGTAAGTTTATTTGATTTCTTCTCAGAATTTAAAGCGGATTAGCTTCCTGGATACCACTGAAGCACTTTCACCTCAATATTCTTATCCCCATCATTTACCTGCTTTTTAAATGCTTCAACATCCTGTCCGCGGTAATGATAAGGGTAAACAACTTTCGGCTTAAATGCCAGCACTGCAGATGCTGCAGCATTAACGTCCATCGTATATGGCAGGTTCATGCAAACAAAAGCCATATCTATGTTTTTTAAAGCTCGCATTTCTGGTGTATCTGCCGTATCTCCGGATATGTAAATTCTTTTGCCACCGATCTCAAGAATGTAGCCATTACCCCTGCCTTTTGGGTGGAACTTCGCGTTTTCCGCATTTGGAAGGTTGTACATCGGCACTGCTAAAATAGAAACACCAGCCTGCGTGGTTTTAGCCCCGTTCTTCAGGATCACAAGTTTTTGTTTGTTTATGGTTGCAGGAAGTGAATCTGCTACGGCTTGTGGCACGATTAAGGTTGCGTCTGTTTTGTTGATGGCCTCAATGGTTTTCTTATCAAAATGATCCCCGTGGATATCTGTGATCAGGATTACGTGTGGTGTTCCAAGTCCGGTGAACGCCTCTGCTCCTCCAGTAGGGTCTACGTAGATATTCTTATTCTGATAGTTTAGAACAAGCGTTGCATGGGTTATCGGCTGAATGGTCAGCTCGCCACCTTTTACATTTACACGTTCTGGAACAGGCAATGTGGGTTGCTGTGCCTGTGCATAATAGCTGCAGGTGGAGAGCATTAAGGCTGCGAATGCAATTTTCAGTTTCATAATCATTTCTTTTAGCTATGTAAACGATAATTGAAGACGATTGTTTGAATCGGCTGGATCGGCTATTTCAGCTTAAAAATGGACACAATAGGCAAATGATCTGATGCATACCGCTCTGGAATGACTTCATGACTTACAACTTCCAGATTGCTGTTCTTGCTGTAGCCAATGAAGTCGATCGTTTTGGTCGGATTGATTACCGGAATGGTAAATGCACAATCGCTGCAGGTACGCGTAAACTGTTCATCAAACAACTTGATAACGGCGCTTTCTGGCGTCGCATTAAGGTCGCCAGCGATGATAAACGGCAGCTTTTCCTGTGCTGCGATCCTGTTGATCTCGACCACCTGGAGCAGCCTGTTGGTATCGTTCTTTTGCGCGTCGAGGTGTGTGCTTCCAAAACGTAATTTTTTACCGCCAGGCAGGTTAACCTGTACGGTTGCCAGCACCCGGGGTTCTCCTTTTGTGTCTTGCTGGGTAGGAAGCCTGTGGATCTGATTGTCCGTAAGCGGATACCTGGAAAGTATGGCCACTCCATAATCACCACCATCATGATCAATGGCCTTAGCGAAAAAGAAACCCTTCATGCCCAGCTTAGAGGCCAGCAGACTTGCCTCGTTGATTTTCCCTGATCGTCCGGTATTCACATCCACTTCCTGCAAGGCGACCAGATCTGGCTTTTGATCGCTGATGACCTTCGCGATCGCATCAAGATCGATCTTGCCAGGCACTGACGGTGGATTTGCGTGGTGAATGTTATAGGACATCACCTTTAGCGAGCTTACATCAGCTGTATCTGTCTGACGCAGTTTTTCTGAACAACTGAGCAGCAACATCATGCTGCTCAGTAATCCGATGTGTTTGAATATTTTCATCATGATGACACGATTTTAGTTCCAGCCTGGGTTTTGTCCTAAGTTAGGGTTTCGTTGAAGCTGGTTCAATGGCACTGGCCACAAATAGTGCTTGTTTTCATCAAACTGGCGGCCCGTCATTACAACGATGTAACCATCCGCATCTGCAGCGATATTACTTACATGGGCAGGCACAACGGCGAGCGACTTCTTCATGCCTTTTACATCGGCACCAAGCAATGCACCCTGTTTCCAGCGGATGATATCATACCAGCGCTGACCTTCCCTTGCCAACTCTACACGGCGCTCTCTTCTGATCTCAGTGCGCAGATCCAGACCATTCTCTGCAAGTTCCGTAAGTATCATGTGACGCATGCCTACACGATCACGAAGTTTGTTAATGGTTAAATCAAGGTCGGCTTGCGTAAGGGTACCCTGCTCCATTTTTGCTTCTGCATAGTTAAGCAACACTTCGCCAAGACGCATAACATGGATATCATTGTGATCTCTGGATACTTGTGATACAGCACTCACCTCAACATATTTGGTGAAGTAATAACCCGTGATGGTTACGGAGCCCAACTTATCGGAAACAAACTTGGGTGCGGTGAATATGGCAGGGTTGGTATTTGCGGGATTGCCGTCGCGACGCCCACCCCATGCTGCTCCTGGTGCAAGGATTGTCTGCTTCATGCGCGGGTCGCGGTTTTCAAACAGGGCTGCGTAGCTATCTTCCTTATAGAGCGGCGATTTGTCGATCGGCAAGCCATCAACACACAAGTAAGCATCTACAAGCGACTTTGTTGGGTTGTATCGCGATGCCTGATCCGGCACCTGTGACTCCCTGCTAATGTTGTGCATGCTGATATCAGCAAGATTCATTCTGGCAACGATAGTCTCTTTGTTCGCACCTGCAGATAATTTTCCCTTGTAATTAAAAAGGTTGTTATAATCAACTTCAGGATTTCCAGTTGAGTACAAGCTGTATACACCCAGATCCATGACTTCTTTTGCTGCTTTTTCTGCCTCGGCCCATCTGCTGTCGAACATGGCTATTCTGGATTTGAATGCAAGTGGAGCGGCTTTGCTTAAGCGCCCGAGCGCAGCACCGGTTTGTGGTGCTGCCTGCATCATTGCCGCAGCTTCATCAAGTTCCTTAATGATAAAATCAATTACTTCTTTTCGAGGGCTTCTTGGCTCATAGACTTCATCAATATTCAGCGGTTTCGTAACAATCGGAAGATCGCCAAAGTAACATACCAGGTTCATGTACATGTATGCACGGATAGTTTTAGCCTCCCCTGCCATCTGATCTCTTTTCTGCTGGCTAACGCCAGTTGCTTTATTATAGTTCTCCAGAAAAACATTACACTGGCGGATTCCAGCAAACTGGCTCCTCCATTCTGCATCTACAGAGGAAAGATCAGCTCCGAAGTTCCCGCTGCTGAATATTCTGTAGCTATCACCAGTAGAGGAGTTGATGCTGTTATCTCCCATTTGGTCCAAGGCGACCGTATTGTTGTTCTTGATGTTGGCGTATAAGCCGTTTACCGCCAGGATCAGCTGTTCTTCTGTATTCCAGAAAGTTTCGTCTGAAATGGTGTCTAAAGGCTGGCGATCTAAAAAGTCTTTTTTGCATGAGCTGGCAACCAGAGCCAGGCTAAGCATCATATATGTAAATTGCTTCTTCATGTTTATTTAAAATTGATGTTCAGACCAAAAATGAATGTTTTTACCTGTGGGTAAAATCCGCCGGATGAAACAGGTGTTTCCGGGTCGTAACCATAGAAATAATTGGTGCTGGTGAATAGGTTGTCAGCCGAGGCGTACACCCTCAGCCTGTCGATACGCAGTTTCTCTGTAAGGGATTTAGGAAGTGTATAGCCTACCTGGACGTTTTTCAATCGTAAATAGGAAGCGTCCTCTAACCAGTATGTCGATAGACGTTGGTTGTAGCTGTAGCCGTAGGCTAATCTTGGATAGCTCGCATTGGTGTTTGTTGGCGTCCAGCGGTTAAGGTGTATGGCTTGCGGATTTGAGCTGTCATTGATCAGTGCATGTCTTGCACCTCCTGTAATTAGCCCGTCAGCCTGTCCTACCCCCTGGAAAAAGAAACTTAGGTCTACTCCTTTGTACCCAAAGTTTCCTCTCAGACCGTAGGTATAACGTGGAATGTGACTTCCAATTACCTGGCGGTCATCTGCAGGGGTTATTCTTCCATCACCGTTCAGGTCACGGAACTTGATATCCCCAGGCTGCATTGGATAACTTGCATCATACGGAAAGTTAGGGGTGTAGTTGTTCGTAACCGGATCAAGCGTATAATCAGACACCTGACTGATGCGATCGGCAACAAAGCCGTAGAAAGCATCAATAGGATGGCCAACGGTTCTTACGCGGTCGCCCACTGTTGCTGGTGCATCACCAAGGCTCAATACTTTATTTCGCACATCAGAGAGGTTGAAGTTGAAGCCGTAGGTAAACGCTCTGATGTTATCCTGCCATCCAACTTGTAGCTCCCAACCTTTGTTTTCTACCTTACCGGCATTCTGTGGCGGATATCCGGTTCCAAGCACATCTGGCAATGGTACTTCCAACAGGATGTTGTTGGTGGTATTCTTATAATAGTCTGCCGTAAGACTTAAACGGTTGTTCAGCATGGTCAGGTCGATACCAATATCCTGCTTTACTACGGATTCCCAGGTTAACCACTGATTTGGAATTCCCGTTTGTCTGTATCCAAGCGTGATGACATTACCGATTGGCATCGTTCCAACTGAATTTATCGAAGCGATATAGGCAAAATCTGAGCCAACCTTATCATTACCTTGTGTTCCATAGGATGCTCTGATTTTACCAAAGCTGATGATGTTCTGCAAAGGCTCAAAGAATTGCTCCTTGGAAAAAACCCATCCGGCAGATCCGGAAAGGAAAGTATTCCATCTAAGATCTGGTGCGAATCTCGATGATCCGTCGTACCTGAAGTTACCTTCCAAAAGGTATTTTTCCTTAAAGCTGTAGTTCAAGCGACCAAATAGAGATTGCAGCGCATTCTGTGAAGCTTCGCTGTCATTCAGTTGATTCAGTGTTCCCAGGTTTATACTTCCAACATCCTGCGTAGGCACATTGGTTCTGCTTGCAAGCAGGTACGTGTTGCTATTCTCTTCCGATGAAGCACCTGCCAATGCTTTGATGTAGTGCTTTTCTGCGAATGTTTTTTCATACTCCGCAGTCGCGATGAAAGTCTGGTAGGTCGATGTGTAATCCCTGTTGTCGATCTTGTTGGGATTATTGGTCATGTAGATAAGCGAATTATCTATCGGACTATAGTAGTTAATTGTCTTATTGAAGATTTGTCTTAAAGAATTTGACTTTACCAATCCATACTGACCTTTTACGCGCAAGTCTGGCGTGATGTTTAATGTGGCCTGCAGGTTACCGGTAAGCTCTTGTGAGCTGAAATCGTTGGTACCACCGTCAGTTGCAATGGCCACCGGGTTAGCAGACCCGCCCAGATAACCCCATCCACCTGTAGTGAAGCGAACAGGTACCAGCGGCGAAATCACATGCGAGGTATAGAGCACGCCGCTACCTGCAGCAATGCCAGCACTTGAACCTGTCACCAAGCGATCAACATAGCCCAGATTCGCATCTAATTGCAATCTGTCAAACAATGTTGAACTCACGCGCAACCTGGCGTTATGACGGTTTGCATTGAATGCGTCGCCCGTAATCAAACCGCCTTCTTTAAGGAAGGAATAGGAGGCATAGTAGTTCATATTGTTGCCCCCTCCGGACAGATTTAAATTATGATTCTGCTGCGGCGCAGAGCTCTTATACATTTNNGTTGGTATTGGCAAAGTAGTTTAAGTCGGTGCCGTTTCTTGCAGTTTCAATTTGCTCCTCGTTGTAAGTTGGATTGGCGCCTGCATTAACTTTTGCTTCATTAAGCAAGGTCATATATTCTACCGAACCCAGGAACTCTGGCATTGCAGTTGGCGTTTGGAAACCGAAGTAGTTGTTGTAAGACAGTGTTGGTTGCGCATTGGTGGCCCCTTTTTTAGTGGTTACCAAAATAACACCATTCGCACCTCTTACCCCGTAAATGGACGATGATGCTGCATCTTTAAGCACCGTTACAGACTCGACATCTGAGGGGTTTAGGATATTAATGTTGCCACTCGGTACACCGTCAATTACGTACAGCGGACTTGCATCATTCAGCGTACCAATACCACGGATGTTGATTGTACCGCCATTACTACCCGGAAGTCCGGTAGAGTTTACGACAGTTACGCCGGGCATTTGTCCTTGAAGTAAGGAACCCACAGTAGGCGCTGCACGGCTTTCAAATTCTTTTCCGGTTACGGTGCTGATGGCACCGGTCAGGTTGGCTTTCTTCTGTGTACCGTAACCTACCACAACCACCTCTNNTGCTCGGAAGACTGCAATCTGATGGTGAGATTGGCTTGGGTACCCGGGTTAATGGTTTGTTCGGCATAGCCGATCATCCGGAGCAGCAGTTGCTCACCGGCGGCGACTTCCATGCTGAACTTACCGGAAGCGTCGGTAGACACACTTCGCTTAGTCCCGGTATTGGTGATCACTACGCCAGGAAGCGCCTGGTTGTTACTTTGGTCCAGCACTGTTCCGTTGACGGTTCTGCTCTGTGCAAGTGCTTGCATGCTGAAGAAAAGCATAGCACACATCATTGCCAGCATGGCTTTCAACTGCAATCCGCGTTTGAATTGTAAGGTTTTTTTCATGGATTAACTATTATAGGGTGAATACTAGTCCTATATCATGGTTTTAACGGCGGCAAAGTAACCCATTATGGAATTCCTGGAGGTTAAGCCACTGTTAAGCAATCATGATATTATCAGCAAGATAGGTAGCAGAATTAACGCAGCAGTCAGGCTTCAAGTAACAATACCTTGACTTTTAGCGGTTAACAAGGAAGTTACACGCATGATTATCACATGATGCGTTGCATAAATCATAACGAAAAAATAGGACTCATACGGTTTCCCGTAAAAACAAGGACGTTGATCTATATACTTTTGGATAGTCGATAAAGAATACAGATGGCTGAGTTTAGATATATAGATTAATAAAGCGGATCCTGTTTTTATGTAGATCCGTAATAGATACAAAGCAGATCAAATATCAGTCAGGCGGATGCATCTGGAGGCTGTAAACTCTGAATCGGTAAGCCTTAATCTAAAGAATGATGCCTCCCGGCGTCTTTGAACAGATTTTGAATGATTTGACTGCGTTGCTCTCAGGAACTGTGGGGCTGAATCTGATTCGTTTTCATTAGCGAGCAGGAGCAGCCCCCTTTCCAATTCCAGCATACAAGAAACATGACTTTCAGCAGCAGCTGCATAAGGCACTAACAGTTAGTAAAACTATAGTAGTGGTTACTTACTTTGAAGGCCGGTCTTAAATGAAAAAAGCACTCCGAAGAGTGCTTTTTGTGGTCCCGACGAGAATCGAACTCATATCTAAAGTTTAGGAAACTTCTATTCTATCCGTTGAACTACGGGACCAATACTATTTGATAACGCTGCCGTTGTTATGCTTATCAACAGGCGCCACAAAAGTAAGTTTTCCATCGGAATTTTCAGACATTAAAATCATTCCCTGAGATAAAATTCCTTTAATCTCCCTTGGAGCAAGATTTACCAGTAAACTCACCTGCTGACCAATGATTTCCTCTGGTTTATAATGTTCTGCAATACCAGAAACTACCGTTCTTTGATCCAGGCCAGTATCAAGCGTCAGCTTGAGCAACTTCTTGGTCTTCTCCACCTTTTCAGCAGCTATAATTGTCGCAACCCTGATGTCTACAGCACTGAAATCCTCAAAAGTAATGTTCTCTTTTGCGGGTGATGCCACAGCATTGGCAAGCGTATTATCGCTTTTGCTTTTATTTAGTTTGTCGATTTGGAATTGTACCTGATCATCTTCAATTTTCTCGAACAACAGCACTGGCGGATTCAGCTGATGACCGCGAGGCAATAAGTTCATCTGACCAGCATGCGCCCAGAGGTGACCGCCATAATTCAGCATCTTCATCAGCTTGTCGGCGGTGAAAGGCAGGAACGGCTCTATTAAAATTTCAAGACTGGCAACGATCTGCAAACTAACGTTCAGAATGGTTCTCACGCGATCCTCATCGGTTTTAATCACCTTCCAGGGCTCCATATCCGCTAGGTACTTGTTTCCGAGACGGGCAACATTCATCACCTCCATCAACGCCTCCCTGAAGCGATAATTTTCAATTGAAGCACTAATTTTAGCCGGATATTGCGCCAGCTCGTCAATCACGGCCTGATCTTCAGGCTTAATTTCCATAATCATTGGCACCTTACCATCAAAATATTTATGGGTAAGCACCACCACGCGGTTGATGAAGTTACCTAAAACGGCAACCAGCTCATTGTTATTTCTGGCCTGAAAATCTTTCCAGGTAAAATCATTGTCTTTAGTCTCTGGTGCTGTCGCGGTAAGCACGTAACGAAGTACATCCTGCTTGTCCGGGAACTCCAGCAAATATTCATTCAACCATACCGCCCAGTTCTTCGAAGTAGAAATCTTCTGGCCTTCCAGATTCAGGAACTCATTTGCAGGAACGTTGTCTGCAAGAATATAGTCGCCGTGCGCCATCAACATTGCAGGGAAGATGATACAGTGGAACACGATGTTATCCTTACCGATGAAGTGCACCAATTTAGTGCTGTCATCTTTCCAGTATTCCTCCCAATTGCCCTTTTCTACAGTATTTTGGTTGATATAGTACTTCTCTGCCTTAGGGTTCCAAACATCAAGTTTAGCATAATTGAAGAATTCCTTGGTGGCGGAGATGTAGCCAATTGGTGCATCAAACCAAACATAAAGCACTTTTCCGGCAGCATCTTTCAATGGAACCTCAACACCCCAGTCTAAGTCCCTGGTCATGGCACGTGGCTGCAAACCGGCATTCAGCCAGCTTTGGCATTGCCCATAAACATTCGGTTTCCATTCCTTATGACTTTCAATGTATGCTCTTAATTTATCTTCATATTTATCGAGCGGCAGGAACCAGTTTTTGGTCTCCTTACGCACAGGAGGCTCACCAGATAACGTAGATTTAGGATTAATCAGGTCGGTTGCATTTAGAGTACTTCCGCAGTTTTCACACTGGTCGCCGTAAGCATTTTCAAAGCTGCAGCGCGGACAAGTACCCGTGATGTAGCGATCAGCAAGAAATTGCTGCGCTTTTTCGTCATAGTATTGCTCGGTAACTTCTTCCGTAAACACCCCTTTGTTATACAACTTCTCAAAAAAGCCAGAAGCAGTCTGATGATGTGTACGTGAGGATGTGCGGTGATAGATGTCAAAGGAAATCCCAAACTCCTGGAAAGAATCCCCAATGATTTTATGGTATTTGTCGACAACCTGCTGTGGGGNNTTTTTGCTTTTAAAGTAATTGGAACACCGTTCTCATCTGATCCGCAAACAAATTTAACATCACGCTTATTGGAGCGAAGGAAACGCACATAAGTATCTGCCGGCAGGTAAACACCAGCAAGGTGACCAATGTGAACAGGACCGTTCGTATAAGGCAATGCAGCCGTTACTGTATATCTCTTAATTTTACTGTTATCCAAAACTATTTTTATTAATTTGTCAAAGATAAGTGTTTTACCAATGATTAAACAGCCGCCCTATTTAAAAAAAGGTGACAAGATTGCGATCGTAAGTCCTGCGAAAAAACTACCTGGAAAGATAGATGAAGGGATCAGAATTCTGGAAAGCTGGGGGCTGACGGTAGTCCTGGGCGATCATGTATATGCAGAGGAAAATCAGTTTGCCGGCAGTGATGAACATCGTGCAAGTGACCTGCAGCAGTTCCTGGATGATCGCGATGTAAAAGCGATCATAGCCGCAAGGGGCGGATACGGCACCATCCGGATCATTGACATGCTGGATTTCAGCGCTTTCATCGAGCAACCGAAATGGATCATTGGCTTTAGCGACATTACCGTGTTGTTATCACACTTGCTTGCCGATTTGAATACCATGAGCATCCATGCGCAAATGCCCTACACTTTCCCGGATTCAAGTCCGGAAGCACTCGAGTCTCTGAGAAAATCATTATTCGGCGAGCCCATAACGTACACCTACAGCAGTGCACATCCAAACATCCCAGGCTTTACCGAAGGCACCTTAATTGGCGGCAATCTAATGCTTCTGGTAATGCTAAGTGGCTCGGTATCGGAAATGGATTACAATGGTAAGATACTTTTTCTGGAAGATGTAGGTGAACATGAATACTCGATCGACCGTATGATGAGAATGCTAAAGCGCAGCGGTAAACTTGCTAAGCTGAAAGGGTTGATCATAGGGGCATTTAATGAAATCGAAGAAGAAAAGACACCATTCGGGCAAACTCCAGAGGAGCTCATCTTTGATCTGGTGAAGGAATATGACTATCCCGTATGTTTTAACTTCCCTACAGGGCATATTAACGACAATAAAGCGCTGATCCTAGGGAAGCAGGTTTCAGTAAACATCAGGGAACACGATGTCACTTTCACAAATGGCAGAAACGAATAGCAGAAACGAGTATTAGCACCCAAAACGGGTTTAAGGCTACAGCGTGTTATAGTAATTAAATAGTTTTTGAAGGTCCTGATCAGAGGAGAAACTCACTTTATTATCCTTCAGATACTTTTCTATTGCAGCAGATTGATCACTCATGGCAGCCAGCACACTCTTCTTTGATGGCTTTAGCGAAGTCAAAGATTGAGCATCCTTTACAAAATAAGCTGACTTGTCCAGAATCGTCTTGGTAACGGTCGCAGAATTATACGTCTTGTCTTCCCATACCACCTTCCAAAGCTTCTTCATCAAACTAAGCTTTCCATCCGAAAGCACCAAAAAACATGAAGGCTCCTTTCCATCCTCAACAAAGGCATAGCGCATCTTTGCCAGCCCGCTGCTTAGCGTATCCATGACCAAGAACTCTGAAACCGGGTCAACAAAGGCCAGCACAGTGTTGCCTGACTTGGCGAATAATGCCGTATTGGTGACCAGATCAACATTGACAGGGATATCCTTCAGACTAGTGCCACTTTTAAGGAGCACAGTAGCCGATTTGAAGTTTTTAAATAGATGAGGATCCCCAACTACATCCGACTGCTTATTACCTCTTATAGGCCTGCCATTCACTTCTTCCAGATAATTCTGGCTAAAGCAAAGCGTACTGATAAACATTAAAAATATTAAGGGTGTCAGGATCTTCATGGTCATGAAAGAATATGGTAAAACGAATAAGGACCAGTTCAATAAATGAAACTGGTCCTTGAAATTTAATAATTATTTTCCAAAAATCAATGCTGATCTTATTGCCAGCCTGGATTTTGAGTAATCGGGTTTCTATCCAACTCAGAAAGTGGAATAGGTGCTACACGACGGAAATCAGTGTAAGGGATATTTTTCACGCTACCGCCACGATCAGTAATGTCTCTTTTCAAACGATTCAAAGTATGCAGACGGTCACCTTCAAAAGCAAGCTCTTTTCTACGTTCTGTGATGATACGCTCAAATAAAGCCGGGCCAGTTTCGTTAACTGTAGCTTGTGGATCTCTTTGTGCAACCAAGGTTTGCAGGTAAGTTGTTGCCTCTGCGGTACGACCTAAGTTATAAGCAGCCTCAGCAGCAATCAGGTAAACGTCTGAAATACGAAGTACTTTCTTTGTACCATAGTTTACAAGATCAGGATATTTCCTGATGATGTAGGCAGGGTTCTCCGCACGAGTTCTTGCACCGACCTGGATCAAAGATTTACGAACATCTGTGTCAGCATATGCAGCGTACAACAATGGATTAGCCAATCCGTCTCCGTAACCTTGCTGGCCGAAGAAATATGCAAGTTCATCAAAACCAGCATTATCAATCTGATCTGAAACAACTTCAAACAAGCTCTCATTAGCAGCAGCAGCAGTTTGTGCGATGCTTGAGCTCCAGTAAGTATTGTAGTTTGCAAGTGTCAGTAAAGATGTATTTGAGCTGTTTATTACTTCAACCGCCTGGTCAAATGCCAACTGGTTGCTTGCAGGTGTTCCTTTAGTCAAGTTAACCTTTGCAGCTAAACCTCTTGCAGCATACTTGTTCAGTCTTGCTGTTGTAGGCTTCAAAGTCATCAACTCATAAGCTTTGTCAAGGTCAGCTAAGATCTGCGCATAAACCTCTTCAACTGTAGCTCTTGCTGGTTTGCCTTCAATATTGAAGTCAAGAACAATTGGTACGCCTAATCCCGCAGGATTATCAGTATATGGTCTTGCGAAGTGTCTAACCAATTCAAAGTACATCAATCCGCGGATCGCGTAAGCTTCACCTTGATATTGATTAACGTTTGTTTGGTTCGATACTGTAGGTTTTGCATTGATAATGTTGTTTGCCCTTAAGATCACGCGGTAAGCATTTTCCCACATACCTAAAACATCTGCGTTGTTAGACACGAAGTTGTTTAAGTTATGACCAGTAAAACGACCAGCATTACGGGTAGAGATGAAAACGTTGTCGGCCTGAAGATCGCCAAGCAATGGCAATGAACGACCATACAAGTTTGTATTTCTCATACCTGCATAAGTACCGTTTAGAGCAGTTAAGATATCAGCGTCAGATGCCAATGCTGCATTAGCATCAATTGAAGTATAAGGCGGCTGATCCAAAAAGTCCTTGCTGCATGAACTTAGCAATGTTCCAAAGACCAATCCGCTATATATTAAATATTTAAAATTTCTTTTCATTTTCTTTCTAGCTAAAATTAAAATCCAACGTTTACACCAAAGGTTATTGTCTTAGGAATAAACAATTCGAAGTTGTTTGTACCATTAGCACCACCTGCTTCAGGGTCAAATGCCAACTTATCATCCTTTACCCAAGTCCAAAGGTTAGATCCTCTAGCATATACCCTAACGCTGCCAACTTTTGCTCTATCAAGAATGCTCTGTGGCAAGCTGTAGCTTAAAGTAACATCACGCAGACGGATAAAGTCACCTTTGTTTAATAGACGGTCTGAAACAGCAAATGAGTTTGTTCCACCATACACCAATTTAGGCACATCAGTAACATCTCCTGGGTTCTGCCATCTGTTCAACTCGTTTGCACTTTGGTTGTAATTACCCAAATATGCACCACCGCTGTTTTGGTATTGGTAGAAACCATTGTAAATGTAGTTACCAAAGTTGTAGTAGAACATCGCATCTAAACCAAATCCTTTGTAGTTAAAGGTAGTTGAAACACTACCAAACGCTTTAGGCGCAGCAGTTTTGTCTAACAGCACACGTTGAGCCTGGTTATAAGTAGTCACAACTTCAGTTCTGCTGGCATCTTTATACCACTGTGGCGCACCAGTTTCAACGTTTACACCTGCATATTGTGGCAAGTAGTAAGTTTGATAGTTCTGTCCAACCTGACGGATGAAAGGATTAGAAACGTTCTTGTCAATTACAAGGTTAGTGATTTTGTTTCTGTTCATTGAAATATTGAAGTTCAATGTCCATTGGAAATCTTCTGTACGGATCGGTGTTCCACCTAAGCTAAACTCCCAACCTTTATTTTGCATACCACCGAAGTTGTTTACATAACTAGGGAATCCTGTTGTGTAAGAAACCGGAACAGACAAAAGTAGATCATCCGACTGACGGTTGTAGTATTCTGCTGTTGCGGTTAATCTGTTATCGAACAAACCGAAGTCTACACCGATATCATAACTTTTAGTTTTTTCCCAGGTAAGCGTATTCACACCATACTGGCTAGGACCGCTACCGATAGCACCATTATATACAAAGTTGTAACCGGTTCTGGTATAACCATAAAGGTTTCTCCACGCATTGTTACCAATGTTTGCGTTACCGTTCACACCGTAAGATCCGCGAACTTTTAACTGTGAGATCCAATCAAGTTCTTTAATGAAATCTTCACGGTCTGCATTCCAGCTCGCACCAACGGACCAGAAGTTACCATATTGTTTTTCTGAACCGAAACGGGATGAACCATCTCTACGGAAACTACCTGATAATACATAAGTGTTTTTGTATGAAATATCTCCAATCGCTAACAATGACGCGAAAGCATATCCATCCTGATTACCGTTTGCCGTAATCGGTGTTGCACCAACACTAGGAACATTGTAGTTAATGTTCAAAGGCACGTTATATGCAGCAACTGATGAGTTGTAGTTCTGAGAACGTTGTGCTTCGTAACCAGCTTTAATGTTAGCTACTAAGTTATCATCTTTGGTAATGTCCCAACGGTAATCCACTAAGTTAGTCCACACCCAGTTAAAGTATCTTGTATAATCTCTATAAGTACGACCACCTACGTTTCTACCGTCACCATAGGTTGGGTTGTTGTAGCTATCTTCTTCAAGATTGTTGTAGTCGATACCGTATTTCGAAGTCAACTTCAAATTAGGTAAAAGCTTATACTCTGCGAAAAATGAGGTAATTGCTTTTTGAGTATTGTTGTTTTGTTTTTCCAATTCCAGGATTGCAATTGGGTTGAAAAGACCAGCACCTGGTGCAAGCGGTCCGCTCATATTAGGCGTACCATCTGCATTACGAGCAGCAAGATCCGGCATTAAAAATAGGGAACCTAAAACAGGGTTGGCAAAAGCTCCACCATTTGATAATCCTTTAGTATTGGTGCTTGACAATAAAATGTTGGTACCAACGGTAAATTTATCTGTTAAGCTGTGTTTAAGGTTTAGGTTTCCTGAATAACGTTTGAATGCAGAACGAGGAACAGTAGCTTCCTGAGTGAAATAACCTCCACCGATGTGAAATTGAGTCTTTTCGTTTCCACCGTCGATAGAAACGTTATACTGCTGTTGTGCACCTGTACGGGTAACCTCATCATACCAGTTTGTATTTACATTCTGATTAAGACCGAAGCCATCTTCACCAGTCACAAACTCTCTGATGTTCGCAGGCGTTAGGCTGTAGTCTCTAACGTACGCTGGATTGTTCAATAAAGCCTCGCCAAGCAAGAGAATGTTTTCTTCTGTCGTTAATGGTCTGGTTGCATCGTTGAAAACACCTGGCTTTACAACACCATATTCAGCGTCGAAACGGATTTTCGTTTTACCAGCTTTACCTGATTTGGTAGTGATTAAAACAACACCATTAGAACCTCTTGAACCATAGATTGCAGTTGAAGATGCATCCTTTAAAACGGTAAGACTTTCGATATCATTAGGGTTGATACCAGCTAATGCATTCGCCGAAGTAGTATTACGGGATAAATCTCCAGAGTTTACCGGAATACCATCAATTACAAACAACGGCTCTGATGAACCTGAGATCGAACCAAGACCACGGATTCTGATTTGCTGCATTGCACCAGGCTGACCAGATGCACCAGTGGACTGCAAACCTGTCACACGACCCTGAAGCGCTTTATCTACCGAAGTAAACGGCGTAGCTTCAATGTCTTTAGCCGCAACAGTTCCTACAGAACCGGTCTGTCTTGCTTTAGTTGTAGTACCATAACCTGTTACGATAACCTCAGTTAATGATTGTGCATCACCAGCAAGAACTACGTTTACAACGTTAGAGCCTGCAGTAGCACTCTTAGTAGCGTAACCGATGTAAGAAAATTCAAGTACGCTTGAAGCTGATGGTACAGAAATCGAGTACCGTCCTTCTGAATTGGTTTGGGTACCAATATTGGCGCCCCGAACTCTAACACTTACCCCAGGAAGTGGTTGTCCATCATCCTGTCCGGTAACTGTTCCCGTAACTGTTCTATTCTGTGCAAACCCCAGCATGGCGGTAAGTACAAGAAAGAACATACTTAGTAGTAGTTTTTTCATAAACAATAAATTGGGTTTATTAATGTAATATTTTCTGAAGATACCAAAAGGTTAAGAAATACACACAAATTAGTTACACTTTTTCAATATTTTGAAAACAATTAACATTTTCAGTTGTTAAGACGTCTTTTTTTGGCAATTCAGCCAGGACCAAAGAAAAATGGGTCGTTTATAGGATATGGAGAGCGAAATATTCATCACGCAAGCAAAAACAACAGGTAATTGGTCGATCTAACTAGTTTTGCAATCAAAAGTCTTGTGGTATCATAGAGTTTTTAGCTTTGATACATAGAAGTACGAGAAAACAACGGTGATGGATTTAAAACAAAAAAAAACGCAGCAGCTAATTCAGCTACTGCGTTTTTCAAGGCAGGTTTTAAACTGCCGTCTAATTATAATTCTTAGAACTTATCCCAGAATAGTTTCGTACCTACTTCATCTCCACCGATTGCAGCAGCTGCCGCTTCAGTATTAACTCTGTTCAAGGTATACTCACTAGTGATATAAGTTAAACGCACAGGCATAACACTTAGTGCCTCGTTCGCCGGCTGTAATCTTGGATAATCCAAACGTCTCCACTCAGTCCACGCATCATAACCACGGTTGTATAGCGCAAGGTATTTTTGCTCCCCGATTTTTTGCTTATAATCCCCGGCCGCAGTTGCATAGGCAACAGCAGGTCTGCCAAGGTAAGTAGTTGCATCAGCAACAGTACCACCCCAGTAAGTTATAGAAGCCGTGATTGCATTATTATAGTGCGTTGCAGGCGAACCAGCGATGCCCCATCTTGCAGCAGCCTCAGCAAGGATAAACTCAACTTCAGAATAATCCATTAATAAAGCTTCAAAATCCGGAGCAATAATAGCATTTGCCGGACGTGACAAGTTAGCGAATGAATTGTTCACACCTTGAAGGCCACCAATATAGTTATTGTTAACAGCAGTGAAGTAAAAAGGTCTTCTTGGATCTGAAACCGCATTCATCTTATCAATGATGGTTTTTCCCGCAACATAATCCTGTCTTGCAGTAAACATTGAGTTTAAGTTATTTGAGATCGGGTTATTATTTGGCGTGGAAACCAGGTACTCAAACGCAGCATTGTCTGCATTACTAGTAAATCCTTTATCAAACGATGCTTGAATCGCTGCACGTGCGGTTGTTTCATCAGCATCTGCGATGGTAATCGCCAGTTTCATTTTCAAACTGTGTGCAAATTTCAACCATGCTCCACCATTACCTTTATAAAGTAAGTCAGCTCCACCAAAGTTGGCGTTTGCCGGGGTAAGCTGCGCAATAGCAGCATCTAAGCGCTTGAATAAATCAGCATAAATAGTTGCTGCATCATCATACTTAGGTTCGTTTATCTCCGGATTTAATGCTTCTGTATAAGGAACATCTCCCCAGGTGTTCACCAACACAGACCAGGTATAAACTGCAACAATCTCCGTTAATGCTACACGATTAGCTTTAACCTCAGGAGTGATCGAAGCATCTTCATCTGTAAGCCTTCTACTTTCTTTCAGATCCTGTAATACCTCGCGGTACATTGGCGTCCAGTAATTTAATGGAATATTTCTAGTCGCGATGTTATAGCGGGGCTCATCCTGATAGGTGGTTGCTGCCCATTGCTGTGTCCAAAATCGAAACACATTATTGTTTACACTCGGACTCGCCTGAATGTCTGAAATCTGCTTCAAGGAATTCGAGAACAATGATCCTGCAGCAACCGTTGATGGACGCTTTTGATCAATGTTATATTCTTCTAAGCTTTTGGCACAGGATGCAAGAAGCAACACTGGCAAAATAAATATTAATAGTTTTTTCATGATTTGTAAATATTAAACAGGATTATAATCTAAACTTCAAATTAAATCCAAATGTTCTAACTGCAGGATAAGCACCACTCTGGTATCCTGATCTATTTCCAGAACTTAGACCTGCTTCAGGATCTGAATAAGGTACGTTTCCATGAATCAACCAAAGGTTACGTCCTACCAATGAAACGTCAATTCCTTTTACTGGATTGTTAGCACCAAAGAACTTCTGCGGAATAGTATATGTTAAGGCTGCTTCACGTAGCTTAATGAAGCCCGCATCATATACAAACGCTTCCTGAGGGTTGTGCGCATAGCCGTAAGGCGTTACATTATTATCGTAGTTTTCAGCTCTAACGGTATTTGGGTTTCCATTTGCATCGACACCGGGAAGAATCACACCACCACCTAATGCAACTGGAAGTCTTTGTGGGTTTCCAAGATCATTCAAACCAGCACTTTCAGGATATAAACCTGTTGCTTGTCCATAATATTGATCAAGTGAGAAAACACTTCCACCTTTTTTAACATCAATCAGGAAGCTCAAACCTACATTCTTGTACCTGAAATTGTTTTGAAGACCACCAGTCCATTTTGCATTGATGTCTCCAATAATAGAGTTAACAGGCCCTTGTACGTAGTAGCCGTCTTCTCCATCAACTTTCTCTCCATCTTTGTAAACAAAACCTCTTCCTCTTAATGTTCCGAAAGGCTGACCTTTAGTCGCATTCAACGTTACACCACCTTGGAAAGATGCGAGTTGCAAGTTTTCTGTTCCTTCGTAAAGATCAATAACCTTATTTCTATTTCTAGAAAAGTTGATGTTCATTGTCCAGCTGAAATCAGTTGTTCTTACAGGAAGAACGAAAGCAGACACCTCAAAACCCTGATTTCTAACTGTTCCCGCATTCACCCACTTCGTTCCGAAGCCGGTCGCTGTAGACACACCTACTGCCATAATCTGGTTAACAGAGTTTGAACGGTAATAGGTAAAGTCGAAACCGAATCTTGCCTTGAAAAAGTTCGCCTCAATACCCGCTTCAACACTCTTTGTACGCTCAGGCAATAAATTGGAGTTGTTTTTACTTGTAGGCAATGAAGTTAAAAGGTTACCATTGTAAATCGGGTTGATGGTATACACATCATATAAGCTTAATGCAGAGGCATCATTACCTACTTCAGCATAGTTCAAGCGAACTTTACCATAATTTAACCAAGTAGATTCTTTCATCATATTAGAAAAAATGAAACTACCCGCAACAGAAGGATACCAGTAAGTATTGTTATTAACCGGCAAAGTTGTTGACTGATCACGACGAATCGTTCCGTCTAAGAATAACATTTCTTTGTATCCGAAAGTAGCACTAGCAAACAATCCGTCAACTGCTATACGCTCGTTTGCTTCAACCGGTGCTGAAATCAAGTTGGCAGAGTTAGACAAAGAGTATAATCCAGGAACCACCAGACCGCCATTTGTAGCAGCAGATATGGATGATAAATCTTGTCTTCTTAAGTTACTTCCCAATAAACCTCTGAATGTAATATCTTCAGAGATATTCTTGTTGAAGTTTACGATTAAGTCATAGTTGGTTTCTGTGAACGATCTGTTGTATCTGGAATACTCAGGTAAATCTGCACCACCAATTGCAATGCGTTCTTCCTGGAACTCATGTGATCCATCATATGTTACACGTCCCATTACATCTAACCACTCTAAAGGCTTCCAGGTTACAGCTACGTTACCGAAGTATCTATCTCTTGAATCATTCTGATAGTTGTTAGCGCGCATCCAGTATGGATTGTTCGAATAAATAGGCCTAGTAGCAGTTACGTCAGACCAGTTCCAGGTTGCGTTTTTACCTTCTCTATTGAAAGCAGCTTCTTGTTCTTTAATATCAACGTTGGTTTGCCACCATTGTCTGAACTGTTGGTTAACGTTGTCTCCGCTATATCCTGTACCATAACGACCAAGGCCTTTTACACCAGTATAGTTTGCAGAAGCACTAACTGTTAGATTCTTTGCAACATCATGACTTCCTGAAAGGTTAAAAACGTTTTTCGTGATTTTACTGTTTGGCAGAATACCAGTTTCATCGTTTCTCAAGTATCCAAACTTGTAAGTTGTAGCATCACTACCACCAGCAATATTCACACTGTGTGATGAGTTAACACTTGTTTTGAAGAATTCCGCAGGCCCATTTTTAGCCGCCACCCATGGTGTAGCTTGTCCGTAGGTTGGAGACTTTGGATCGAAGGCATCCCATTGGTAAACTAAAGTATTTGGATTGAATGCACCGCCATAAGAAGCATCTTCCCTGAAAGGCACAATATTTCCTAAACCTGTTCCAAATGGGTTTCCGTAATCGAAATTCCGGTCAGGAGAATCGTATCCTGCAAAATTTCCGTCACCATCATTAGAGTACTCGTTTACATAACCTGCACCATATTCATTCTGATACTTAGCGAAAGTTTTTCTATCAATGTTACCAAACTGAACACCAGTGTTAACAGTGATACCTAGAGAGTTTTTCTTTCCTTTCTTGGTAGTGATCATAATAACACCGTTTGATGCTCTTGAACCATAAAGTGCAGTCGCAGCAGCACCTTTAAGCACGTTCACCGATTCGATATCATCCGGGTTGATATCGGCAGCAGCACTTCCGTAGTCAAATCCACCCCCACCCTGAGATTGTGCATTGGTGTTGGTGTTTGCATTACTAACAGGAATACCATCAATAACGAATAAAGCCTGATTGTTTCCGGTTAGAGATTTGTAACCACGCATTACCACGTTGGTAGAACCACCCATGGTATTTGCTTGTGTAATGTTCAAACCGGCAACTTTACCAGAAAGTCCATTCACGAAGTTCGCATCCCTTGTACGGGTAAGATCTTCCGCTTTCACTTCCTGAGCAGCATAAGGCAGCTCATTTTTGTTACGACGGATACCTAGAGCAGTTACAACAACCTCAGATAATGCTTGTGCATCATTCGCAAGAGATACGTTTATAACGTTTCCGGATCCAATTGTTACCGTTTGGGTAGCAAAACCAATTGACGAGAATTGCAATACGTTTGCAGTTCCCGAAGTTTTAATTAAAAATTTACCATCAGAACCGGTACTAGTCCCGACCGCTGTCCCCTGAAGACGTACGGATACACCTGGTATNNCGTCTTCTTTTCCTGTTACTGTACCAGTAATCGTCCGTTCCTGAGCAAATGCAGAAACCGCAATGAACAAGAATACGAAGAAACTTTGTAATAGTTTTTTCATGAATTGTTTTTAGTTAGTTAATAATCCTCTAATATAGAGGTTTCTACGAAAGTCGACAAGGCTTTTTTCAAGAAATTTTAACAAAATCAGGATTTTAGGCACACTTCATGTTTAGCATACCCGGACGATTAAGTTCCACCTTCAGTCTTTCGCCATATAATGTAGAGCTATGCTTTCCAATCATGAAATTATATTTTGAATGGACAATTAACATCTTTAGGTTAGATTGTCTGTCAAAATTAGACACAACTCCACTAGCCAAGATTCAGATCTTAGCAATAGTACCCCAGCATCTTTATTGAAAAGGTTTTCAGCTCCGGCAATATGGACTATTAATATAGTGCTTTTCTTAATAAATTCCCAGCGAGCAACGAAAATGTCACATTAACTTACAAGTTTCCCAACTTTAAGCCACATAGCTTACTTTTACATCCACAACACAGTTCTGCTTCGATGGAAAACATTCAAAAACTTTACAACCGTTACCTGGACTACCCGGTTATTTGCACAGACACCCGCACCATCCAGCAGGATTGTCTGTTCTTTGCTTTAAAAGGGGACAAGTTCAATGCCAATACCTTTGCTGAGCAAGCGCTTGAAGCTGGCGCAGCGTTCGCCATCATTGATGATAAAGAATTCGAAGTAAATGATCGCTGCATCCTCGTTGAGGATGTACTTACCACACTGCAAGATCTGGCCCGTCATCACCGCAGCCAACTCAACATACCAATAGTTGGGCTTACCGGCAGCAATGGTAAGACCACAACCAAAGAGTTGATCAATGCGGTACTCAGCACTAAATATAAAACCTACGCCACCAAAGGCAATCTGAACAACCATATCGGGGTACCGCTAACCATACTCTCCATCGACAGCAATGTTGAAATTGCCATCGTGGAAATGGGCGCGAATCATAAGAAAGAAATCGAATTTCTTTGCGGCATCGCACAGCCTACCCATGGATTGATCACAAACATTGGTCATGCACATCTTGAAGGTTTCGGCGGCTATGAAGGGGTAAAAATCGGAAAATCAGAATTGTACAAGTGGCTTGCAGAAACTAAAGGCTATACCTTCATATATAAAGACAACTTTATTCTGATGGAATTGGTTCAGCAAACCGGCCTTCATGAAATCGTTTTTTACGGCTCAGATTCCATGAATCCAATCTCCGGTAATCTGGAAAAGTCAGATCCCTATCTCCAGATCTCCTGGAGCAAGGCTGGCAAGCAATACCACACCAAGACAAACCTTACCGGCACTTACAACTTCGAGAACATCCTGGGTGCAATCTGCGTTGCAGATTTCTTTGGCGTGCCCGCTGTAGACATTAATCAGGGGCTGATGAACTACCAGCCTAATAATAACCGCTCACAGCTCACTAAAACCGCATACAACCAAGTCATTTGCGACTTCTATAATGCCAACCCAAGTAGCATGGAGGCGGCTTTGAAAAATCTGAAAGCACTAACAGCAGAAAAGAAGGTCGCCATTATCGCAGATATGTATGAGCTCGGCGATGCATCCGCAGAGCAGCACCGGAAAATTGCTGAGCTGGCTAACGGCATGAACTTCGATGAGGTGATCTTGATTGGAAAAGATTTTAATGCGATTAAAGCAGATTTAAAAGGGATGTTTTTTGAGGACATCCTAGCTGCAAAAACTTACCTGGAGCAGTCTCCGGTTAAAGATAGCCATGTATTGCTAAAAGGGTCAAGGGGAATGGCTTTGGAGCAACTGCTGCCTTTATTATAGGCTAAGCTGCTCAATTTCGACAGCACTAAGCCCCGTGATTTCAGCGATTAGATCCACGGGAAGGCCATTCGTTTTCATTTTAAAGGCGATGTCCTGTGCTTTTTTATGCTCACCTTCTGCAAGTCCCTCAGCCTTTGCGGTAGACACCGCGTACTCCATCACATTCTCATTATCCCATTTGTACTTCAGACTTTGATCATACATCGTTTTTTCCTCCTTTGTCAAGTTTGAATATTCAGCAATCTTGAACAGTTTCTCAAAAATTGACTTGCGACAATAAACCGGGATCTTATCCATTTTGCTCATATTCCTCAGCACATAAAACCATTTATCCAGATCCGATTCTAGCCGGTCTTCTGCTTTATCGAATTTACCTAATTCAACAAATATATACCCCAGCTTATCGTAAAAAATATCGCCGGAGTCTCTGTTACACAAACAAATATCATGCAAGTACTGCTCAGCAAAGGATGTCTCTAAAGTAAAATCTTCAAGTAAAGCAATTAAGTAAACCTCTGAGATGTGATAGCCCCAAGCCGTCCGGTCCCCTTTTGGTGCCTGATTGCTAATGAGCCTTGAAGTATAAAACAGAGCCCTCTCTTTGAAACGTGCCTGTTTTGCTCTTTGAACTTCAATTAAGATTTGTTCACCCTCACTACCAGTACAAAGCAGACCAAAGATTGCTGAACCTTCAATTTTCAGATCCCAGGGTGTTCATTTTTGTTAAAAACAAGATCAACGATCTGCTTTCGTCCTCTAAATACAGCATTGAGAAATGCAATCAGCAAATCTCTATTGGGCTCGCTCCCGAAAATCTTCTTAAATGCAAAATCAACTAACGGATCAATGTATTTTCCGGTTTGCGGTAGAGCAGATCTGTTCATACTTGAAGATAAGTAATAAACAAATTAAAAACAACCTTAAAGAAATTATTTTAACTTTCAATAAGAGACAGTGATACCAGCATCGCTAACTTCCTTAAGCGGATTATCGCGCATGTTCTGCTCAATCTCAAACTCGTACTTACCATTCGCAGGAAACCGGTGATCAGTAAGCATGTTCAGCTTATAGGTGTACAGGTTGCCTGAACCAGCGCCCAGCCACTGTCCATCGCTTTCGGCTAGTTTATACTCGAACCTTCTACTCGTTTTCTTCTGTCCCGGCGCTTTAATATGCAGCAACACGTAAATGTTCGAGTAACGGTAATCTGCGGTATGCCGAAGCTTGAAATATACCGTAAGCGGTTTGGTATGATCTGTAATGTCCACGCTTGCTTTGACCTTATTTACATAACTCCAGTTGCGCTTAGGCATGGATACATTAAGGTCTGCCAGGTTATTTGTATTGCAGCTGCTCGCTGCAATACAAATAATGGCTATAAATAGAAAATACTTGATCTTATTCATCGTTAGGCTTATCCTGCGCCGGCTTCCTCCTGCGATTGTTCCTGTTCCTGTTGTTCCTGTTTCCAGCGGGCTTTACACCAGGCTGCCCTTCAGCAACAGCAGCACCCGGTAAGATCACTACCCCAGGCTCCACTAAAGGCACTTCAACAGTCACCTTTTTTGGATCAGGACGCCTTTGTTCCGGACGTTTACCTTCAGGTCTTTTTCCGTCCTGCGGTCTACCCTCACGGCGTTTGTTTTCAGCCTTTGGAGCTTCAGTACGTGTCTGATCAGGTTTTTTCTGCGCATCATTTGCATGACGCTGCTGAACCGCACGTGGTGGACGTTCCTGCTTCTTGTTATTACTACGCTGATTTTTATTTCTTGACCGGTCATCCAGGCGTGTTAAACTATCCTGACCAACCACGTTCTCGTAATCCAGTACTTTTTCAATTGGTTTCGTGCTCGCAAGCTCAAAAGCTTCCTCCTTCAGGTTAACCGGTTTCTGGCCTTTTTTATTCATAGCCATAATCTCCTTTACCCGATCTACCTTCAACGGAATCCAGTCTTCCGCGTTCGGATAACTGAACCACATGATCTTCTTGAAAATGTCTGTTTTCTGATGACGGGCAACGCCAATCTCCGTTTGCAAACTGTCGATACGATCCGGAATGTCCTTCAGCGCATCCAGATAAGTGTCAAGCTCATAGTTAAGGCAGCATTTCAGCTTACCACATTGACCTGCAAGTTTTAAAGTGTTTAAAGAAAGGTTCTGATATCTTGCCGCAGCGGTAGACACGGTTTTGAAATTCGTTAGCCAGGTAGAGCAGCAAAGCTCGCGCCCACATGAACCAATACCACCGAGTCTTCCAGCTTCCTGACGCATACCGATCTGACGCATCTCAATGCGAATCCGGAATGTCTCCGCCATTTTCTTGATCAGCTCACGGAAATCCACGCGTCCTTCTGCAGTATAAAAGAAGGTTGCCTTGGTCTTATCACCCTGGTAGTCCACGTCACTGATTTTCATGGATAAGCGCAGATCAAGCGCCAGCGTACGGGCCTTGTGCATGGTTTCCCATTCCAGGCCTTTCGCAACTTTCCATTTCTCCACGTCCGCTTCAGTAGCTTTGCGATACACTTTGCGGGTCACCTGATCCATCGCCGTTTTGCGGCGTTTCATCTGCATCCTCACCAGCTCACCTGTTAAGGAAACGTGACCAATATCGTAACCGCCAGTAGGACCTTCAACAGCCACCAGCTCACCAATTTCTAAATATATGTTCTCGCTGTTTACAAAAAATTCCTTCCTTGCACCTTTAAATTTAACTTCTACTACTTGAAACGGTATATAATTGGATGGCATGTCCAGGTTGGACAGCCAATCGTAAACTTCTAATTTCTGGCAGCCTCCAGTAAGGCAGGAGCCATTACTTTTGCAGCCAGAGGGGGCGCAACCGCCTCCTGTAGAACAACTTCCACATCCCATAATTAATTGTATATATGTTGAGTCCCTTTCGGGAACGATTTAAACTTTATTGTTTTTATTAACTGCAAAGATACATCTAAAAAGAGTATTTTAGGATTGGCATTCCGCTCGATGTGGTAGTGCGCCAACTCCAGCTCGGAAATGATCGCATCTGCCATATTCAAATCCAACACATGTGTACTCAATTTTCTAGCTGTATCCAGCGCTCGCGCAGGGAGTTTCACCAGCGCATCAGCACCGCTCAATAGCAGGCTGCATTCCCTTAGAAAGCTGATGCCATATCGAAGAAAGTTCTTTTGATTCTCTCTCCCCCATCCGGCAGTCTTTTCTACAAATCCCATCATGCCCAGTACATTGCCTTTGAAGCCCATCCTTAACCATTCTGCAAATAGCTCAGCATTATTATTGGCCTCATTTTCCACCAGCAGACGTGCTTCAATAAGGTTTCCGTCTGCTAAAAAGCTGTATTCCGCTGCCTGTTCAGCGGTTAACTGATGCCGCTCTAAAAGGAAATCCTGAATTTCCTGGTCAGACAGCTTTGGAACTTTTGTGATCTGCGTTCTGGATAAAAGTGTCGACAAGATCTGGTCCTGATGATTGGCAACGAGAATGAACAATGTCTTTTCAGGTGGTTCTTCGATGATCTTGAGGAGCGCATTTGCACCACGATCCAGATATTCCGGAAGCCACATGATCAGCACCTTAGTCTCGCCTTCGAAAGCTTTGTAACTTAATTTTTTGATGATGTCGTGACACTCTGCAATGTTGATGTTGGCCTGTTTATTTTCTGCATTCAGCCTGGCGCGCCAACTGTTCATATCCACATAGGGATCCTGCAACAACATACTTCGCCATTCTTCCAGCACATCTACTGCTACCCGCACATCTTTCGAAGCGAAGAACGGATAAGAAAAGTGCAGATCCGGGTGGATATAACGTTCATACTTCCTGCAGGAAGAGCAGCTACCACAACTGTCTGTCGCTGTTCTGCTTAAACAATTGATATACTGAGCGTAAGCTATAGCCAAACCCAGGGCACCACTGCCATCACAGCTTAGAAAAAGCTGCGCATGACTGATCCGGTTCTCCTGTACGGTTTGAATCAAATGTTGTTTAACACCTTGTTGGCCTACGATCTCCTTGAATTGCATTTTCTGCAAAATAGTGATTTTTTCAGCAACCCGCATAATCAGGTATTAATGGCTTACAGCTTCGGGGTTAACAAGGGGTTGACAAGGCCTTGACAAGGTGTTAGCATGGGGCTTACAAGGCTACGGGCTTGTCAACCCCTTATCAAGGTCTTTGGAACACCTTCCAGATGTCAAACCTGCCTCCTTTCTGGTACTAAAACAACTTGGTAATGCTGATCATCATATTTCTTGGCTCTCCCGGGAAGATCCTGGTATAGTTATACCCTGCAATCCAATACTTTTTATTCAGCACATTATTGAAATTCAAACCGAAACGAAGTTTATCCATAGTGTAATAAGCGGCCGCATCAAAGGTGGTGTAGGCGGGCAGCTGCAAACTGAATAGTTCCGTATTTCGTTGAGCGCTGTAGTTCATGCCAGCACCAAAACCCAAACCGGAGAGTTTTCCTTGTATGAAGTTGTATTTCGTCCAGATGTTGGCCAGATGTTTAGGCGCATTTGCTTTCTGAAGACCAATTTCGCTCACCAAACCTCGTGTGATGATCGCTTCATTATAGGCATAATTCGCATTTACAGACAAATTAGGCAGAATATTTCCTACTGCCTCCAGCTCAAAGCCTCTGGATTGTTCCGAACCGCGCTGCCGCAGCAGATCCGGATTTACAGGGTCATTCGCAGTCACCAGTACATCCTTCTGGCGAATCTGATACACGGACAGGTTCAGCGCAAGCTTGTCCTCAAAGAAACTGCCCTTTGCACCACCTTCAATCATGTTGCTCGTAGAAGGATCAAAAGGTCCACCATTATTTGGATTCGTGAAAGTAGAAGGACTTTGAGGCTGGTAACCGGCAGTATAGGTGCTGTACAAATTTATTGTTGGTGTAAGGCTATAAATAAGTCCCACCCTCGGAATTAATGCGCTTTGTGTCACCTTGGACTCCGCATCTAATTTATGATTGGTAAAATCAGTATAGAATTCCTGCCGTAAACCAAGCAGGACCTGCCATTTGTTAAAGGCAATCTGATCCTGCAGGTATATGGCATTGATCATGTACTTACTTGGCGCAAATACCGTTGGACTAAACAGGTAGCCATCAGTGTTCCTGATTGGATATTGCACATTGTTCAAATCGAAATGCGCTACATTGGGCACCGGATTGCCGGCTTCATCAAGCAGGTAAGCCCCGGGATTCGCGGGATCAAAGCTGGATATTATGCCATCATTATTCGCATTGCGGTAACCGCGGGCTACATTCTGACTACTGCCTTCTGGTCTGATCTGTTGTATATGATCGTAACCAACTAGGATGGTATGTTTAAAGATGCCATGTTCAACTTTCTGCCTGAAAAAGCCATTGATATTATCTGAAGAGATCTTTTGGAGCCTGTCAAATACCTGCATGGCTACTTTAGAAGGGATTTCTTGTCCTGCTCCATCAACGGCAAATATGTTTGAGGTACGATGTTCCAGCAATTTCTCATCCCAGCCAAATTTCATGTAGGAAAGATTCAGTGAAAGATTTTCGGAGAAGTCGTGGGTCATACCTGCATTCAGCTGCAGATTCCGGACTTTGTAGAAATCGTTCGGAGCAGCAATGGCCAGCGAAATCGGCGTCGCAAAAATATCACCGGCAGCACTTGCACCAAAAACTGGTTGTCCGCGGTCGATCCTGCTGTTGTTGTTGCTGAACACCATATCCACATTGATCGAGGTCTTCTTCGAAGGCATGAAGCTAAAGGATGGGGCCAGCATAAAGTTCTCGCTAAACTGCAGGCTCCGGAAGCTCTCTGCATTACTGTAGGCGGCATTCAAGCGAAACAGGATGGTGCTGTCTTTAGATAGCGGGCCGGTAAAATCGGCGGCTGCCCGCAGATTATTGAAGCTTCCAGCAGAGAAAGTAAGCCCTGAACGCTTTTCAGCAAGGGGCTTTTTGGTTACGAAGTTTATTGTGCCTCCGGGAACTGCATTACCAAACAGTGCAGAAGCGGGGCCTTTGATCACTTCCACGCGCTCCAGATTTGCCGTAACCGGCTGATCGAAATAGCCGAATGCTGCACGTAAACCATTGATCAGCCGGGGTTGGTTTTCACCCGTACGGAAGCCCCGGATCACAATATCATTGTAATTGGAATATCGGTTCACCCCACTCATCATCTTGGTTACCTCCCAGGCCTTATCCATCTGCCGGTCGGCCATAAGCTCCTTGGTCACGATGCTAACGGCTTGTGGTACATCTTTCAGGTAAGTGGCCGTTTTTGTAGCCCCAAAGGTGTAGTCACTTTTGTAGGAACTGCCTTTACGGCCAAGGATCTCCACCTGCTGCAGGCCAACTTCGTCGGCACTAAGCACGAACACCATTTCATGTGTTCTAGCAGCTTCGATCGACAGGGATTGCTGCAGCCGCTTATAGCCAATTCCCGAGAAGTAGATGATGTACCTGCCTGGTGTCAGATCTGGTATGTTGAAATGCCCCGAAGCATTACTTGTAAAGGGCTCATTTCTGCCTTCCAGACGAATGTTGATATCCGGCAGGGCTTTACCTTGAACGTCGGTTACCCGGCCATGAAGGTACGCCTGCCCGGACTGCGCAATTGCGTTGCTGAAAAGGCTGAACAGCAATATGGCAAGCAACAATACCGGCTTGAATCGGGGTTTCAGTCGTAGATACTGCATCTCTGTTTTCCTAAGATTTTGTTTTCGGCAAATGACCGATACTGAACAGGTTTTCGCCNNCGCGTTCATATATAATATGATTCCATCAACCGGGGAGATGACATCCTCCAGGTGGTTTCCGAACAAGTCTGTAATCCGGCCAATTTTACTGCCTTTACTGATCTTCTGCCCGGCTTTGTTTTCGCTATGGAAGAAGCCGGTATACTTGCTTTCTATGCTGGTCCGCTGTTCAATATACTGGTGTTTTATGGCTGGCAAGGGCGTACCGCTGACAATCTTCACTGACTTGGAAACATTATCCAGGGCTTTCAGGATCAGGTTTATAAAGGCAGGTTCTGCCATGCCGTGCCTTCCGCATTCAATATCTACCGCAGGAATATTTCGCTTTATTGCTTCCCTTGAACAATAAACCGAAGCTTCCGTAAGGGATTGCACATTGCCAAACTTGACGATGGTTTCAAATCCAAGCGCTGTTGCCAGCTTCCGGCCTTTTTCTGAAAGCTCAGGTTTATCGAAGTAGTTGTAGTAACCGGAATAAGGCATCAAATCATTTTGTGCATCACCGGCATGCACGTCTATCATATAGTCGCATTTGGCAATAAGCTCATTGGAAATGACCCAGGCCAGTTTTTCAGTAATCGTTCCATCTGCTTTACCTGGAAAAACGCGGTTCAGGTTCTTGCCATCCTGTGGATTGTAGGCAATGCGTCTACCCAGGAAAGAAGGTAAATTTGCATGGTGCACAACAACAATGGTTCCGCTCATTTCTGCAGGCTTCAGCTGTTTGGCAAAAGCTTGCGCAGCCAGGATGGGCGGGTATTCGTAACCATGGACACCCGCAGTGATCAACAACACAGGTCCAGGTTTCGCACCATGGCTTACGGTCATGGGTATGATGGTGCTGTCCTGTCCACTTTCCACCGGAATAGAAAAGGAAAGCTTTTGCCCTGCATGGATCTCTTTTCCAGCAATAAGAAATGGTTTTTGCTGCGCATGTAGTGATTCCGTAATCATGGCGATCAGTAAAGTTAGTATGTAGAAAAATTTGTGTGACATGTTATTTAAGCTCTTGCGTGTTCGATCTGAAGATGAACATGGTTAATATTAAGACCAATAAATTTGAAGCCAGCAGTACCAGCATTCCGGAACCTGCTTTTGTATAATCCGGATCCGCTTTAAAGCTGTATCGTGGTTCTTTGCTGAAATCAGCATGCTGAAAAGCACGGTCATTGTACAGGTAGGGGTAATAGAAAGCCTTTAGCTTTTCATGATAGGTCTTGGTGCCGGCAATGAAATCCAGATGTTGCTGCAGGTCCGTCCCGGCAATGCCGTTTAGCACTTCCTGTAGCTTGGCCGGCGGACTAACAATACTCAGGTTCGAAGCCAGTGTCTGACGGTCGAGCATCTTTTGGCGATAAGACTGATAAAGGCGCTCCACCGAGCGATCGCCAAGTTCCTGAAAAGCATAATACCACTTCCATTTGAAATCGCCTTCTACAGAACCCGTATTGCTGTACTGCGGGTAGTATTTAAAGAAACGTTCCATGGTTTCGGTTTTAGGTTTATCCCAACCCCCGTGTACGGCCTCTCTCTGCACCATGGTAAGCTCCAGTCCTTCCTGAACCGGCTTGCTGATGTCGATAGCGGCATTGATGAGTACCGGTGCAATTACGGCCAGTAGCAACCATACGCCTAAAAGCGTGATGGCGTTGAAAGCTGAGCTTCGCTGCATAGCAGCAACCGCGCAGGATGCGCCAAGCCAGAATATGGCATACAACAATACGCCGAAAATCCAGTAAAGGGCTCTCAGATCGGCTGCTGCGCCTGTCCAGATCAGCGCAGTAAGGGAAAGCACCAGAACAATCGCTGCAATCAGCATGAACCGGAAAAGGATCTTCGCCAAAAACAGCGTAGATAATTTAAGGGGTTGTGCCAGTAACAGACGCAATGTCCCTTGTTCCTTCTCTGCAGAAAGCAGGTTGAAGCTTATTGCAATGATAAACAATGGCAGCAGGAACACCATTACAAATGACAGATCGAAGCTGCCCGTAGCGAGTTTCAGTGGATTGGTGTTTTCAGAATTGTAAAGCTGGTTCTGCACCGCAAGTAAGCGGATCTTGAGGTATGCAGGACTCACATCGCGCTGACCAATGGCCAGTGCTGCCCAGTTGTCGGGGTGGTTTATGGCGAATGCAGAATGATAATACCCGATATCACCAGCGTCAGCGCTATCCGGGAATTTTTCCGCCATCTCGGCAATGTTATTCTTATAGATCTGCTCAAGTCCGTCAATTTTATTTCGCTGTTTTTTAATTTCATGATTTCCTGAAAAGATGCCGTAGAAACCACAGAGCAGCATCAACAGGCAAAAAGCAACAATGCTCTTTTCCGTTTTAAAATTCAGCCATTCGAAATGAAGTAAAATGCGTAATTGCTTCATATAATATTTTTCTTTTTATTCATAGTAATGATGATTAAGGCGTATATGAATACGGTCCAGAATACAAGCGCAGCTAAGGACACCGCAACGTTGCCAATGGCTTTTGTAAAAGCCGGGCCTTCGTAGTAAAAAGGCGGATAGCTTGCATAAATATCATTGTCTAACCGGGTCGTTTTATCCTTGTGCGACACTTTAGTAGCCTGCAGATTATTCAGGTGCTGGGTTAGGGCATACCTATACTTTTCTGCAGCATTCAGAAAATCTACATAGTGGAAGAAATCTGTACCAGCCATAGACATGGATATGTTGCGTATGGCCAGGTATGGATTAATGAACCCGCCCCAAACGGACAGCCTGTTCTGGTTTTCATAAATCTCGACCAACTCATCAAAATGCTCCTGGTAAATTTTGCTGCTGCTTTCCTCTCCAAGTGCCATAACAAGACCATCCACATTGACGGGCAACTGACTTAGAGAGTCGACATTGTACTTCTCCAGCAGCCCTTGTTTGAACTGCTCCAGGCGCTCATCCATCGGATCATGTCCATCGATCCCGTTCTTAGATTCCTCATGCACACTGGCGTCCATGGCGGCTTTTGATGGCTCCTCATACAGCGAACTGCCCAGATTGCTCAGCGCTTTCGGCATCAGCACAATGCTGAAGATCCAGATGCCCAGTAAGGTGACCAGGGCGGTTCTGGAGTGCTTATTCATGGCAGAAACCAGTATTGATCCTGCAATGAATATGAAGAAGTAGAGCAGGTAAGTAAGCATGAATACCCCGGTACGCAGCAATAGTCCGCTATCCAGGATGAAGTCGTTGANNACAAATACGAACAGGAAAGCCGGTAAGACGATCATGCTGATGACCTGTATATAGCCCAGCAGCTTAGCTTTGGCAATGGCGGCCATGCTGACACCCTGACTGAGCAGTACTTTTAGTGTACCTTCTTCACGCTCCAGCGTGAACGTATTGAAGCATAGGAAAATAATTAATAGCGGAATGAGCCACTGCATAACAAAAGCGATGGTCATCTCACCAAAGCGGATCATGGCACCCGATTGCTGCACCTGACTGAAGTTGGCGCTATTTTGCTGGTGTGCTTCCAGATAAACCATGGTGCCGGTATATGAATCCAATCCGAAATCGAGGAAGCTCAACACGGATTTCGGCCGAAAGGCATAAGACCCGTAATGTGCCACACGATGCGGATGCCGGTCGGGTTGATTGTTAAAATTCTCTGTGGCGGTTGATTGTGCCAATGCTCTTTCTGCTGCCAGCACCTTATAGTTGATGATACCGGTTACCGCAGCAGTAAGCAGCAGCAACAGGATAATGCTGCCTAAAATGATGAATCGCTTGTCTCTGATGGAACTGATCCGTTCCTTCTGCGTTATGTTTCTGATCATGCTTATCCTTTCATGTAGTCGAGGTACAACTGTTCCAGTTCGCCTGCATTTAGTTTGTCGGCGCTGATCTGATCGATAAGCGAGCCTGCTTTCATGATGCCGATACGCTGACTAACCTCTCGTGCGCGGAATATGTCGTGGGTAGCCATGAAAATGGTGGTACCAGCCTGACTTAAGCGAAGCAGCAGTTCCGAGAACTCGTTGCTTGCTTTTGGATCCAGTCCGGATGTAGGTTCATCAAGCAAGAGCACTTTCGCGTTCTTGGCAACGGCAGCGGCAATGCCAACTTTTTGTCGCATGCCTTTAGAGTAGCTGCCTACACGCTTGTTGATGGCTTCAGGTTGCAGTCCGGCATCAATCAGGAACTGGTCCAGCTCTGGTTGGCTGTACTGAAATCCTGCAAGTGCACTAAGTAAGGACAGGTTTTCGCGGCCACTGAGGTTCTGATATAACATCACTTGCTCGGGTATGTAGGCCAGGTGTTCTTTTATACCTACGGGATCAACGGCAGCATCGATGCCATTGATGCGGGCAGCGCCCGAAGTAGGCTTGATAAAGCCAAGGAACAGATTGATGGTGGTTGATTTACCGGCCCCATTGGGACCCAGCAAGCTAAAGATTTCGCCTTTTGTAAGTTGAAGGTTAAGTGCATTCAGGGCGGTTTTATCCCCGTAATTTTTGGAGAGGCCCTGGGCTTCTAGAATGATCTGCATAAATAAGGTATATTAAGGAAAGCCTGCGTACGCGTACGCACAGGCATAAATGGCATAGCAGAAGGCCCTCACATTAGTGATTGGCTTTTAACTGCGGATAAAGGAATGTTTAGGACATGGGGGGACCCTTGTTGGTCCAGGTGCTAACGGCGGTTTCAAAGAGCTTTTGCTTGTACACCGCTTTTGAACCTTCAGCTGGGATGTTGAGACTGAAATTATAGCTGAAGACTTCAAGAGGTTCAAAAGCAATTTGCCGGTTCGAAAGATCTTTACAGATTTTACATTTCTGCAGGGCATCTGCAAGGGATAGCTCTGCATCCTGTTGTTTCAGGCTTACAGTACTGGGCACATGATGGTCGTCCACATGATTGTGAAGGACCTCAGTTACCTGAATTGCGGAGAACGCAAACAACAATAGGTAAGCAACAAATACAGAAAGGTTTTTTCTTCGCAAGTGCATGTTAATTTGCAAAGTTGGGCTATTATTAAAAATATACAAGCATGATCCGTGTTTATTTTGTGTAAAGCCCATGTTTGTAAAGGCTTCTTTACAGATTGGACGACCGGATTGGCTTCATTCTGCATGCTAAAAATCAGCTAATTTTAAAATCCTTACCTTTGGGGTTTAAAACACAGCTGCTTATCGCTTACATAAAAACCTATGCCCAGAATACTAGCTTTTGATTATGGCACCAAAAGAATTGGAATTGCCGTTACCGATCCTCTTCAGATCATAGCTACCGGGTTGGATACGGTTCATCCAAAAGACATCATCGCTTTCATCAGCAAATATCTGCTAACAGAGCAGGTAGAGGCCTTTGTGCTGGGCGATCCCAAGCAAATGGACAACACGCCTTCCGATAATGCACAGCATGTGGTGGGCTTTTCCAGGAGCCTGAAAAAGCACTTCCCGCAAATCCCGCAGTTCTGGGTAGACGAGCGTTTCACTTCAAAAATGGCACATCAGGTTATACTGCAGAGTGGCCTGAAAAAGAGCGATCGCCAGAACAAGGAACGTGTGGATACCATCTCTGCGACCTTGATATTACAATATTTCATGGAAAGTCGCCGTTAATTCTAAGACCAGCAAAAACATGATCAACGAAGACCTGCAAAATCTACTGTTACAATACTGCGAGCCGGAAAGCGAATTGCTGCAACGGATAAACCGCGAAACAAACCTTAAAGTGCTGATGCCACGTATGCTGTCGGGCCATTATCAGGGGCGGGTATTGAGTATGTTGAGCAAGCTGCTGAATCCTAAGCGGATTCTTGAAGTGGGGACTTTTACAGGCTATGCAACGTTGTGCCTGGCAGAAGGACTACATCCGGATGGGAAGTTATACACGCTGGACATAAACGTGGAACTTGAAGATATGGTGCGCAGGAACTTCGCTGATTCTCCATATGAGAAGCAGATTGTGTACCAGCTTGGTGATGCCATGCAAAACATTCCGCAGCTGGACGAAGTTTTTGATTTGGTGTTTATTGATGCTGATAAAAAGAATAACGGCAGCTACTACGACCTGGTGATCGATAAGGTTAGACCGGGGGGACTTATCATCGTTGATAATGTATTGTGGAGCGGCAAAGTTCTTAGCAATCAGCAGGATAAGGATACCAGAAATATTATTACATTTAATGATAAGATTGCTAAAGACCCACAGGTAGAAAAGTTGATATTACCTGTGCGCGACGGTTTATTTGTCATCAGAAAAAAATAACTATGATTAAAAAATTCCTGTTCGTATTCCTAAGTGTAGGACTGTTACACTTTGGGGCATCTGCCCAGACGACTCGTAATTACATCGAAGAGAACCTTCCTCTTGCACAGCAACTGATGCGGGAGAATAACATTCCGGCAAGCATCATCCTCGGCATTGCCATACACGAATCCGCAGCGGGCACCAGTAAAATTGCCCGATACCTGAACAACCATTTTGGTGTTAAAGGGAAAAACGACAGTAAAAAAATCAAATCTTCTTATAAAGGCTACTCCAGCGTGGAAGACTCCTACCACCATTTCATAGATTTCTTGCAAAGTCGTACCGCGTTCAGTAATTTGTTCGCGAAATATGGCGGCAGCGATTATGCAAGCTGGGCAAAGGGCATACAGCGAGGTGGCTATGCACATAGCAAGGTCTGGTCATCGCAGGTAATTGCATTGATTAAAAAGTACGAACTTTTCAAGTATGACAATGACCCTGAAGCAGCCATGCGCATGTTAGGTCCTGTGGAACCGCTAACGAAAAAATTAAAACCCACGCCGGTGAGAAAAGCGAAACTGATCAATGAAAAATAGAATTCTACTATTAATGCTGGCTGTAGCATTTCTTTCAGCCTGTAAAACTGCCCAATACAGTCGGAATAACCGCCAGATCGAAAAAAATGCAACCAGAAGTAAGGGTAGTATTCCTTCATATACCACTTTAAGCTACATTGATAAATTTAAAGATGTGGCGATTGAAGAAATGAACGCCTATGGTATACCTGCAAGTATCACGCTTGCACAGGGCATTCTGGAGTCGGGAAACGGTAATAGTAGCCTGGCAAAATACGCGAACAATCACTTTGGTGTTAAAGTAACTTCTGACTGGAAAGGCAAAGGTTATTATAAAGATGATGACAAACGTAATGATTGCTTTAGGGTGTATAATGATGCGCGGGAATCTTATAAGGACCACTCCGAATTTCTAAAACGTAAACGTTACAGCGCGCTGTTTGAGCTGGACAAGAACGATTACAAGAATTGGGCTTACGGCTTAAAGCAGGCGGGTTATGCGACCAATCCAAGATATCCGGAATTGCTGATCAACCTTATTGAGCGTTACAAGCTTTATGAATACGATCAACCAGAGACGGAAGCGCAGAAATTGAAACGTGAGGACCGTGTATTCAGTGAAATTAATGCCAACATCCCTCAGGAGAAAAAGAAATTTACACCGGTTAGTGTACCACCATCACAGAGGGTAGTCACAGAATCTCAGGTAGCAGAGAAAGTTGCTGCTTCAGCGCCAGTAGCGCCTGTTGCACCGGCAAATACATCTACTACCATTGTAGAAGGGAAGTATTATGTGGTGACTAAAGGTGATACTTTGTACAACATTTCGAAACGTTTCAATCTGAGTACAGAAGAACTTCAGTCTATGAACAGCCTGGCTGATGAAGGCATTAAGATAGGGCAAAAGCTGCAGGTCGTTAAATAATGTTAATTTGCCGCAGGCATTTAGCGGATCACGTAATTTTGTATTGATGAAGATTTACTGTTCCCTATTGCTGCTGTTTCTATGCTCCGGACTTTACGCTCAGAAAAAACCGGTACAGGGCTTTGTAATTGACAAAGAAAGTAAACAGCGGCTTGCCAAGGTATACATCTATAATTCGAGGTCGGACCAGGGTATGTACAACAACACCAAGGGGGAATTTACAACCCAGGCCTTGGTTGGCGACACCCTATTTGCGGCATTGCAGGGCTATGCTGTGGACACCCTGATCTACAACGGCCAGAATTCTGTTTTCTTCCAGCTACATCCGTTGTTTATACGTTTGAAGGAAGTTACGATCGTTGGCAGCAAGACCATTACGCCTGAAGAGCAGTACAAAAAGACACAAGAGGAATATAAATATGCTACAGACAGGGGAAGTTCGCGGGATCTGCTCAACCTGGGACAGACCGGCGTAGGGATCGGCATTGACGCCATCTACAATTTATTAAGCAAAAAGGGTAAGAATGCAAGGCACCTGCAGGAAATTCTGGAACGCGATTATAAGGAACAGATCATTGATTTTAAGTTCAGACCGGAATATGTACAGCAGGTTCTGGGCATAAAGGAACCCGAACTAACAGACTTCATGCAGCAGTACCGCCCCAGTTACACGTTTGTACTCGCAGCTTCAGAATATGCTTTCATTGTTTATCTAAAAAACAGCTACACTGCATATAAGCGCAACCCGAAGGCCTTAAGGTTACAACCTTTACCTGATATTAAGATCGACCAGCTATAAAATTGTAGCTTAAACTTTTTTAAAGCCACATTTTTGGTTTTCTTTGTAGTAATGAAGGGCTTGTATATTGGTTTGTTATTCTTTTTTTCGTTAGCCTCCGGGCTGCAGGCACAGGAGATCGACACCGTTCCGATTAATACCAATGAATTGAATCTGCGGATAAAACGCAGTCCGTTGCCATCCAGGATCGGTACCCTTGAATACAAACCCGTTGAACTAACACCCGTAGTGGTTGATGCCAAAGTTAATTACTGGAATACCCGTACTTCTGTAGGGATAAACCTAAACCAGGCTGCATTTAGTAATAACTGGACCGGTGGTGGTGTAAATTCCCTTGCACTGACCGGATTGGTTAACTACAAGGCAGAGTATAGTCGTGAGGGCTATAGCTATGTTTCAGAAGTGATCTTGAATTACGGTAAAGTGCGGAATAAGAATCAGCTGCAAAAGAAGACGGTCGACCGTATTTTCTGGGATAATAAAGCGGCGATACAGTTATCCAAAAACTGGTATTTTTTCGGTTCCCTGAGTTTTGAATCGCAGTTTGATAAAGGTTACACTTTCTACAATGATGCGAATGGCTACGAGCAACAGACGCTGCTTTCCAGGTTCATGTCGCCGGGTTACTTAACAGAGTCCATCGGTTTTGAATACAAGCCTAGCAAATACTTCTCTACCAGGATCGGTACGGGTACTGCCCGGCAAACTTTTGTGCTGGATACGACCATTTACCGGACAAATCCTGCCAACTTCGGGGTACCTGTTGGGACCACCATTAAGAATGAGCTCGCTTTCCAGGTTGTGTCCAACTTCGATAAGGAGATTGCAAAGAATCTGAATCTTAAGATGCGTTACATGGTGTTTATTCCCTATGACCAGCTGGATTATACCAACCACCGTCTGGATGTGGAAGTCCGCGCCAGAATCAACAAGTTTATGAATGTGACAGTAACCGGGGTTGGCTTGTATGATAAGAACACGACTGATAAGATTCAGGCAAGTCAGACCATGGCTCTGGGCATGGTTTTCATGTTCCCGAGATAAACTATTTCTTTTTGTGTTTTCTGAGGTCAAGATAGTCAACGAAGTAGAGCATCTTGATAGACAGGCTGTTGTTTTGCGGTCCGGAGAGGATGAAATCCAGGTTTCTAAAGTATCTTTTGGTTAAATAGCTATCATTAGACTCTGAAAGATTCTTGTATGTAACACTTAGCTCGCTTCCTGGTGCAAATTGCCAGGTGTAGATCAGATCAATGTTAAACACGTTGTAGTTTCTGTCGGTACCTTCCAGGGTCGCTCCCGTATAATCTGCTAATCCCCCGTCTGCCTGAAGGTTATAGAAGGCTTTGTTTCTTCTGTCCGACCAGTAGTGTCTTGCTCTTAAATTAATACCCATCTTGTTCGTGAAATTGTATTTCGCATCAATGGCATTCTCGATTGTGTTTCTGTCATACCTGGAGAAAACGCTTTGATCGCCGTTGAAGGTTACCCAGCTCACAAAATCATAGCTTGGCGAGTAACTGAAGTCCGTTCCAAAGCTCAGACGGTCACTTAATCTAAAGTTCTGATAAAAATAGAGGTCGTACATTTTTCCATTGAACATGGTGCGTTTGGTGTACCCGAGATATCCACCTGCATTGTAGGCTTTAGCCCGGTTAGAATTCAGATAAGCATTGATCATTAACCCTCCGGGGCTCTTATATAATCCGCCGTTACGGGATTCATAGAAGTCATTTCCTTTTGCAGCCCAGTTGGCGTAGATTTCCGCAGACCACAGGTTTTTGAATTGCACGTACGGTCCGGTTTCCAGTACCAGGTTTTGGTATGCTGCGGGTTTGTAGCGTCTGGAGTAGTTTAAAGACATGAAGGTGGCGATCCTATAATACCACTTACCGGGCTTGTAGATGTTGTAACGGATGGTTCCGTTCTGATCCAGAAAATTGTTGTTGGTAAAGAACCCCATGTCTGAGGGGTCAAATTGCCGGTCGGCAAAGCGCTGGCGGTAGCTCCATGTAAAGTTGCCACTTTGTTTGCCAGTTTCCAGGTCATAATAATAGCCGCTGCGTTTCCCCTTATCGGTATTTTCGGTTATATAACTCATTTTACCCGCCCCATTGAAGTAATACTCGTTCTTTTTGTCGTTTAAGTTGAAGAGTATTGCAGTGACGTTGGCATCATAGGCAGAGCCCTGTCGCAGTACATTGGTATTGATGAGGCTGACTGCACTGTTGTTTTTTAAATTCTGATCCAGTACGAACAAGTTGTAGTTGGTAAGCGGCTGACTTTCAATTGCCCTCTGGTTTCCCTGTTGATCTTCGACAATTACATTCATCGAGTTTGTAACCGCATTAGAAATACCTATTCCGAGCCCACCTGCTGTTCTCCCGGAGATCTTGGTTGCATTTATGACCTTACTTTCCAGGGGGGATTTAATGATGGTCTCACCATCAGCGATCTTTCCTTCCAAATCATTGAAATAGCTCGGCGAGACGCCAATCCGCCTGCTATAGAAGAGATCACCTTTGTTAAATAGCTCGGTACCTTCGGTGAAGAAGGACCTGTTCTCATTGAATTTCACTTCAAAAGGTGTAAGGTTAAGTATGCGATTATCCGATTGCACCTGCCCGAAGTCAGGAATCAGCGTCATGTCCAGTGTAAAGCTGTTGCTGATGCCATACTTCACGTCCATACCGCCGTTGAAGGAAGCCGTTGTATTTTTAATACCAGGCACATTGTTCGGGTAGTGGTTAACCAACGCAGAGACATAGGGAGAAAATGATAGTCGCAATGGAGCTTTAATGTTCTCAATGCCCACCATGGTTCCACTTTGATTGAGCAGGCCATTGATTTTAGGATCGACAAAGTTCCAGAAGGTCTGGGAGTTCTCCATCGCGCGCTTGCGGATAAAGTTAATCCCCCAGTTCTGGACATCCTTGCTGGAAAATCTTAGTGCCGAATATGGAATACGGAGTTCTACAGTCCAGCCCAGATCATCCAATTTCACTTCGCTTTCCCATACGGCATTCCAGTTCTCATCCTCACCACCTACCTGAGAGTATTTAGCATCGAACTGTGAACCCGCAGCGGTGACCAGGAAACCATTTCCATTGATGCGGTCAAGGTAAGTATCCAGAAACACACCGAAGAAGTCGGCATTGCCGATCTGGTCACGGGAAACCAGTTCATGGGCAATGCTATCTGGTTTGGCATACATTCTTGCTGCCAGGTAAATGGCATTGTCATCATATAAAACTTTGACCTCGGTGCGGCGATCTGCTGTTTCAATGCGTCCAGGTGTAGGATTGTTCTCTATGAAGCCTGTTGCTATTGGCGCATCTTTCCAGACCTCATCATCTAAGATACCATCAATTTTAGGGCTTGCACTGGTTCGCCTGGCAGGCATTTTCTTTTCCGCACCGGGGGTCTGGGCGGAGAGTGTAATAGAGAAGAACAAAAAGAACAGGCCTGAAAAGAGCGTTTTCATCTAATGGGTTTGTCATAGGACTCCTGCAGTATAGGATATGTTGCACGGGGATTCTAACTATTTTCAGCAACGCAACAAAAATGAGTATGAATTTGACGTTCCGCAGCTTAGATAATCTGCTATAGATCCTTGATTATTCAGCCGCAACTGCGGATATTGCCAAGAAAAGATAAATGGGTGTAAAGCATTTACGCTCAAAAATTAATAACTTTGAGGCTACAAAAAATTTAACAATAAGCATTAAAAGAGATGTTTGAAAATTTACAGGATAAGTTAGATCGTGCATTTAAAGTTTTAAAAGGTCAGGGAAGTATTTCGGAGATCAACGTGGCAGAGACCATGAAAGAGATTCGTAAGGCCTTACTTGATGCCGATGTAAATTACAAAACAGCGAAGAATTTTACTGACGAGGTTAAAGAAAAAGCCTTAGGACTGAACGTACTAACGGCTGTTTCGCCGGGTCAGTTGCTTACCAAAGTAATGAACGATGAGCTTACAGCCCTTATGGGTGGTGAGGTTACCGATCTTGATCTTAAAAACAATCCAACCATCATATTGATCGCAGGTTTGAACGGTGCGGGTAAAACCACCTTCTCTGGTAAACTGGCGAACTTCCTGAAGAGTAAAGGCAAAAAGCCGCTATTGGTTGCAGGTGACGTTTACCGTCCGGCTGCAATTGACCAGCTTCAGATTCTTGGACAGCAGATCGGGGTTCCGGTTTTTGCAAATCTGGAGTCTAAAGATCCGGTAGGCATTGCTTTGGAAGGTATTGCGGAAGGTAAAAGGAACAACAACAACGTAATCATCATTGATACGGCAGGTCGTCTGGCAATTGATGAGGAAATGATGAATGAGATTGCTGCGGTTAAAGCGCAGACCAACCCTCATGAGATCTTATTCGTGGTGGATGCAATGACCGGTCAGGATGCGGTGAATACGGCCAAAGCCTTCAACGACCGTCTTGATTTTACTGGTGTTGTGTTAACCAAACTTGATGGTGATACCCGCGGTGGTGCGGCATTATCGATCAAGTCGGTGGTGAACAAGCCAATCAAATTCATCGGTACCGGTGAGAAAATGGAAGCGCTTGATGTGTTCTATCCAGACAGGATGGCCTCCAGGATCTTAGGTATGGGTGACGTGGTTTCCCTTGTTGAACGTGCACAACAGCAGTTTGACGAGAAAGAAGCAGCCGAACTACAAAAGAAAATCCGTAAGAACAAGTTCGACTTCAACGACTTCTACAACCAGATTCAGCAGATCAAGAAGATGGGTAACATGAAGGACCTGATGGGCATGATCCCGGGCGTTGGAAAGATGATGAAAAACGTAGAGATCGAAGATGATGCATTCAAGAACATTGAAGCCATCATCCAGTCGATGACCAAATACGAAAGAGAAAATCCAGATGCCATTCAGCAGAGCAGACGCTTGCGCATCGCAAAAGGTTCTGGTAACAAAGTTGAAGAAGTTACCAAGCTGATTAAGCAGTTTGAAGACATGCGTAAGGTAATGAAACAGTTCTCTAATCCTGCGGCAGCAGCGAAAATGATGCGCGGCATGCCGAAGATGCCACAAGGTAAATTCTAAGTATTTTAAAATATATTAACACGGC
>DCLG01000050.1:24636-26717 GCA_002320935.1 Pedobacter sp. UBA1654 | reverse complement strand
CTATACTGGCCTATACTAAGAAAAGTATATGCTTGTTAAGACCTACGGAAGCGCCGTTTTTGGTGTAGATGCGCTCACAATCACCATTGAAGTTAGTATTGGCGGCGGCAATAAATACCATATTGTAGGCTTGCCGGACAATGCCATTAAAGAAAGTCTACGAAGGATAGAAAGCGCCATTCAAACAACTGGCCTACGCATGCCACGGCAGAAGATTGTGGTTAACCTCGCACCAGCAGACATCAGAAAAGAAGGTTCAGCCTACGACCTTCCCATCGCCATTGGCATTTTAGCGGCTTCAGGCCAGCTTGAAGAACAATTGCTGCCAGAATACTTCATCATGGGCGAACTGAGCTTAGATGGCGGCTTACAGCCTATAAAAGGCGCACTACCGATCTCTATACAGGCACGTGCCTCTGGCTTTAAAGGCTTTATTTTACCGAAGGATAATTCACGTGAGGCAGCAATCGTTTCCGAACTCGATGTTTACGGCATGAAAACCCTAGGAGAGGTGATCGATTTCTTCAACGGCAAGCAGCAGTTTGAGCCGGTCATTGTAAACACCAGGGATGAATTCTACCATAATGTGAGCAGCTACGAGCAGGATTTTGCAGATGTGAAAGGGCAGCAGAACATCAAACGGGCACTGGAGATTGCCGCTGCGGGAGGACATAATCTAATTCTGATCGGTCCACCCGGTGCAGGAAAGACAATGCTGGCCAAGCGGCTGCCCACCATCTTGCCCCCTTTAAACCTGCAGGAGGNNCACAAAGATCCATTCGGTAGCGGGAAAGTTGAATGCGCTGGATGCACTGATGACGGAGCGGCCATACCGCAGTCCACACCACACGATTTCTGATATGGCACTGGTTGGTGGTGGTGTAAACCCTCAGCCAGGGGAAATTTCCCTTGCCCATAATGGTGTACTGTTCCTGGATGAACTGCCGGAGTTTAAACGTTCTGTACTGGAAGTAATGCGGCAGCCCCTGGAGGACCGGCAGGTAACGATCTCGAGAGCGCGTCTCAGCGTGGGCTATCCCGCGAGTTTTATGCTCATTGCTTCAATGAATCCCTGCCCATGTGGGTTTTATAACCACCCCGAGAAAGAATGCATCTGCGGGCCTGGAATCGTGCAGAAATACCTGAGCAAGATCTCTGGCCCCTTGCTGGACAGGATTGATCTGCATGTAGAAGTTACACCAGTAAACTTTAATGAACTGGCTTCAATGCAGGCTGCAGAAAAGAGCGCGATTATCCGTGAGCGGGTCATAAGCGCCAGAACCTTCCAGGACATGCGCTTCGAGCAGCAGCCAGGGATTCACTATAACGCGCAGATGAGCCCGAACATGGTGCGCAACATATGCGACATAGATGATGCCGGCAGAAGCCTGATCAAGCGTGCAATGGAGAAACTGGGATTATCGGCCCGAGCCTACGACCGCATTCTGAAGGTATCCAGAACCATCGCCGACCTTGCCGGAACTGAGAAGATTGAACTTGAACACCTCGCAGAGGCCATTCACTACCGCAGCCTGGACCGGGAACGCTGGACAGGTTAGTATGCCTCTTCGTCGTCGAGCAGGTCATCTTCGTCCTCCTCTTCTTCTTCTTTATAGTCCAGGATTTCTTTGCCAATCAGATCTACTTCTTCGTTAGGCTCGAAGAGCGGTAATGCGGTTTCATCATCGAGTTTAAGCCAGTGGCTTTCCTCATCTTTCTGGATCTGCATGTATTCTTTTCCGCCTTTATAGATCGTGTAAGTATCGTCTCCCTCTGGGAAAACTGCATAATGCGTATTTGCGACTATGATATCAAATGGTTGCTGCATAATGTATTTAAATGTATTCTTTATTAATCCTGACTGTTTTTTAACTGCTGCATGAATTCAATGAACTTTTTGTGTCCATAATTGGCGGCACCTACCTCGTTAAAGCTCACACGACCTTTCTTATCAAATACGACAGTAGTTGGCAGGTTACCTTTAAACAGCTGTTCCGGAATGTTGCTGGCCACTTCGTACACCGGCATACCATATTTCTTCTTTTGCATGAACTGCTGCGCTTCAGGCAACTTACTGTCTG
>DCLG01000050.1:23234-24618 GCA_002320935.1 Pedobacter sp. UBA1654 | reverse complement strand
TTCAGGTCACCGAGATCAACAACCTTCCCATTAATATCTTTGAAGCGGATACCACTCAGGTCTGCAGCCGGCGCCATGTTAGGGCCAGATGAAACGGCGGTGGTCCCGGGCCTGAACAATCCAATTTCCATTAAGCCACGCAGCATAAAAGCTTTTGCTGAAGGCACAAACACCATCAGTAAAAGAAAGCAGAGCAGCAGAAAGTTAAGGTAGTTTTTCTTCAAGAAAGCTTTTGTAACCATACCACAGATTTTCATCAAATATACCAATAAACGACAAGGCCGCGGGGCATTTTCATGTCAAAACCAAGTTTGCAGATCAATTGAAATGTAAAATTAAAACCTGTATGCCCTTTTGTTGTTTAGTTATCATCTAACAATCAACTGTCTATGAAAGAGGAAGAATACTTCCAGGTCGCGCCTGGGATCTGGGGAATGCGCATCGTGTTTGTAAATATCTACATGGTGAAAACTGGAGATAAGGAGTGGGTGCTTATCGATGCTGGTCTGCAAGGCAGCGGCGGACGAATCAAGAAAATGGCCGCTTCACTCTTCGGAGAAGATGTACCTCCTAAAGCCATTATACTTACACATGGCCATTTCGACCATGTTGGTGCCATACATGACCTGATTTCAACCTGGAAAGTGCAGGTATACGGCCACTTCTACGAGATGCCATACCTTACCGGACACTCATCCTATCCCCCACCGGATTCTACCGTTGGCGGCGGTATGATGAGCTCAATGGCGTTCCTTTATCCTAAAAAACCGATTAACCTGGGCACAAGGGTGCACGCACTTGCAAAAGATGGCACAGTTCCGCACATGCCAGACTGGATCTATATACATACTCCGGGTCATACTCCAGGACATATTTCCCTTTACCGCGGCCGCGACAAGGTCCTGATTGCAGGTGACGCATTCGTAACCACAAAACAGGAGTCGGTAATGTCCATCATATCACAGCGCAAAGAAGTAAGCGGACCACCAAAGTACTTTACACCGAACTGGCTTGCTGCGGCATTGTCAGTGAAGAAACTTCGGGATCTGCGACCAGAAGTGGCTGCTACCGGACACGGTATGCCGATGTCTGGTGAAGAACTTATTTCCGGACTGGACAACCTGGCCAACAACTTCAAAGACATAGCAATTCCGAATACCGGCCGCTACGTAAACGAACCCGCTAAGACCAATAAACAAGGGGTACAACATTTACCACCTGCACCACTTCCAAAAACGTTGCTTATAGCGGTAGTTGCATTATCAGCACTCGTCGCATTCAGCATTGTAAGAAAAGCCAAACGAGGATATTAATAAACACCTATAGAACATACCCCAATGCAAAAGGCCCCGGAAAATCCGGGGCCTTTGCTATTATTACAACT
>DCLG01000050.1:21227-23181 GCA_002320935.1 Pedobacter sp. UBA1654 | reverse complement strand
GAATTCAGTAAGATCCGCTCCTGTCAGCATGCCCTGCGCAAGCAAAGCAAGGTCAACAGCTTGTTTTGCCAACTTAGCTTGTGCATCTGCATCTTCAGTCTGCAGAATACGGCTTACCAACTTGTGGTTACCATTGATTGCTACTTTGTAGCTATCCGGCATACTTCCATAAAAGCCCATACCACCGCCCATAGCAGCCATCTCTTTCATCCGACGCATAAACTCGTCCATTGTTACCGTTACAGGTAACTCATCAGGATTCAGCGCCACAATTTCTACATTATAGCCCGGTTTGCTGATCGCCTTTTCGAATACTTCCTTAACTGTTTTCGACTGCTCTTCTGTTAAAACGGACTCTAAGTTCTCATCTTTTTCAATCAACTTGCTTGCAACACTTGAATCTACACGTTTTAGCGATGTTTTTTCAAGCTTCTGCTCCAGAGAGTTGATAAAGTGATTGTCTATCGGCGAATCCATTACCAGTACATCATAGTCATGCTTGTTTGCTGATTGGATGAAACTATCCTGTTTTGCAGGGTCGTTACTGTAAATCAACACCACCTGACCGTTTTTGTCTGTCTGGAAGTCTTTTACTTTCTCTTTATAGTCCTCAATGGTAAAGTGCTCTTTTTTGGTGTTGGTCAACAAAGCAAAATCCTTTGCTTTATCATAGAACTTCTCTTCGCTCACCATACCATATTTCACGAATAAGCCAATGTCAGACCACTTCTCTTCGAAACCTTTACGGTCCTTATTGAATAATTCAGCAAGTTTGTCTGCTACTTTCTTAGTGATGTAACTGTTGATCTTTTTAACGTTGCTATCTGCCTGCAGGAAGCTTCTGGAAACGTTTAATGGGATATCAGGTGAGTCAATTACACCATGTAACAACATCAGGAATTCCGGTACGATATCTTTAACCTCATCTGTAATGAATACCTGACGGGAGAATAACTTGATTTTATTACGTTGCAGATCGAAATCGTTCTTCACCTTAGGGAAATATAATACCCCGGTTAAGTTAAATGGATAATCTACATTCAGGTGGATCCAGAATAATGGGTCCTCTGAAAATGGATAAAGTTGTTTGTAGAAATCCAGGTAGTCCTGATCTGACAAATCTGCAGGAGCTTTGGTNNGGTCCAGATCGGATTGGTGGTATTGATAATTTTATCCACCTCAACAGACTTGGTTTTAGGTTTACCTTCCTCATCTTCACCATCTGGTTCCTGTACAGTTGTTGTACCGAACTTAATTGGTACCGGCAGGAATTTACCATATTTATCAAGGATCTCTTCAAGCTTGTGCTTGCTCAAAAACTCCTCAGATTCCGCATTGATGTGCAGGATAATGTCTGTACCGCGTGTAGTTCTGCTGCCCTCAGAGATCTCGTAGGTTGTACTACCGTCACAAACCCATTTCGCTGCTTCAGCACCGTCTTGAAAAGATAACGTTTGGATCTCTACCAAATCAGCAACCATAAACGCAGAATAGAAGCCCAGACCGAATTTACCGATGATTTCATTGGCATCTTTCGCATCTTTAAACTTCTCTACGAATTCACTTGCACCTGAAAAAGCCACCTGGTTGATGTATTTCTTGATCTCTTCGGCAGTCATACCCAAACCATTATCGCTGATGGTAATGGTTTTCTTCTCTTCGTCTACCGCAACTTCTACAAGTGGGTCACCCACTTCGCTGTTGTACTGACCAAGTGCCGCTAATCTTTTAATTTTTTGCACTGCATCAACCGCATTCGAAACCAATTCACGCAAAAAGATCTCATTGTCTGAATACAGGAACTTCTTAATGATCGGGAAAATGTTTTCGGTGTGTATGGAAATGTTTCCTTTTTCTTCTATGCTCATAATAAATTAATGGTTTTAATATCGGGAGCTTATCAAGCCTTGTTCCAATCTGTTAAATTGTCAATTTGACAGGCATATTGCGAAAC
>DCLG01000050.1:15590-21220 GCA_002320935.1 Pedobacter sp. UBA1654 | reverse complement strand
AACGGCATCAGATTACTCCATGTACCAAGCGCATCAGCGATCTCGCATGCTTGTATACTCATCAACAGCGGTTCCAGGGATGAAGGTGAACAGGAATCCGGGCTGGCCCACTTCATAGAGCACCTGGTATTCAAACGCACTGAAAAAAGAAGCACAAACCAGATCCTGAACCGCCTGGAAAGTGTGGGTGCCGATCTTAACGCTTATACCACCAAAGAATATACCTGCATCCACGCCTCGTTTCTGAACCCCTATCTGGATCGTACCCTGGAGCTGTTCAATGATATCATGTTCCACTCTACCTTCCCGGAGGAAGAACTGGAAAAGGAAAAAGGGGTCATTCTGGATGAGATCGCTTCCTATCTGGACCAGCCTGAAGAAGCCATCTATGATGATTTTGAAGACCTGGTATTTGCCGGCCATTCGTTAGGCAGGAACATCCTGGGCACTACCGAATCGGTTTCAAAGCTTTCCCGGGCCGACATCAAGGCCTTTATGGAAAAGAATTATCACACCGACAAAATGGTCATAGCCGTACTGGGTAACTATTCACTCACCAAGCTGATAAAAACGGGTTCAAAGTACTATGAAGGCATCCCTACGAACCTTTATAAGCCAAACCGCACAGCGCCGGAAAAAGCTAAGACCATTGATATTGTATCCGAGAAACCCATATCTCAAGCCCACGTTGTTTTAGGCTGTCAGGCATACGATCTGCACCATCCCTATAAAACTGGCTTGCTCCTGCTTAACAACATTATTGGTGGCACAGGCATGAGCTCCATATTAAACCTGCAGATACGGGAGAAGTATGGCATCGCCTATACCATTGAAACAGGTTACAGTCCGCTGAGTGATACCGGCATTTTCACCGTTTATTTCGGCACCGACAAGGAAAAACTGGAGCGTGCAAGAACCCTCATCAACAGAGAATTCAGGAAGTTCAGGGAAAACCCGATGAGCGAAGTCCAGCTGCAACGCGCCAAAAACAAGTTCATCGGGCAGATTGCGCTGGGCGAAGAAAACCGGATTGGGTTGATCATTTCAATGGCCAAAAGTCTGATGGACTATGACCAGATCGACAGCCTGGAAAAGGTTTTTGCAAAAATACAGGCGGTGAGCACCCATGACATGGCAGAAATTGCCAATGAAATGTTGGCTGAAAATAATCTTAGCAGCCTAACTTTTTATCCTTTAAGCTAATATTCGTACTTTTGTACGCGCAATAAGCGGCAACAGCGGCATTTCGCCGGATGTACGGCCTATTGCGATCATCTAAAAAATTTTACCAATGAAATTACCTATTGTTGCTTACGGCGATCCTGTGCTAAGGAAAGTTTGTGCAGAAATCGACGAAAACTATCCAGACTTACAGCAGCTGATCTCGAATATGTTTGATACCATGTATGCTGCAAGTGGTGTTGGACTGGCTGCACCGCAGGTAAATCTCCCTATACGCTTATTCATCGTAGATACCGGTGAAGATGAAAAAGGAAATCCAGGTTATAAAAAAGTCTTCATTAATGCTAAGATCGTTGAAGAAACAGGTGAACCCTGGGCTTTCAATGAAGGTTGTTTAAGCATTCCTGATATCCGGGAAGATGTATACCGGAAGCCAAATATTCGCATCACCTACTACGACGAGAACTGGGCTTTCCATGAGGAAGAAGTGACCGGCATGCCTGCAAGGGTGATTCAGCACGAGTATGACCATATTGAAGGTAAATTATTCACCGATACCCTAGGTCTGCTTCGTAAAAGGATGCTAAAATCTAAGTTTGATGCAATTTCTAAAGGAAATGTGCGTACAGACTACAAAATGCGTTTTCCGCAGCAAAGCAGAAGACGTTAATTATTTGCCCGTCTGCTGCGATCTCCATTGGAGATCATTTGCATCAGTTTTCCCCATGCAAAAGGGTTCAGCAGCGGATTGGTCTGCCTCATATTCTTATTTAGTGCACGGTCATGATTCAGACGCCAGTTGATGCCGGAAATCTCTCCTGCATCCCTTGAAAGCGTCTGGATCATACCATCTATACTCTCGCCGGAAAGGTTTTTCCGCGCAATCTCATAATCATCATCAGCGATTTTCATCGCCATAAAGTCTTTGGTAAACTCCTCTACTGTGGCCCATGGCGAAACCTGCACAGTACGTAGATAAACAATCTCCGCTTTCATTTTAACCATCTGCGTGTACTTATTCTCCGTTAACGCTTCAGGAATCGTTAGCTCCACTTTAGAAAAACCTACAGCTGAAAACTGCAGAATATCGCCAGGATGAGCGATAAAGGAGAAATAACCTTTATAGTTGGCAGAAAATGCCTGCTTGGTACTGACATTAGTGATGGTAACATAGGGCACCACAAGGTTGCTGTCTACGTCAGTTATAATCCCGGAATACTGGATCAGTCTTTTTTCTGCTGCTTGCTGCTGCGCAGAAGCACTCAGGGAAAATATAAGAATGAACAGGGATAATATATACTTCATACACAAAAGTACTTCGAATAACGACCAGGTAATCGTTAAATTATGTTAAAAGCTTAAGCTGGTTCTGCCAGATTAATGGCCTGAACGGCAGTAATTTCGGGCACAGCCTTCATGATGGCCTGCTCAATGCCGGCTTTCATTGTCATGAAGCTCATTTTGCAGGAGCCACAGTTGCCCAGCAATTTCAATTTAACAACATTATCTGCCGTAATCTCTTCAATTGCCACATCACCTCCATCTGCAATCAGATAGGGACGAATGGTGTCTAAAGCCTGCTCCACTTGTTCGGTTAGATTCATTATTACTTGAATTAAAAAATAAATTTACTAATAATTTAGGAATTAGCTGTCACGCCATTGTTGATTGATACCTGTTGTGCCACACGGCCGGCGATCTCAGCAAAGACAACCGCCAATGGACTATCCGGATTCAAAGCGATCGGGGAGCCTTGATCTCCCGCCTCCATGATGTNNAAATTTCGCCTAAAAACGGCACTTCAAAGCCAGATGCCAACCCCTTGCCACCATTTTTACCAAAAATGTAATACTTGTTTTCCGGTAACTCCGCAGGTGTGAAGTAGGCCATGTTTTCAATAACGCCCAGAATAGGGATGTTGATACCTGGCATGCGGAACATCTGCAACCCTTTGCGGGTATCTGCCAATGCCACTTTCTGTGGTGTGGTTACAATCACTGCTCCGGCAATCGGAAAACTTTGTGTGATCGTAATGTGAATATCGCCGGTGCCCGGAGGAAGATCCACCACCAGGTAATCCAGCTCGCCCCAGTCGGCATCATTAAACAACTGCTTGATCGCATTTGAAGCCATAGGACCGCGCCATGGCACAGGCTGGTTTGGATCAGCAAAGAAACCCAATGACAGCAGCTTGATACCATACTTCTCAATCGGCAGGATCAGCGTTTTACCATCCGCAGTTTCACGTGCATTTGGCTTCGCATCAATCAGCCCGAACATTGTTGGCACTGAAGGGCCGTAAATATCTNNCCCAAAGCAACTGCAAGGTTGCTGGCAACGGTCGACTTTCCAACCCCTCCTTTTCCGGAGGAAACCAAAATGATGTTTTTGATGTTATTCAGTTGTGAAGTGTCTACCGGTTTTGTTACCCTGGATGTAATATTGATCAGAATGTTTGCCTCAGCATCTACAAAGTGCTTAATGGCATTCATGCAGGCATTTTTGAGCATGTCCTTCATCGGACAGGCCGGGGTAGTAAGCTCCAGGGTAAAGCTGATGTTTTTATCTTCGATCTTTAGATCCTTAATCATGTTCAAGGTCACAAGATCTTTTTTAAGATCCGGATCTTCTACATTTCTTAAGGCCGCTAAAACTTGTTCGTTGCTGATTATCATTATCCAAAATTAACAAAACATGGACACAATAGATTGATATAAGCCGCATTAACTGTAATTTTAACACGAAATAAACATTTGCAATTTGCGTTTGAGCAATAACCACCTAGAAAAAACATGCAATTTCCGAAAATAAACATCCCTAAAAAATACATCAAAATTGGCGCTTGGGTTTTAGGTATATTTCTGGTAATCTGCATGGTCACAGGCGCTGTAGCTTACAGCAAGCGTGAAGCCTTACTAAAGAAAATGGTCGCCAGAGCCATTGCCAAAGCCAAGACAGATTACAACCTGGATGTGAAGATCGGCACTGCCGGTTTTAGCGGATTAAGCACTGTACACATGACCGGCATCTCCGTAGTGCCACACGACCGGGATACACTAACCACCATTTCTGACATGACCATTGGCGTGAAACTGATGCCTTTGATCCTGGGCGATGTAAAGCTGGCTGAACTGGGCCTGGATTCCGGAACCATTAACATCGTGGTGAAGGATTCATTAACCAACCTGGACTTCATCCTGAAAAGGAAGAAAAAAGACACGGTAAGCACTGGTAAAATGAACCTTGCAGACCTGGCGCATAACCTGCTTAACCAGATGCTGTACAAGATTCCCGACGACATGCAGATCAAAAATCTAATGTTGCGCGTAAACGACAACGATACGGCCAGACTGAGCTTCCTGGCTACAGAAGCGACCATTGTAGATGGCGACCTGAAGTCTAACATTCTGGTAAACGGCGATGAAGCAACCTGGCACCTGAACGGTGTTCTGGAACCATCCGACAAGCAAATGGATGTGACGTTCTTTGCAGACAACAAGAAAGTGGAGCTTGAATACCTGAACAATAAGCTAAACGCCAGACTAAGCTTTGATACCGTAAGAACACAGCTTAAAAATGCTTCTTACAAGGGTGATGCCTACAAGATCACTGGCTCTTGGTCCATTAAAAACCTGTTGCTGAACCATGCTGCAATAGCTTCCAATGACATTGTAGTGCCAGATGCATCTCTGGACGCCGATCTGCTGGTTGGCGAGAATTATGTTGCACTCGACAGCAGTTCCACTATTTTCCTGCAGAAAGCTTCCATACACCCCTACCTCAAATACACCCTTTCACCGCATAAGATCTATGAGCTAAAGCTGCATACCGATCAGCAGGATGCACAAACCTTCCTAAATTCCTTTCCGCAGGGATTGTTTGAATCACTTGACGGTCTGCAGGTATCAGGACAGGTGAAGTATGACATGAACTTTTACCTGGATACCAAGGAGCCTGATAGTGTACAGTTCAATTCTACACTGACTCCAAAAGATCTGAAAATATTAAAATGGGGTGCAACGGATCTCCAGAGGATCAACGAACCCTTTGTTTATACGCCTTATGAATACGGTAAACGCATGCGTGACATCACCATCGGCCCATCAAACCCGAATTTCACGCCGCTGAACCAAATTTCAAACAACTTTAAGAATGCGGTACTAACAGCAGAAGATCCCTCTTTTTTCAAGCATAAAGGATTCGTAGAAGAATCGATCCGTAAATCCATAGCAGTAAACTTTAAGGAGAACCGGTTTGTACGCGGCGGCAGTACCATATCCATGCAGCTCGTTAAAAATGTTTTCCTCAGCAGGCAAAAGACCCTTGCACGGAAAGTAGAAGAGATTCTGATTGTATGGCTGATCGAAAACAACAGACTGGTTTCCAAGAACCGCATGCTGGAAGTATACTTCAACGTCATTGAAATGGGGCAGAACATTTATGGAATT
>DCLG01000050.1:2955-15412 GCA_002320935.1 Pedobacter sp. UBA1654 | reverse complement strand
CTTCAGGTTTCTGGGTAACATCATGGCACGGCGTGGCCTGACCCCTGCAGACACCAGCAGCTACGGCTTCTACAATGTACGGCTCCGCGAAGGTCTGAGGCAGTACTTAACGCCAGACACGACGGAGATCGACACGACGGAGTTTGATGATGATCCCCTACCCGTGATCAATACTCAGGATGAATCTAAAAACCTGTTCGACCGCTTGTTTGGACGTGGAAAGAAGGATACAACAACCCTGAAACCTGCACAGCCAGATACAGTAAAGACCAGAAAGCAGTTGCGCGAGGAACGCCGGGCACAGCGAAGGCTGGAAAAAGAACGGGAAAAGGCTAAACAAGACGATTGACTTTAAGAATATGGATAAAATACAGATCGCTGATAAGGAGTTTGAAATTTTCCTGGAGCACGATAACATCAATAAACGGACTAGGTTGCTGGGCATACAGCTTAACGTGGATTACGAGGACCGGTGCCCGGTATTTATCGGCGTATTAAACGGGAGTATCCTGTTTATCTCCGATCTGCTTAAAGAGCTGGAAATATCCTGTGAAGTCGAATTCATCAAGATGTCATCCTATCAGGGGGGACTGGCCAGCACTGGCACTGTAAAAGAGATTTTTGGCTTACCAGCTAATCTGCATAATCGCGATGTAATCATTGTTGAAGACATCGTAGATACCGGCCGCACCATCAAANNACATCATTGATAAATTGAAGGAACAGTCACCCGCTTCCATCAGTGTATGTTCACTTTTATTTAAACCAACAGCACTACTGGAGCCCATTACTGAACTGGAATATGTAGGCTTTGAGATCCCCAATGAGTTTGTGGTAGGCTTCGGCTTAGACTACAATGGTCTTGGAAGGAATCTAAAAGACATTTACCGCGCCACAGATACAGTTACTTTGCCTCAATCTTAAATATTTTTCTCACTTTTGTAGAATACTTTTAAGATTTTATGACCATACATAAGGAAGGTTACACGTCAATTGCTTTAACACTGCTTTTCATCTTCGTGTTAAACGCTTTTATTGATTACAGATATGCCGACATCACCTGGTTGCGCTGGCTTATTTACGTTGTTTCCCTGGTATTATTTATTACCGTATTACAGTTCTTCAGAAATCCCCGCAGACCTTTTATGGCTCAGGATAAAATGATTATTTGCCCTGCTGATGGCAAGGTTGTCGTTATTGAGGAAACCATTGAGGACGAGTATTTTAAAGACAAAAGACTGCAGGTGAGCATTTTCATGTCGCCGGTAAATGTTCATATCAACCGTAACCCGATATCTGGTGTGGTGCGTTTCTTCAAATATCACCCGGGCAAATACCTTGCTGCATGGAACCCTAAATCTTCAACTGAAAATGAACGGACCACCGTGGTGGTGGAACATGAATCCGGTACACCCGTATTGTTCCGTCAGATTGCCGGAGCTTTAGCCAGACGTATTGTATGGTATGTTAAAGAAGGCGACGTGGTTGAACAAACTAAAGAGTTCGGATTTATCAAGTTCGGCTCCAGGGTAGATCTTTTCCTGCCAATTGGTACCAAGGTTGACGTAGAACTGAACCAGATGGTACGTGGCGGAATCACCGTGTTGGGTGAGCTTCCATAAGCTTCCATAAGCTTCAGGCAAATCAGGTCTTAGAAGGCCAGCTAATAAGTTAACAGATCATTATACAACATAAAAAGAAAGCCTGCAATTCAACATTGCAGGCTTTCTTTATATCTAAACCTCGCTGCTACTCAGGAGCCAGCGGCGGGACTATATTAAACAAGCTGTTTTAAGGCGATTTCAAAGGCTGTTTTCGAAATGCCAGTACGAGCATCGGAAGCAACATAAACGGCTTTCAGCGCCTTCTCAATAACCTGAGAAGCATCAGTAAAGATTGCTTCATCACTCATCTCCACATTCTTCTCCATCAGGTAAGCAAAAACACGGGCCATCCCGCAGTTTGCGATAAAATCCGGAATTACGGATACGTGTGCATCTGCATGCTCCATAATTGGTCCGAAGAAGATTTCCTGGTCGGCGAAAGGCACATTTGCACCACAGGCGATCACTTCTAAACCACCGGCAACCAGCTGATCCACTTCTGCCTGTTTTACCAGCCTGGAGGCTGCAGCAGGCACAAATATCTCCGCATTTAACTTCCAGATCTGCTCACTGGCAAGATCAAACGGGATCAACGCATCCGAAACAAGCGTGTTTCCTGCACGGTTGTTAAACAAATCCGTGATCTCCTCCATAGAAAAACCTTCAGGTTTGATCAATCCACCTACGCGATCAATGATGCCGATAACCTTTACGCCGTTTTTAGCCAGGTAATAACCTGCCGCAGCAGCTACATTACCCCAACCTTGTATAACCGCACGTTTCTGGCTTAGATCGCCGCCCCAGATGTTATAATAATGACGTATGGACTCTGATACCCCGTAACCGGTGATCATGTCTGCTACCACGTATTTACGCCTGATATTCGGGGTGTATTCAAGATCTTCCAATACTTTAGATACCCCATAACGCAACTGACCGATCTGGTGAATTCTTTCATTTTCACGTGCCCGGTAGTGCCCGCTGATCACCCCTTCTTGTGGATGCCATAAACCATAGCTTTCGGTAATTGGAATAACCTCATGGATCTCGTCGATGTTTAAATCGCCACCCGTACCGTAATAGCTTTTCAAAAGTGGCATTACAGCTTTGTACCAGCGCTGAAGTACTTCTTTCTTTCTAGGATCTGCAGGATCGAAGTTAATGCCCGACTTGGCACCACCGATCGGTGGACCAGACACGGTAAACTTAACTTCCATAGTTTTAGCAAGGGATTCTACCTCGCGTTTGTCCAGACCCTTCCGCATGCGGGTACCGCCACCTGCAGCGCCGCCACGCAGTGAATTGATCACCACCCAGCCTTCTGCTTCAGACTCCTTATCTTTCCATTCGAAAACAATCTCGGGTTGTTTTTCTTCGTAGATTTTTAATAGCTCCTTCATGTATGTGTTTATTCGTAGGCGAATATAGAAAACAAAAAAACCTTCCCGAGATGATCGGGAAGGTTTAAATATCTTGTTTGCGTGAAATTAAACTCTTCTGGATTTAATACGCGCAGCTTTACCAGTTAATGCACGTAGATAGTAAAGTTTAGATCTACGAACTTTACCGTAGCTGTTAACTTCTACTTTTTCAATGTTTGGAGAGTTGATTGGGAATATACGTTCCACACCAACGCCGTTAGACATTTTACGAACAGTAAAGGTTTCGCTTGCACCAACGCTGTTACGTTGTAATACAACACCTTGGTAAATTTGAACACGTTCTTTATTACCTTCGCGAATTTTATAGTGAACACTCACTGTATCTCCTGATTTGAATGCAGGAAACTCATTTTTTGCGATTACCTGCTCTTCAACAAATTTTACTAAATCCATGATTTTAAGCTATTAAGCCGATCTTTTGTTGTATTAAAATCGGACTGCAATATTAAGAATAATTTTTAATTAAAAAAAGCGATTTTTATTTTTTTCCACATTAGTTGATAATTCCACATTTGAAGCTATTTAACCCCTTTTTTTGTTGGAAAGATCTGTCCATATGGCATTTACTAATCGCCAAGTAAATCGGGTCTGCGTTGTTGTGTGCGCAATAATGCCTGTTCATGGCGCCACTCGTTGATCTTTGCTTCATGCCCGCTCAAAAGGATATCCGGCACCTTGTGTCCGTTCCAGTCGGCGGGTCTTGTATACACCGGCGCATCCAGTAATTCACCCTGAAAGCTGTCGGACAAGGCTGAAGTTTCATCATTCAGTACACCAGGTATCAGCCGCACCACGGTATCTACAAGCACCGCCGCAGGCAGCTCTCCGCCAGACAATACATAATCCCCTATCGAGATCTCCCGGGTAACATAAATGTCGCGTATGCGCTGATCTATGCCCTTATAATGACCACAAAGGATCATCACATTACCTAACCCAGATAGCTCGTTGACCATGCTCTGGTTTAAGGTCGGTCCATCCGGCGTCATGAAGATGATTTCATCGTAGTGCCGTTCTGCCTTCAGGGTCTCAATGCATTTTGCAAAAGGCTCTATGGACATCACCATACCACTACCACCTCCATAAGGATAATCATCTACGCTTTTCTGCTTATTGGTTGCGTAATCACGAAGATTGTGCACCACAATTTCAGCGATACCTTTTTTCTGAGCACGTTGTAAAATGGAATGCGCAAAAGGACTTTCAAGCAAACCCGGAAGGACAGTTAAAATATCAAAACGCATCTTACTGGGTTAAATAAAGGTCCAATAAACCATCAGGCAAATCGACTAAAATCGTCTCCTCATCCAGATCAATCTCCAGAATCATGTCTTCATTCAATGGAAAAAGCACTTCCTTTTCCTTATAGCTCATGGTGGCCACAAAATGCTGCGGATACTCGTTCACGTCCAGGATCTCACCGAGTTCACCAAGCGTTTCGTCAGTTACCATAAATCCGATGAGATCATTATAATGGAAATCATCGTCTGAGCGGTCTGGCATCTTTTCTAAAGGCAGATAAATCTTTTTCTTAACCAGAATCTGAGCTTTATCAATATGATCGATATCATCGAAGTAGATATTTCCCGTCTGGTTGTTCTGAAGTTTGCAGGAAGAGACGAAATATGGAACCATTTTGCCGTTAATTTCGGCAAAAACCACATCCAGGTCCAGTAATTCCGGACTGTCGTATTCGAAGTACAGCTGCACCTCGCCTTTCAGGCCTTTTGTTTTGGTAATATACCCGATGTAAAATGCTTCTTCTAATTTCATACTGTCTGTAAATGAAAATAGCGAAGCGTTCTTATTCAGAAGCTTCGCTATTATTCAGGATAACAATCTTATGCGTTGTTTTCCGCTGTCTCTTCTGAAGTACCTTCAGCAGCAGTTTCCGTTGCTTCTTCAGCAGCAGGCTCAGCTACTTCTTCAACCGGTGCGTTTTTAATTGCTAAAGCAGCAGCACGATCTTGGTTTTTCTTGGTTTCAGCCGCTAGCGCAAGTTTTCTTGCTTCTTCTTTCGAAGAAGTAAGGCTTTCTTTTTTGCCTTCGATCTTACCACCTTTAGCCTCTAACCACTCTGCAAATTTAGCATCTGCCTGTTCTGTAGTTAAAGCACCTTTTTTAACACCACCTGCTAAGTGTTTTTTGTATAAAACACCTTTGTAAGACAAGATAGCACGACAAGTATCAGTAGGCTCAGCGCCATTCATAATCCAGTCAAAAGTTTTATCGAAGTTGATGTCGATGGTTGCAGGATTGGTGTTTGGGTTGTATGAACCTAAACGCTCAATGAATTTACCATCTCTTGGAGCGCGTGAATCCGCTACTACCACGTGGAAAAAAGGCTTACCTTTTTTACCGAATCTTTGCAATCTGATTTTAGTTGCCATTTCTTTATTTGTTTATGTATTCAACATAGTTCCCGGAGCGACATGCTTGCGGGTCGGCAAAAGTAAGTAAAATACTCATGATTAACAAGATGCAAATGCAGGTAAATGTTCAGTAGCAATTCAAAGCTGGTCAGACCTTTAAGTATTATTATATTTCTTCATATTAGTGCGAATTAAATCTGAATATGAGAATAGCAATAGATATGGATGAGGTCATTGCAGACCCGATAAGCAAATTTATAAAACTTTACAACCGCGATTGTGGCGTGCCGCTAGACCTGGTACTGGATCCCGGAAACGAGATTTACCACCATGTACCCGAAGCAGTTAACATGAAATGGTTCGACTACATCAATGAAAAAGGCTTTTTCAGAGACCTGCCTGTTATAGACGGTGCGATTGAAGGAATTCAGAAGCTTCAGGAGCAGCATGATGTATATATCGTCTCTGCCGCTATGGAATTCCGCAATTCTCTGGAAGATAAGTATGACTGGCTGGCAGAACATTTCCCTTTCATTACCTGGCAAAACATTATGTTCTGCGGTGATAAGATCATAGAAGCAGACATCCTGATTGACGACCGCATAAAGAATTTCAAGGATTTTAAAGGTAGACCCCTCCTGTTTTCATCGCCGCACAACATGTTGATCAGCGGATATGAACGTGTAGATACCTGGAACCAGGTTTTGAAAGCCATCCTTTAAACTTGTAAGCCTCAGATATGAGGCTTTTTTTATGACCTGTCCCTACTTTTTACCATCAAAAGCGCAGCGTTGTCTCTGCTCCGGACACTGGGCGGTTTTTAACCGCCTTTGCTTCACCCCGAGCCGAAGCAAAGGCGAACGAAAGGCGAAGGAAAGGCGGACAAGAGCCGGCTGAAATCCAACTTTGACTCCACTACCCCCCTATCAATTTCCCAATCTTCTAATAGACATTAAACCTTTCATCCCAAACGCCCCAATTATTACCGCAAGATTCCAGAACATGCTTATCTTAGAATGACCTAATCCAATATAAACGCTCAATCCATGAAAAAACGAATCTACTGCGCTTTGCTAATCTTACTTTGTTCCTGCGGAAAAGATAATCCTCGTATTTGTTGCATGAATGTAAAAGGGATGCTCAGCATTGTTTACGAAAATGCTGCAGGTCAAAATTTACTGGACGACACCACCCCAGGGCATTATTCAACAAAAGACATTAAGCTCTTTCACATCATCGCAGGTGAGAAAAAAGTCTATTACAATCACAACAGCTCCGTTCCATCGGGTCTCTCAATCCAAAAAAACACCCCTGCCCGCGTAGACGTAGGATTCAACCTCAATGACGAACGCGACATCATCCAAAAGGATAAGAAAGTTACTGTTGGCGAATCGACCTCCATCATACAGCTAAATGAGTCCGTAATCGACACGGTTAAAATTCATTGGGAAAGTAGACCCGGCTCGTTAATGATCACAAAAGCTTGGCATAGAAACAAGTTGGTCTTTGATTCGGCCAGTGGGTTAAATGGACTTGACAATTACCTTGAAGGTTTTGTAATTTACAACTAAAACATACATCCGGGTTTCCCCTTACGGCAACCTATTATAATGTTAACCCCGGCTTAACACCCGGGTGCTACATTTGCCGGAACAAATATGGGTGGCACCATGCCAGAATATGATTAAAACTACAAATAGATTAAGGGCGATGTTTTTAGGTTTACTGATTACCGTAAGCGCCGCGCCTGTTATAGCTCAAACCTACGAAGTTGGCCGCAATGCGCATTCCCATAATGATTACCTGCAGCCTCAACCCTTCTATACCGCACATTCAAATGGCTTCGCTTCCATGGAGATTGATGTTTTTCAACGGGGTACTGCCCTCTATGTAGCACATACGGAAGAGGAAATTGATCCTAAGCGAACCATTGAGCGATTGTACATTGAGCCGCTCCTGCGGGAAATTGAGCTGAATGGCAACAACAAGGCTTATAAAAATGGATATCGTTTACAGTTTATGATAGATCTGAAAACAAGTGGTATTCCCGCATTGAAATTACTGGAGGCTAAATTGAAGCCTATCCGTAAGTATTTCGATGTTCGTAATAATTCAGATGCGGTAAAACTAATTATCACTGGAGATGCACCGGCAGCAGCAGATTTCAAGAACTTTGACGATATCTTTTTCTTTGACGGGAAACGCAACATCCCTTATACCAAAGAGCAGTTGGAACGTGTCGCTTTTTTTAGCGCTAATTTCAGGGATTTCAGCGAGTGGAACGGCTTGGGACGCATGACGGCGCCGGATTCTTTAAGGGCAAGAAATTTCGTAGACTCCGTACACCGGGTTGGAAAGCCAATACGCTTTTGGGGAAATCCAGATACAAAGACCTGCTGGCAGGCTTTCATGAAGATGGGCGTCGATTACCTAAATACTGATTCCCCCTCTGAAATGGCTACTTTTCTAAATAAGTATGCTGACAACACCTATACTGCGAAAGACAGGCATGAGGTTTATCAGCCAACGTTTAGGACGGACAATGGAAAAAGGAAACCAAAGAACGTGATTTTGCTGATTAGCGATGGGTCGGGCTTTTCCTCCTTTTGGGCAGCCGCCACTGCTAATGGCGGATGGTTGAATGCAACCCACATAAAACACGTAGGATTTTCCAATACAGCAGCGGCTAACGACTATACGACCGACTCTGCCGCTGGTGCAACCGCAATGGCAACGGGTGAAAAAACAAATAACAGGTATATCGGCATGGATGCTAACGGAAAAGCAATTCCGAACCTCCCAGAACGATTGGCTAAAACGGGCATCCGTTCAGGTATTATAACCAATGACCGTGTAACCGGGGCAACACCTGCCGCCTTCTATGCCCACCAGACCGAGCGTGATCAAAACGAAAGCATTGCACAGGATCTGAGTCGAAGTCCGCTATCGTTAGTCATTGGCGGTAACCATGAAGCTTTTGATGCAGGCGGGCAGGAAATCTTGAACCAGGTAAAAGCAAGTGGATTTGAAATCTATACCGGTTTGAATGCTTTGCCAGAGGGCAGCAAAAGCAAGCGTGTTCTATGCTTCGACAATGATCGCCCGGCGGACAACTTTAGATTAATAGAAGAAGCATTTGACAAAAGTGTAAAGTTTTTGTCTGCCGATAACAATAAGGGATTCTTTCTGATGGTGGAAGGTGCAAAGATTGACCACGGCGGACACAGCAATAAACTAAACATTAGTATTGATGAGTATTTGAGCTTTGACCGGGTAATTGGTAAGGCTTTGAAGTTTGCAGATAATAATGGCGAGACTTTGGTGATAATTACCTCCGACCATGAGACTGGAGGGTTGATTGTTCTTGATGGGAACTATAAATCGGGTTCCATAATGGCCACGTATACCACAGGCGATCATACCGGTTTACCTGTCCCTTTACTAAGTTACGGTCCTGGAGCCAATCAGTTCACCGGCTTCCTTCAGAATACAGACATCACTAAGAAGATCCTTGAACTTTTAAAATAGTTTTTAACGAGCTGAAGAGGACTACTTATGCAAAGATCATAAAGGATCACATTTTACAACAGGTATGTTGATTGTCTTTGGCGGGAGCATCACACCAGTGAAAATATTCATGGGTATCGCCGTAAATGGAAGAAAGGTACAATTCTGCGAACATGTATTCTATAAATTAAGCGATAACAAGATCAACGAGGTGTGTTCCCTGATTGATAAAGATGCGATCAGGGAACAACTTAGGGTATGATCCCCTCCGCTGAATAACTGGAAGTTTTATCTTACAACCGTAGCCTCAAGTTCTATCTTTAGTGTTTCGAAAAGCGTTTTCACTTCAACAAAAGTAGCTGCCTGTTTGATGTCATTTCTGGCGATCCATTCACCAAAAAAATCAAAACAGGGAAAGAACTCTTCGTGAGATGTTGTATAAACATTAAGGCGGACAATGTTTTTAGTTTCATATCCGGCTTCGCTGATCACCTGCTCCAGGTTCTGTATGGCAAGTTGCAATTGTGTTCTCATATCAGCTGAACTTGAAGTTCCATCTGCATGTACCGCAGCCTGGCCTGCGCAATATAAGGTGCTTTGAACTGCTTTGACCTCCACTGCCTGTACATAATGACGGTCGTCCTGCCACTTCCAGGGATTAATAATTCGTTTTTCCATTACTTTGTTTTTATTCGTTTGTCCATGCAGATGCATGAATTGATTGTTCCAAAGTTCTGGATAACGGGAAAACAATGGCGGTGACCTACCGCACGTTTTTGCTGTGACTTAAATCACACTACCGGGCTAATCTGCTTAGCGTTTCCCGCGAAACGCCCAGATATGCAGCAAGCATGGTCTTTGGAATTCGCTGCAATAATGAAGGATACTGTTTTGCCAGCTGCTCATAACGCTCTTTTGCACTGGTTGTCATCAAAGAAAGTATTCGTCGTTGTGCAGCAAGAAAGCCCAGGGTGACTTTCTCAAGGAAGAAGTGCTCTATTTTGGGAAGGCCAGCACGTAGTGCGTGATAGTTCTCGAGGGAAAGGCAAAGCACCTCGGTATCTTCTATACACTCCAGCGATAAGCTGGCTTCCGTTTGGGTATAATAAGCCTGAAAGTCACTGTCCCACCAATCTTCCATAGCGAATGCCAGTATGTGTTCCTTTGCTGAAGCATCTGTATAAACAAGCTTTAAGAGCCCCGAAATCACATAATAATTATAGCGCACCGATTCACCCGCCTGAACCAGAAACTGATGTTTTTTAAACGTTTTGACAATAAAATGCCTACTTACAAACTCAAATTCCTGGTCGGTGAGCGGTACTATCTTTTCAATGTGGTTCCTTAGATTCTGATGCATTGCGACAAATAACTGTTTGATACCACAAACATCAGCAATTTAGGTAGGACATTCTTATTGTATAATAGTACTAATTCCGCCATCTGCCATCAAGATCGATCCGACAATAAAGCTGGCTCTTTCGGATGCTAGGAAAGACACAATCTCGGCAATTTCTTCTGGTTCAGCTGCCCTCTTGATTGGTGCTAGTTTTCCGTGTTCTGCCAAAAAATCACGACCGTTTTCCTGGTGCTCATTAATTATATTAGTTACCACATCACCTACGCCAATGGCATTTACACGAATACCATGTTCTATGCCTTCTAAAGCGGCTGTTTTTGTTAGTTGTGCTAATGCACCCTTCGATGCGCTATAGGCCGAGATTGTTGGAAAACTGAAATAGCAGGCATATGAACCAATGTTTATAATAGCCCCACTTTTATTGGGAATCATTGCCTTCAGAGCTTCCTTAGAATGGAGGAACGCCCCTGTAACATTTGTTGCCAGCATCAAATTCCAGTCTTCCAGTGTAGTATCTACCACTAATTTATTGATGATACGACCAGCATTGTTCACTAAAATATCCAGCTTTCCAAAATGTTTAATTGCAAGATCAACCACTTCTTTAGCGGTTTGCTCTTCAGTAACATCTCCAACCAGTGTTACCATTCCGGGAAATTCTTCGGCCATCTCTTTTACAGCGGGATTATAATCTTCGGCAACTACACTTACACCACGAGCATAAAGCAGTGCTGCTGTTGCTCTGCCTATACCACTAGCCGCTCCAGTAATAACGGCTACTTTTCCCTCCAATTCATTCGTTACAAAGTTGTTTTTCATATTGAATATATTAAATTTATAAGCACAAATGTATCGGCTCATTAAATTTCGCGTTAGGTCAATTCACACACTTTTTAGCAAAAAACAAACATTGACTACAATAAGGAAGATCAAGGTTAGCCAGCCTGTATGACGATTAAGTCTATTGTATATTTTTTATCAGCTAAGGATCTTTTATGCATGAGAGTGAAGATTTTAAAGAATTTTACAAGAGCAGAGACATCGTGGTTTCAGAACAATCATCGTCTGATGCGTTGCACTTTAATGTGTTTTCTTTGGAGGATAATGGTTTCCCTGCTAACGCCCCTGCTGTTTATAGCAAAAGGAGTTTCTATAAGATTAGCTTCATCAGGGGCAACAACCGTTGCCACTACGCAGATAAAAGTATAGAGATGTCAGGATCTACGCTGATGTTCTTCAATCCTAATGTCCATATACATGGGAGGCACTCTCTGATGAGACTGGCTTTTTCTGCATTTTTAAAGAAGCGTTTTTTTCAGAAGGATTACGCAGGGATATTAAAAGTATGCCGATGTATGCAATCGACAGTAAACCAAGTTACAGCTTGAATGCAGAACAGGACCGGGAAGTAAGCCATATTTTTGAAAGGATGATTACAGAGGCAAAATCAGATTATTATCTGAAGTATGATCTCATACGTTCTTATTTGACAGAAATACTTCATTTTGCAATAAAATTGGAGCCTGCTGTACTATTGTACCACCATTCAAATGCTAATTCACGTATAACATCGATATTCAATGAATTACTTGACAGGCAATTCCCAATTGAACTACCTGCTTCCAGATTTAAATTAAGATCGGCAAGAGACTTTGCAGAGGTGCTGGCGATTCATGTGAATCATTTAAATAGGGCAGTAAAGGAAACTACAGGTAAAACGACAACTTACCATATTGCAGAAAGGTTAATTGCTGAGGCTAAATATTTGTTGAAACACACGCAATTGAATGTTTCTGAAATTGGTTATTACCTGGGTTTTGATGAGCCGGCACACTTTTATAATTTTTTCAAAAAACGGACTAAGATGTCTCCTTCAAATTACAGAAGAAGTTTAGGATAAAAAAATCACCAATGCCTTTTTAGGAGATGCACGAAAAACAGTTTAAACAAAAAAAGCACTCGACTGAGTGCTTTTTGCGGACCGGACGGGACTCGAACCCGCGACCTCCGCCGTGACAGGGCGGCATTCTAACCAGCTGAACTACCGGTCCGTTTCCCCATTGGGAGTGCAAATATAAATAAATACCGCTTTAATCAAAGACATTAATGATAAAAAGGCATATAAACAAAAAAGCCACTCGTTGGAGTGGCTTTTGCGGACCGGACGGGACT
>DCLG01000050.1:0-2919 GCA_002320935.1 Pedobacter sp. UBA1654 | reverse complement strand
AGCTGAACTACCGGTCCGTTTGTCCCTTTCGGGAATGCAAATATAGATTGAATATCTTAGTTTGCAACATTTATTTTATAAAATCCTAAAGCGCCGGATAACTGCTTATGTTCCAGCGATAAAAAATTAAATGGTTGCGCCTTCTTTCATCTTTTCTGCGTTCTCAGCGAACTGAAGCGCATCAATTAACTCCTGAACACCACCATCCATTACGGCATTCAGGTTGTAAAGTGTCAATCCAATACGGTGATCGGTAACCCTTCCCTGTGGGTAATTGTAAGTTCTGATTTTTGCTGAGCGGTCACCCGTAGATACCATGGTTTTTCTCCTTGCAGCAATGTCACCATTCTTTTTCTGCAATTCAATGTCGTAAAGTTTACTTCTAAGCATCTCCATAGCAATCTCGCGGTTACCTAACTGCGAACGCTCCTGCTGACAAACAACAACAATTCCGGATGGCCTGTGGGTAAGCTGAACTTTGGTTTCCACCTTATTTACGTTCTGTCCACCGGCACCACCTGAACGGGAGGTCTGTAGGTCAATATCTGCAGGGTTAAGATAGAAGTCTATTTCCTCCGCCTCTGGCAATACTGCTACAGAAGCTGCAGAAGTGTGCACCCTACCCTGTGTTTCGGTTTCTGGTACACGTTGTACGCGGTGTACACCAGATTCGTATTTCAGTTGGCCATATACATCTTCTCCGGACACTTTCAGAATTACCTCTTTGTAACCACCTGCTGTACCTTCAGTCACATCTACAACCTCTACTTTCCAACGCTTCTGCTCAAAGAAACGCGTGTACATACGGTACAGGTCGCCAGCAAATAACGCGGCTTCATCACCACCAGTACCACCACGGATCTCAAACACTGCATTCTTTGCATCTTCAGGGTCTTTCGGAATCAGCATTAAACGTACGCGTTCTTCCAGCTCCTCTTGCTGCTTTAAAAGCATGTCCAATTCTTCTTTCGCCATGTCACGCATCTCTGCATCTTTTTCATTGCTTAAGATCTCTTTGTTGGCTTCTATATTACTCATTACATTCTTGTAAACTTTGTACTCGTCTACAATCTTGGTAAGGTCTTTATATTCTTTGTTGAGTTGTGCAAAGCGCTTCATATCCTGCATGGTATCAGGATTGCTTAACTGCTCTTCTACATCTTCCCAGCGCAGCTTAATAGCTTCTAATTTTTCTAACATATGTTTTTAGAAATTAAATTACCTGACCTTCTAAAGAATATTCCGGGTCAGGTATTAGGTTTGGAATGCAAAAATAAGGTTTTTCGCTTAATATTCCTTTTCAAAATATTTCAGGGCTAGCTCGTTGCCGTCGAAAACAGCATAAGAACTGTAATTGATCCATTCTCCGGTATTCACATAACGACTGCTACTTCCAACCTTTAGGTCAAGTGGCAGATGGCGATGCCCAAAGATGAAGTAGTCGTAATATTTTTTTTGGAGTTGCTCTGAAGCATGGGTAAACAGCCATTCATCCTCCGGAACGGTGTAGGCATGCGCCTTCTTTGTACGGCTGCTGTCTGACCAGGCATTCGCAATACCAATTCCCACTCTTGGGGGCACCAGTGAAAACAACCACTGGCATGCCGGATTGCGGAATATTTTACGAAGGAATTTATATTTATGATCTCCCGGGCCTAAACCGTCGCCATGATGCAGATAAAACTTTTTTCCATTGCGCTCCATTTCAAACTCATCACTGATGATCTGCATACCAAGCTCGGTCGTGAAATAGTCATACACCCACATGTCGTGGTTTCCTTTAAAAAAGTAGATTTTGATGCCTGCGTCGCTCATCATGGCAAGCTTTCCCTGTAAACGGGCGTAGCCTTNNGAATACATCTCCCATAAGGAATAATTCGGAACACGTGGGTTCTATAAAGTTTAACCAGCGTATAATGCGGTCTTCACGCATCCTGCTTTGTTGGTGATTAGGCGATCCCAGATGGAAATCAGAGGCAAAATATATTTTCTTTGTCATCAATTGCGACAAATATAGTCAGATTTGAAGCATTTGTTTACAGCTTAGAATCATTACAAACTAGTTTTGTAAATTCGCCACAAATTTAAATACATGATTTCTACAGATATAGCCATCGTTGGCGCCGGACCGGTTGGTCTTTTCGCAATATTTGAAGCAGGTTTACTAAAAATGCGTTGTCACCTGATAGATTATTTACCTCAGGTAGGCGGACAACTTTCAGAGATATATCCTAAAAAACCTATATACGACATCCCAGGATATCCGACAGTACTTGCACAGGAGCTGATTGATAACCTGATGGAACAAGCAAAGCCTTTCCACCCTGGTTTTACCTTAGGTGAACGTATTGAGGGTCTTGAAAAACGTGGCGAACAGGATTTTGTACTCACCACAAATATGGGCACCGTGATTGAAGCCAAAGTTGTGGTTATTGCTGGTGGCCTTGGCTGTTTTGAGCCTCGTAAACCTGCAGTAGCAGGATTGGAGCAGTTTGAAAATGGTAAAGGTGTAAACTACATGATCCTTGACCCGGAGAAATACCGTGACCAGAAGATGGTGATTGCAGGTGGTGGTGACTCGGCGCTTGACTGGACCATTTTCCTTGCAGACGTTGTAGATCAGCTTACATTGGTTCACAGGAGTGAAAGCTTCAGAGGTGCACCAGACTCTGTAAATAAAGTAATGGCACTTGCAGACAGCGGCAAAATCAACCTGATTCTGAACAGTAACTTAAATGCGGTTTCTGGAACTGGCAAACTGGAGAATGTTGAGGTCATTCACAACCGTTCTATGGAAGTGACCAACGTTGAAGCAGATCACCTGATTCCCTTGTTCGGATTAAGTCCTAAGTTAGGTCCGATTGAACAATGGGGATTAAACATCAACAAGAGTGCAATTGAGGTGAATACGGACGACTA
>DCLG01000042.1:17694-21337 GCA_002320935.1 Pedobacter sp. UBA1654 | reverse complement strand
AAAATAATCTTTTTTTGGCTGGAAGTCTGCAATTTGGCTATTCCAACACTTAGGACTAAAAGGCAAAAACACGAAAGTGAGGTATAGCTAAGTAACTTACTGTATGTCAGGATTGCGATGCAGCCTGCTGATAATGCCAGGCAAAGCAGCAGGAGTTCCGTTCCGGTGATCCATATACCAGATAAAGATGCAAGCGGTAAATCAGAAATCCATTGCAGACCGAGGTTCGTTGCCTTAATTAGCCACTCGAAAAGTGGCGCAAGTAAGTCAACTCTCAATATGATAATTGCCAGGCCCATGTACATGATCAACGAAACGGGGATCAAGATAAATAGATTGCTGATCAGGAAATACACAGGGAACTGATGAAAGTAGTAAATGGCTAAGGGAAACGTTACCAACTGGGCAGCCAGCGAAAGCGCAAAAAAGTTCCAGAGTCTATCAGCCAGGAAATTGTCAAGCTCGAACCAACCATAAATCAGTGGTTGCAAAAAGATTAGCCCAAATACGGATACATATGATAATTGGAAGCCCACATCATAGATCAATAGCGGATTGTATAGCAACATTATGAATGCGGAAAAGCAAAGTAGGTTATAACCATTCTGCTGGCGCTTGAAAGTGCGGCCGAGAATATAGATCGTTAACATAATTGCAGAGCGTAATACAGAAGGAGCAAGTCCAGCGATAATTGCATATAGCCAGATCAGCGAAACAGCAACCAGTAACTTGAAGATGGGTCCATATCTGCCGCGTTCAAATATGCTTAAAACGAAATTGATGATCAGGTATATTAAGCCAACGTGCATACCAGAAACCGACAGCGCGTGGATGGTTCCTGTCTTAGAGTATGCCATTAGGGTTTCTTCACTTAAATCTGCGCGATAACCCAGGATCAGGGTGGAGGCAACAGCATAAGCTTCATCATTGCGTATCAAGCTTCGAAATCGCGCGACTTGATTTTGCCGCACTTCCAATGCCCAGGCGTAAATTGGATTGCCCTTGGATGATTTGTGTCTGAGTACTTGTTCCTGTTGAAGGAATACCTGATGGTAAAAGTTCTGACGAGCATACCAGTTGCGCATGTCAAACTCATATGGGTTACGTGGCGCCGCTATTTCCTTGTAATTCGCCGGTATAAAAAGCTGATCACCATACTTCAGATGCGACCGGGCTGCGGTAATAGAAGTGTCCATCTGCACAGAAATCAGGAGCTGCCCGCTGGCTGGTTTGACTTTTGATTGGTGAAGAACTTGCAGGACTTCCGCGCGAAGACCAAGGATATTGTTTTTTAGCCTGGGCTCTTCATTTATTTCCACTTTCAAATAGTCGCCTTTAATTTTTGAAAAATGTTCTTTTTGAAGCCGCTGGTCATTCTTGAGTGTCAGCCAGCCACCTAAAATAATTGGGTACACATAAAAGGAACAGTAGATGATCACTTTATAGTTGGTGCTGCCAAGTTTTTTGTATTTAAGATTTGCAAACAACAGAATCGCTGTGCAAACTACTAAAAGACCACTAAGTACATAGCTCCAGTTTAGTCCAGCTCCATTGGAAAAACAAAGTATACCAATGATCATCGGTATAACTAATCTTACGAATACAAGTTCAGCACTGTTCGTCATATTAGAACTGATAGCGTAATTGGAATTTCAACTCGTTCTTTTTGTTACCTTGAATGAGGTCGAGGCCTGAACCAACAGTTTCCACATCCTGATAGAGGAAAGCCGCATATCGTGCCCAAACATCAAGACTTCTTGACATTTTGTACCTTAAATTGATATAGCTGCGAAAGCCTTTACCATTGTACATCCCAAAACCCGAACTATGTAGCACATCATCCTCGTATGCGTAAACACGACTGTTGTAGGAGTCTGTGTTGAAAATGGCTAATCTTGCGCTCCCCGATAGCTTTTTTCCAGAAGGGTGGATGTTGACGTCCTGGTAAACCATAAAGCCAAAATCCCGGAAAACCACCATTTTTTTTTTTTTTTTATTTATTATTAGACATTTAGGGAAAAAAATTTCCACTAAAAAAAAAAATAAACAATTTAAAAAAAAACTCTTCTAGTTCTTTTTTTTTTTTTTTAATAATAAAAAAAAAAAAANNCGTCACACTCCGGTTGATTGCCCATGACAGTGCAAGTCTATAATTGGTCTTCCGCAGATTAACGATGTAAGTGCTGTCTACATCGACATCTGGATTCTGCTGCTTCCGTTCAGTTTTAAATCGAATACTCGCTTTAAAGGTTTTTGTTGGGGTGTATACTGCCTGGCTGAGTAGCTCATATCCATTTGAAGGTTTGTCGACACGGTACTTTAACCACGGAAAGCTGAATTTATCGCCATACAGGGCGAAAGTGATCTTTTTGCTGGGCGTAATATTGAGGCCAGCATACCATCCCTTTTCATTTCTGGCATCGACTGTTTCACCGAGACTTCTTGTGAAGAAGCTGTGATGATTCTTGTCGTAGGAGCGGTTTACAGCAACTACAGAAATGGTACGTGATAAGCTCGCCATGGCACCATGCACCATCGCTATACCGCCGTTAAGACTATGTGCAATTTCTCCATAGAAATATATGTTCTGAAAAGTGTAGTTGTAGTGAATGCCCAGGTTTGTCAAGTCGCGTCCGGTAAAATTATGCTGATTGTAGCCGAGCGGTCCTGTCACGAAGGCATTCGAGTAAGCAGTGTTATATGCGACAAAGCCAGCGTTGAGGTTATCCGACAGGTATTGTACCGCTCCGCCTAGTACCCGTTGACCAAGTGTGCTTCGGTTTCTTAGCTTTGTTGCTGTCCGATGAAGTCCGCTTGAACTCATATTTACCTGCGTAATAGTGCCATCATCAGCTGTTCTGGTGCTTGCATCCAGGTTCCGGCTTGAACCGAAAGCAGTAAGTAGCCAATTATTGGTAATACTAAGACCAATTGCAGCACCTCTAAGAAAACTGATCTCATTTGCCGAACTATATGGCCGGATGCCCAGATCTTTCTTGGCCACACTGGTAACATCCGGACCTTTCCCGTAACCAAAGCCCGACCACATCGTTAGCCCTTGCCCAAACTGCAGATTGTAGTCGCCGATCACTGCTGTCTTAACTGCTCCAAAATTGGATAAGCTAACGTTTCCCGACATGAAGTCCATGGACGTCTTATTCGGTCCGCTGAAGAGATATTCTCCGGCATCTTTTTCAAGAACAAGATTAGCGGCCAGCTTGTCCTTGTAGCGGTACCTGTATTTNNTTGCCAAGTAGCTTTTCCCGGGAGCCCATGTAGCGACTTCCGGGAAGTTCTTCAAACCCACGTTGCTTTTGTATGGTTTGGCCATAGCGGAGGAAGAGTTCCTGCTCGGCCGCTTTGAATATCTGCCTGTTAAATACTGTCTTTAACTCGCTTTCGCCTCCAACTTTTACAAAAGGGAATAAACGTTCCAACGTAAGTATATCAAAACCGTCAATCGACTGCAGTTCCAAGACATTGTTAATCGTTCCGTTTGCTTTTCTGTAGCTGAGAAAATTACTGATCTGTAGGGGTGAAAGGAAGAAAAGTGACTTCAACTCTTCCATGTCAGTTTTGTTGAGGTCGATTGGTTTACGCTTAAAGCCAATAAGATTATCATTCAATTCCGAGAGATCGAAAT
>DCLG01000042.1:15746-17687 GCA_002320935.1 Pedobacter sp. UBA1654 | reverse complement strand
CACGGGCCGGGATGCCGAGCAGGAGCAAAGCCATTAAGAGCAGGCTGCTGTATATAAGATGTGAGGATGGTTTATCCTGAGGTACCATCTGCCCAAGGTAGCCCAGGCTGCGGGAAAGTCTAAATCAAATTTTGAAAGCTATATTTCCTCGTTGAGTTTCAAAAGAAAGTCTTTCAATCTTTCCAATGAGGCAATAATCTTTTGATTTTCTTTTACCTCAGTGTTATTATTTTTCAGGTGGTCCTTTGCACCCTTTAATGTAAATCCTTTGTCGTCAACCAGGTGAAATATAATCTTTAAATTTTCAATGTCTTCTGGTGTAAAAAGACGATTGCCTTTCTTGTTTTTCTTAGGCTGCAGTACATCAAACTCTTTTTCATAAAAGCGGATCTGGGAAGCATTGACACCAAACATTTCCGTTACTTCACCCATTGTATAGTACATCTTATTAATTTCCCGATCTTTATATGGCATAGTTTATATTTGATTATTAGTTGATTACGGCTCTTATCTAAAGTGTTCAAATGTAAAGGGATTTTAGTAGAATACCGTAATAAAATTTTAATTTTGTTCCTTATACTCAAATACGATGACAGCAAAAGAAATTAGAACCGCCTACTTAGAATTTTTCAGATCGAAAGCCCATCAGATTGTTCCCTCTGCGCCGATCGTCGTTAAGAATGATCCGACCCTGATGTTCACCATTGCTGGTATGAATCAGTTCAAAGACCTATTTTTAGGTGAAGCACCTATAAAGTATAGCCGGGCTGCTGATACACAGCGCTGCCTCCGGGTTTCGGGGAAGCATAATGATTTGGAAGAAGTAGGACTGGATACTTACCATCATACCATGTTTGAAATGCTTGGGAACTGGAGTTTCGGAGATTATTTTAAAAAGGAAGCAATTGCCTGGAGCTGGGAACTTCTAACTGAAGTTTATCAGATTCCTAAAGATAAACTTTATGTGTCGGTATTCCAGGGTGATGAAAAGGAAGGACTACCAAAAGATCAGGAAGCATATGACATCTGGCTTCAATATGTTTCAGAAGACAGAATTATCCTTGGTAATAAGAAGGACAACTTTTGGGAGATGGGTGATATGGGGCCTTGTGGTCCTTGCTCTGAAATCCACGTAGATTGCCGTCCAATAACCGAGCGGGAGACTACATCCGGCAAGTCATTGGTAAACGCTGATCATCCGCAGGTAATTGAGATATGGAATAACGTATTTATGCAATTTAACCGGTTGAAAGACGGGTCGTTACAACCATTACCTGCACAGCATGTTGATACAGGCATGGGCTTTGAAAGACTAGTCCGTGTATTACAGGAAAAAGAGTCTAATTATGATACGGATGTGTTCCAGCCGCTTATTCAGTTCATCGCAGCTAAGGCGGGGAAGGTTTATGGTGCTGATGAGAAGGCTGATATTGCGATGCGTGTTATGGCCGACCATATACNNCTAATAATAAAGCCGGGTATGTGATCCGCCGAATCTTACGCCGTGCTGTCCGGTATGCATACACATTTCTTGATTTGAAAGAGCCATTTCTGAACCAGTTGGTGCCGGTACTTGCACAGCAATTCGTCGGTGTATTTGACGAGCTCGCAGCACAGCAGGATTTCGTTCAGAAGGTCGTGCTGGAAGAGGAGATTTCTTTCCTAAGAACCTTAGCTACTGGTATACAACGTTTTGAAAACTATACAACTAAGCAGGCTGAATTCCTGATGTCGGAGAATGCTATTGATCCCGAGAAATCATTTAATGATCCCTGGGTATATAGCATCCTTAAAGATCAGATGGTGATTTCGGGGGATTTTGCGTTTGAGCTAAACGATACCTATGGCTTTCCCATCGATCTTACAGAATTGATGGCGCGCGAGCAGCGCTGGTCTGTTGACATGGAAGAATACCATAAAGCTTTATTGCAGCAGAAAGAA
>DCLG01000042.1:4076-15641 GCA_002320935.1 Pedobacter sp. UBA1654 | reverse complement strand
CCATTCTATGCAGAAAGCGGCGGACAGGTAGGTGATACCGGTCGTCTGGAAGATCACAGCAGGATGTTTTTTGTTGATATCACGAACACCAAGAAAGAAAACGGCGTTATTGTACATTACGCGGATACACTTCCGGAAGACCTTGAAGGCTCTTTCTGGGCTGTAATCGATGAAGACAAACGTCTGCTTTCCCAAGACAACCATAGTGCGACCCACCTGTTACATGCAGCGTTGAAGAAGATTTTAGGTCCACATGTAAACCAAAAAGGATCGTTGGTGACACCAGATTATTTGCGCTTTGACTTTTCACATTTCGCTAAAATCACCGATGAGGAGCTCGCTAATATTGAGCATTTGGTAAACAAGAAGATCCGCGAAAATATTCCGCTTAAAGAACAAAGATATGTGCCATACGAAAAAGCCATTTCAAGCGGCGTCACGGCACTATTTGGTGAAAAATATGGCGACTTGGTACGTATAATCACGTTCGATGATCATTTTTCCAAGGAACTATGTGGCGGAACTCACGTGCAGGCAACCGGTCAGATAGGTTATTTTAAAATCACGTCGGAGAGCGCTGTAGCTGCTGGTGTTAGGCGTATAGAAGCCATCACCGCGGATAAAGCAGAGGCTTTCGTAATTAATCAGGAAAGAGAGCTCAACGAGCTAAAATCATTACTTAAAGGAAACAGAGATCTTAAATCTGCAGTGACAGCTCTTATTGAAGAAAATGCTAAACTGAAGAAAGAAGCAGAGAAAGGTTTAGTAGAACATGCTGCTAACCTCAAGAATGAGATCGTACATCATGTTAAAACCATAAAGGGCATTAACCTGATTGCAACCCATGTAGACCTGCAAAGCGCAGAAGCCGTTAAGAACCTTGCTTATTCGGTGAAGGACATCATGGACGAGTTGTTTTTGGTTTTCACAACCTTGATTGACGATAAGCCAGGCATCACGGTCATGTTATCAGAGAATCTGATTGAGGATAGAGGCTTAAATGCTGCGGTAATAATCAGGGACCTGGCTAAAGAAATCCAGGGTGGCGGAGGCGGTCAGCCGTTTTATGCCACCGCTGGTGGAAAGAACAAGGCCGGCCTTACGGAAGTACTGAAGAAAGCAGAAGCAGTGGTAAATAATCTTCCATAGTTCACACGTTTTTAAACAACAAAGGCACCCATAGGGTGCCTTTGTTGTTTAATGCCTTCCACGATCTTGGTGCCGCTTGCCCTTATTATGTTTATGCTTGTCTTTTTTACCATGGTGTTTCGCTACCGGATAATCACGGTAAACCACCCGCTGTCTGCTTACTCGGGCCGGCGCATAGCTTGCGTATCCATATTGTGACCTGTAGTTTTGATGCCGCAGATAAGGCCTTGGTGAATTGATGACTACCTTCTGCCCTCTATGTAGATCATATCCACGATGCCTTGCGGGCAGTCGCTTAGTTTTTACCCACTTGTTGCCTTTCAGGTAGATGAATGTACGGGAGGGTACATAATAATAGGTTTCAACCTCTGGCAAATAGTAATAATCTACATGATTATAGCCTGCAGGACCCCAGGCGGGCTGGGCACCAATATTTACATTTACATTAACCTGTGCTTTCGCAGGGCTGACACACAGGGCCGCAAAGCCAAGTGTTGCCATCAACAACAATCTCTTCATAATATTTCATTTTGTGTGTTAAGCAAAATTCAAAGTTTGTGCCACGATCATCATAGCACCCAAACTGAACGTTTAACATATTTGGTTATCTTTGCTTTAGAAATGAATACAGATCAAACGCAATTTGAATTAGTATCAGGGCTGGAAATACATGTTCAGCTTAATACTGAAAGTAAAATCTTTTCATCAGACAGCGCTGCCTTCGGCGCCGATGCAAATGCGCATATCTCTCCGGTAACAATTGGATTACCTGGTGCGTTGCCGAAGCTTAATAAGGAAGTTATCGAAAAAGCCATGCGCATTGGTCTTGCACTCAACTGCAGCATCAATCAGCTGAACTATTTCGATCGAAAAAACTATTTCTATGCGGATCTGCCAAAAGGCTATCAAATCACGCAAGATAACAAGCCAATATGTATTAACGGTCATATTAAGATTACACTTTCGGACGGGTCGGAAAAAACAATTGGTATCAATCGTATCCACCTGGAGGAAGATGCAGGTAAAAGCATGCACGACCAACATGATGCTTTCAGCATGATAGACCTTAACCGTGCTGGCGTACCTTTGATTGAAATTGTCACAGAACCCGATATCCGTTCAGCTGAGGAGGCTTCGGCATTGCTGGTTGAAATTAGAAAGCTCGTGCGTCACCTCAATGTGAGCGATGGTAATATGGAGGAAGGCAGCCTTCGTTGTGATGCAAACATTTCCATCAGAGAAAAAGGTAGTTCAGTATTTGGCACCCGGTGTGAAGTTAAGAACCTGAACTCCATTAGAAATGTCCGCAGGGCTATTGATTTTGAGTTTGGACGCCAGGTGGAAGTTGTTTCATCCGGAGGCGAAATCGTCCAAAGCACATTGAATTTTGACGCAGATGCTGGCACAACTTCACCAATGCGAAGCAAGGAAGAGGCAAATGACTATCGTTATTTCCCGGATCCTGATTTACCACCTGTGGTGATCTCAGACGTATGGCTGGCTGATGTGAAGGCAGGTATGCCATTGCTGCCAAAGCAGATTATGCTTGGATTGATGACGGAGTTTAAAATCAACCGATCTGACGCAGCTTTACTTGCAGATGATAATGATCTTCTTACCTACTTTAACAAGGCTTCTGCACATATAAAGCATAAAAAAAGCTTGGTAAACTGGCTTATAGGTCCATTGCGTGCGTTGATGGCCGAGCAACAAATTTCAATCACGGAGTTTTTGACCAGTCCAGTCCAGCTTGCGCAAGTGATCAACCTTGTTGATGAAAAGAAGATTACACAACAAATAGCGCTACAGCAACTCCTGCCAAATATTAAAGACCAGCAAGAAGACGTTGAATCTGTAGCGACAGCGCTTAACCTGTTCATTGCGGAAGACACCGATGAACTGGAGGGCTTTGTAGACCAGGTACTTGAAAAGTTGCATCCGCAGGTACAAGCTTACAAAAAAGGAAAAAAAGGTGTATTGGGCCTGTTTGTAGGCGAAGTGATGAAACTCGCTAAAGGAAAAGCAGATCCACAAAAAGTAAACGCAATTATACTTGATAAATTAAAATAATATGAAGAAACTAAGCTGGTTGTTCCTGATGTGCATAGGCGTTTTAGCGGCCTGTAAAAGCAATGATGATTTTACCATTGAAGGAAAGTTTGAAAATGGTGATCCACAAGCTAAAATATACCTCTTTGCTTTGGTCAACAACAATAACATCCCGGTTGACTCAACAGTCTTAAATGATAAGGGCGAATTTAAGTTTAGCAGATCTACAAAAGCAGTAGATTTCTTTAAAGTTGCAGCGAATCAGAATGAGTATGTGGTGATTGCAAAAAACGGCGATAGGATTAAACTTCATGCAGATTTAAATGATCAGAGTATGGCCTACGAGATATCTGGTGCAACCGAAGCAGATAAACTGCAAGAACTCAATACCTACAAGAATAAGTACAATGCTAGGATGGCTGAGATTCAGGCGAACTTCGAAAAACAAGTAAGTGCCAATCCGGACAAGCGTGAGATGATCGCAGATCAATTACGCCCTGAATTGATTAAAGTTTCTGATGACATGGTGAACTTTATACTAAAGTTTGCAAATGAGAACCCGGATGCGTTGACAAGTTTTTATGCCATGAACTCTCTAAATCCTTCAGAATATGAAGAGCAGTTCATTGCTTATTCAGACAAGATTAAAAGCAAGTTCAATGACAATCAGGCTGTCACAGACTTTCTGGTGCGTATGGCCAAACTCAAAAGCGTACAGGTAGGGCAGGATGCTCCGGCCTTCACAATGAACGGAATAGATGGGAAGCCGATCAGCCTGGCTGATTTTAAAGGTAAATACGTCTTGCTTGATTTCTGGGCATCTTGGTGTATGCCATGCCGCAATGAGAATCCAAATATTGTTAGAGCATATAACACTTATAAAGATAAAAACTTTACCATATTGGGTATTTCGCTTGATAAGGATCCGAAAGCATGGGAGCAGGCCATTGCTGCAGATAAACTTACCTGGGCACATGCAAGCGAGTTAAGCGATTTTGAAGGTCCTACTGTAAGATTGTACCAGATTGAAGCAATTCCAAGTTCCTTCCTTATTGATCCAACAGGTAAAATTATCGCTAAGAACCTGAGAGGAGATGAGTTAGCTGCATTTCTGGAAAAAACACTATAATAGACTTCGCTAATGTTAGCTGAAAATTACGAGTTAACAATTTGTTAACCTGCGTTTAACCCGTTGAAACATTACTTTGCCTAATTTCGTCACAAATAGTTTAAGGATATGAGTGCTACAAACCAGAAGATTTTAATTGTTGATGATGAACCAGATATCTTAGAGCTTGTTGAATACAACCTGAAGAAGGAAGGGTATACCGTGTTTACAGCCAGTAATGGACAGGAGGGGATATCGCTTGCAAAGAAGGTTCATCCAGACTTGATTGTACTTGATATCATGATGCCGAAGATGGACGGAATAGAGGCCTGTAGGCTAATGAGGGCCATTCCTGAATTTAAAAATACTTTCATGGTGTTCTTAACTGCAAGAAGTGAAGAGTACTCTGAAATTGCAGGTTTCAACGTTGGCGCAGATGATTATATCGCAAAACCCATTAAACCAAGAGCGCTGGTTAGCAGAATCAATGCTATTTTACGTCGCAACAACAGCACAGAAGAACCATCAGAAAACAAGATAGAGATTGGTGACTTGGTGATTGATCGTGAAGCATACCTCGTGTATCAAAGTGGAGATAAAGTTGTGCTTGCTAAAAAGGAGTTTGAACTGCTGTATCTATTGGCTTCAAAACCTGGAAAAGTATATACCAGAGAATCTATACTGAAAAATATTTGGGAGGATTCTGTAGTCGTTACCAATCGTACAATTGACGTCCATATTCGAAAATTGCGGGAAAAGTTGGGAGAACATTATGTTTCTACAGTGAAGGGCGTGGGGTATAAATTCGAACTTTCTTAGTACTTTTGTGCTTTAGAAACTTAGAATTTGAAATATCCTTCCTTTAAAGACCTGATCCTGTTCGAAAATGACGACTTTATTGTTGTCAACAAGCCACCCTTTGTTGCATCCTTAGATGAACGTGGTGGTTCAGGAGAGGTAAACATATTACGATTAGCAAAACAGTACAGTCCAGATGCGCAGGTCTGCCACCGTCTGGATAAAGAAACATCAGGTGCAATCATTATTGCCAAACACCCTGAAGCTTACCGTACGGTAGCCATTCAATTCGAGAAAAGAAGAATTCAGAAATTCTATCACGCTATAGTTGACGGACAGTTTGTTTTTGACAATCTGTTCGTTGATCTTCCGATTCTGAATGATGGCAATAAAAATGTAACCATAGATAGAAAAGAAGGTAAGCGTGCCGAGACTTACTTCAATTCCATTATCCAGTACCGTCACTATACGCTGGTAGAATGCAGGCCGATCACAGGCCGTATGCACCAGATCAGAATTCACCTGGCAACGCAGCGTGCCGCCATTGTAGGTGATGTTATGTACCGAGGTAAACCGGTCTACCTTTCGTCAATTAAAAAAGGTTACAGATTATCGAAAGACGAAGAAGAACAGCCCATCATGAAGCGATTTGCCTTACATGCCAAGCAAATCATTTTTAAAGGGCTTGATGATCAGGAGATCAACATTGAAGCACCATACCCAAAAGACTTTGCAACTTTGGTTAAGTTATTGGATAAATTCGATAAATAAAGACCTATGTATGTGAAGTTTGTAAACTATATTGATCAACTCAACCAGTTTCGACGAACAAAGATATCAAATAGAAACTTCCTAATCATTTGTGCATTGGTGGTGGGCATTATTGCCGGGCTTGCTGCCTCCCTGTTAAAATCACTAACCCATTACATCGAGCACTTTTTGCAGACAGAGCTGCAATGGCAGTATAAATACTTTCTCTATATTTTCTTTCCGATGATCGGGATATTTCTCTCCGTGCTATATGTGCGGAAGTTCATCCGGAAAGGTAAGTTCGAGACCGGGCTTACCCCGATTCTGTATGGAATATCCAAGAAGTCCAGTAACATTGAATCTCACAACATTTACTCGCAAATCATTACTTCAGCCATTACGGTAGGATTTGGTGGTTCCGTCGGTTTGGAATCGCCTATAGTGAGTAGCGGCTCCGCCATTGGCTCCTCCCTCGGTAGAGTGTTAGGCCTTTCGTACCGCGAAATTACCATGCTTCTGGCCTGCGGTGCCGCTGCAGGTATTGCAGGCGCATTCAATAGTCCGATTGCAGGCATGGTCTTCGCAATTGAGATATTACTGCCAGAATTTACAATACCAGCTTTTATCCCTTTGTTACTTGCTTCGGCTACCGCTGCTGTGGTAGCAAGATTATTTTATACAGAGCAGCTCTTTATACTAGTAACGGAAGGCTGGCAAACCAATGCCTTAATATGGTATGTAGTGCTTGCGGTATTAATTGGTTTGTTCTCTATCTTTTTCGCCCGGGCAAATTTCGCCATCAAACATTTCTTTGCCAATATTGAGCATCCTTATAAAAAGGTTGTTGTTGGTGGTTTAATGCTTGGCGGTATGGTGTTCCTGTTTCCGGCGCTTTACGGTGAGGGTTACATTACCATAAAAGAGTTGCTAAGTGGTAATTATAGCTCCATGTTAGGCAACAGCATCTTTTCAGAATACAGTCACGTACCCTTATTCATCATATTGTTTTCAGTTTGCACGTTGTTCACAAAATCCGTTGCTACCCTTGTAACTTTGAGTGCCGGCGGTAATGGNNACTTTTGCGCCTAGTTTGGTCATGGGGGGATTAATGGGCTTTACCTTAGCATTTACCATTAACACCCTTGGATTTGCGCAGGTAAGTGTGGTGAACTTTATTGTTGCTGGTATGGCGGCAGCTTTAAGTGGCATTATGCATGCACCACTAACTGGTATATTCCTCATCGCTGAAATCACCGGAGGTTACCAACTTATGGTTCCGCTGATGATCACTTCTGCTATTTCGTACTTCATTAACCGAAGTAAGTTCAAATATTCCATCTATACGAAGCCATTGGCAGAAACGGGGGCACTGCTATCCCTGGAAGACAAGGATACAACTGTGTTGAACATGATGAAGCTACGATATCTGATTGAGAAAGACTACCTGATTCTGCACTGCAATGATTTGATTACCGCACGCATGAACGACATTCTGCAATCAAAAAGAAACATATTTCCCGTTGTAGATNNGATGACAAGCAGCAGTTTAAGGGATTGATCTATGTAGAGGAGGTGCTTAGAAAAGCAGTAAACAGCGTCGAGAACGCACAACTTACCGCTAATGACCTGATGGAGCCTGCGCCTAAAGTACTGCAGTTACAAGACAGCATGCAGACTGTGCTGGAGAAAATGGAGCAAGGAAACGTTTGGTTGTTGCCGGTACTTAATGAACAAGGACAATTTTTAGGTTTTGTATCTAAAACAGCCATATTCAATAAGTACAGGGCAATGCTAAGAAGGCAGGCAGACTTTATGGAATCTTAATCAATTATTCCGTCACCCGCTTCAATCCAAATTTCTCAATCTTGCTGTATAAGTGACTGCGTTGGATGTCGATATCATCAGCGGTCTTAGAGACATTCCAGTTGTTCTTTTCAAGCTTAAATTTAATATATTCCTTTTCAGCATGATCTTTATATTCCTGAAAGTTGCTGAACTGATCGAAGTTTGTTAAGGTCGATTTTCTTGCCTGAACGTTGCCACCATTGCTGTGACCGATGTTGGTGCCACCTCCTGGATTTGCAAATGCGATAACATCCTGTTCTGTGATGGTCTTATCACTTAAGATAATTAAACGCTCAATCATGTTATGCAATTCACGGACGTTTCCGGTCCATGGTAAAGACTGCAGGGCAGCCATAGCATCATCACTGATGACTTTTACTGGCATACCGTAACCTTTACAAATATCATCAAGGAAGCTTAATGCGATTTCAGGAATGTCTTCCACACGTTCAGTTAGATTCGGAACATGTATGTTTATGACATTAAGGCGGTGGTACAAGTCCATACGGAAATTGCCAGCCTCAATCTCTTTGAGCAAATCTTTGTTGGTTGCTGCAAGCACACGAACATTAACGTCAAATTCTTTCTCACCACCAACGCGTGTAATTTTATGTTCTTGTAATGCACGAAGTACTTTAGCCTGTGCTGACAGGCTCATATCTCCAATCTCATCCAGAAACAATGTACCGCCATTAGCAAGTTCAAATTTCCCGATGCGTTGCTTTACAGCGGATGTAAAGGAACCTTTTTCATGACCAAACAATTCACTTTCAATAAGCTCTGAAGGAATTGCTGCGCAGTTAACTTCAATCAGCGGGTTGTCTGCACGATTGGATTTCTCATGCAACCAGCGAGCCACCAGTTCCTTACCACTTCCATTAGCGCCGGTTATCAAAACCCGGGCTTCAGTAGGGGCAACACGTTCAATAGTTTCTTTTATCTTCTGAATACTATCAGAATTACCCAGAATATCTCTTGTCTTGCTTACCCGCCTTTTAAGAACTTTGGTCTCTGTCACGAGGCTGCCCCGGTCCAGGGCATTCCTTACGGTGATCAGCAGTCGGTTTAAATCAGGTGGTTTTGAGATGAAGTCGAAGGCACCTTTTTTACTGGCTTCGATAGCAGTTTCTACCGTCCCGTGGCCGGAGATCATGATGAAGGGAAGATCAGGGCTATACGCAAGCGCTTGTTCCAAGACCTCCATACCATCCATACGATTCATTTTGATGTCGCAGAGTACGAGGTCGTATTTTTTCTTTTTGATTAAGTCTAATCCATCCGGTCCATTGTCAACATCATCAACTTCGTAATTTTCATACTCTAAGATTTCACGTAATGTGCTTCTTATTGCACGCTCATCATCTATAATTAATAATTTTGCCATATGCGGAATGAGATTGTTCTATTTTAAGGACACGAATATATTACTTTTATCTTTACAGGTGAGTCACAAAAAGATAAAAAGCCGAGATTAAATTAAAATGCAAGCCTGTAAGCCGGGTTCTGTACCGGAAAACCGGTTCCTACCATTAATCTAGAATAAATGTTGCCATTTACCTCAAACGACCTACCCACTAACATCGGACGAGCAGCCCTACATGCGTTAGCCTATTTGGTCTTTCAACTCCCGGGGTTTACCACAATTACGGTCGCCCGCAACTGTCGTGAGCTCTTACCTCACGTTTTCAACCTTACCTGTGCCTAAGCCATCGGCGGTATGTTTTCTGCGGCACTTTCCATAGTCCAGGCTTGTGGCCCAAACCTCTTCCCGTTAGGAAGCGAGATGCTCTGCGTTGCCCGGACTTTCCTCCCCGATCAGATCGCGGCGATAGGACGGCTTGCATTTGCTGCAAACATACGAAAATATATTAGTTGCAATTCTTCAGGTCGCGGACAACATCATCTGTTGTATACATCCCTTGCTTATTGCCATAAGCGTTTGTAATGTACACGATCAACTGCGCAAGGTCGATATCTGTAATTTCTGCGTGGTCGGGCATCTTCTCGTTGAATTCCCTGCCATCTACCACAATTGGTCCTTCCATCCCGTTCTTGATAAAGCAAGCCAATTTATTGCGATTTTCCCGCAGATAAGTAGTATCGGTTAAAGGCGGTATGAGGTTTTCGAGGCCTTCTCCCTTTTCACCGTGACAGTTCTGGCAATGTTGAATGTAAATGTCCCGACCATTGGTGTAGTACATGTCCTGTTCAAGGCTACCGCCATTTTCACGCTGGCAGGAATATAATATCCCTAAGACGGTGCCAAGCACGAGGGTCAAAATCAGGTAACTACGCTTCATTACTTTTTATATTCAGCTAAAAGCGCCGGGATATCTTTAGCCATCTGCTCAACTTGTTTCGCATCAGTTCCATCATAGGCACCTCGGATCCTCCGATCTTTGTCTACCAGAACCAGCCAGCCCTGATGTACGTACATGCCTTTCTGAGTAGAGTCTATTGTTACCGATACCAGGTAACTTTTCTCTGCAATGGTATAGATTTCCTCTTTAGAGCCATATGCAAACTGCCACTTTTTATCGTCCACACCCAGTTTCGATGCATAGCTTTTCAATACGCTCGGCTTATCATATTTAAAGTCGATGGTATGAGAAAGAAAGCCGACCTCAGGGTTAGATCTATATTCCTCATAAACCTTTTTCATGTTACGGTGCATGATTGGACAGATACTAGGGCAGGAAGTAAAGAAGAAGTCCGCTACATAGACCTGATCTTTAAATGTGTCATTGTTGATGTATGTACTATCCTGATTCAGAAAAGAAAAGTCAGGAATGGTTTGGTAAATGGTATCCACTCTGGAGGTTCCATCGGCAAGCGTTACCGTTTTTGTGTCTCGCATCCCAAAGATCGGGAGCTTTTTTTCCTCCTTACATGAACTTAGGGATCCAATTGTTACAGCAAAAAGGAGTAGGGAACATAAAGAAGGAAATCTCATCAGCTAAAGTATTGTTGAATAAATGTTATAATACCCGGGCAAAGTTACATTACCTTAAAAATAAAATGTAACGTAGCTGTAATATTCCTACTTTTGCGCCCACATAATTGAGACATTAATGAGGATTAGATATAACGCCGCTATTACCGCTTTGGGTGGATATGTTCCAGAGACAGTTCTTACAAACAAAGCGCTCGAGGAGATGGTGGATACAAACAGTGATTGGATTGTATCCAGAACTGGAATTGAAGAACGTCGGATTGTTAATGATGATCGTTTTGCAACGTCAGACCTGGCAACCATGGCGGTAAAAGACTTGCTTAATAGTGCGAACATGAGACCTGAAGAGGTTGAATGTATCATCATCTCTACGTCTACTCCCGATTACATAATGGTTTCTACCGCAAGTGTTGTTTGTGAAAAGGCCGGACTTGCGAACGCCTGGGGCGTAGACTCAAATGCTGCCTGTAGCGGTTTTCTATATGCCCTGACTTTGGGCTCCAGCCTTGTTGAAAGCGGGCGGTACAAAAATGTGATCGTTGTTGGAGCTGATAAAAACAGCAGCATCATCAATTATGAAGATCGAAATACCTGTATTCTATTTGGAGACGGCGCCGGTGCGGTGTTGCTCGAGCAGACTACCGAAGAGGTGGGTATCATAGATAACGTTTTCAGAACTGATGGCTCTGGCCGTGAACACTTGATTGTACTTGCAGGTGGATCCCAAACACCATCCAGCATAGAAACAGTAAACAATAAGCTCAACTACATCAGTCAGAATGGTAAAGTCGTATTTAAAGCTGCCATCGAAGGTATGAGTGATACCTGCACCACACTGCTTAACCGCAATGACCTCCGCACTGACGAGATTAAATGGTTGATTCCTCATCAGGCTAACCTGCGCATTATTAAT
>DCLG01000042.1:1781-4030 GCA_002320935.1 Pedobacter sp. UBA1654 | reverse complement strand
ATTAACATACAGCGCTATGGAAATACCACTGCTGCAACGATCCCTTTGTGTTTATGGGACTATAAAAATGATTTTAAAGCTGGTGACAACATGATCCTAACGGCATTTGGCGCAGGCTTTTCCTGGGGGGCTACGTATTTGAGGTGGTCTGAGTTAAGAGGCTAAACTTACAATCATGAATAAATTTTCTTGTTTAATTTTGCTTGTTTTTGCTATTTCATCATGCAAGCAACAAGGAGACTATAAAGCTAACCGTGATGAAGTAATCAAGGTACACGATATCGTCATGGCTGATCAGGGTAAGGTTATTGATCAGCAGATGAAACTGAATGAAATGCTTAAAAACTTGTCAGGTTTAAAAATACAGAACCCCGACATCGATACACTCAAAGAGAAAGACAGCATTGCCATTGTTCGCGATCGCTTGATTGTTGCTGAAGAGGAGATGAGCACCTGGATGCATGAGTTTGAACCAGATGTAACCGGAAAATCAAACGATGAAGCTATTGCTTATTTCGAATCTGAAAAGCGGAAAATTCAAAAGGTAGATACCATATTTAAGGCCGAGCTCAAAAGAGCAGCGGCTTATTTGAGTAAATTCAAAAAATAATTATCTTCGGAGCTACAGCTAATACGGGCTGTCTTCGTTTTTAATTATGAAAAAGATCTGTTTTCTTGTTACACTATTGATTAGCCTTGTGGCTGTTAAATCTAACGCTCAAGATAAATTTGCTGCATGGCCCGCCTTAGGCGCATTCCATACGGTGATGTCTGCAACTTTTCACCCGGCTGAAAAAGGGGACTTTGATCCTGTAAAACAACGCAGTGGCGAAATGGTTGACAAAGCTGCATTGCTGGAAAAATCTGATGTGCCGGCACAATTTGATAAGCCGGAGATCAGCGCAGCGCTGAAGACTTTAAAAACTAGGGCAACAGCCTTGAATAAGATCGTCCTTAAAAAAGCTAAAGATGAAAAGATTAATAATGCATTGATTTCGGTACACGATACCTTCCATAAGATTGTAGGGTTGTGTACAGAAGACAAAGAAACCCATTAATCTGAAATTTTTATACAAGAAAGGCCTGCACGAATTGCGGGCCTTTCTTGTATAAAGTCATTGACTACTTATATCCTAATAGATGTTTAAACAATGGTGCATTGAACACGTTGCCATTTACAACGGCATGTCCTTTGTCGTTGATATTCCTGCCGTCCGTAAAGGCGTACGCTTTCTTGATTTTAAAATCCTGTTGACTCAGCTTTTTAAGCACATCAACCGCGTGATCGGGATCCCATTTAAGTAGCTTCTCATTAAATGTCAGCAAGCGATTGCGCTGACTCTTTGTGCTAAAGTTTCTTGGCTGTGGTCCAACGAAAAGATAATTCACATTCGCTTTTACCAACATCTGGCGCATTGTTTCATAATTTCGGAGTGTTTCATCATCGCTATAACCATTGTTGATATCGTTGGTGGTCAGTTGTATTATCACCAGAAATGGTTTCTTCTCAATTGCTTTGGTGATATTTCTGTCTTTTTGTGGTACCGGCCTATTTGCAGTCTTACTGCTATTCGGCATAATGTGGTAAGAAGTAGACTTTCGCTTAGCCAGGTTAATAATGGAAACTTTTTTGTTATCCTTCTTGAGTTTGGATTTCATTAACTCTGCCCAGCTTTTACTTTTAATACTGGCACCTACACCTTCGGCAGTAGCCGATCCCAGAATAACGATTGTAGGATTAGCATTGCCTTTCTTGAAAGATGGATCAATTGGCCGGTTATTACTTTCAGGAAGTGGTACTTCCGAAACGTCCTCGTACCACTTTACTGAAGGCCCGGTGCTGGTCACGGGTTCCGGATCTGGAATAACAGCCGAGGGACTGGTTTCAATCGGGCTGTCAAATAGCTGTTCTTTACAGCCGAAGAATGTAAAGGCAATCAATAGAATCGACAGCCTTGAGGCGCTTAATTTCAATTTCATTTTAGATAGAGAACAGATGGGTTATGCTTGTCTTGGGTGATACACACAGTGTGTATTTATTGCACACAAAGATGCATAGAGAATCACATTAGATTCGGCACAAACTACTTCACAAACAACTGTGAAAATTAGAGATATACTAAGATTGAACTTAGCAGGCAACTGGATCGATACAGCTTTAGTGCACATAGGCATCAGACACATACCAAATGGAGACCTTACACACATCCTGTGTGCGCTTGGTGTGGGTGAGGTGTGGGTGAGGTGTG
>DCLG01000042.1:1462-1749 GCA_002320935.1 Pedobacter sp. UBA1654 | reverse complement strand
AAACTGACCAAATATTTAAAATGATCATCTACAAGAAGTTGCATACTAAACTCGTTAAAGTTCCAATAATTGTCTTTTCGTTGCTATCCTGTTGCATGGAGGTAGATGCGCAAGTTAAGAAGACCACCCCCTCAGGACCCCCTGAAAACGCGTTCTCTGCTGTAATCGACAGCTCCAAGCGGGTTACGTTCAGAAATCCTGTGATATCTGGTTTCAACTCAGATCCGAGCATATGTCGTGTCGGTGATGATTATTATATGGTCAGCAGCACTTTCGAGTACTTCCCC
>DCLG01000042.1:1003-1360 GCA_002320935.1 Pedobacter sp. UBA1654 | reverse complement strand
CACAGCAGAGATTTGGTGAACTGGCAACTCATTGGTCATTGTATCACGCGTCCAGACCAGCTACCTAATGAACTCAACATCTTTGCCACCACCATTCGATATCATAATGGCGTTTTCTACATGATCACGACCAATACCGGCGTAGAAGGGAACTTCTATGTTACGGCAACTAATCCCGCTGGTCCATGGTCAGATCCTGTATTTATAAAGGTTAAAGCCATTGATCCTGATTTGTTCTTTGATGACGATGGAAAGGTATATGTAACATCATCAACATTTGAGTTGTTTGAGATTGATCTTAAAAGTGGAAGCCTGCTATCAGAAGGTCGGAAAGTATGGAACGGCACAGGTGGCCGC
>DCLG01000042.1:0-996 GCA_002320935.1 Pedobacter sp. UBA1654 | reverse complement strand
GGATTTTACTATCTGATGGCTGCTGAAGGTGGAACTGAGGAAGCACATACACAAACTATAGCTCGGAGTAAATATATATGGGGTCCATATAGCGACAATCCGGCAAATCCGATTCTCTCACATGTTAATGCAGCAGGGCAAGGCAGCCCAATTCAGGGTGTAGGGCATGCGGATATGACACAGGCACATGATGGCTCCTGGTGGATGATCTTCCATGGCTATCGTCCAGTTATCGGATACCCGGTGCACCATACCATTGGAAGGGAAACATTTCTGGCACCAGTGAGCTGGCCAACGAATGGCTGGCCTGTTGTAAATGGAAACGGTACGGTTACAATTGATATGCGGGTGCCTACTTTACCTTTAAAGCCATTTGCGGAAAAACCAACGCGAATTAATTTTGATGATTCCAGGTTGGACCTGGAATGGAATTATCTGCGATATCCGGTCACGTCAAATTATTCTGCAAATGCAAGAAAAGGATTCTTTAGACTTAAAGGGTCTTCTGAAACAATTGAAGATAAGAAGTCGCCTACATTTATTGGCCGGAGGGTACGTGATCTAAATTTTACGGCTTCAACACAACTTGAGTTTAGTCCGAATCAGGTAAATGAAGAGGCCGGCTTAACGCTGATTAACAATGGGGCACACTTTGATCTTCTGGTTAAGCAGCAGAATGGCCAAAGGGTCTTAATCAGCAAATTACGCTTTGGAAGTGTTGTATATGAATCAAAACCGATCGCTTTAAAACCGGGACCTGTACGATTGGCCGTTAAAGGTGAGAAAGCTTCATTAACTTTTATGTATGCTCAGGGCACTGAGGCTTTAAGGCCTGTAGAGAACGTTGATGCCAGATTCATTAGCACAGAAACTGTGGGTGGTTTTTCGGGTTTGTACGTGGGCTTATATGCGACCGGGAATGGTAAAGCCAGTACTGCAAATGCGGATTATGACTGGTTTGAATATGTAGGTAAGGGATCAAGTCAAAAAGTTGTG
>DCLG01000010.1 GCA_002320935.1 Pedobacter sp. UBA1654 | reverse complement strand
GGCAATCGAAACTGGGACACCGACTGTTGATGCTTCGTCAATTAGTACCTGTATAGAATAACCATCTGCCCACTGCTCGTCTAAACCAGCATGTAGTTCAACGAATTCTACGCCAAGCTCGGTAACCTCACGTGCTCTTTTCACGCGGTCAGGGTGTCCAATGGTATCCACAACCACACCTTTACCATGTGCTTTTGCTGCCTTTACTGCACCAATGATGGTCGCATTTCCAGATACACCTAAAACGGTCACTAAATCTGCACCAGCTTTAAAAGCGATATCTGCTTCCAGTTCACCTGCATCTGCAGTTTTCAAATCTGCAAATACGAGTTTATCTGGATGCGCTGCTTTCATCGCAGTGATTACGGTCGAACCCATGTTTTTAATCAATGGGGTACCCAGTTCAATGATGTCCACATAAGGTGCAAGTTTCGCTGCTAATGCCAATGCTTCTTCTGTTGTTAATAAATCTATTGCTACTTGTAATTTTGCCATCTTATTAATTTATTTTATGATTTGTATTTGTTGATTGTTTACCCCTACTCGAGGTTAGCGTGTCTTTTCCAAAGTTCTTCGGCAGGAATGCCAGAGGACTTCCAGAGCTGATGGAATATGGCGTCACTGAGCAGGAGTAAAAACTGCTCGAACAAGCCGCCGGCATATTGTCTGGATCTGTTGTTGTCATGATCCTGCTTGTCTGCCGCAGGAATGTGCACATTCAGGTCGGATAAACCAGCAAGCGGTGATTTAAGCTGGGTCGTTAGTCCCGCAACTTTAGCCCCTACGCTTTTAGCCTTTTCCGCTGCTTTCACAATGGTACTGGTAGTCCCTGATCCTGAAGCGGCGATTAACAGGTCGCCCGACTGAATTGCAGGGCTGGTTGTATCACCGACGAAATGAACCTTCAGTCCAAAGTGCATGAACCGCATCGCCGCTGAACGCATTGCAAATCCCGATCTTCCTGCAGCAATGATGAATATGTTTTCCGAGCCCTGAATATGTTCCATCAGCGCCTCTACTTCATTGAAGTCAATCTGATTCAAGAGCCAGCTGTTCTCCTCCAGAATCATGTTCAGGTTTGCCTTCAACTTCTTCGCAGTTTCTGTCTGATTTTTTATGGTCTGCATACTTGAAATGTTTATACATCAAAAGTATCTGCAAGACTGTCCATAGCAGTTAGACGATGTGCCCTTAAGGGTGTACTATTTGGAAATAGAAGTAAGCAAAAAGTCATAAACAACACCCCTGATCTGGCAATTTCCAGATTGTGCACCATTATTGCCGGATCATCCAATATGCCTTTTTTGCATCACTTACCTTTGTAAACCATGAGCACCGCACAACAACCACCCTTGCAGAAGTCTGTTATTTACATCAGAAACTTGGCAAATTGTCCACCGAGCTACCTGAATGATCCAAGCAGAAAGGATTTCTTTGAAATTGTATGGCTTAAAAATGAACTCCCGCTGCATGCATTGAAGAACCCCGATCTGCAGGTTAAAGGCGATTGGATCTACCTGATCCCACCTTACCGGGTGCATCAGCTGAACAAAGCCGGGAAAAATGGAGTGTTGATCTCTTTCAAGCAGGAGATGCTCGAAGATGAAGACAAGGAGTTTCTGCTGGACCTCTTCAAGGTGTTTAATGTTCAGGGCGAATTTTCATGCCTGCATCTGGCCGTGGAGGAAGCTGCAGCATTGGCGAGCGTTTATGAGTTGCTGGAGCAGGAATATCAAACGGCTACGAACAGCTATCTCATTGTTAAGGCACTGCTAAAGGTTTTTCTCCTGAAACTCATGCAGGTTAAAGAGCAGCAGTCGACCAGTCACGACATCAACCAAAAGCGGGTATACGCTTTCTTCATGTTGTTGGAAGATCATTATCAGGAAGTCAGAAATATTGAATTTTATGCGGAGAAACTCGGGATCAGTGCCAAACGGCTCAATCAGATCTTAAAGGAGAATCTGGATAAAACGGGGATGCAGCTTATTCATGACCGGGTGATCCTGGAGGCGAAGCGAAACATAATACATAGTGAACGTACGATTAAGGAGATCGCCTATCATCTGAACTTTTCAGACCGTCCATACTTCAGCAGATTTTTCAAGAAGCAAACCGGACAAACACCAGAGGAATTCCAGAAAGAAGTGAAGAAACATATTGAATCAAAATTTAATACCCTGGTCTAAGCTTAAACCAGGGTATTAAATTTTTGAAAATTATGATTGAAGGTTAAGGTATTATCTAACTTCAATTTGTACACTTGCAGCTTGTAAACCTTCGCTGCTCGCACTTAAAGTTACTTTTGAGGCTTTGCTTCCTGCTTTGATAATTGCAAGTGCAAGACCATTGAAAGCTTTCCGGTGATTGGCCTGGAAAGACTCATGACTGATCGGGCTGCCATTATCAACAGCTGTAATTTTAGCATCCCCTTCTATTTTGAAATTGATCAGGTTGGCTGCATCCGGGATCAGGTTACCATCCTTATCAAGTACGCGCACCGTTACGAAAGAAAGATCTTTCCCGTCAGCATTGATCTTGCTGCGATCGGCGGTAAGCTCAAGCTTTGCAGCAGCACCAGCTGTGCGGATTACCTTTTCAAGGACCGTTTTGCCGTTCTTCCGGGATATGGCTTTTAATTCGCCTGGTACATATTTCAGGCGCCACATCACTTTCATATCCTGACCTTGCTTGCGCTTCTTGCCTTGGGATACGTCGTTGATGTAGAGTTCAACTTCATCAGCCTGACTGTAATAACTGATCACATCGATCTCCTGTCCATCTTTCCAGTTCCAATGCGGCATGATGTGTAGAACCGGTTCATTGGTCCAGGCGCTTTTGTACAAGTGATAAACGTCCTTTGGAAATCCTGCAAGGTCCATAATACCGAAGTAAGAACTTCTTGCCGGCCAGGTATAAGGCGTTGGTTCGCCCAGATAGTCAAATCCGGTCCACACGAACATCCCCGAAACCACAGGATTATTCTCAAATGCCTGCAGGGTTTGCTCATGTGATGAACCCCACGGCGTATAGCAATTGTCGTAAGCGGAACAGCTGAAGTCGTCATTACCGGTAAGCAATGGCAGATCCCAGCGTACCGGCCAGATTCTCGCACTGTCGGATTTCATGTCATAACTTCCACGCGTTTGCAGCGCCGAAGTTGTTTCTGAGGCGATCAGTTTCTGTCCCGGATAAGTTTTATGGAAATCTTTCCATTTATCATGGTTGTAGTTGTAACCAATTACATCTAGAGCCCCCGATAAAACAAGGTTGTTATTTGCCTCCACATTATTGTTTGCTGTGGTAACCGGACGGGTTTTGTCCAGGTTTCTTACAATTGCTGCAAGTTCACGGGTAATTACCCTGCCGCTTGTATCGGCACCTGTTCCACCCTGTTCCGGAATTTCATTTCCAACACTCCACATCATCACCGAAGGGTGATTACGATCACGCAGGATTTGATCTTCCAGATCTTTCTTGTGCCACTTTTCCCAATCCAGATGATAATCGAAATCACTCTTCTTCTTAACCCACATATCGAATGCTTCATCCATGACGATAAATCCCATTTTGTCGCAAAGCTCCAATAAAGCTTTTGCAGGAGGATTATGGGAGGTTCTAAGACCATTTACCCCCATAGATTTCAATATTTCGAGCTGTCTTTCTGCCGCGCGTACATTAAAGGCGGCGCCTAATGCACCAAGGTCGTGGTGCATACAAACGCCTCTGATCTTCATTTCTTTACCATTCAGGCTGAAGCCTTTGTTTTGATCAAAGCTGAAGGTCCGGATGCCCAGGGGTGTATCATAGCGGTCCACTTCTTTACCGTTCACAAACACCTGAGATTGCAGGGTGTACAGGTATGGATTCTCTACCGACCAGCGCTGCGGATTTTTAAGTTCCAGGCTGGTGTTAAAAGGCGCTGCTCCGCCAAGTTGTACTTTCTGGCTTGTACTGGCAACCACCTTCTTGTTGGCATCAAGTATCAGCGTTTTGATTTCCGCAGCTTGCTTTTTACCCGCAGCATCGACGCGCAATTCTACCTGCACCTTTGCCGATTGCTCCGTTACCTCTGGGGTGGTCACATAGCTGCCCCATTGTTCAACGTGAACCGGGTTAGTGGTTAGCAACTTCACATCCCTGTAAATTCCGGAACCACTGTACCAGCGGCTATTTGGCTGCTTAGAATTGTCAACCTTCACAGCAATGGTGTTCATGCCGCCATAACGCAGGTGTTTTGAGAGATCGTAGCGAAAGGCGATATAGCCATTTGGCCTTTTACCAAGGTAATGACCATTGATCCAAACCTCACTGTTGCGGTACACCCCATCAAAATCAATGGCGATGTATTTGCCTTTGGAACTGGCCGGCACCTGGAATTGCTTCCGGTACCAGCCTGTTCCGCCGGGAAGTGCCCCGCCACCAACGGTAGCCGGGTGATTCTTATCAAACTTCCCTTCAATGCTCCAGTCGTGTGGCAGATCCAGTGTTCTCCAGGTGTTGTCATTTAACACTGCAGCGGACCAGCCTGCCTGATCGCCCAAAGTGAACTTCCAGCCTTTATTAAAATCCACTTCCTGGCGTGGATGCTGCTGTGCGAATGTTTTAGTTCCCCCGATGCACAAGGCAAACAGGAGAACCAAATATATTTTAGACTTCTTCAATGATGTTTATTCTAGGTATTTACAATTTGTTTCTTAAAGTACATAGTGGAAGGCAAACCATTCGTCCTTCTCCGCATTGTAATCCGTTCCGAACCAGATACCGTTGGCCTCAACTTTTCCTGGGAATGCTTTCACCACTTTAAAGGTGTTTTTGGTTGGCGACATGAAGCTGCCCGGATTTTGAATCAGCAAGTTTCCGTTTAGCGTCACCTCATTGGTTTCTTCATTAATGCTGAAGGTACCTGTTGTGACCACGCCGTTTTGGTTGCGGGTATATTTCTGTCCGCCTACACGGTCAAACAAGATCCAGGAATCCGCAGCTACAGCGTCCCAGCTTGCATTCCATCCCCAGTCTCTGGAGTCAGCATGCGATTTGGTCCAGCCTTTACCTTTGCCGATCCAGTCTACTGGATTACCTGTAGCATCCAGTTTCCACAACCTGCCGGAGGTGGTACCCGTTAGCATGCTCAATAGTTCACCCGCCTTAAATGTCGGATCAAAACCTTCGTCCGGTCCGGTTACTGGCGGCACATAGCTGTCCTTAAACTCGCGGGTGATAAAGTTGTAAACCAGCATCGCCGGTCCTTCACCATCCACATCACGGTCACGGATCACGCCCAATTGCATGCTGTTCTCATCTAAAGAAAGGACTTTGTAATTGGTCCAGTTGCTCACACCGGTAATACCGTTTTTAGCAGGCTTGTATCCTCTTAGAATGGATGCATTGTTAATGGTCAGCGTTTTCGCTGCTACATTCAGGTAGTAAGTACCATTTTGAGTTGCATTGTTCTCCATCGGCTTAACCGCTTTGAAAGAAGCGGTGCCTTTCAAGCCGAAAGTCATTACGCCATAATCGCCTGCAGCCATCATGTTCGGATAAATATCAGCTGTACCAGGGCCCCAGGTCCAGCAGTCACCACCGTAACAGCCAGTTGCATTTGCGCCATCAGCCCATGCATCACCCTCTTTAAGCCAGCCATTATTCACGCCATAGAAGGCAAGTGGACCAGAGAAAAAGATGCCATCGGTATCCAGAATCCAGTTCTTTTCATTGCCTACCCCTCCGGATAAAGCGGTCCATAGTGGATCGTTTACGTAATTCAGGTTATCTTGTGTAACCTTCACAACTATAGAATCCATCTTCACCACCAATCCACCGGTTACCGCGGAGAATTTGATCACGTAATCACCTGCAAAGGCAAATTTCACGGTATCCGTTTTACGGGTAGAAGTTCCGGTTCCATAATCCCAGATCGATAAGGTACCTGGGGTATTATTTTGGAGGATCACGGTATTGCCACCTGGATCAGCGGCCATATCCTGCGTTACGCTAAAGTTGATCGCCGATTTGTCAAGCACGGGCTCCAGCCTATGCTCTTCTTTTTTACATGCAAGGAATAGCATTGACAGCATAAACATTGCAAATATTTTAACATGTAATTTCATCGTCTTGTTGTTATATAATCAATATTACCAACCTGGATTTTGCTTCAGTGTCCCGTTAGCCAGGTTAATCTGGTTGTATGGGATCTGCTGTAATCCCTGCGTTGCAATGATGTTTGCTGCCTGGATCGTCTTTTGGGTACTTACACCACCGTTGAGTACAGTTGTCGTTTCTGCAATCTGCTGGGCAGCACGATCTACACCCTGACGTAGCAGGTCATAGTAGCGAATGCCTTCAAATGCAAACTCCAGTCTGCGCTCTTTCATGATGTTTTCCTGGGTAACCGGAAGTGGTGTGAAAGCCTCTTTCAGCGCACGTTGCCTTACCTGATCGAAATAGGTTTGTGCATTTGCACTACCCAATTCCGCAGCCATCAGCAATACATCTGCATAACGGATGGATACATAATCCTGGAACTGTGCGATCTGAAAGTTTGGATTACCATAACCTTCAGGAACTGGTTTACCATCCTCGGTAACCATCGGACTGTACTTTTTGGTATAGTAGCCGGTGTATTCTCTTGCTTTACTTTGGTTTGTAAACGGAAGCTTCTCATCAACAATGGAGATGATCGAAGCCACTCTGCGGGTATCGCCTGTGGGATAAGCATTCCATAGCTTCGGATTAACAGTTTCAAATCCCCATCCATTTCCATAAGGGTAGATCGCCTGCTCCCGTAAACCACCCATGATCATCCAGTGGTTACCATCGGTATTTCCATTGTAATCGCTGGTATACGTGTACTTGATTGCGAAAACCGTTTCTTTATTGTCCTCTTTAGCATAGTTCGCCAAAGAAGCCGCTGGCCAAAGGCTTGCAAAATCGTCAACCAGACCATGGCCGCTGTTNNCACATCTTCCATGTAGGCTAGCGCCTGTGCCTTGTTCACCACACCAACTAAATCGGCTTTACCATAATAACCAGTATAGAACAGGTAAACTTTACCAAGTAAAGATTCGGCTGCGTATTTTGTTGCACGGCCGCGTTGAGCAACTGGCTGCGCGGTGTAGCTTACAGCAGGCATGTTGTCGCTGGCAAACTTCAAATCTTCAGCGATTACCTTGTAAACCTCATCAGGATTTGCCTGAGGAACCGCTTCCGCACTTGCTGCGGTTAGCAAAGGGATGTTACCCCAAAGACGCACCATATCAAACAGCAGGTATGCACGTAGGAAACGGGCTTCTGATTCATAAGCCAGACGTGTTGTTGCATCGTCACCCCACTGAATCTGGTCCATTTTGCTTAACAGCATGTTGCAGCGGTAAAGCGCTTTATAGTACAAGATCCAGTTACGCTCGTAAAGGTTCTGATCTGATGGTGAACGGTTTTTATCAAACTCGTCAATCATCTGGTAGTTGAATCCGTCGGAAGCGCCACCGCCGCCAAAGGTATTGTCCGACATCACCTCTGCGGCAACCGGAAGCGAGACACCTTCCGACCACACGATCTGTAATCCGTCGTAACAGCCGACAAGTGCGGCGTAAGCATCCTTGGGTGTTTTATAGAAGTTCTCGTCTGTTACTGAGGTAATCGGTTCAGTATCCAGAAAACTTTTCTTGCATGCACCTGCAGATAGTAGTACCAGGGCAATTGCACATATTTTTATAGCTTTCATAATCGTAATATCTGCTTAATTAAAATCTAAAATTAGCACCGAACATAAAGGTCCTTGGTCTTGGGTAGTAACCCACGTCTACACCTGAAGAAAAACCTTCAGAACCATATCCAATTTCCGGATCCATACCATCATACTTGGTGAAGGTATACAGGTTAAGTGCTGATGCATATAGTCTTACTTGCTTTAAGTAGCTTTTCTTTAACACACGACCAAGATCGTATCCGATTGTTACGTTGCTGATGCGCAGGTAATCCCCGGATTGGATATAAAGGTCTGAGAAGTTGGTCCAGTTGCGGTTGTCTTCCGTAACTCGTGGCGTTGTGTTAGAAGAACCTTCACCGCGCCATCTGTCTAAGATTCTGCTGGTGTAGTTGCCGTAAGGATTTGCTTGATTACGGTACGACTGTACAATATCATTGCCGGCAACGCCTGAGGCAACAACTGAGAAGTCGAAACCTTTATAGTCTCCCGACAGCGTGATACCGAAAGTATAATCAGGATTCGGGTTACCGATCATGGTACGATCAGAACCATCGATTGTACCATCACCATTTAAGTCAACATAACGTACATCCCCTGGAGCAGCAGTCGGCTGGATTTGTCTTCCGTTTGCCTGATAAGCCTGTACTTCCGCTTCATTCTGGAAGATACCATTAGTCTGTAAGCCCCAGAAATAACCAATCGGGAAGCCACTTTGCGCACGGTAGAATTCTTGTGCATTATCAAAAAGCTGGTTGGTTAAACCGTGAACAATGCCATCTGCTGTAGGGATGTTACCAACCCTGTTTTTGTTGTAAGCACCGTTTACACCGATGCTGTAGTTGAAATCTCCAACTTTGTTTTTGAACGTTAAAGCTAGCTCAACACCACTGTTTTTAACATTACCACCATTGATGAAAGGCGCATCGGCACCTGCTGTTGCCAGAATGGGTGCAGAGATCAACCAGTCTTTGGTCGTTTTCTGATACCAGTCAAAATTGATGCTCAACATTCCTTTCAGGAGGTTCGCATCAAAACCGATGTTACTTTGCTCTGAAGTCTCCCATTTTAAACCTGGGTTAGCAATACGGCTTGGGTAAGCTCCCGGTACCAATGCACCTTCCTCAGGTCCGAAAATGTAGTTAGTATTGGCCAAGGTAATTGGTGCCAGGTATTGGAAAGCCGAAATGTTCTGGTTTCCAACCTGTCCCCAGCTAGCGCGCAGCTTGAAGAAATCAAGCCAGTTGCGTTGTCCTTCCATGAACTTCTCGTTGGTGGCAACCCATCCCGCAGAG
>DCLG01000059.1:18929-20789 GCA_002320935.1 Pedobacter sp. UBA1654 | reverse complement strand
TTTATCAAAACATTGGTACAGGCACTAAGACACCCCGATTCCTTCAGTTATCCCTTTGATTCTTTAAGCATGGTATCTACGGTCAGATCGCCGGATAATGCTTTCAAGCTCTACACTTGGTTCGTACCTACCGACGAAGGCGGCTTCAGATACTTTGGTTCCATCCAGTTGCCGACGAAAAATGGTGAACTGAAGTTATTTCCACTTATTGACAACACGGAAAACCTTCCAGACAGTAATGCCGTGGCGGATTCAAAGAGTTGGCTGGGTAGCCGATATTATGAGATTGTCCCACTAAACAATGGAAAAGAAGCTTCCTATGCTTTGTTAGGCTGGAAAGGCAACAATCAAAAAACAACCACCAAGGTTATCGAGATTTTGTCTTTTAAGAATGATGGGCCAGTGTTTGGAAAAGCAGTGTTTGAACACGCTGGCAAGTTGAACGGGAAAAACAGGATGATCTACACTTACAACAAATTGAACTCCATGACCTTGCGTTTTGACAAACAGGTAAACATGATTATTTTGGATCATTTGGCCCCTTATGACCCTGCCATGGAGGGGAACTTTGAATTCTACGCATCAGACTCCAGCTTTGATGGGTATACGATCTCAAAAGGTCGGCTGAAGCTGGTAGAAAACATAGAATTAAATAACGAACCAGACGCTCAGGACGACCTCTATATCGATCCATCACGGAAAGATATACCGGCAAAAAAGAAGTTCTAAAGGCTGCTGAGGCACAGATTACAAGCGGTAAGCTCCGATTAAATATTTGCGAGTTTGACAATGTCTGATTAACTTGCCCAACTTTGATTGCTTACGATTTTATTTTCTGAAAATTATTTACAAATAAACACACAAATGGAAGAAATTCTACAACCTGAACATCATACAGGTTCCAAAAAGGGACACCCGAAGGGCTTGTATGTGCTTTTTACAACAGAGATGTGGGAACGTTTCAATTTCTACGGAATGCGGGCCCTACTTACGCTGTTTCTCGTTAATGCACTCGCGTTTTCTGATAAAGACTCGTCAATCATCTATGGTGGATTTCTGGGCCTTTGTTATTTGACGCCAATGTTAGGCGGATTTGTTGCAGACAGGTTCCTCGGAAATCGTAATTGTATCATGTTGGGTGGATTGGTAATGGGTATAGGTCAGCTACTCCTGTTCCTTAGTGGCTCTACATATGACACCAATCTTGATCTTGCTAAAACACTGATGTGGATTGCATTAGGTACAATTATCTTAGGTAATGGTTTCTTTAAGCCGAACATTTCTTCGATGGTCGGGCAGTTATATCATAAAGGAGATAACAGGCTGGACTCAGCATTCACCATCTTCTATATGGGTATTAACGTAGGTGCATTTTTAGGGATGTCTATTTGTCCATTTCTGGGCGACGTTAAGGTTGGAGAAGTTCGTGTTGTAGAGGCATTCAGATGGGGCTTCCTTGCTGCAGGCCTTGCTATGTTCTTCGGTACAATCCTATTTTTCATCTTGAAAAATAAGTTTGTTGTTGATCCAAATGGTAAGCCAGTTGGCGTGAAGCCGGACTTCAGCAAAAATGCAGGTGGCGAAGAGCTAGAAAAAGCAAACTTTACTAAACCGGCAATGTTGGGCTGTGGAGTGTTAATGGTTGTATTATACTTTGCTTTCCATTACCTGTCATTAGATCCCAATCCAATTAAGAGTTGGGTGTACCCCTTCATCTATGCTGCAGCAGTGAGTCTCGCGGTACTGATTCTTACAGATAAGTCGATCACAAAGATTGAACGTGATCGGATCATTGTAATGTACATCATCGCATTCTTTGTGATCTTCTTTTGGTCTGCATTTGAACAGGCAGGATCATCT
>DCLG01000059.1:15584-18920 GCA_002320935.1 Pedobacter sp. UBA1654 | reverse complement strand
AACCTTCGTGGCAGATAAACAAACAGATTTGAACTTCCTGGGCTTTCAATTGCCGCCGAGCTTTGTCCAAAACGCCAATTCCATATTCATAGTCGTATTTGCGCTTCCATTCAGCTGGTTATGGTTGAAATTGCAGGCGAGAAACCTGGAGCCCATCTCCCCGGTTAAACAAGCCATTGGTTTATTCTTATTAGCAGTAGGTTATTACATCATTGCGGTGCAGATTGCCAAAATTGGCGACACCGGAAAACTTGCTGTACACTGGTTGTTTGTAATGTATCTCTTCCACACGCTTGGGGAGCTCTGCCTGTCTCCTATTGGCTTGTCTCTGGTTTCTAAGCTCGCTCCTAAACGTTTCTCATCCCTGTTAATGGGTGTTTGGTTTATCGGTAATGCAGCTGGTTATGCACTTGCAGGTACTTTGGGTGCTTTGATTCCACCTACTGGTGATAAGTATGAATTTGCAGCTTCTAAAGGCATTGACCTGAAAGGTATTCTGGACGGTAATGTTACAGCTACTGCAGAACAGATTGCCATTATGACCAAGGAGAAAATTGATCTGGTTTATCCAACCTTTGCTGGCTTTACCATCCACAATTTATATGAATTCTTTATGGTGTTTGTAACCCTTTCAGGTGTTGCTGCCATAGTATTATTCCTGATCTCAGGTTTCCTTAAAAAGATGATGCACGGGGTGAGATAATTGATCCTCCACACTTTATATAAGCCCGTAGTAAAGATTTTTACTACGGGTTTTTTAATTTTTAATCAATAGTTTTGCAAGACACTTTTTAAACCACTGATACCCCGCGTGAGAGACAGCCTAGTAATTATTCCTACTTATANNGAATATTGAAAAGATTATAAGGAAAGTAATAGAACTGAATTCCGGATTTGAGGTGCTGATCATTGATGACGGCTCACCTGATGGCACTGCAGCCATCGTAAAAAGCTTGCAGGCGGAATTTGCGGGATTGTTGCACATTGAAGAGCGAATAGGTAAATTGGGACTGGGAACGGCCTATATTCACGGCTTTAAGTGGGCACTCAGTCGAAAATATGAATACATCTTTGAGATGGACGCAGACTTTTCACACAATCCACTGGACCTGATCCGACTAAAGGAAGCTTGCATGAATGGTGCCGACCTGGCAATAGGCTCACGTTATGTAAAAGGTGTTAACGTTGTAAACTGGCCAATGAGCCGGGTGTTAATGTCTTACTTCGCTTCTATGTATGTGAGATTGATCACAAGGATAAACGTTCAGGATGCTACAGCTGGGTTTAAGTGTTATCGCAGGATTGTGCTGGAAACCATTCCAATGGATAAGATTAAATTTGTGGGCTACGCCTTTCAGATTGAAATGAAATTCACGGCAATTCAGTTTGGCTTTAAAGTGGTCGAAGTACCCATCATATTCACGGATCGAACTGAAGGGGTTTCCAAAATGAGCACCAGAATATTTCGAGAAGCTTTTCTTGGAGTGATACAAATGAAGGTCAGCAGTTGGTTCAGGAACTACAAACGCTAAAGTTTCGCCTCTACCCCCAAGCCGAATAAGGCAAAGTCATATTTTACAGGATCTTCAGCATCAAACTCGCGTAATCTCGCCGTGAGCTCAACCGCAGTTAGCCAATCCGTCTGTTTTCTTGATATAAGCCCCAGTGTCCTGGCTACTCTATCTACGTGTACATCGCAGGGACATATTAGCGCAGCAGGGCTAATTTTGCGCCATAATCCAAAGTCCACGCCACAGCTGTCCCGTCTGACCATCCAACGTAAAAACATATTAAGCCGTTTACAGGTTGATTTCTGCATGGGCGACGAGATATGCTTTTTAGTGCGATTTGGAAAATCAGGTAGACTAAAAAAATAACCACGGAAATGGTTCAGAGCTTGTTCCCCATTGAAAGTACCACTTTTAGCGTTTGGATCCGGCAGGAAAGCATCTTCCAGGGAATCTGATTTACGATAGTGATGCTTAAAAAACTCGACAAAGTATAATAGGTCGGTGTCATTGAAAGTACGATGTTTAAATCCAAGTAGCCGTTTAAGATCTGAATCATCATGCTCAAGCATAAATTGATATGGAGCGTTATCCATGTTATCAAACAGCTCGTTACATTTATTAATGATGGTCTTGCGCTGCCCCCAAGCCAAAATTGCCGCAAAAAATGCGGCAATTTCGATGTCTTGTTTTATATGGTATTGATGCGGAATGCAAACCGGATCATGAGTAATAAATTCCGGCTGATTGTAAGCCCCAACCTTTGCGTCTAAAAAAGACTTTAGTTCTAAAAAGTCCAAGATACTTAGCTAAGTGCCTGTTCTAAATCGGCAAGCAGATCATCAATATCTTCCACACCAACACTTAAACGAAGCAGGTTATCCGTTACACCAACTTTCTCACGTTCCTCCTTAGGAATAGAACCATGTGTCATGCTGGTCGGGTGCTTAATTAATGACTCAACACCTCCGAGTGACTCTGCCAAAGTGAATACTTTGAACTTGGATGCAACGCGATATGTTTCCTGCAGATCAGCATCCTTGATGGTAATGGAAACCATACCTCCGAAATCCCGCATTTGTTTTTTGGCAACATCATGGTTTGGATGATCTTCAAATCCTGGCCAGTAAATCTTGTCAATTTTAGGATGATTCTTAAGGTAAGAAGCCACGCGTGCGCCATTTTCACAATGAGCCTTCATACGAAGGTGCAAGGTTTTTATGCCACGCAATACCAGGAAAGCGTCTTGCGGGCCTGGTGTTGCACCGCAAGCATTGTAAATAAACCAAAGATTTTTGTATAGCTCATCATCATTCACCAACAATGCGCCCATTACAACATCTGAGTGACCACCAATGTATTTTGTCACGGAATGCATCACGATATCAGCACCCAGATCAATCGGGTTTTGCAAGTAAGGCGAAGCAAAGGTGTTGTCTACTGTCAACAGGATATTGTTTGCTTTCGTTATTTTAGCAATGCCTTCAATGTCTACAATCTGCATTGTTGGATTGGTTGGTGTCTCAATCCAAACCAATTTTGTTTTATCGTTGATATATGGCTGAATGTTCTCGGGCTTTGAAAGATCAAGAAAATGGAATTTGATGCCGTATTTCATGTAGATCTTGGTGAAGATGCGGTAAGAACCACCATAAAGGTCGTTTCCGGTAATCACCTCATCACCTGGTTGAAGTAGCTTCATCACTGCGTCCGTTGCACCCATTCCGCTGGAGAATGCGAGTCCGTACTTAGCATTTTCAAGTGCGGCAAGACAGGCTTCAAGCGCCTGACGGGTTGGGTTTGTTCCCCTTGAATATTCAAAACCTTT
>DCLG01000059.1:15222-15448 GCA_002320935.1 Pedobacter sp. UBA1654 | reverse complement strand
TGGCGTCATCACCGCACCAGTTGTAGGATCAGCTTCCTGACCGGCATGAATGGCTTTGGTGGCAAATTTCATATTTTCTTTCATCATGATATCTGAATTAAAGCTGCAAGTATTGTTCTAGTATGCTCTTGCAAACAGCACACGCTGGATGGATGTTTTGCCAGAGTAAATGCAAACACCTTCCTCCTGCTTATTATTTAAAGGAATACATCTGATGGTAGCCTTA
>DCLG01000059.1:14319-15133 GCA_002320935.1 Pedobacter sp. UBA1654 | reverse complement strand
TTTAATTCATCATAAGAGTTCGCTTCGGTGATGTGTTCATTACGGAAAGTTTCCGCTTTACTATATATGTTCTCCTGAATCTCGTTTAGCAATTGTGCGATATAAATTTCGAGTCCTTCTTGTGTTACAGTTTGTTTCGCTCTGGTATCCCTTCTTGCAACTTCTACAGTTTGATTTTCCATATCACGTCCGCCGATTGCTACACGAACAGGAATACCTTTCAATTCATATTCAGCGAACTTAAATCCCGGACGCTGTGTGTCACGGTCATCGTATTTCACGGAAATACCCAATGCTTTGAGTTTCGGCATTAGCTTATCAACGAAGTTTGAGATGTTTTGGAGATCTTCATCACTTTTATAGATAGGCACAATCACAACCTGTATCGGAGCAAGTTTTGGAGGCAGCACCAAGCCTGCATCATCACTATGCGCCATGATTAAAGCACCAATCAAACGCGTCGAAACCCCCCAGGAAGAAGCCCATACATGATCGATCTTACCTTCCTTATTGGTGAACTTAACGTCAAATGCTTTTGCGAAATTTTGTCCAAGGAAGTGAGACGTTCCAGCTTGTAAAGCTTTACCATCCTGCATCAAAGCTTCAATACAGTAGGTATCTAAAGCACCAGCGAAACGTTCATTTGCCGTTTTTTTACCCCTTACAACCGGAAGTGCCATCCAATTTTCTGCAAAATCTGCATATACATCAAGCATTCTTTCTGTTTCCTCTACGGCCTCTTGAGAAGTAGCATGTGCAGTGTGACCCTCCTGCCATAGGAATTCGGTGGTTCTAAGGAACAACCTGGTGCGAA
>DCLG01000059.1:5884-14269 GCA_002320935.1 Pedobacter sp. UBA1654 | reverse complement strand
ACCAATAGCGGCAGATCGCGGTAAGACTGGATCCAACCTTTGAATGTGTTCCATATGATGGTTTCGGATGTTGGACGTACGATTAGTTCTTCTTCCAATTTGGCAGTTTCGTCGACAACAATATTGCCATTTCCGTCATTCTTGAGACGGTAATGTGTCACTACGGCACATTCAGTTGCGAAACCTTCCACGTGAGCAGCTTCTTTGGAGAAAAATGACTTAGGAATGAATAAGGGAAAATATGCATTACTGTGTCCTGTATCTTTGAATTTTTGATCTAAAACAGCTTGCATTTTCTCCCAAATGGAATAACCATAGGGCTTAATGACCATACAGCCCTTAACAGATGAATGTTCAGCCAGGTCAGCTTTTATAACAATATCGTTATACCACTGGGAATAGTCTTCATTTTTACTTGTAATACCTTTGCTCATAGCTGCTTGGAACGTTTTTTGTGTTTAATGACTTGTAATAACAGCTACAAATCTATAAATTTATAGCTATTTAATATTCAACACACACAAACAATCAGACATATGAAACCAATCTATTTATTCACCGGTCTGCTCGCGTGGACATCCTTGGTTGTCACATCCTGTTCGACACCAAAGATGGCACAGCAAGTAAACATACAGGATGATGTTTACAATTCGACCGCTACAGCGGTAGCCTATCAAAGACCTGTTCCTTCTGCAGCTGCTAGGTACCAGGATTCGATTTCTACCAGCGATTATGGCAGCAGTGACCCGGACTATGATATGGACTATTATTCCCGTATAAACAGGTTCTACTATGGCGGACCTTTCCGTTCGTATTATGACCCATACTTCGATCCATATTACGGCGGATTTTACGGCGCAGGATTTTACTCACCTTTCTATTCTGGATTTGGCTTAGGATTTAACTATGGCTGGGGAGGTAATTTCTGGGGACCATATTCTTATGGCGGGATGTTTTCACCATTTTGGGGATATCGTGCATGGCCTTATGGCGGCTTCATGGGCGGTGGCTTTATGGGTGGCGGATACTTCGGCGGTGGCTATTTTGGCGGTGGATACCTGGTTAACAACGGTAATGTGACCACAGGTGGCCGTCCAGCCCGAGGCAGAGAAAACGGTGCTAGTTATACGAACGGCGGTGCTACAAGGATCAGTAATGGTAGTGCAATCCGTAGAACTACCAGCGGTGGCGGAATAGTAGCCGGCGGCAGAAGTAACCGTACCGGAACTTATAATCCGAACCGTGGTGCTACATTGAATACCAGACCAACCAACTCCGGTGGTGCAGTTGGCAGACCAGCCAGGACAAGCAGCGGCAGGGAAATCAATCAAAGATCAACCCGGCCGACCAGGACAGAAAGTTACAGACCTTCAAGGCCAACTTACAGTACGCCACCTAGTGGTGGCGGATCAAGGTCTAGTGGCGGAATGGGTGGCGGTGGCGGTGCCAGCAGGCCATCCAGAGGCGGAGGCAGAGGCTAATTAACGCTAAACACATAAATGAAAAAACTCTTATCGACACTGATACTAGCTACAGTAGCTGGCACAGGAACATTATATGCACAATATGCCCCGGATGCCTTGAGATTTTCTCAAGGCAACTATGGCAGCTCTTCAAGATTTAAAGGTTTAGGTGGTGCCCAGATTGGTTTGGGTGGTGACATCAGCTCCCTGGGGGCTAACCCCGCCGGACTCGGCATGTTCACCAGATCTGNNCGAAATCCAGCTATCTGGGTCAGACTACCAATGAATCCAAAAGTCAGTTGAATCTTAATCAGGCTGGTGCTGTATTTTACAGCCCAATCCGCAAGCGTCAGGGTGCTGCGCTTGATAAAGGTGCACTGAGTATCGTTTGGGGTGTTGGTTACAATAGAACGAACGACTTCAATTCCAATTACAGGTATGAAGGTCAAAATAATAACAACTCCATTGCCGATTATTATTCAGAACTGGCCAACAATACTGGAAGGCCTCAGAGTGAGTTCAATGCAAATTCGTTGGAAGCTATGGCTTACGACAGCTATCTTATTGATGCACTTGCAGGAGATGGCACCAGCTACCAGCCGGCAACAAGTCAGCAGAACTTTCAGCGGAACTATGATAATAGAACCGGATCTTCTTCTGAATTCAATATTGCTGCAGGTTTGAATATCTCAAACCAACTCTACCTCGGTGCTTCCGTCGGATTGGTAAACGTTAGGTTTGACAGAAACTTCGAGTATTTGGAGTCTGGACAGAATATTTCATCCGATCCGGATAATGTCGAAGTCGGAAATGATTATCTTTTATCCTACCGGATTAATCAGATCACAGATGGGTCTGGTGTGAATGGCCGTTTGGGGTTAATCTTTAAGCCAACAAATCAATTAAGAATCGGAGCAACATTTCAAACACCTACCTGGCTGAATATTCAGGACAATTTTGCCGAAGTGCTTGTGACGGACTATACTGGTAATGGAACAACCACATCATATTCTAGCGATCCGACAAACTATCCGACAGAATACAACTTAAGGACGCCATACAAAGGTTCATTGGGTGCGAGTTTAGTACTCGGTAACAACGCTTTGATTTCAGCTGATATAGACTATGTAGATTATGCAAGCATTAAGTTCAGCCGTTCTGACAATTATTCAGGGAACAATATGATTATGGACAATAATGCGGACGTTCAGGCGGATTACACAAGCGCAATCAACTACCGTGTTGGTGGTGAGTATAAACTTGGTCCTGTAGCATTAAGAGCTGGTTTTGGTTTAAACGGGTCGCCTTACAAGAATGATGACGACAATTTATTTGATACCAAGTTCTACAGTGGAGGTTTAGGATATCGTTATCAGAACTACTACTTTGATCTGGCTTACCAGCGTATGGAAACCACCAATACCTTTAGTCCTTACACACTTGCAGAAGGCAATCCGGTTGGTCCGGAGCCATCAGCCAATGTTAAGTTTGCTAGAAACAATGTATTCTTAACCTTCGGGGTGAGATTCTAACAAATACTATTTTCTGAAAATAAAAAAGGTCCTGCACGTATGTGCAGGACCTTTTTTATTTGATTTATTATTTCGTGACGGTTTTTATTCAGTTAGTTTTGGAAGCTATTTTTCCCCGCCATTTTACTTACTGCGCTGCTTTCATAGCATCTAGAATACGGGTTGTATTGGCTTCGACAATGGGATCTTTGATAAGCTCTGGTGCATGATGTGGTTTTTTCCTGGCGTCTATAATCACCGGCCCTTCACATCCCCAATGTTTATGATGCGTGCTACTGCGAATACCATAAATATCAGCGGCAGGATTACTTCTTGTAAAGGTTACCCATACTAAGTTATTGATGTTTAAAGACGTAAAAGCACTATCATCACATAATACAATCATCGCAATCCCACTTAAATCAGCGCTAAGCATTGCGTCATCTAACTGCTGAATATCTATTTCGGCTTGTTCGGCTGTACTGAAGCCTTCCATCTGTAACGTCACTACTCCGGGAATTGCCAGTTGTGGATTTGTAAATGCCCTGGGTAATTTAATACCNNAGGTAAGTGATTTGTTAGTGTACGCTTTATCGGTCCGGCGGCGGCAAATACAACCTTGGATCCAGCGTTCAGACCGGTTCCAGTATAATCTAATGTATCAATAGTTGTTTGTGTATGGAAATGAAGGTCTCTTTTAAAGTCCATTCTCGACAGCACATGTAAGAGAAATTTCTCAAGATTATGTGTTGTTAGTTGTTCATCATCTTCACCGGCTGCAATAAAAAGGTACTTGGCCAGGCTGAGCTGGTTTTTGCCAAGAATATGATTTGATATTGTTAATATTTCCTGCGGCCGCCGTTCAGTAAGAAACGGGGTATACCGTTCACTTCCAATAGCGAATAGTAAAGGGTGTACGCCTGCAGCATCAACGGCATTCACTTCTTTAAGACCGTGAATTTCCTTTGGAAGTGCAGAGCCTGTGATCTCGTGGATCAATGCACCAAAACTGGTATCTTCCTGAGGTGGCCGTCCCACTACTGTAAAGGACCAAATGGCATCCTGACGATGGTAGACGTTGTGCACCTTCATCAACGGGAAAGGGTGAGTAAGGCTATAGTAACCCAGGTGGTCACCAAAGGGCCCTTCTGGTTTATTATCGTTAGGATAAACTGTTCCGGTGATGACGAAATCGGCATCGGCGGATATGCAAAACCCTTCCTCATCGTAAAAATAGCGAAACCGCCTGTTACCTAAAGCTCCGGCGAATGTCATCTCCGAGAGGCCCTCTGGTAAGGGCATTACTGCAGCCAAGGGATGAGAGGGCGGACCGCCAACGAAGATGCTGACCTTTAGGGGTTGGCCAGCTGCATTCGCCTTAGACTGATGCACCCCTATTCCCCGATGGATTTGATAATGCAGTCCGATTTCAGAATCCTGTATATAATCGTTCCCGGCGAGTTGGATGCGGTACATACCAAGGTTGGCATTTAATATACCAGGTTTTTCGATGTCTTCGGTATAAACCTGTGGCATGGTGATGAAAGGACCACCATCCATAGGCCAATTCACAATCTGCGGTAACGCGGATATCGTTGTCTTTTTGAAAGTTGATCTAAACAGATTCTGCTTGAGGGGCAGAGCGGATAGCGCCGTTAAACCAGCACCTGCCGTTTTAAAAGGATTCTTAATTGCTTTAATTGGATCCGAACGAAGTGCTACGAGTTGTTCTACTTTCTTAAGACTGTCTCGAAACATAAATTTCGAACGTTCTAAGGTTCCGAATAGGTTCGATACAGCAGGAAACTTAGATCCTTTAATGTTTTCGAAAAAGATTGCAGGTCCCTGCTCTTCATACACTCTCAAGTGTATAGAAGCCATTTCCAAATAAGGATCAACCTGTTCCTTGATTCGCATCAGGTGACCGTGTTTTTCTAAATCGCTAACGCATTCTGCTAAACTTGAATATCCCATCAGGTTCAAAGGTATGAACTATTCATTGAGAAAATTAAACAACAAAAAAAAGCCNNGCCACGCTTCTGGCGTGGCCTTCTTGTTATTATGTGCTATTTTTTGTCGGCAAAAGATCTAAGCATCCAGGTATTTTTCTCCTTGAACTGCATGAACCGGTTTACCATATCGTTGGTACCCTCGTCACCTGCCTGTTCGGTCGCTTCAAGAAGCTCACGTTCCATCTGTATTAGTTGTGACATATCATCTAAAATAGCATCAATCATGGCAAGATCCTGCATACCTATGGTATCAATTTCTTTGATGCGGGATTCATTTATGTAATCAGCAAAACGGCTGTGGGGTGGCTTGCCTAAAGTTAACACACGTTCAGCAATTTCGTCGATAGTTGTTTGCGCTTCAGTATACAATTCTTCAAATTTAACGTGCAGCGTAAAAAAGTTCTGACCTTTAATATTCCAATGACAACCTCGTAATTTCTGGTAATGTATGTGATAGTTAGCCAGATAGTCATTCAAAAGATCCACAACTGGTTTAACTTCTTGTTCATCTAGGCTTATTTCTTTTGCGTCCATGGTTTATTATTTTTTAATTTGTAATATTATTGAAACAGGTACTTATAACAAAGCTTCTTTAAAATGGTTTCCTTTAATGGGGAAATTGATACAATAGAGCCGTAGTTTCCTCGTTTAGTATTCGGAATAAGGAGCAACCTAGTGTGTACTCATTCGATTAACTTATTAAAATATTAATGTATAAATATATTACTGTTCTATTGGCCGCCAATTTATTGTTCCTGGCCGATATTAAAGCCAATTCGGTAATCGACTCTATAGGTGTTGAAAATTTAAATGGCAGCAAGGTGATCATCCACCAAATCGTTAAAAATGACACCTATTACTCAATTGGAAGAAGATATAACGTCTCTCCAAAAGAGATCATGACCTTCAATGAGAATAAGTATCTTCAAGTGGGTGTACTGATTAAGGTTCCGACCCGAATTCCATTTAATAGTGCGTACGGATCTACTAGCGGAAGTTCTACCGAATCAATTGCTACTTCTAACGGTAATAAACCCACGTTCATCGATTATGAGGTGAAGCCAAAAGATAACCTGAACAGCATTGCCCGTGTTTATGGTACAACCGCAAATGAGCTTAAGCGCATCAACGAATTAAGAACAATAAACTTGCGAATTGGTCAGATACTAAGGGTGCCAGCGAACAATGCAGATGCTGGTTCAGCTAGTATCAACTCAGCAAGTAACAATACGGCAGTTAACAGTTCTGTAGGTAGCTTGGTGCCAGTCGTAGCAAATACGCCCACAAGACCAACTGAACAACCGAAGCCAATCTTGCCTGCAGGTTCAACTGTGGCTGCAAGGCCCATAGCCAAGCCAGTAGACACCGCGACTAAGAAACCTGATGTAGAAGAGAAATTTATCGAGCATACTGTAGCGTCTAATGAGACGATGTATTCTATAGCAACAACTTACAAATTAACAATAGATCAGTTAAAAGCAAAAAACAACCTGCAGAACAACTCCCTTCGCGTTGGACAAAAGCTATTGATCAGCGGTCAGTATCCAGTAAGAAATCAAGCTGTAGGCGATGGTTTGGAAGAAAATGAAACCATTAAAGACCCTTCGCTAAGAGGCGACGCCAGCCGTTATGGTCTTAACCAGGTTGATGAGAAAGGTACAGCAGTCTGGATTACAGATTTAGACCTTGACCCAGTGAAGATGCTGGTATTGCACCGCACTGCTCCGGTAGGCACAATTGTTAAAGTGACTAACCCCATGACCAACAGATCGGCTTTTGCTAAAGTCGTAGGTAAATACACCGAAAATGAATCTACACGAGATGTGATTATCGTAATGACAAAAGCAGTTGCAGATTCAATTGGTGCAATAGATAAAAGATTTTTTTGCAATATAACGTACAGCGGACAAGATAATGAGCAGTAAAAAGCCGTTTATTATAGGCGTAGCAGGTGGTAGTGGTTCAGGTAAAACGTTCTTCCTAAAGTGTTTCTTACATCATTTTAAAGCAGAAGAAGTGAGTCTGATTTCCCAGGATGATTACTATCGTCCAAAACAGGAACAGGCCATTGACGAAAATGGCTGGATAAACTTCGATTTACCCGATGGCATAGACGATGCGAGACTATTAGCCGACCTGAAAAAGCTAATTGCAGGAAAGTCCATAGAAAAGAAAGAATACACTTTCAATGTTAATGAAGAGCGGGCACGACTTCTAAATATTGCCTCGGCTCCCATCATTATTGTTGAAGGATTATTCGTGTTCCATTTCAAAGAAATCGCAGATTTGTTCGACATGAAGATTTTTATGGATGCTGACGAGGAGATCACACTAAACAGAAGAATTTCAAGAGATGAGATTGAACGTGGTTATACCAGGGACATGGTCATGTACCAATGGGTAAATCACGTGTTACCTGCTTACAGACAATATTTACTACCATATAAAGACAGCTGCCACAAGGTTATTATGAATAACAAACATGTGGCAGATGATATTATTGTTGCCTCACAGCAGATATCAGATGAGTTGAAGCAGCTTATTGAAGAGCAAGCACGTGCTTAATTAAATTGCATTTCAGGTACATCTTCTAACGTAATCAGGCGTCCTGCGGTTGCTTGTTTTATATAGTCTACACTTACGCCTGGGGCTCTCTCGATAAGTTGAAAGCCGCCTTCCGGCAAAATGTCTAAAACTGCAAGTTCCGTCACAACTTTCTTAATGCAGTTTACACCCGTAAGCGGCAGACTGCATTTTGGTAAGAGCTTACTCTCACCTGCCTTGTTTACGTGCTGCATGGCTACAATGATATTCTTGGCTGAAGCTACCAGGTCCATTGCTCCGCCCATCCCCTTAACCATTTTTCCAGGGATCTTCCAGTTTGCGATATCTCCATGCTCAGAAACTTCCATCGCTCCGAGAATGGTAAGGTCAATTTTTTGACTTCTGATCATGCCAAAACTTAAAGCTGAATCGAAGATCGCGCTACCTGGTAAAGTTGTAATTGTTTGTTTTCCTGCATTGATCAGATCTGGATCTTCTTCTCCTTCCAATGGAAAAGGGCCCATACCTAAAAGACCATTCTCCGACTGAAGCACCACATTTATGCCCGCCGGGATATAATTTGCAACCAGGGTCGGGATGCCAATACCTAGATTCACATAGTACCCGTCTTTTAACTCCCTTGCTATTCTTCTTGCAATTCCGTTTTTATCTAACATGCTCCCTGATTAAGAATTTTTGAATCTTACTGTTCGTTGTTCAATTCGTTTCTCGTAATTAACGCCTTGAAATATCCGGTGTACATAAACCCCGGGTGTGTGGATTTGATCCGGATCAAGTTCTCCGGCTTCAACCAGAATTTCTACTTCAGCAATGGTGATTTTACCGGCAGTTGCC
>DCLG01000059.1:1562-5816 GCA_002320935.1 Pedobacter sp. UBA1654 | reverse complement strand
ATCTGCTTCGAACGCATATTCCATCAGGTATTCTTTTCCATTAAAAATTCTGGTTTCTTTACCTTCAGCGACTTCCGTGCCTACACCCGCAGGCGTGAATATAGCCGGCATTCCATAGCCTGCAGCCATGCAGCGCGTCGCCAAAGTACCTTGTGGGATAAGCTCTACTTCGAGTTCTCCACTAAGCAGCTGACGCTCGAATTCAGCATTTTCACCCACATAGGATGAAATCATTTTCTTCACCTGACGCTGATTGAGGAGCAAGCCGATGCCGAAATCATCGACACCGGCATTATTTGAGATACAGGTAAGCGACGTTGTACCTTTTTTAACTAATGCATTGATGCAGTTCTCTGGAATGCCGCACAGACCAAAGCCCCCAAGCATCAAGGTTTGTCCATCTTCAATATCGTGGATTGCCTCATCGGCACCCGACACAACTTTGTTGATCATATATTTGGTTTCTGGCTAAATTAATTAAAATATACATAAGAGATACCATCTCCACCACGGTCTTGATGCTCATCTTCTACCCTGTTTACCTGACTGTACTTTCTGACATATTCCCGGATCAACTTCCGCAGGATACCATCACCCTTGCCATGGATAATTTTCACGTAGGGAAATCCTAACATAATTGCCTTGTCCAGGTACTTCTCCACTTCGTAGATGGCATCCTCCCCCCGCATTCCACGAAGATCGAGCTCTGCATTGAAGTTGGTAATGGCTTCAGAAATTCTCCCGGAAAAGGAATGACTTTGCACTACCTTTTTAGCTTGCTTATTGCTTATTTTCTCTACACGATCTTTCTTTACGACTGATCGGAGGTCACCCATTGCAAGCACGAGATTTCCTCTGTTTATCTCCAAAACCTGGCCTGTTGTCTCCGTATTCCGCAGCTGTACCCAATCGCCAACCTCTATCGGCGTATTGCTTAGCACCACTGGTTCCGGCTTTTTTTCTTCTTTTACCTGATGATTTAGCAGTTCCTTTTGCAGGTTCTGCCGAAGCTGCTTCGTTACGGTTTTATCAGCCTGTTTTTCCTTGATCTGTGAAATGGTATTTTCCACAAGTTTGTTCGCATCTTTAATGATACGCTGGGCTTCAAGCTTTGCCTCCTTTATCAGCACTTTTTTATTTTCTTCCAGATACTGCTTAAGTTTCTCGTTTTCTGCAGCGAGGTTTTTAGCTTTATTCTGTTGATTGGAAAGCTGAACCTTCTTATCGTAAATCTCCTTTTTCTCCCGTTCAAGATCCACAAGCAAGCTGTCTATCCGGTTCTGATTGGTTCCGGTTTTAATTCTGGCAAGCTCAAGTACTTCCTTTTGCAGGCCAATGTTCTGTGCAATTTCAAATGCGTATGAGCTGCCTGGCTTTCCAATCTCCAGCACATACAAAGGTCGCATTTTAGCGTTGTCGAACAACATGGAAGCGTTCTCCAAACCTTCTGTATCACCAGCAAAAAGCTTTAAATTCGAATAGTGCGTGGTAATTACGCCCCGTACCTTCTTATTATTCAACACTTCTAAAACAGCTTCAGCCATTGGTCCACCAAACTGCGGATCTGTACCAGTACCAAACTCATCAATAAGCATTAAAGATTTTGGGGTCGCATGAGCAACGAAATAGCGCATCTTTGTAAGGTGTGCACTGTACGTGCTCAAATCACTTTCAATGGATTGATCGTCGCCAATATCAGCAAAGATCTGGTCGAAAATACCGACTTGCGAGGCTTCATCAACCGGAATTAATAATCCAGATTGTATCATAATCTGCAACAAGCCAACAGTTTTCATGCAGACCGATTTACCGCCTGCATTCGGGCCTGAGACCAGTAGGATTCTTAAACTTTCATCTAAGTGGATATTCAATGGGACCACCGTGCGTTGCTCTTCTCTGAAGGACAACAATAACAAGGGGTGCCTGGCATTAATCAACCTTGTCTTAGCTTCTTTAATCAGCACCGGCATATCAGCCTCTACCTCAATTGCAAACAGTGCTTTTGCACGAACAAAATCAAGCTTGGTTAGGAAGCCGTGGTATGACAAAAGTAACGCAGTATAGGGTCTTAAATCGTTGGTCAGCGCGATTAGGATTCTGATCACCTCACGCCGTTTGTCAAATTCAAGGTCCCGCAACTTATTGTTCAAGGTAAAAACCTCTTCAGGCTCCATGTATACCGTCTGCCCGCTCGCAGATTCATCATGGATGAAACCCTTTAGCTTTCGTTTGTTTTCAGCGAGTAATGGAATACACATACGCCCGTCGCGGATGGTCAGGCTACCGTCTGCCACCCAGTTTCGGCCAACTGCCATCTTATAGATAGAGTCCATTCGTTTGCGCACCTCTTGTTCACCTTTCGAGATCTCGCTGATAATTTCCAGTAAAGCTGGAGAAGCATTTGGCTTGATCTTCCCTTTCGGATCAANNCTCAATCTTTTTCAAGATATTTTTCTCCATCGGGAGGTGCTCAAATAAGGCCTCCAGATTAGGGTAGATCTCTGCACGATCTTCAAAAAAACGGATTACTGTAAAAACCGTCTGCAATGAGGTGTACATCTGGAACAACTCTTCTTCTACAAGGTAACTACCCTCCGCACGGATTTTGTCTGCCAGGTATTTAAGATCATAGAAGGCACTGATTTGCAGCGGCTCCTGATTTTCAAGGATGTTTTTAAATTCTTTAGTCTGTCGTAAAAACTTATTGATTTGGTCGAACTTGGTCATAACCTGCATTTTAGCGACCAACTGTCTGCCCATAGGGCTAAGACAGTACTCGCTTATGCGTTGCTTAACTTCATCAAATCCAAGTCTTTCTAAACAACTTTCGGGGTATATCATATATCGGCTACCGGTTTAACGGAAATCGTGTCCTGCTTCTGCTTAGTTTTTTCAAGATCTTTCTTAATCCGTTCATACATATCCGTTAAAAGCTCAGGGCGTTTATAATAATAATTCATGCTTCTGGTATACTGAACGGAATCTGTCTTGAACTTTCTATATATGCCTCTGTAGAATGCCGAAGAAACTTTTTTGGCTGAATCCGAATCTCCGATGGTGGTTATATATGCATCGGCGATATGGATGTCATATAAAATTTTCTCCATTTGTTTTGGCTGGATGATCTCTTTTGGGATCTCTTTGGATTTACAAGAGATTAAGAATAAACTGATAAAAATTAGCGAGAGAAATTTCCTCATTTAGTTAAAACATTACGTTTTCTTAGCCATTGTAGACTAAGGTTGTTAATTTTACCAAAAATACTGATTAATGAGCATAGCGAATAACTTATTAAAATATAAAAACGAATTGGATGCACAGGCTGTACAGCTTGTTGCCGTCTCCAAATTCCAGGATGCAGAGGCTGTGCTTGAAGCCTACAACGCCGGCCAGCGGGTTTTCGGTGAAAATATTGTTCAGGAGCTTGTAGAAAAACAAGCTGCATTGCCAAAGGATATTAAGTGGCACCTGATCGGCCACTTACAGACCAACAAAGTAAAATATATTGCGCCTTTTATATCAGTTATCGAGTCTGTGGATAGTTTGAAACTACTTCAGGAAATCAACAAACAGGCTTCAAAAAACAAGCGCATCATCGACTGCCTTTTGCAGGTCTACATTGCCGATGAGGATACCAAATTCGGGTTAGGCTTTGATGAAGTTATCGAACTACTGAGATCAGACGAATTCCAGGAACTACAGAATGTCCGCATCATTGGATTGATGGGCATCGCGAGCAACACTGATACTGAAAAACAAATCAGAGATGAATTCGAGGAACTGAAGGTGCTGTTCGATGGTATTAAAATATCTTATTTCCGGAAGAGCGACTATTTCAAGGAACTATCCATGGGAATGTCCTCCGATTACAAGATCGCCGTTGAGGAGGGCAGTACTATGGTGAGAATCGGCAGCAGTATATTTGGTAAAAGAAAAACGAAAAACGATTAATGGGTATTAACATCAGATATGCTGTAAAAGCAGATTGCGAAAGGCTATTGGAACTGATTCATGAGCTTGCCTTGTACGAAAAAGCACCGGAGGAAGTAACCGTTACATTGACGGAATTTGTAGATGCGGGATTTGGTCCCACACCTGTCTGGAAAGCCTTCGTAGCAGAGCGGGATGGTAAAATTCTCGGCTTCGCATTATATTACATTCGCTACTCCACCTGGAAAGGTTGCAAACTATACCTGGAGGATTTCATCGTAACTGAAGAAGAACGTGGTAAGGGCACCGGAAAAATATTGTTTA
>DCLG01000059.1:0-1517 GCA_002320935.1 Pedobacter sp. UBA1654 | reverse complement strand
CAGGAAGCAAAAGAAAAGGGTTTCAATGGCATGTCCTGGCAAGTACTAGATTGGAATGAACCCGCTATAAACTTCTACAATAAATATCAGGCAAACTTGGAAGCTGGCTGGCTAAATGCTTCATTTTCGACTGAACAATTATAGAAAACATGAAGAAATTACTCATCGGCTTTATTTGCCTCTGCATGCTTGCATGCCAAAGCGAAAACAAGGATAAAGGTAATGTAGACTCAACCCTCAATGCTGAGTCATCTGCTTCTGCAGATACCTTAACCTACAAACTTGATTCGATCAAAGTATCAAGCGTAAACCTGGTCACTGCAGATGATCAGGTTACAGATACCTCTAAAGCTGTGATTACATTTCCCAGATTCTCAGACAGCAGTCTGAACACACTTATAGAGGCGCAGGTATGTAAAAATGCTTCCAGTCCTGATAAGTCATTTAAATCTTACCAGGAGCTTGCCAATAATTTCATCAAAGGCTTTGATGACTATCTCGGCTTCAACGAAGACAATATTCAAACTTGGTTCCTCGATATCAACGTTGATGTGGTACAGCAAAATAAAGCACTGCTTGCCCTGAAATTCACTCAAGCCGACTACATGGGTGGGGCGCATCCAAATTCAAGCTTCAGCTACCTGAATTATGACCGTCAAAGTAAAGCTGTACTGACACTCGACTCCGTTTTGAAGCCAAACACTTTCTCTAAACTGGAAACGATAGCGGAGCAGATCTTCAGAAAAAACGAAGGGTTGTCACCAAGCCAAAGCCTTGCAGATGCATATTTTTTCGACAAGGACATCTTTCATCTAAACTCAAATTTCACCTTGACAAGCACAGGCATCGAGTTCCTGTATAATCCTTACGAAATTAAGCCTTATGCAGCAGGAACAACACGATTGCTGGTACCATACACTGCGATAAAGGACATTATCAAACCAAATTCAATCATTCACAGACTTAATAATAATGCAGGTATATAAATTTGGTGGCGCATCAATCCAAAATGCAGATGCAATCAGAAACGTCGCTGACATTCTCAAAAGCTTCAAAGACGATCACCTGCTCATTGTTGTCTCCGCAATTGGACAAACCACAAACAAACTGGTTGCACTCAGCAATGCTTACCTGAATTTTGATCCGGCAGCACATAATCTTCTTGAAGAAATTAAACAAGATCATTTTGCCATCTTACATAACCTCTTCAAGGAACAACATATCTCCATTTTTAATGATGTTAACAATGCATTCGTAGAGATAGAGTGGCTTTTAGAAGAAGAACCTGCGGACACTGCAGATTACATCTACGATCAAATTGTATCAATAGGAGAAGTAGCCTCCAGTAAGATTATTGCTGCCTATCTTAACGAAGTAGGATGCAGTTCAAATTGGGTAGATGCCAGAAACTACATAAAGACGGATAACAACTATCGCGAGGCAAATGTAGATTGGCATAAAACGGAGGTCGAAATGAAGAAGACCTTACCTGCAGTGCTCAATAAGGGCTTCGTTGT
>DCLG01000013.1 GCA_002320935.1 Pedobacter sp. UBA1654 | reverse complement strand
TCGGATCTTTTTGAAAACTTCGTCCCCAGTAAAAAGGAAACAACCCAGGATACCACGTAGTTCGGTATCGGTATGTTTAGGCGCGAATGCCTGAAGTTCTTCAAGGATGGTATTATCCAGGTGCAATGATTCCAGCTGATGCTGCGCGAAGAAGGTGGTTGTTACATTATGACCTGTTTCGCATGTTCCTTCAAACTGCTCCGAACCTGCGATAATGCGTAGTAAAGTCGATTTACCTTTACCATTCGCACCGATAAGCGCAATCTTATCACCTTTCTCAATCAGTCCTTCTGCATTCCTTAAAATTTCAACATTGGGATAGCTCTTGTTTGCACCCTCAACCTTGATTACATGGCGGCCAGATGGCTTTGAAAATTTGAATTTGAAGTTTACAGTTGGGTTATCATCATCAACATCTTCAACACGTTCCATTTTATCAAGTGCCTTCATCCGGGACTGCGCCATTTTGGCTTTTGAGGCTTTCGCTTTGAAACGCTCGATTAAACGCTCTTCCTGTTTGATCTTAGCTTGCTGGTTTTTGAATTCGCCCTTCTGGATCTCTCCTCTTAAGGCTTTTTCTTCCAGGTAGAAGGTATAGTTACCTGCGTAAGGCGTTAGTTTACCTTTGCGGGATTCAACGATTCTGTTTACAACTTTGTCCAAAAAGTACCTATCGTGGGATACAATCACGATTGCACCTTCAAAACTCATCAGGTAGTTCTCCAGCCATTTGATGGAAGGTAAGTCCATGTGGTTGGTTGGCTCATCCAGCAATAGGATGTCAGGCGTTTGAAGTAGAATTTTAGCAAGCATCACACGCATTCTCCATCCTCCTGAGAAGGTGTTTAATGGTCTGTGCTGATCATCCGCGCTGAAACCAAGACCAGCAAGAATTTCGTTTGCCCGATACTCTATGTTGTAACCATCTAAGGCTTCAAATTCCTGTTGTTTATCGCTCAGTTTATTTAAAACTTCCTCCGAATAATCCGTTTCAATCTTTTTTAATAATTCTTCAATTTCATCATGCAGCCTGTTCTGACGTTCGAATGCCTCCATCGCCACATGCAGAATGCTGTGGTGTGAATCATAGGATAGTAAATCCTGATTCAGGTAACCGATTTTCAGATCTTTAGACATGGAAATGCTGCCTTCTGAAGGAGCATACTCGCCAACAATTATTTTTAGAAGGGTGGATTTTCCAGTACCATTGGCACCAATCAGGCCTATTCTTTCTCCTGGTTTGATGTGCCAGTTGGCTTCGTCATACAAGGCTCTGGAGCCAATTCGGAAGGTTAAGTCGTTTATTGAAATCATTTGAGCGCAAAAATACGATTTTTAGCTACAAAAATTGTGTTCATCACCTGTGGCTTAACGGTTATTTAACAATTTGAAGACGAAGCCTATTGAAATTCTTATCTTCGTGGCATGTACCGTTTTATAAAACCTGTTTTTTTTCAGCTTGATCCGGAGAAAGCACATTATTTTGTAACCCGCAGATTAAATTGGTTCAACGACCATTTCCCATTCGGAAAAACCTTTCTCAGGAGCAACTTTGGAGTGAACATTAAAGGTCTGGAAAGAGAAGTTTTTGGTATCAAGTTTAGTAACCCGGTTGGCTTAGCTGCAGGGTTCGATAAAAATGGTGAGTACATTGAGGCTTTAAGCAATCTGGGTTTTGGTTTTATCGAAGTTGGTACCGTTACACCTCTACCGCAACCCGGTAATGATAAACCACGAATGTTTCGCCTGGTTGAAGATAATGCGATCATCAACAGAATGGGATTCAACAATAAAGGCGTGGATACCCTGGCGGAACGACTTCGGTTGTTAAAAGCTAAGGACGCTAAGATTGTTATTGGCGGTAACATTGGCAAAAATAAGAATACACCAAATGAAGAGGCTGTAAATGATTACATAAAATGCTTTGACAGACTTTTTGATGTTGTAGATTACTTCGTTGTGAACGTAAGTTCTCCAAATACCCCAGGGCTTCGATCTCTTCAGGAGAAAGGTCCTTTAAAAGATATTTTAAACGCTTTGCAAACAAGAAATCATGTAAATGGTGTTAGTCGTCCTATCCTGTTGAAGATTGCTCCTGATCTAACGAATGAGCAGTTGGACGATATTGTGGAGATTGTACAGGAAACGAAGATTGCAGGGGTCATTGCGACAAACACCACCATTGATCGGAGTGGATTGTATAGTCCTGCTCAAGTAGTTGCAGAAGCTGGCGGGCTTAGTGGTAAGCCGCTTACGCATAAGTCTACTGAGGTTATCCGTTATCTAGCAGACAAGTCCGGTCGTTCTTTTCCGATCATCGGGGTAGGGGGCATTCACAGTCCTGAAGACGCTAAAGAAAAACTTGCGGCTGGTGCTTCATTGATTCAGCTTTATACTGGCTTTATTTATGAGGGTCCCGGCCTGGTAAAGAGGATATGTAAAGCGTTGGTTTAAAATTCCGGCGCATAAAAAAAGCGGTCATCTATAAAAGGTGACCGCTTTTTTTATGCTTTAATGCAGATTAACCGTTAGCAGCAACTAGTTGTGCAAGGATTGCATTGTTCTTAGCCAATTGATTGGTAGTCGATTGTTCTGAACGGCTTCCTAATTCAATGTTAGTTGCTAATTTCAAACGTTTAACTTCTAAACGAGAAGTTGTTTTATTTTTTCTGTCTTTTCTTTTTAATCTCGTTACTGCCATGGTCTTACCCTTTAAGTTTTTAAATTTAAATAAATCTGGAGGTCGAGAGCGGATTCGAACCGCTGTAGAAGGTTTTGCAGACCTCTGCCTAGCCACTCGGCCACTCGACCCTTATGTAATTCAGGCTGCAAAAATAGTAATTATAAGTTAGGTTGCAACTTATTTGAATAAATTTCTGCTTATTTCTGCACAGATGATTGCTGCTGAGATGGAAACATTCAGAGATTCAGCGGCTCCGATACGTGGAATTGTAATGCTGCGGGAGACAAGTTGCAACACCTCTTCTGAAATTCCCTTCCCTTCATTACCTAATACCACCAGGCCTTCTTCTTGCCAGTTAACCTTAAAAAGACTTTCGCCATCGAGCATTGCTGCATACACCGGCAATTGCACGGTTTTTAGGTATTCCGGCAGATTGGTATAGCAAATACTTACTCTGGCTAAAGAACCCATAGTTGCCTGTACCGTCTTGGGATTGAAGACTTCAACCGTATTGGCAGAACAGATGATGTTTTTGAAACCGAACCAGTCGGCAGTACGTATAATGGTTCCCATATTGCCCGGGTCCTGGATGCCGTCAAGGACAAGAGAAAAGCCACCTTTAAGATCGGCTGAGGCTGTCTCCCGGTTATCAGGAATGGAAAGCAGCGCAAGAATTCCCTGGGGTGCCTGCAGTGTACTAATCTTTTCGAGTTCAACGTTGTTTACTTCAAATAACTTTATATTTGAAGGCAATTTAGGTAGTAAAGATTGGTATTGAGGCAGATAAAAGATACTTTGTATCTGGTACTTTGAAGAAAAAAATTCCATTAAGGTCTTTATGCCTTCAACAATAAAAAGCCCATTTTCTTTACGGTACTTTTTTTGGTGTAACGATTTTATAAACCCTATCTGAGATTTTGAAAGCATACCTAAATCATAAAAAGAAGCAAAAACTTCCTGCAATATTACTGTTTATTATTCTTTTTGTTACCGCATGTTCTTCTACAAAATACATTCAGGATTACCAGGCCATCGTTAAAAATGTTGAAATAGACAGCCTTCCAAAGCAATATAATGAGGAGGCCCTTAACTATGTACAGAAAGATATTCGGCCGGCCCCCAGGTTCGGGATCAATGTAGGTTTATACAATCTATTTTATGGTTTATTCAAGACAAAAGCTGTAGGCTCACCCGCACCAGTTTTGGATAGTGCCCTTGTTGAGATATCGCGTAGTCAGATTGAAAAGTTTCTGATCAGCAAAGGCTACTTCAAGGCGAAAGTAGATGCACAGATTGATGTGCAGAATCAGCGGGCTGATGTATTATTCAAAGCTACGCCGGGAATGCCTTTTTCCATAAATGCTGTACGTTATGAAATTGCTGATTCGGCTATGCGGCAGCTTTACCTGGATTATAAACAGGGATTTACGCGCCTTCGATCAGGCATGCAATATGACGACGACTCGCTCGCGTACGAGCGGGAACAAATCTACGAGTTGATGAAAGATAACGGGTATTATGACTTTCTGCGCCCGTATGTGAAGTTTTCAGTTGATTCGAATTTGAATAATAATAAGGTTAATGTTGCCTTGCAAGTAGATAATCCCGAAGGAAAAAATCAACATGATGTTTTTACAATCGGGCAGACGAACATCCTGGTTGCTCCATCCACCGAAGGCTTCCCTTTGCGTGATAGTATTCGCTTAAACGCTGACGTGTACAGGGGTATCAGATTCACAGATTTATCAGGGAGCTTCAGAAGAAACCCCATTGTACGGTATGATTTTCTTAAACCTGGCGAGAAATACGACATCAGAAATGAAGCGCTTACGTACGATAGGCTTTATGAATTAAATGTGTTTAAGAACGTAAAGATTGATTATTTAAAGGCTAAGGATAGTTCCAACCGGGTGGAACCATTGATCAGGTTAATTCCCCAGAAACGGATGAGCAACCGGGTAGAAGGTGAGGTGCCATTTAATGCAGGTACAGTTGGTTTCACGTTAAGTAACACCTATACCAACAATAACATTTTCCGAGGTGCTGAACGCTTTGAGTTTCAGGTGAAAGGAGGCTTGCAGTCGAGAATTGGTAATGGCCGCTCCTTATTTAGTGAGATCTACCAGCGTGATTTTTCCGTGAGTGCGAACTTAGCTGTTCCCAGGTTGATTGTGCCTTTCGACGTACCATTGATGGGGAAAAATGGCATGCCGTTCACAACATTTTCTTCCAGTTATGTGTATTCCCTACAGAAGAACCTTTTTAACAGAAAAGTATTTTTAAACTCGATCACGTATGATTGGGTTGAAACAAAATCTAAACGGCACTCATTGACACCACTGAACTTCGAATATCGTTTTGGCGGATTGTTGATTGATACTAAGAGTACAGATGGACGTGAATTGATCGCGGCAAATCTTTACAATATCAATTTGCTGGACCGGCGGGACATCACCCTGGGCGTGAAATATACCTACACCGTTAATGCGAACAAGCTTTTAACGAATGAAGACTTCCTGTATTTCCGTGGTAATATTGACATGGCAGGAAATCTGTTGCAGGGGCTGACAAGCATTGCGGGTCGCAGTCATAACCCAGAGGCGGGGGACTATGCTCAGGTTTTTGGATTACCGTTTAATCAATATGTACGTCCTGAGGTGGATGTTAGGTACTACAAAAATCTTGGTGGCGCACGTCAGTTTGTAGTTCGTCTAAATGCCGGTGCCGGACATGCTTATGGGAACTCTACCGAAATACCTTTTGAGAAACTTTTTTATGCTGGAGGCTCCAATGGTGTCCGGGCCTGGCAGGCAAGGACTTTAGGTCCTGGAAATTACAACCGGGCAGAACGTATTCCTAATGAAGAAAACCGAAGAACATTGTTTGGAATTGATCAATTGGGTCAGATGCACATAGAGGCCAATGTTGAATATCGCTATATGTTGCTCGACAAATTTTTTGGCGCTCAGCTTAAAGGTGCGGTATTTCTGGATGCAGGTAATGTTTGGAACATTAACTCCAACAA
>DCLG01000040.1:5533-7832 GCA_002320935.1 Pedobacter sp. UBA1654 | reverse complement strand
GGATTAAACGTTGGCCAGATGGCCAGGGTTCTGTAAAGGGTGTTTACTTCCGAGCCAATAACGCCGAGCTGTGAGGAAGTGGATAAGCTTACGCCAGTATTCACTTCGATATTCGGCTTTACTTTATAAGAGCCGTTGATATCTCCATTAAAGCGCTTATATCCTGAACCTACAATTACACCTTGCTCATCAAAAGCGTTGAATGATGCAAAGTACTTACCCTTATCGTTGCCACCCGTAGCACTTACGTAATGATCTTTGGTGTAAGTATTTCTAAAAACAAGGTCTTCGATCTCACCACCATGGTCTTTAAACATAATTTGCCCACCATATGGATCATCAAGGATATCCCATCCTGCAGGCAAGGTTGTTTCACCAGGCACATAACTTCTGATGTCGAAACTGGCCAAATCTGCACCGTTGGTAGAAAGGCCAAGTCCCCTGGAGCCGTTAACCTGTGCAAGACTCCGGCCTGCATTAAGATAGCCCAAACGAGTATAGTAAATATAGTCTTTTGCACCAAGGTAGTTGTACCCTTCTCTGTTCTGGTTATACCCCCCGGTGAATTTATATGAAATTTCTGCAGTTCCGTTTTTACCAGATTTCGTGGTGATTAGAATTACCCCATTGTTTGCACGTGCGCCATAGATTGCTGTAGCGGACGCATCTTTAAGCAATTCAATGGATTCTACGTTTTCCGGAGCAACATCATTAAACGCACGGATCACACCATCAACAATTACTAAGGGTGACCCTGGACTGTTGATGGATGCGCCACCACGTAACAGGATTACTGGAGATGCGCCAGGTTGGCCAGTCGCTGCAACAACCTGCAAACCGGAAACAGTACCCTGTAATGCACTTCCCACGTTTGATCTTGGTGCGTTTTCAAGAACTTCGGAATCCAGTTTAGCGATGGAACCCGTGACACTTCTGCGGCTCTGCGTACCATAGCCTACTACCACAACCTCATCCAGCTTTGCGGAGGCGGACTTTAGTTCAACATTCAAGGCACTTTTTGTACCAACAGTTACCTCCTGGGTTATGTAACCCACATAGGTAAACACCAAAACATCGGTCGGAGCCGCATTGATGCTGAATTTCCCATTAGCGTCTGTCTGGGTGCCCTGCCGGGATCCTTTGATCATCACGCTGACACTCGGGACGGCTTGCCTGTCATCCGAGCCGGTAACTGTTCCTGTTACCCGATTGTTTTGTGCGAAAATTGCGGTAGACGACAATAAATACAGCATCAAAACAAGTGTTTTAAGATAAAACTGTTTCATATGATTTATATTGGTTAGTATTATGTATTACATAATAATTCTAAGTTGATATTTATATTTAACTAATGCAAATCAGATTACCGGAAATTTTAGCCAGATAAATATATTTCGACTCAAATGCATTATTTTAGCGCTTTTAAAAGGAAATAAAATCATACATAATATGCACGACCAACCAGCAGAGACCTTTTCACAGCTAGACACAAGCTCTTTGGTTGATAAAGTTGAGACACAACTTGTACAGCTTCTGGTAGATAGGAAGCTTAAAGTAGGCGATAGTATCCCACCGGAGATCGAATTATCTAAAGCTTTAGGAGTTAGTCGTACAGTAACCCGTGAGGCGTTGCTACGACTGCGAATGATGGGGTTAATAGAAACAAAAAAGAAGAAAGGGTCGGTAATAACCAGTCCGGATATATTCGAGATCATGAGTAAGAGCATGAACCCGCACATACTGGATCAGAATACCCTCAAGGAGATATTTGAGCTTAGACTGGTGCTGGAGATCGGCATGGCCGACCTGCTGTTCCGCGGATCACGCCTCAGGATATTGAAGATTTAAAGGCGATTGTAGAGAATGAACCAGATACGGCTAAGGACCATATCTTCAATATTGATCATGAGATCATTTTTCATGGAAAGCTTTATGAAATTGCAGGGAATGAAACCTTGAAGAAGTTTCAGCGGATGCTACTTCCGGTATTTGACTATGTACACAATAGCGGTCTGCTGAAAAAGCAGGTCTTTATAAACCGCTTTGTATCGCACAAAGGCTTAGTGGATATTCTTGAAAATGGTTCTCCAGAGCTTTTCCGTAATGGAATGCGAAATCACCTGGAAAACCATTTCACACGACTATTCTCCTGATTGCACTGGAATTACTTTGCTGCCTGTGCCTTAATTGCTTCAATCGCAATAGTCAGGTACGCGAACGGCGCATTCCAGTTTATTGCAATTTCGTTGATGGCAAAACCTTCTTCGTCATCTTCATAAGCCTCATCAGGAACCTTGCT
>DCLG01000040.1:5273-5489 GCA_002320935.1 Pedobacter sp. UBA1654 | reverse complement strand
GTTAGTTTTACCCCGTCCTGCTCACCTGGATTTGGCCCTCCTACCAGGAAACCCGGGATGGGTTCTTTGATACCGTCCGCACCTGATGGTCTGTGATGTGGATACATCGGCGTCTTATATCCATAACCAGTGACATACGAATAGCCGGTAGCATTTCTTCCCAAAATGTAATCCAGGTTCGACAATGCATAATTGAAATACTTTTTATCTCCCGTC
>DCLG01000040.1:3802-5195 GCA_002320935.1 Pedobacter sp. UBA1654 | reverse complement strand
AGCGGGTTTTTACCCATAACCACCCGATAAGCACTTTGCTCTACATCGCTGATCATAGCGTCTGCCATAGCTACAACACGCTGCTTAATCTTCGCGACGTCTTGCTTTGCCGCACCGGATAGTTTTGATTCATTTCTCAACAGCGAATAATAGCCAAGCAAACGTACATTGCTCCAGGTAGGTAGCGGCATTTGCTCATCAGGTAAAATGTTCCTGGACTCGTAATATTGCTTGTCGCCCGTGCTGAGGTATAGCTCTGCAGCAGCCCAGATAATCTCATCCTCGTAAGATTTGTCACCATATGCTCCTGTGCTGATCTTTGGAGAAAACTTCGCATTATTTTGATCCTGATCGTAAGTCACATCCGGATTGTCCTGCGCCCACTTCCATGCACGTACCGCAGCTTTTAAGCAGGAGTCAGCCAATCCGGGATAGTCTTGCTGATACTTACTTAATACCCGGCCGGCCTGTGCAGACACTGCAGCGAAATCGAGGGTTGCAGCAGTTCCTTTTTGCACCACAAACCGGGGCAACTTGGTTACACCTGGCATGACAAAGCCATCGAAACTCGCATTCGTCAATTTGTGATACACACCACCATCTTCGGGATCCTGCATGGTAAGCATCCAGCGTAAGTTCCAGACCAGCTCATCCAGTACGTCGGGCGTTGAATTGTTGCTCTCCGGAATGTTGGTTTTAAAGGTTTCTAAATAGGTCGGGAAATCTTCGCACAGCGATAATAATGTACCCATTGTAATCCCACTATTGACGATGTACTTGTTGTAATCACCCGCATCGTACCAGCCCTTGGTAGATGAGATCACCGACCCTGCAGGTCGTGCTGCTGTTGCCGCCGACGGATGTATCAACACCTGATCATCCGGGTGACCGGTGGCTCTGTGCCATTTACCCGCATACTGCTCTGGCAGTGGCGTAGAAACCCGCTGGTAGTAAAAAGATCTGATCGATGCTGTAGCAACGTCCTGAAAAACCTTAGCACCAATTTCGAAAGGAGCAGAGTAACCGAGGCCCTTTACATAAAGCACATACTTTCCCGGACTGTTGAACGCAGAAAAGTCTGCAACATGGGTTTTCTTACCGTTTAAGGCTGGGTTATCCGACGCTTTCAATTGTCCTGAAAACAAGGGTTTCTTTTTGTCGGCAGACAAGATCGCAAACTCGGAAGCGGCCGGCGCGGTGATGATGGCCAGCTTAGGCGCATCTGGGTAAAACCCAATTTGGTTCAGTCTAATCTCATTAGAAACAGCTGAGGTCTGCGCGTTGGCAGATATGGCTGTGGGCATGGAAAGGGCCATACCAAGTATGGCCATACGAATGTAGCGGTGCATCAGATTATATTTGGTTAGAGAATTTAATTTAATTTAATTTAATA
>DCLG01000040.1:0-3658 GCA_002320935.1 Pedobacter sp. UBA1654 | reverse complement strand
TCCGACGTAATAATTGTAGAGCCACCTGGTGTACCCACAACCATGTACAGCTTACCTTCCCTTTCCAGGATTGTTGGGGTCATAGAACTTAACATCCGTTTGTCAGGAGCTATGGAGTTTGCTTCTCCACCAACCAGCCCATACATATTCGGCGAGCCAGGTTTCACCGAGAAATCGTCCATTTCATTATTCAGCAGAAATCCCGCGCCTTTAACCACCACCACGGCACCATAGGAACCATTCAAGGTTGTGGTACTAGACACTGCATTTCCCTCAGCATCAACAATGGAGAAGTGTGTGGTTTCCTCGTGCTCCGCTGCTGTAATTTCACCTGCTGCAACGGCGCTGCTTGGTGTTGCCTGGTTCCAGCTGAAATCTGCCATACGTTTTTTCACGTAGGCATCAGACATCAGCGTTTTTGAAGGCACTTTATAGAAATCAGGGTCGCCCAGGTGGGCCGCACGATCAGCATACACCCGGCGCTCTGCTTCAACCATCACCTGGATGGTCGAGTCTTTGTTAAAGCCCCAACGCTTTAATGGAAAAGGTTCTACGGATTTCAACAACTGGATCAATGCGATTCCACCACTTGATGGTGGCGGCATGGTAATAATGTTAAAATCCTTATAGCGGCCAGTAATGGCATCGCGCCATACGGCCTGATAGTTTTTGAGATCTTCCTTAGAGATGATGCCACCATCTCTGTTCATCTGGGCAACAATCGCGTCAGCAACAGGTCCTTCGTAAAAGCCAGCGCGGCCCTTATCACGAATCTGCTGCATTGTAAAGGCCAGCTCCGGCTGAACCAACAAATCTCCAGCTTTCCAGTCATCCTTGATCAAAGCAGTACCCTGTGGGTTCAATTGCTTCAGGCGTACCTGTAACTCATTCAGTTCACGTGCCTGCCGCGCAGAGATCTTAAAGCCTTTACTTGCAAGCTGAACTGAAGGGTCAACGAGATCAGCCCATTTCAGCTTACCATATTTCTTATGCGCTTCAACCATGCCAGCTACCGAGCCCGGCACTCCTGCAGCAAGGCTACCATAAAGGCTTTTTTCTACAATCGCATTACCAGCACTATCCAGATACATGTTCCGGCTGGCTTTAGAAGCGGCCTTTTCCCGGTAGTCCAGCGTGCTGGTTTCACCGGATGCGGTACGGTATACCATAAAGCCGCCCCCGCCGATATTGCCGGCATTTGGATAAACCACGGCAAGTGCAAATTGTACAGCCACGGTCGCATCAACCGCATTACCGCCTTTTTTCAATACATCAAGGCCAACCTGCGAGGCATATTCATTCGCAGTAACCACCATTCCTTTTTTCGCTTCAACACCCCTGGTGGCCTCAAGGCCCTTCGTGGTGTCAATTCCGGCACTTGCGCCTGATTTCCTTGCCGAACAGCCAGACTGAAGGACTGCCGGGAAAAGCATGGCCGAGACCACCCATACAACAACTTTAAACTTTGTAACTTTCTGCATTTTTATATATTTCCTCTATCCCATCCTTGTTTTTCTCAAGAATGATTTTCCTTTTCAAGCTTAATTTTGGTGTAAGCTCCCCACCTTCAATAGTCCATTCTTTAACCAGTAATTTGAAGCGTTTAACCTGCTCCCACTTCCCAAATTCCTTGCAGCTCTCGGTAACGACCTGCGCAAATTTTTCAAGCACCTGCGGGTCCTCTATGATCTGCTGATTGCTCTCATAAATGATGCCCTTGTCTGCCGCCCAGTTTCGCAGCGCAGTAAAGTTCGGCACAATAAGCGCAGCAGGAAACTTCCTGTTTTCGCCCAGCACCATCACCTGCTCCACTAAAAGCGCTTCTTTAAACTTGTTTTCAAGCATTTGCGGAGCCACATACTTGCCTCCAGCAGTTTTAAATATTTCTTTTTTACGATCCGTGATCTTCAGAAACTTATGGTCTACCAACTCGCCGATATCACCGGTATGGAACCAGCCCTCAGCGTCAATCGTCTCGGCCGTTAAATCCGGGCGATTGTAATATCCTTTCATCACATTGTGCCCTCTGGTCAGCACTTCACCGTCTTCCGCAATCTTCACTTCTACCCCATCTATTACAGGACCTACACTACCAAACATCGTATGATCGAAATGGTTCACGGTAATTACGGGAGAAGTTTCCGTGAGCCCATATCCTTCAAACACTGGCATACCAGCTGCCCAAAATATCCTTGCAAGCCTTGGGTTAAGTGCCGCACCACCAGAAACAATCACGATGATCTGACCACCCAACGCGGCCTGCCATTTTTGAAACACCAGCTTACGCGCAATGTCCAGCTTAAGGTTATAGAACCAGCCCTTCGAAAATTCAAATTGCTCCGCCACCGCCACAGACCAGGCAAAGATGTTCCGCTTAACACCGGTAAGTTCCTTTCCTTTTTCCATGATCTTGTCATACACTTTCTCCAGTAACCTCGGTACGGTCGAAAAACCATGTGGCGTCACATGTTGTATATCCGCTACAATGGTGTCCATACTTTCCGCATAATATACGGCTGCATCTGTATAGAAATATACATACACGATCATGCGCTCAAAAATATGTGATAGCGGTAAAAAGCTAAGCACTCTTTTCACACCTGGCGGGAATATCTTGGCACAATTCTTAAAATTCTCTACCAGATTGTTGTGCGTCAACATCACGCCTTTTGGTGTGCCCGTTGTTCCGGATGTATATATGAGCGTCAGGATATCATCGGGCGTTACGGCCTGCCTGTATTGTTCAAGGTCAACCTCTGGCGCCGCTGCACCTGCCTGCTCCAACTCCGTCCAATGACTAACCCCTTCAACTTCATCAAAAGTGTACATGTGTATAGGGGACTCCAGTGTTTCCAGAACGCCCTTCACTTTCAGGTACAAAGCCTGGTCGGCAACAAAAATCAGGTCCACCTCCGCATTCTTGATTATAAAGCTAATATCCTGAGCAGCCAGAGTCGGGTAAAGTGGAATCTGGTATGCACCGAGCTGCATGATTGCAAAGTCGGTGATGTTCCATTCCGGCCTGTTAGGTGACATCACTGCGATCCTTGAGCCCTTGGCCATACCAAGCTTAACCAATCCTCTGCTAAGATTGTCAACCTTGGTGCAAAAATCCTTGGTGCTGTACGACTTCCATTCCGAATTAACCTTCCCATTAACGAAATCCTGTTTGGGGAAATTCTCGATGTTATATTTTAAAATATCAAATACCCGTGTGACTGTTGTTCCCATGAATTTTGCTTAAATATTTGGTGTATTTCAAATCTAACAAAATAATCAATGTATTAAAATCTCTTGTAATCGTATCGCTAAATGGCTGCGGGCAGTCTTAATGGCCGGAAATGATCTGCGCTATTTATTAGGCCTTCTGCCCCGGCAATTGTACATTTGCAGCGGTCCGAATTAACTGGCACAAGAGTTGAATCGTCCAATTTGATTGTTTAAATAAAAAATTATGAAAAAACTTTTTACGATGATGTGTTTAACTGTGATCGCTACTATTGGGATTTACAGTACTTCTAATGCCCAAAGCTACCGCAATGCAATTGGTGGACGTTTTGGAACCGCAAATGGTGTGACATTCAAAACCACATTGGGCGACAATAAAATGCTCGACCTTATTGCCAATTTCCGGTCAAATAACAACTATTCTTACTTC
>DCLG01000016.1 GCA_002320935.1 Pedobacter sp. UBA1654 | reverse complement strand
CATTAACGTTGATCGTGTTGGAAGCATACGCTTCAATGATCTCTCCTTTACCAAGACCGGAGATCATTGAAGCGTATGCTTCCAACACGATCAACGTTAATGTTGGCGCAGCCCGAATGATGCATGTACCTACGGCCATATTAAGAAATGATATTTTTAATCTATCCAATTTTCTCGGCATACATGTGCATGGACTAATTGGTTATTATTTCCTGAACAGTTTTATTGTAAAAATTGACTACCCCGGGCATCGGATGAAGTTTTACCTTCATGAGGTTAAGCCCAAAATCAAGGGCAAAGCCTTGAAGATGGAACTCATCCAGAACAAGCCTTATCTAAAGCTGCCGATAATGGCGCCAAACATTGGCCTCATTAATGCGCGGCTGCTGATGGACAGTGGCGCAAGCTTCGCTTTGTCGCTGGAGAGCATGGATGGGCAGAAGTTCCCGCTGCCGGACAGCAACATTACGGCAAATCTGGGCATGGGTTTTGGCGGCCTGATCAGCGGACACATTGGTCGTGTTCATTCCTTACAGCTTGCGGGTGTTGTCCTTGAAAATGTATTGACTAATTATCCCGATTATGCTGATGGTGCTGCTAAGGCAATATCCACCGGCAGAAATGGCAGCATTGGTGCTGAGCTGCTAAGGCGCTTTCACATGACGTTCGACTATCGTGAAAGTATGATCTACCTGAGGCCAAATAGCGCATGGAAAAGCAGGTTTGATCATGACATGTCGGGCATGGAAGTTTATATGGAAGAAGGTAAATCAAACCGGTTTTTCATAGAACGAATCGAAGCGGGTTCGCCAGCTGAAATCTTAGGGATACAGCCGGGAACTGAACTTCTGGAGATCAACTTCAAACCGGCAAACAGCCTCGACCTGCAGACCATTGTACAAATATTAAAAGCCGGAGATGGTAAAAATGTTCTGCTCAAACTGATTCACAACGATGAAATCATGTTTAAAGTCCTAACTTTAAAAAAAAGAATCTGAGGTCATGGCCACCTGCGGACATTATTTGTACGTATAATTTCGTTTATAGAGGATGTTGAATTTTAAAAGGCTGATTTATTTCTTAGCGGCGGGATTAATAATGGCTGGCTGTAATGCCGCACCCGACACCGATAAGAATGGGAAGAAACAGACTAAGAAGAAAAAAGAAGAAATAAAAAGGCTGGATTTTACGCCTATTGTCGGCATCAAGTATCACGAGGTTACCAGGCGGTTCAGTAACGGACTGTCCTTTTCAGACATTGGTTTCCAGCAGGAACCCAGCTGGATCATACAATTCGCATCCAACGATACGGTAAAAGCCTGGAGTCCGCAGAAGCAGATCATGCAATCCTTTTACTTCATGTATGATCATGGCGACGTGTATAATTTCGCCGGTGAGTGGTTCCGGATCAAAGGCTTCAGCAAAGACAGCATCCGTATGCAACGGCTTCAGCTGACCGGCCAGGTTATTGAAAAGGATATTCGCTCAGATGTTTTCATGACCTACTATTCCGAGAACTACCTGAATAATGTGATCAAAAAAACACCAGAAGCGTTGGCCAAACCAACAGCTGCAGACACCGCATTTATTCGTAAGCTGGTTGCCAGGGCCGATCGTAACCCATCAAATGCCGACAGCGCTTTTGCCGGCCGTATACCTGTGCAGTTTATCCCTAAGAGTAAAAGCATCAGCGTGGAGAAATTAAGTACTGTAGACCGGCTGCTCGGCAGGACGGAATCATACGACTATCTGTTTCCGGAATATCGAATTAAGATTAAAAACGCTTATCAGGATTTCGGATACTCGTTTACAGCTGTGGTAGACAAAAATGGCAAGATCTATCTGGATAAATTCCGGGACGATATGCCAGAGTATCATGAGCAAAGAAAGAAGGTGCTGGAGGGCATCATAGATGTATACCTGCAGAACCTGCTGGTGGTAAAACCAGGAACAACTTTAGGCATCCCGCACTCCTCTCAAATTACACTAAATGTGAGTGGGAAAAAGTAGGAAAAAAGTCACATCTTTTTTATATTCCTCAAAACTTCAAGCATTTACTTGTTTATAATAAATAATGATTACCTTGCACACTTAATTTTTTAATACATAATACAATGCAAGAAGGAACAGTAAAATTTTTTAATGTTACAAAAGGATTCGGATTCATCATCCCAACAAACGGAGATAGCGAAATCTTTGTACATTCAACAGGCCTTATCGACGAAATCCGTGAAAACGACAAAGTAGAATACGATGTTGAAAGCGGTAAAAAAGGTTTGAACGCGATCAATGTTAAAGTAATCTAGATTTCATTAACCATATTCGTAGAAGCTTCCCGGAAATCCGGGAAGCTTTTTTTTTACCTTTGTTTTTTTACCAGATCATGAGCAAAGCGGCAATACACTTCTTCAGGGAGGAAATCTCCTTCACCCTCAAACATAAAACCATCATCCGGAACTGGCTGCGCGACACCATTAGCGCCGAAGGTTATGTACTCGAAGAACTCAACTTTATCTTCTGCTCTGACGAATATTTATTGGGTATAAACCAACAATACCTGGATCATGACACTTATACCGACGTGATCACTTTCGATAACTCAGAAGCCGCGAAAACGATCGTAGGCGATATCTTTATCAGCATAGACAGAATTAAAGAAAACGCCAGGGAATTTAAGCATGATTTCTTGAATGAACTCTGTCGTGTAATGGTGCATGGTACGTTGCATCTGCTTGGATACCCGGATAAGGGTAAAGCAGCTAAAAAGATCATGACAGAGAAAGAGGATTTCTACCTCGCCAAACTGGATATTTAAGATTCGTTCAACCAGCGTCCCGCCTCCGTTGATTCGGTGTTGTCTGGGCTACAGGCCCCGTCAAGGCCGGGTTGATGCCCTATTGAGGCCGGGTTAAGGCCGGGTCAACTCCAAAACTGTTCCCATGCTTACCTGAACCATACTCAAGCCGTATCATACCCGACAAAGCACGGCTGAACCACGGCTCAAGTACGGCTAAACTACGACTCAGGCAAGCCTCAATTGAGTTATTTTTACCCGGCTGCAGCAGGTTTTATTCCAATCAGGTTTAGGGCTTTACAAATATTTCATTTAGCTTGGCATACCAAAATGATAAAGCCGTACAATCGCGATACCAGCGATACTAAAACAAACAGATGAAAAAGAGCCTGCCTTGTGATATGAACACCTGCTTTATGTGCCAACTGGCATTGCCAGCATGGAAACCCGCAATCAGCAGTCACAAGAAAAACTATCTGGTTAAAAAAGGGGAAGTGATCTTTAATGAAGGTGACGCTGTTACCGGCGTTTATTTTGTCTATGATGGCAGCGTGAAAGTACACAAGCAGTGGGGCGACAAAGACATCATCATCCGGTTTGCAACGAAGGGGAAAATTTTCGG
>DCLG01000018.1 GCA_002320935.1 Pedobacter sp. UBA1654 | reverse complement strand
CCAAAAAATAAGCCCGGATCAATGATCCGGGCTTATTTTTTGGATTAATCTTTCTGCGAAGTGTTCGATACACTTCATGATAATCACCTCCTTGCTCCCGGTAAATTCCGTTCGGTCTGCAAATTCAAACTTATCTGATATACAGTGGACAAACATGGTACCCACCGGCTTTTCCACAGATTCACTACCACCAGGGCAGGTTAGCCCAGTAATGGCAACATGAATAGCGGCCGGCATCATTGCCCTTAAACCTTTTGCTGCAGCTTCAGTAACCTCCGCCGATTCAGGACTAAACTGCTCAACCAGCTTAACGTCCACTTTTAGCAAATCCTCTTTCACGCCGGCATCATAACATACGACGCCACCCTTCAACACTTTACCCGCTTCGTCGGTGAGTCCGAACTCTGCAGCCATTCGTCCTACCGTTGCACTCTCAGCGAATGCGATATTCAGCTCCTGCGCAGCTAATAACTTCGCACAATCTTCTACTACCTTTGCTGGCATACGCGCTCCTTAAATCTTTGTGGGGTCGAAAGCACCATCGCCTTCTTTATTATTCATAGCATCCTGATTTTCATCAAACTCCTCACGCATCTCTTTAATGCTTTTGTTGGAGTCAATATTTCCAGTCCGTTCATCTTCCCGACCTTCCATTTGCTCACTATGTGTATCATCGGATTCTGCAAAACCAGGGTCTACACTTGGATTTTCAAAATCAGCATCGTTGTTCAATTTTACAGACTCATTATCCGGCGTACCGGCGTTCTGATTGTTTAGATTATCGTTGTCCATGGTCATAATTTTTGTTTAACTTATAAACAGCAAAGCAGATACTTAGTTTGAGACCGTATTTAAAAACATATTCCCAGGTATTAATACTTTGGTACATAGATTGTTCTGAAACTGTCACATCCTATAAATTAAAACCTATGAAAAATTTAGACATCAATGTACAAATCTGTGACCACAAGAATGCGCTTCAGGCGTTTGCCCTTAAATACACTCAAGATATTGATGATGCCAATGATTTAGTCCAGGATACCCTGTTAAAAGCTTTCCGATATTCAGGACTTTTTAAACAAGGAACTAATTTACGTGGCTGGCTATTTACCATTTTAAAGAACACTTATATAAACGAATACAGAAGAATTAAAAGGAAAGAAAACGTTATCGTTCAAACGGACGAAATCAGCAATCAGAATCTTTCGAATAATGCGGAATCGAATGCTTGTAACAGCAAGTTTGTGACCGATGATATCAATAAAATTCTATCTAAACTACAACCAGAATACTACACCCCATTCGTAAAATACTTTGAGGGATACAAATACCAGGAAATTGCGGAGATGCTTAATATTCCGATCGGCACGGTAAAAACAAGAATACATTTAGCAAGACAAATTCTGAAGTCAAGGTTAAAGGTCTATGCTGAAAACATGCATGAAACGGTAGATTAATCCTGCTTAAACCTCAGGCAATTGGAAAACCATCTTCAATACCGGAAGGCCCCGTCAAAATCAACAGTCTAAAGTAGGAATGTTGATTTTGACGGGGCCTTTCGGTTATATTACAGATGATATAATATCTGCTCGTCTGTAAAATACGTTTTGCGTGCACCATTTTTTTTCATTTCAATCTGGTGCCCGGTTGGACTTTCCTGCTTTTTTGATTGGTGAATGTCCATAAAGTTGCGCAATTCACCAGATATGATCTCCGGCTGCTCATCTAGAATGTTCTGAATTGCACGTTCAAGCACCTTTTTAATAGATTTTTCAAGCGTTCGCAAAGCTGCATCGGGCAGTGCAGTACTAACAGAATATGGAGATATTCTGGCATGCCAAAGAATTTCATCAGCGTATGCATTGCCGATTCCCCTAATTGCATCCTGATCTAAAAGCACATTTTTGATGATTGCTTTCTTTCCGGAAAGTAAGGACTTAAGATATTCGAAATTAAGCGTATCTGATAGCGCATCAGGCACTTCGGAAGGTTCCGGGTTTAATATTGGCCTTGCCTGTCTTTGAAAATCGGACAACACAAACTTTTCTTTAGTATCGAAATTAAGTTCCAGCATGCTAAACTTCACAGACTCATCATGTTGAACGATATGCAATTCACCGTGGAGCATCAAATGAAGTCCAAGCAGGACTTCGCCGGAAAATTTCAATCGTAACTGTTTGCCTTCCCGGTAGACCGATTTTATACGTTGTCCTATCAGCACCTTTTCCAGCTCTTCGGCAGTCACATTCGACTTCCTGGAATTCAACACCAAAGCTTGAACTTGCCTTCCGGCGAGGCGCCGCTGGAGATTTTGACTGAAAGCATGCAAGTCTGGAAGCTCTGGCATATGATGCGCTGATTATAATGATTTTAAATAAATAGACTAACTTAGTCCTAAAATACAAAGAATCTAATGAAGAAAGTAGTACCGGTAAAATCAAAAGGCGAACTAAAAGCCTTTATAGATTTTCCACATGATCTATATCAGCACGATCCCAACTATGTTCCAGAATTGTTTATTGCACAGCGGGATCTGTTAACAACGCATCCTTTTCACAAGCATTCTTCTCTTCAGTGCTTCCTTTTATTCGATGGAGATAAGATTACCGGACGCATAGCTGCCATCCATAATACGGCACATAATGCGTTTAATGAGAAGAATGATGGATTTTATGGATTTTTCGATTGTATAAATGATCAGGAAAGCGCCAACATGCTGCTTGAACAAGCCAAGGCCTGGCTCCTGGAAAAAGGATTGGCAACCATCATAGGTCCGGTAAATTTCTCCACGAACGAATCTTGTGGATTATTGATTGAGGGCTTTGATTCTCCGCCGGTGGTGATGATGCCATATAACGCAGCATATTACGCTACTTTACTGGAAAACTGGAATCTGTCGAAAAAAGTAGACTTGCTGGCCTGGAAATGGAACGGTGAAAACTACGATGACCGGTCCGTAAAGCTTATGGATCGTCTGGAGGAACGACTGCAGCGGAATGACATTATAATCCGCAAGATCAACATGAAAAACTTTAAGCAGGAAGCTGAAGCTTTAAGAGAGGTCTATAACAAAGCCTGGGATAAGAATCTTGGTTTTGTACCATTGAACGATGAAGAATATGATTATCAAGCGAAAGATCTGAAGCTGATCCTTGACCCGGATTTCTGTTTCATTGCGGAACAGCACGGCAAGGTAGTCGGCTTCGGTGCCGCCATACCAGACTTAAATGAAATTCTCATTAAAATCAAAAGAGGTCGATTGCTTCCAACGGGAATCTTTAAACTGCTACTGGGCAAAAAGAAGATCAAAGGCATTCGCATCTTGCTATTGGGAGTTGTTGATGGTTACCGTAAGATGGGCATTGAAGCATGTATCTATGGATCTATCATCAAATCTTACAGGAAGAAAGGTCTTGAGTATGCGGAAGCAGGTTGGACCCTTGAGCATAATGAAATGGTAAATAACGCGATTATTGCCATAAAAGGAACACCTTATAAACGCTACCGTATTTACGAAAAGGCGATCGCTTAAATATATTTAAACATCAACTAAAGAGGGACATCTGATCATCAGGTGTCCCTCTTTTTTTAAATAGACCTGCGTTAGTAGCGGCAACTTTTGTAGACAGTTTCGGATCAATCGCAGATCAAATCCACATCAACCCCACATGAAACCCACATCAAACCCACACCAAATGTGTGTTTGATGTGGATTATGTCTGTGTTTGTTCTGGTGTTGCTATGTCTGATTACCAAAGCCATATGCAGCCTATCGGTATGCTGCTCTCAGGCTTAGCTTTTTAGGTTTGTTTCTTCATCGGTTTGCATTGGTGCGATCCCTTTATCAGGATCTAAGGTGAAAGATGGCTCAGCTGAATCCATCGCCTGTTCTAATAGTTCCGACTCAGGCATTTGAACACCGTCATTATCGTCCTCGTCTTCTTTAAGCTGATTCAAAACGAATTCATCACTCAGACCATTTGAGTGTACGTCCTGCTGACTAGATTGTTCATCAAAGTCCTGCCCCATGCTGTCGTCTAGCGGTAATTTATTTTCTGGAGTATCCATAATCTTTTAATTTTAAGGTTCCATTTTATAACAACGCGCCTGAATTGTTGTTTGCTTGGTTTGGAAACTTACCGGTAACCTTAGAAATAACGTTCGAAACTTAGTCCATAGCTTAGCAATAAATTCTCGCGATTATTGCGGTTAACCCTGTTATAGTCCAGCTGCGCATTTAAATTCAGCCACTTGTTAAACTTTAAGCCGAGCCGGTTGGTCGTTCGGATGTTGAAGTCATTCTTATTTGAAAGGGAATTTTGAATGAAGTTAGATCCATTGAAAACAATTTTGCTTTTTATTACAAAGTTGTAATTAAAGCGGAATGAAGTCCTAAGGGTTTCGTACTTGTCTGCTGTTCCGTCTTCAAGTACCAGGTCACTATGATCTACGAGCACACCGTCGCTTACATTCAGATAGGCATTTTCTTTATCTATAATATTGTAGGCGATGCCTATTCCAGCCAGATATTGCTGATTGATCTTCAGGGAAAAACTTTTATTAAAATTAGCTAAACCCCAGTAATTAAAATGTGGAAAGGTCTTGTAAAGGTTTATGTCGAAGGCTGACGAGAAATCGTCATTTGTTAACTGACCGTTTTGCTTACCGAATACATAAGCATTGTTAAAGTTCATAGATATACTTTTTTTCTTCATGCCCAGCTTCACAGCATTGTTCAATAGATTGGCGGTTCCATCATCAGTTTTATTGATTGAACCGGTAAATGCATAGCCGAACAAATATTGTGTACTATCCGTGAACTGAGCAGAGGCTTTGACACCTGCAGACATTAAGAGCAGAAGTAAAAGTAGTTTTTGAACCATATATCATTCGAAAGTTTTTAAAACAAGTCGCTCCTGAAAAGGTTTTCGATAGCTTCCCGGCATTGCCTTACTTCGCTTATTTTGCTAACTTTGTAAGAACCATTTATATAAACAACCACGAAATTATCCTGATCTTTTAATTTAAAAAACAGAATAACCGAGATCAGGATCACTTCATCACCAAAATGAATATGAACAAAATGAAAGAAGTCGTTATAGTATCTGCAGTTAGAACACCAATTGGTGCATTTGGGGGTAATTTAGCAGGATTCTCCGCCAGTCAGTTAGGCGGTTTCGCAATTAAAGCTGCTATTGAAAGAGCAGGTATTAAGTCCGAAGATGTACAGGAAGTCTATATGGGTAATGTTTTATCTGCCAATTTAGGCCAGGCACCAGCTACCCAAGCTGCAAAAAATGCCGGGTTGCATGATCTTCCGGCAACAACTATAAATAAGGTTTGCGCATCTGGTACAAAGGCAATTATGCTGGCTGCCCAAAGTATTGCTTTAGGCGAACAGGATGTTATTGTTGCAGGCGGCATGGAGAGTATGAGTAATGTACCCTTCTATTTGGATAAAGCTAGAACAGGTTACCGCTTAGGTCATGGACAACTTACGGACGGCCTGGTAAAGGATGGTCTCTGGGATGTTTACAATGATTATCACATGGGTTCCGCGGCCGAACTTTGTGCCAGCACTTGTGAGATTTCCAGAGCAGCACAGGACGAATATGCGATTGCATCTTACCAACGCGCACAGGCGGCAACGGAGTCGGGTAAATTTAAAACAGAGATTGTTCCGATCGAAAGCAAAGACCGAAAAGGAAACGTGAGTGTGATTGATCAGGATGAAGAACCCTTCACCGTTAAATTTGATAAAATCCCGGGACTGAAACCCGTGTTTGCAAAAGAAGGTACAGTTACAGCGGCAAATGCTTCTACACTGAACGACGGTGCAGCAGCATTGGTTTTGATGAGCATGGAAAAAGCAGTCGAACTTGGTCTGAAGCCTTTAGCGAAGATCATCAGCTATGCTGATGCACAGCAAGCACCTGAATGGTTTACCACGGCACCTTCTAAAGCTATCCCCTTAGCATTGAAACGAGGTAACATCGACATCAAGGATGTTGACTACTTTGAGATCAACGAAGCTTTTTCCGTGGTTGCAATTGCGAACAACCAAGCGCTGGAACTTGATGGCAGTAAGGTAAACCTTAACGGAGGCGCAGTTGCTCTGGGACATCCGTTGGGTGCCTCAGGCGCTCGTATTGTGGTCACATTAATTAACGTGCTGAACCAGAATCAAGCTAAGATCGGCGTAGCTGGCATTTGTAATGGCGGCGGCGGAGCCAGCGCAATCGTTATTGAAAACCTAAATTAACTTTTAATGAACCGGACTATAAGGTCTTTATTTATAGCGCTATATCTTTGTTGTGCATGCTTGTCCAGCATTGCACAACAAAGAATAAAGAACGACACACTTCCAAGTCTGCCCACAGTGCAGGACAGCCTGAACATCATTGCAAGCCGTATCACCGAAGCCAAGGATAACAACACCCGTTTCGAACAGAATGCAAGGTTTATCAAAACATTGGTACAGG
>DCLG01000074.1:42863-43104 GCA_002320935.1 Pedobacter sp. UBA1654 | reverse complement strand
CTCACCACGGTGGTCGCCGGACAGCCGAAGTTTGGTCTTCGTCAGAACAGAAGGCCTGGGCGGTAAACCAGATTCGCTGTTGAGGCCGGTACATCAACCCTGGTCAATCTGGCAGGCAAATCTGGATAAAACAGAGGCCATACAACTGTGGAAGTCACCTGCTACCCTTGCCGGGAACCTTCCGGCAACCAATGGCGGCAGCAACCTGCACTGGGCCGCGAATAATCGAATCATCTTTGTA
>DCLG01000074.1:36948-42726 GCA_002320935.1 Pedobacter sp. UBA1654 | reverse complement strand
AATGCAGATAAAACCGAGGTATACTTCAGCGCGAACACCGGAAAAGACATTAAAGACATAGACCGGAGGCATATCGCCTGGGTACCGGTTGACCGTGCAGCGATGAAAGTCTTAAGCAATGGGAGCAATCTTGAATGGACGCCTGTAACAACCGGAGACGGGCAATCTCTTGCGATGATCAGCAGCATCGGACAGCAACCCCCTTTACCAGCAGTAATTCCCTTAAACAAGCTGGACAGGTTTTCCGAGCGTCTCAAGCTGATCGGAAAAGCACAAATTCCTGCATCCTTTCCGGTCTCTAAAATGNNGACAAAGTCGGGAAAGAAGCCCGCAATTGTATACATTCATGGAGGACCTTCCAGACAAATGTTACTGGGCTGGAACTATTCGGAATATTATGCCAATGCATATGCGATGAACCAATATCTGGCCAGCTTAGGCTTTGATGTCCTTTCGGTAAACTACCGCATGGGTATCGGATATGGCGATGCCTTTCAGCGAATGGGCAACAACGGTGAAAATGGTGCGGAGGAATATCAGGACATACAGGCAGCCGGTAAATGGCTCGCTACTCAAGCTGGTATAGATGGTAGTCGCATTGGGGTTTATGGTGGTTCCTACGGTGGGTATCTTACAAATATGGCCCTGGCAAAAGACTCCAAGCTCTTTGCTGCAGGGGTAAGCATCCACAGCCTGAGTGAAAGAACACAGGATTCAGATGGTTCACTTGGTCCAAACAGGCATGAGAAAGCACCTGATTACCTCCAGGCACCTAAAGTAGCATGGGAATCTTCACCTATTGCTCATATGTCTACCTGGACTTCACCGGTCTTGTTGGTTCACGGAGACGACGACCGCAATGTTTCATTCTCACATAGTATTGATTTGTACAGGAGGTTGACCGATAAAGGCGTTAGAACAGAAAGCCTGGTGATACCCGACGATACACACCATTGGATGAAATACGAAAACCTCATGAAAGTAAACCATGCCATGGTTGATTTTTTCATCAGACATTTAAAACCATAGGGAACATCATTCGAGGTTCATGCACAAACTTAGCTTAATTTTCTTTGTTGGTGTAGATTTTGCTTTCCTAGATTAAATACTAATGTTTTGAAGAAACTGCTTTTTTGTATAATTCTATTTCTCTTACCAGGACTGGTATTCAGCCAGGTTGAATCGACCGTAGACAGCCTGAAAGCAGATTCACTGAATAGAGACGGTACTAGAGCCCTCCGGCCTGCGGATTCCAGCTATAAGCATTACGATGTTGCAGACGCCATAAGAGATCTCTTCTACCCAAACAGACCGGTTAACCCAGTCAAAAAGAAATCAGGAATTACACTGATGCCCAATGTAGCCTATAATCCCAGCATCGGCGCTCAAATTGGCATTAAAGCGGTAGCCGGGCGCGTATTGGGTAGTGATCCCAATACACTAATGTCAGTGGCGGCCACTTCTGCATCAATTACAACAAAGGGCATCATATACGCCTACTTAAGCCACAATGTGTTTACACCTGGGAACAAATGGAATTTACAGGGCAGTTTAGTTGCGGCAAAAACGGTTACGCCGGATTTTGGTTTGGGAATAGGTCATGGCTCAATGATTAGCCCTGAAGATGAGGCGCTGACCAATCCCGATCGAACCCCGTATATATTGCACGCTCAATTCTATAACTTCAGGGAAAAGGTTTATAAACAAGTCAAAGATAATTTGTTTGTCGGTGCAGGTGTATCTTTCGATATTCGCCGAAATGTTGAAGACCGGAATTCGACTACTGAATTGACGCCTTATAATATCTACATGGACAGACATGGCTTTAAGCGAAGCGGTTACAGTGCAAATGGTTTACTTTTTAATGTACAATTTACCACACGTGACAATCAGAACCGGGCGTACAAAGGCATTCACGCTGATGCTGGATTTCGAATGAACCAGACCTGGATGGGCAGCTCTAAAAACGCGGTTCAATTCACCACCGATCTACGTAAATACTGGAGCCTATCTAAAAGAAATCCAGACCACGTGCTTGCTTTCTGGAATTGGGGCTCCTACCTGGTAAGTGGTGCTTTACCGTACCTGGAATTGCCCGGTCCGGGAAAAGATGTTGGAGCCAGGAGCGGACGAGGATACACCGTCGCGTATTTCAAAGGCACAAAATACTTCAATTCAGAACTTGAATATCGCTTTCCGATCACAAGAAATAAGTTTCTTGCGGGCGTAACCTTTTTTAACATCCAGACTGCAAATGACGATAGTGGATTGAAACTCTTCGACAAATGGCAGCCTGGAGGAGGTGCCGGTTTACGGGTATTGTTCAATAAAGCAACCAGAACGAACCTTTGCCTGGATTATGCATTCGGGAACTTTGGCAGACGGGGACTGTTTCTCGGTTTAAACGAGGCGTTTTAGACTGCCTGCAGTTCATTTTTCCAGCTATCGTATTTAGCCTGTAATTCAGCAGGCATTCCGGCTATGTTTCCTTCCGCAAGTGCGATCAGTGCATCATAAACAGCTTGTAAAATCAGCTGTCCGGCATTCAGATCACTTACCACTGCAAGATCCGTATATTCCTTACAGGCCACGGTATGTTGCTGTGCCCTGGTTAGGACCTTGCAGACCTCCAACAAAGAATCTGTAGCCTTCTGTAAAGCTAGATCAAGCTTTAGCTGTCGGTTTTTAGCCTTCGACCGGAGAATGTGGCGGTATTGATCAAAAACCTGCAGGTCGTGCTCTGCTGCATCTGCCAGCTGGATCTGTATTGTCGATAGTGCCTTAATCTTCTGCCTGAGAAAACGTCTGTTTAAGGAAACTTTTTCCTTTTTCAAGGTGATTTTCAAAGCCATCAGAATCATGGCTGAAGTTAAGCTTGCGTTCGTAAGAAGTACGCATCCACCTGTGATTTGCGGTCGGTCCTGGTTGGTTTTCTCCAGAAATTCTCGTAAGCTCAGCTCCTGTAGCGGAACCATTTTATTTGAGTCTGACACAGTTTATAACGCTGCTACACGAAAAGGACGGATATCGACCTGGTCCCACACCTTGGCTATGATGTATATTTCGCTTTCCAGCCACTCGTTAAATGCTTCGTCAGTATCAAACTGGAGAACCATCGTAGAGCCGATCATCATTCCATTTTCATCAAGCATGGCGCCTCCGAGAATGTGGTTTCCGCTTTGCTTGAGCTTCCGGACATTTTCCAGGTGTTGCTCTCTTACACTCATTCGGCGTTCCAATGCCTCTGGATCTTTGTGATCGAATGCGGTGATTAGATATTGTTTCATTATAGCGTGGAAGTTAAGACATATATGCTAAAACCTCAACAATGCTCTATTGTTTGTCTTTTGAAACTTTTTCAAATACCAGAAAGTGCTGTAAAGGAAGGAAGTTGCCGCGCTCAACCAGTCGTAAGCCATTCGCAGCAAGCTCCCGTTTGACTTGAGCTACTGACATTTTGTGTTCAGCCTTGATCCTGACTTCAGGATCTTCTGCTTTGTATTCCAACAACACAAGCTTACCGCTCGGCTTCAAGGCACGTTTGATGGACTGGAGAAATTCTTTAGGATATGCCAGTTCATGGTAAACATCCACCATGATCATCAGATCAATGGTATGATCGGGTAAGGAGGTGCTTTTTTCTGTTCCTTTTACCACTTCAACGTTTTTCAGCTTTAAAGAGTTGCTTTTCTCTTTCAGATAATTCACAGCATCATCCTGTATTTCAACCGCGTAAACTTTTCCTTGGGGAACTCGTTCTGCAATTCTGAAGGTATAGAATCCGGAACCTGCGCCCACATCCGCCACTACACTGTTCTTGTCTATTGGAAGTCTTTTGATTGCGAGTGCAGTATTTTCTTCTTTATTACGGCTGTTACGTTCCAGCCAGTCTACCCCATCAAAGCTCATGACACTTGCAATTTCACGTCCCATGTATACTTTTCCGGTACCATTTCTCGAGGGCTGTTTGGTTGAATAACCATCACTGGTTTGCTGGCCGCAAGCAGAAATTGANNAAATATGGAGTAAGCGAATTTTCGAATCATAATACCTGAATATCGCGATAATATCTAAGCAGCAGCATTTTAATTGCTTCAATATCAAACTTTGTCATTTTCATAAAAGCTTCCATCACCTTTGGAGTTATCTCAGGTGTCTCGATTGGGGATGCCCTGCAGTATAACAATGCTGCATCCTTTGCATCTCCATCATACCAGATGCACGGAGATTTTAAATTTTCATAGTGCAATCTTTGGTTTCGGTGTATGTACTAGCTGTTGTTCTTTGACCCTGAATTGAACAATTGCTTCGATCAATGCTACTGGGAGCAACTTTCCCAGCGGAAAATGTATTGCCCCCTTCGATGTTTTGAAAGAAAGAAGTTCACATTTAAAGGCTACGATTGCAGAGGGACCCGGATAAAATCCAAGGTGTTTTCTGGCCAATGCAAAATGCACCAGATTACCGTTCAACTTAAAGGTTGGCATGTCATAATTAATAGTTTCCGAAGCTTCTGGTGCAGCCCGGGCGATGATACTTCTCATTTCCCGAAGTATACCCTGTTGTGTTTCCGGGCAAGAAAGGATATAACTGCTGATATCGTCAAAATTTTTCATGACTGTTCGCATATTTGTTTCAAAAGATTCAGTGCCTTTGGATAAGTTTCCAACAAGTAGGATTTAAAAGCATCTTCTACATCCACATCCACGGAAACTATTGTTCCATTGTCCTGGCGCTTAAAGGAGAAATTCTCATACATACCTTTAAATCCTTCCGCAATATCGCCTTCGGTAATCTGATCATCTCCATCCAACACACCATAATATTCAACAGACACAAACTGATGCGGAACAAACGCTTTCACCCGCCCCAACATACCTTCTCGCTTACCCGCTTTATTCAGGGCCAGAAATATAATTTTTTCCCCTTCTGACCAACTACCCTCAAAATCCGAAGAGTCGCAAAAGACGGATGTCCATTGCTTGTATCCCTCCCTGCCAATCATTGATTTAAACACCATTTCTACGGGTGCCTCGATCTGAATCTCAAACTTCAACCTTTCCATACCTTTTAATTATCTGTATAATATTATTTGGCCCACTTCTACATCGCATGGCGGAGCAGGCAAATATGCAATCAAAGCTCGATCAAATTTAATTTCACAGACTTGCCATAAGACAAGAAATCTCTGGAATAAGCCGAAAACCAGTCAACATTATCCCGATGCTACTCGTATTAATTCAAATAAGCCTCTATATTTGGGCACAAATTTTAAATCTATATGGCAAAGGCATCTGAAATCAAAGTAGGAAATATATTACGGTTCAACGGCGAGCTGGTTACGGTAGTGGAATTCATTCACCGGACACCTGGCAAAGGCGGAGCATTCTACTTGGGTAAGTTTCGTAATATAAAGACCTCCAGAATTGTAGAGGCACGTTTAAACACAGACGAGCAAGTGGAGATTTGCCGCGTAGAAACCAATGATTATCAATATCTATATGAAGAAGGTGATTACTTCGTAGTCATGGACAACAACAACTTTGAACAATTCAATGTTCCAAAGGCGCTGTTTGGCCAATCCGCAAGATTCATTAAAGAAGGTATGGATGTACTGGTTTCACTGGAAGGTGAAGAGCCGATTATGGCCCAGGCACCAAACTTTGTGGAACTTGAAATTACTTACTCTGAGCCAGCGGTTAAAGGCGATACCTCTTCAGGTGCATTAAAATTAGCAACCACAGAGAATGGTGTTGAATTGAAAGTGCCATTGTTCGA
>DCLG01000074.1:35339-36915 GCA_002320935.1 Pedobacter sp. UBA1654 | reverse complement strand
TAATAAAGAGCATTTTTGGAAGGCTGCCTCAGGGGCAGCCTTCTTGTTTAAATGTCTGAAAGATCACAAAACCAAAAGCCCGCCTTGGCACCACTACCCTGCCCTGCTGGTGCATCATATTCCCGGTAGACCTTTTCACCAACTTTGAATGGTACGGGATCTCTGAAGATCGGCCCATCAAAACAGAAGGTATGATACTCGCCGTTTTCCCCACAGGGGTCCACACCGTCAGGTAAGTCATTGATAAAATCCTCATCTATTATCCTTCCCGCAAAAGAAGCGTCTAACTTTGAAGCATCCACACAGATCAGAATTGCTTTAAAGCCTAAGCTGATGAAGTTCTGCAAAAGCGCTTTCGTGTTCTGCTGCCAAAGCGGGAAAACAGTTTTAATCCCAAACGGGGCCAGCTGTTGCTCACGGTATCTTTTTAGATCCTCCAGGAAAATATCTCCGAATGCAGCATGACTGCAACCCAGAGCAGCCATTTTTAACACTGCAGTGTTCATTCTCGACTCGTAGACAACCATATCCGGCTGTGCCGGTAGTTCAACCGTGCTGCAAGGGATATCTAAGGCAGCAACCTGTTTGTCTAACAACGACCGTCGTAAGCCGTGCATACTTACCCGGTTATGCTCTTCGTTAACAGAAGTCAACAAATGACTGATGTGATAAGGTTCAAGCTGTTGCAGATGATACAAGGCCAAGGCTGAGTCTTTACCCGTGCTCCAGTTTAAGTATGTCTGATGTGGAGATTTCAAGATGCTTTAATTTAATTCTCTTTTGATTCATTGCTCATACCAGGAATAAACCTTGCATAGGTATCCGGATGAAGGCTCCCTTTGGGATATACCACTATCCCGATGCAAGTTCCCTTTTCATCAATTTCGAAAGCAATTCCAGATGTGTCTGTATACACCGATAGGTGTTGGCCCTTCAAAACATAACCTTTCTCCTGTTGCAGTTTGAAAACGTCCTGGATTATTTCCAGAGAAGATGATGCCCCAATTCCTTCCTGAGTACGATACTTCGGGTTAGTGACCCTGATCTGCTTAATCAAAGCAATAGGGCTATTGCCAACATCTTGTGCTGTAAAGATTGACAAGGCGTGTTTTGTTGAGTCGTGTTGTTCATACCAGGTGGACACTGCTTTGCCCATCGCAGCATCAGCAGCATCAGGTTTTCCGAGCGCATTGATAGTCTCCACAGCAGCATTTTCAAGCGTTATATTACCGGTAGATCGTCCTGGTACGATCAGGGTGTCTGATGAAATTATTGCAGGACGATTTAGACAGGATGATAACACCACAGAAGTCATCAGAAGAAAGGTGCATATCAGAAAACAGCGGATGCTCGCCTGAGTGTCGGTTTGAGATGATTTATTGAATGATGCCATAGTTTTCATTTACATAAACAATAAAGGCCTAATGTAGTTATCCTTTCGCAAATGATCGACAACAATGATTTGTTCCGCTTTTCATCTATATATTGTGAAACTTAATTTTCAGATATGACCTTCGATTTTTCCAACAAAACAGTGCTGATCACAGGTGGATCAAGGGGTATTGGTTCCGTAACT
>DCLG01000074.1:20726-35303 GCA_002320935.1 Pedobacter sp. UBA1654 | reverse complement strand
CAAGTTGTTTGCTGCCGCAGGCGCCCATGTGATCTTCACTTATCACAGCAATCGAGTTGCTGCAGAAAAAACACTCACAGAGCTGGGCCCGGGAAAGCACGCAATGTTCCAGCTTGATTTGAACGATCCCTCAGCAGTCGCAGCACTATTTGAGTCGTTTACTGCCGCATATGAGCGACTGGATATACTCGTGAACAATGCAGCGGTCCACCTACCCCATAAGTTGTTGGAAGCAGACTTTGAACATTGGAACACCAGCTGGAATGACACCATCCAAGCCAACCTGATCGGCCCGGCCAATATGTGCTATTTTGCTTCTAAAATGATGGTTAAGCAAAAATCCGGAAAGATCATCAACATCTCCTCAAGAGGCGCCTTCCGGGGTGAACCAGATAATCCCGCATACGGCGCGTCAAAGGCAGGAATAAATGCCATGAGTCAATCGCTTGCACTGGTACTGGCACCGCATAATGTTAGCGTACACGTCCTTGCACCGGGATATGTATCTACAGAAATGGCAGCAGATAAACTTCAGGGTGCCAGCGGAGAGGTCATCAAAAGCCAGAGCCCATTCGGGCGCGTCGCAAAGCCCGAGGAAGTGGCCCGTCTGATTGCCGTTTACGCCTCAGAAGGTCTTGAATTTACCAGCGGCGGAATCTCAGATATCAATGGTGCTTCCTACTTGAGGAGCTAGTTTGACCATTCGATCCCAGACCATCCATTTGCCATAAACTGCCTGATGTTCTGGTGATCCGCACCTTCCGGATGCTCTAGCACGGCATGATAATGCTCTGCAAATAAAGCGAGTGTATCTGCCTGGCTCAAGTTGTTCAGCTGTGCAAACCTGAATACCTTGGCACTGCCTTGATTCTGGTTAGCTTCATTGAAAGTTGCTCCGTTCTTAAAAGCCGTTGGGGTATGATCCAGGTGCTGCTCAATAAAGTCAATCACGTCCTTGAATAAAATAGTGTTTGTTTTTAGCTTCGTAAGCAGTTCTATTATTTGTGCCTCCATTTGTGTCATCTTGAGCGGCAAATGTATATTTTATTTGCCAACCATCATTTCTCAGTTTAGAAAAGTTGTGTAGACCATGCTCAACAGACCAGCTTTAAACATTAAACAAAAAAATGTATGTTTGAATTCTAAGCACACATCATTGGAATCACTAAAGTTAGGACTGCTAATTTCAGGCTATGCACTCATCTTCATCTCGCTCTTGCCGCTTGTTCGCAATGACTACTGGATATTTCGTGTCTTCGAATATCCAAGACTGCAAAAGCTGATTTTAAACTGCATGGTGCTCATTGCATTCCTGAGCTTATATTCACTAACAACCGTATACGACATCACCTTCGCTGGCCTGTTAACGGTAAATACCATCTATCTGGCCTGGCAAGTATTTCCTTTTACATTCATCGCCAAAAAACAATTATTAGGCACAAAAAATAGTATACCGGAACGAAGCATCAGCTTATTCATCGGCAACATTTATCAGTATAACCGAAATGCCGATAAATACCTTACGTATTTGCAGGAACTAAATCCGGATGTAATCATGGTAGTGGAAACTGATAACTGGTGGGCGAAACAGCTTCAACCCTTGAAGCGTAGCCACCCTTTTACAATTGAAGTTCCACTAGAAAACACCTACGGTATGTTATTGTATTCCAGGCTTGAACTTACAGACACTTATGTTAAATACCTGGTAGAACCAGACATTCCCTCTGTACATACAAAAATCAAATTACCCTCAGGCGATCTGATCCAGTTTCACGGGCTACATCCAACCCCTCCAGTGCCGNNAAGGTCCACGGAAAGGGACAAAGAAATCCTGATGGTTGCAAAGGATGCAAAAGCAAGTAAGATCCCCGTGATTGTTGCAGGCGACTTAAATGACGTCGCATGGAGTTATACGACCGAATTATTCTCCAAGATTAGTGGTTTACTGGATCCGCGTAAAGGCAGGGGCTTCTTCAATACCTTCCATGCAGGCTATCCTATCCTGCGATTTCCCCTGGATCATGTTTTTTGTTCTGTAGACTTCACCTTATTGGGTATTAAGCGACTGCCAACATTTGGATCTGATCATTTTCCAATGTTCATCAAATTGCAATTTGATCCGCAGGGCGACAAAAAACAATCGGAGCCTGAGCTAACCGAAGAAGCATTGGAAACCGCAGATGAGAAGCTGCATGCAGCAACCTGATGCCTTGCCGGAAACATGTGATCCAAGCGAAATTGTTGCAATAAGGGTTCAGGTAAATACGTCTCAGACATTTGTTTTGCTGATTATAACTGCGATTTTAGCGGCATATTAATCAACAGTATTCAAGCGATCATAAACATGAGATTTCTACTATTTGCGGCCTTCACCCTTTTTGCCTTCCAATTATCTGCACAACAGCAATACAAAATCACTTACGAGCGAAGCTATAACGATAAAGTGATCCCAAATCAGGATCCCTTATTGGTATTCACGAGTAAAGACCAGACAATCATTACTTCCGGTAAAGTCACGAAGGCCGCAGCAAGCTATCCTTACGAAACTTTTTACATCGACAGAAAACAAACTGAGCTTTACTACCGGCTAACGAACTTTTCAGATGCAAAAGAACTTGCAACAATAGACTCCGCCATTCTTGCTAAAAACCAGCTAAAGCTTACTGAAGAAACACGTAAGATCTTGGGGTATACCTGTAAAAAAGCAACCACAACAATAAACTCAAATGCCATTGAGATTTGGTACACCACGGATCTGGGTGTAAAAGGTGCCCCGAACGAAGTTGGACAAAACCTCGGCCTGGTACTTGAATACAACCGCAACGGCAATTCAAAAATTACCGCAACAAAAATCGAAAAGATAAAAAACATCCCGGCGAATGTTGCACTTCGCAAATTCAACAATGTTGTAGACGGATTAACTTACCAGGATGAAGTCTGGAGAAGTCGCTTTATCCAGGTACCGATCTTCAGAAATGAACAGATCAACTTCAGTGACCAGCCAAAATCAGACAGCGTGCTAAGATTCGCAAGCGGAACTGTAATTTTAAAAAAGGTGAAAGTACCACAGCTTAAAGACGGAATGCAGGCTTTCCTTCAGATGGTTCAACAATCAAATGGTGATGCCTATGACCGCACCGGTTCTGTATTCATGATTGCGGAAGATCAGAAACAAAGCTTTTTAGACGGGATGAAAAACGGCATGTTGACCCTGCCTGCATATGGCAATGGGGGTGATAAGCAATATTTAGGTATGACCCGTACAGAGGGCTTTTCACCAGTGTATGAGTTAATGCGTTTTTTCACGCCTTTCGGTGTCAAACACTTCAACGATCGTTTAACCTTGAAGAACAAGACCTGGCAGGATAGCGTAATTTACCGCCAGGATATATCGGAGTTTCTCCCGCTAATGTCGGGCAAAGAGGTTTATATCGGCACTTATATTGGAAATTACGATAAGGGAGGACATAAAGTAAGTCTTGAACTTACGATACATCCCGGTGGAGATTCAAAGCTTGGCAGCACCAAATTGATGTCTGTCTTTAATACAACAAACGTGATGGAAATGGGTGGTCAGGATTATGCCACCCTGTTTGCTGAGGAAAAAGGCTTGGAAGTAACTTTCAACCTACCTGAAGATGCAAAGAACGTGAAACTCCGTTACATCACCACCGGCCATGGTGGATGGGGTAACGGAGATGAGTTCGTGCCAAAAGAAAACAAGATCTCGATAGATGGCAATGTTGCTTTTAAGTTTGTACCATGGCGCGTGGATTGTGGCTCCTACAGGCTTTACAATCCTGTTTCCGGTAATTTCGCCAATGGATTGTCCTCGTCAGACTTAAGCCGGTCCAACTGGTGCCCCGGAACCGTAACCAATCCCAACTACATTGATCTGGGTGACCTGAAAGCCGGCCAACACACGATTAAAGTGCAGATCCCTCAGGGTAAACCCGAGGGCAGCAGTTTCAGTTTCTGGAATGTTTCCGGCTGTCTGATCTATAATNNCTGTAAGCCACAACAGCAGGCCTGTATACACATTGTACACTGGCAGGACCACTGCTGAAAGTGCCACTTTGCGCGACCACCAGCTCGTACGTAAGTACGGTAATACCTCTGGGTAATGCTTCAGCAAAAATATCCAGGCCAGTGTCGCTTGTAGACTGATGATAACTCATCCTATCCTGATATTTGTAGCCACTAAGCAAATCTTTTGGCTCAAAGGCGGCTGCCCGCGGGTCTTTGATGTGGACAAATCTCAGCCTTTTAGATGTCTCAATTTTCAACCGCACCTGAATACGGTCACCAGCTTTCAATATTGAACCAGGCAGCACCGGTGCCCAGCTTTTATCTACCTGATGGACATAGAAGGCTTTTTCAATTTTAAGCTGCTTATTTAAACTTTCAAGTTCAACTGGTTCAGCGAAGTAATGCCAGCTTAACTGGCCATTTACATCGGGCTGATTTGCCTTCAGCAATACGGATACCGGTGCGTTACTTAGGGTCATATAATCCTGGGTCTTGCCCCTTAGCAGTTCATCAGAAACAGACAGCTGACTGCCAGCAACTGCAGCAGTAATACGCTTTACATCAGCGGACAGGCCGCTCCTCTGGGTTTGCAACAGTTCAATTGCAGCAGCAGTTCCGGTACCGGTTTGCCAATGTTCAGCTTGTTTGGTAGTGTTGAGCCATTGAAGCATACCGGATTGTATTTCCTTGTATCTGCCGCTTAATGCAAAGGCCTCGGATAGCAGCGCCATTGTTTCCTCAGCCGAGCGATCCATGTCCTCCATGTCGGCCACGGCTTTCCAGCTTATGCCATACTGTGGATCTTCAATCGNNTATGCTCCAGCTGTTTGTAAGCATTTTCGTATTGATTACCCTCAGGCGCTGAAAACCGGAAGGTATTGATGATAAGTAATGCCTGCTGATCCAGGCTTAGTTTTGAAGCTCGGGGCCAACTGCTTTTCAATAGTTGATCGACAGCATTCCGCTCGAGCAATGATAACGGATATGCTTTAAGCCAATTAGACAGCGCATAAAGCTGGAATAAATCAACTGTTCTATTTTGTCCATCAGCACGCAGCATTTGCTTATGAAAGCCCATCAAATTACCCACAAAGGCGCTTAGCTTACTATCTACGTCGACATCTACGGCCGAATTTATTTGCCCCAAGCCTGCAAGCACATAGGCGGATGTATGCGCATTACTCCTGCCACCCTCAAACCAGGATAATCCACCATCACTTTGTTGTAGTTTGTATAGCTTTTCAAGCTGTCTATTGATGTTTTCTTTCGCCAGGTTCTCATCCAGGAGGTTTAACAACTCTTTCTGTTGCCTTGCTGCATGCTGTGAAAATAATAACCAAGGGCTCATCTCAGTTGCAGGCCCTTCTTGTATACGCATGCTGGGATCAGGGCCATTGTTTTCAAGAACTGTTGCAGCATTCACTGCTGTTCGAAGCGATGAATCGCCTTTAAACAAGCTCGTGGCAATTACCTGTGCCCTGAGCTTGTTTACGACCTGCTCCGCAGCATCATGTACTGAATTCGCTAGAAAAGGTAAGGCATAAAGCAGCGCTGCTGAAGGGTTTTGATCAATTGACAGACTAAGCCCCTGAAGACTCGAGCCAGCAGGAAGCCTCGGCGGAGGAATTGCAAGTGACTGCTGACCGGAAAACTGCAGTTGCTGACTTTGTCGCAAAAGCATTCGGGAAGAAAGTACCGGCAGGATATGCTCCTCTGCATCGGCTAAAGAACCACCTACTGTTGTTACAATCACTTTTATAGGGTTCATCTGCGTCATCGGTATCTTTACTAAATGGGATACTGCTACGCTTTGGTTTGCGCCCAGATCAAAAGACTTTGTTTGTTCAGGAGCAATCTGTTTTGTCAGGTCCTCCCCGGTCAGCACATCTTCAATTTTTATCCTTACGCTTCCTGCAGTAGCCAGTGAATCTAAGTTGCTGATCTTGCTTTTCAGCATAAGCTTATCGCCCTGATAGATTATTCGTGGCATATTGGCCTGAACCATGAGATTAAGCCGGGTTTGCAGTTTCTGCTCATGATACACGAAGGTTGCCTTACGGGTATGTGCAAGCATCTTCCAGTTCCACTCCGTCAGGGCTTCAGGTATCGTGTAGCTGAAGCGGAAATACCCATCTTGATCTGCATAGATTTGCGGTTGGAAGAATGCTGTCTCACTAAAATCTTTACGGATCCTGATCATGGGCTGCTCAGGCGCTGGTTGGATATCTGTTGTTGTCGTATCAATCGGTGTGGAAGTACCACGAATCTTGATCCTCCCTGTTTCAAATCGGTTTCCATCATATCCAACTCGGTCCGTTGTCAGGACCTCATGCAAAGGAGGATTATCGCCAGCCATGGATTTTTCAAATCGTAGAAGTTTCCAGGTCACCTTTTCACGATCTGTCGGCAGGAAAATTCGAGTTTGACTTGCCGCCGCATCCCCTACCTCCTGCTGATCAGTTAACCTGTAATTCCATATCGCATGGGGGTAATACAAAATATTGGAAGTGTATGGCAAATGCCAGCTATGCGAAGATAATTTATCCAGCGTAGCATCGTATATCGTGGTCATCATTTCCGCTGCTGCATGTTCATCTTTTGTCTTCAGTGACAAGGTAACCGTTTCCTTAGTGCCTGGCTCCAGAATCTTTCGATATCGCTCCAGCACAATCTCCGCTTCCCCGGCGGGCTTTGGCGCAGTTATAGTCAGCAATTCCTCATGGAAATTAATCTTGTTATCTAAAACAGATATCCGTTTGATCAACATTAGACCTTGATGATGGTCCGGGATTTTATAGGTCCAGGTCCTTATGCCGGGTTGTTCGCTTCGGGTCTGGTAAATGTTCCGGACCTGTGGGTTCTTTCCAGCCTGAAGATAGACGACTTGATAGATGCTGAAGTTAGCGGTTTTGCCAGAGCTGTACCAGGTAATAACTTCACCGGGTTTTACAACCTGTGAAGCTATGTAATTTACATCCACTTCTGGTATGCTGGTGGACTTGCTATCAAACACATTGAACTCGGAGCTGAAACGACCAATAACATGACCGCCTTCGGAACTGCTCAGCACGAGCTTGTATCTCCCTTCATTAATCTTGGCTCCGGATAATGAAAACTTAGTACCTGCAGAAGTCTGAATCAAGGTGTCAAGCATCAGGGTTTGTGCAGGCTGTTGATCAGGCACTACATTTGCCAGTGCGAATAACTGGATATGCACTTTGCGCGGAACCACCCCCTCATACCGGTCTGTGGTTTCAATTGCTAAGGTAGGTAGTGCCTGCCGGTCATAGGTATGCCTAAGATTCACATCGATGTGCAGGGGTCTTGAAGAAACAGCAACAGTTTCACGTATATCAGTGTGCTCACCGCTTGCATCGACAGCCCTTGCGACAATCTCATAGTTAAAGTGCCAGACCTCATCATCAGAAGATCTGACTTTGGCCAGCAAGGAGTCTGCAACCACCAGAAAGGATAGTTCTGCCTGCCCATCGGTGTATCCCACTGTATCCAGAAGCTTTACACGTGTCAATTCTGGCGCATAACGACCATCTCCATCCAGCTTAGAAAGCAAAAGTCCAGACCGCATCACGGTATACTTTACCGGTATATTTTTCAACGTTGCACCATTGAAGGAACGGAGTTTTAGCTTAACAGAAAAAGGCTGTCCCGGCTCTAGCATCTTCTTCTGCTTCTCCATGGTAAGTTCTATGCTGGGTCTCTTATACGCCTCTACCATGAAAGCACCGAAATTTGACGGATAATATTGACCATGATCCCCAATTGACCATTGCCCTCTGGCTGCAGCTTCCGGAACAATAAAAGATCCGGAAAAACTCCCAAAGGCATTAATGTCGACTAAAGTAGAGTCTACAGCCATTCCAAAGGGATCTTTCAACCTAATGTATTGGTTTTTGCGACTGCCAAGCCAGCTTTCAAGTGCTGCAGCACCGAGATGTTCTTTATTCACCAATATTTCAGCACCTGATTTTGGATGCTTAGTTAAAAATATCACCTTGTAATGCAGTCTTTGCCCTGGCCTGTAGATACCGCGGTCAGTAAAAACCTCCATCCTCAGGTTCTCTGTATAATATTCGTTTAAACTGGCGTGTTTGTTTTTGTCGAAAACCTTAGGCTGAATACCATTGTCGTATCCCGAGAACCTATAGGCAAGCGTATCACCCTGATGGCTGATGCTAAGACTATCCGCCCGGCCCTCAGGGATTTCTACATATCCATCACCTTGAATTAAATCTGGTAATCCCTTTACGGCAGTTTTCTTGTAAAAGGCCTCCAGCTTTGCGCCGGCAAGCGGAAAACCAGTACTGCGGTTCAGAATAAAAACTCTTTTTCCCGAATTGATGGCAGCCATTGCAGTAACCTGAAAGGCAATCGAACTGATGCTATCCCCCGCCGCCGCAATAGGCTTATTACGAAATATGAGCCGGTACGAACCTGCGGGTAAAGCAGGTAACTTAAGGTCCGCGGTATGTTGATGATAATCTTCCGGCGAAGACAGCACAAGGCTGCCTTCCTGGATGGCTTGCTGCACCAGCCATGGGCCCTTGGCCGGAAGCAATTGATTATCCATTCTAGCTGTTCTGATGATCGGTATGATCCTGTAGAACAGTGTATCCGAATTGCGGTAAACGACCTGTATCGGCATTGCTGTTCCCGGGAGCTGCTTATCATCCATCAGCACCCGTACACCTGCCGAGCGGATTTGTCTGGCCATCTCCTCAAGCCTGCTGTTGAAGTTGGGGTATTTCCTGAAATCTTGTTTATGTTGCTCATAGATCTGCAAGGCACGTTTCCGTTGAAACTGGTCAGTTGATTTAGCATTGAAGCGATTGCCTTCATCGTTCCAGATAATAGCGAGTTGATAAAGCGCAAAAATCTTCACATCCGGGTAAATAGATTGACTTTCCTTTTGTAAATAGTCGATATGAGATTGCCTTTGTACCGAATCCAGACTACTGGTACTAAAGCGATGATGCCGGGCGAGCAGCTCNNTTTTTTTTTTTGTTTTTTTTGGTTTTTTTTTTTTAGGCTGCACGCCATTCGCGAAAGGCTGCCAGTGTGCTGTCCGAGGTAGAACTTCTGTAAAGCCAAACAATGCGTTCGGACCTTACAATATCTTCAAAGGACGCATCTGACGGTAGCATTTCCATATTGGGTACCAGCCAGCTCAGTTTGGTAATTGGGATATTTTTAACATTATATCGCAGCGCAACCTCCAAATCACTGTTTATTGACGCTTCACGCTCCGCTATAGACATAGCTGCATAGTCGTATTTTAGTTCGGGCCGACGATAAGTGGCTGGATTGAAGGGATTGTAACGTTGATCGAAACCACTGATCCGCTGCGCACGCATCAAGTGTAGAATCGCTTTGAGCAATGCAGATGAATTGCGGCTTTCAATCAGCGTGTCCATAAATGCGCTGTTCTGAAAGTACATAGAGTCTGTCGTTTGAACATCACGGATTTGCATCAAATTGTATAAAGACCTCGCCAGGGAAACATCATCGGAAGCGGAAATCGCTTGTACCTTTAGCTTTTCAAACTGCTGACGTGTATTTGTCAGATGCTCGTTACGCTGAACTTGAGCTTCTAGTTTCTGAAAGGTGGAATCATGAAGCAGATTCTTGCTGTGCTGAGCATTCGCAATGTTGAAATAGGCAAGAAAGGAAAAGAGAAGGAATGACCTCCAGAGGCTAAGATTTGAAAGCTGCATTTAGGAACGTTAACTCTAATCAAGTTTAATTATTTTTTCTTGATTAAAGCGCAGTTTTATTTAATGCAGGTTAAGCGCTCATCGCTGCCATAATTTTTCATCCTCGTATTTTGCCTCACTTAGTATAAAGGGAATTATATTCACTGTCGACTTAGTAGCCAGTCGATTTTTGAAAAACCGTGCATCTGATAAGATTTGCATTACCGGTGCACTAGCGTATTCATCGTCATTTACCGACAAACCATAGTTGCTCCAGTTGTTATCATCAGCTACATGTGCGCGATAATAAAGGGCGTCAGCAACCTTCAGGTTTTCCCAAACATCTTCTGGTAATACAAACGGCGATTTTGTGCTTAACCCGCTTTCCCAAGATGCATAAAAATTGCTACTTTCCCGCTTAGCTCCATTAACACTATTGTTAAACAAACTAGCTTCTGTAGCAACTTCAACCGCGTACATCTTCCTTCCGCCTAAATTTATTTCAAATTTAGGCGCCTGATCATCTCTAGCAATATTTTCCGGACCTTTAATTGAAAATTCGTTTGACAAACCGCCCTCATCTTCACCGCCAGTGTCGTCGTTTCCTGGAGATACATCTCCAATAATATCAAAATATGGTGCATTACTTGGGTTCTCATCAGCGGTGCTAACCCCATAGTTATTCCAGCTGCTATCATCAGCAACATGTATACGGTAGTACAAACGTTCAGCCGACTTCAATAACTCCCAGTTCTCTGCAGGGATTGTATATGGTGTTTCTACCACCATTCCCGTAGCCCAGGATCCAAAAAAGTTTAATTCATTTCTGTCACTTTCACGAATCGCTGTATTAAACAGTTCCGCTTCACTCGTTAGCTCTACAGCATACATTATGCGTCCAGCTTTTTCTATTTCGAACAATGGCGGCGCTTCGCTACGTTTGGTTTCGAAGACGGTTGTGATGGTTGGAATTGAACCTGAATGATCATCAATAGGATCAGCACCTATTAAATCACGTGCACTTTCTACAGCCACTGCTGCATTAATTCTTCCGTAACCGTAGAAGATGCTGTGACCAGTTTCATCATAGTTACCGCCACTATTGTCAATTTTATCAGCTGTATTTTTTAGGATATTTTTAATTTCAACAACTGTCAATTCTGGATTTATCGAAAGCATCAAGGATGCGATTCCAGCACAAAGAGGTGTGGCCGATGATGTTCCTCCGAAGCTGTCCGTATAGTCAAGATCATCCGCGGGATGGCNNTTTCTTATCTGGATTATAGCCGTCATCTCCCTGTCGGTCTGCAGTGAATATCCTCAGTTCCCCAACTGCGCTGTCGCCGCTCGAGGGTGCACAGATGAAAATCTCCGGGCCAAAGTCAGAATACCATGATCGCGTTTCATTGCTGCTTGATGCTGCTACAGCAATAACGTCCGGATTTGAAGCATAGCCATCATTACTCACGGATTCGTTACCATTTCCGGCAGCCCAAAAAACACAGGTACCTAACCCCCCACGTCCTTGCGTCACACAGTAATTTATTGCTGCCCGTACGTTATCGGGAAGTGGGTCAACCGCTCCTGTCATGTCCTTAGGCCCCCAGCTGCAGCTAATAACATCAGCACCTTGGTCACATACCCATTTGAACATCTCCCCTTCCTCAACGGAACCTAAAAAGCTTGGTGTATTTGCAACAATAAGGGAACAATCAGGTGCTGAACCAAAGGCTTTGACTCCTGCGGCTACAGCCACTCCGGCGCAAGCTGTTCCATGGTTATCCCCTGTGTTTTTCGGTAAACCATCTGCTGTACCGCTAGCGAAATCATACTGACTGAAAACCTTATCTGCAAATTCTGGATGAGTAATATCAACCCCGTCATCTAAAATCGCAACTTTAATACTACTGCTACCGCGGGTAATGGCCCAGGCGTCTGTCACTAGAGCGGTCTCGAGATGCCATTGCTGAGATAAGTAATCCGCTCGCTTTATAAAACTATTTTTGGAATTATGCAAATCGGTGATTTTCGATCTTGAGATTTTCTTTGTGTCCATAACCGTACGTAGATGTTTACGCTGGACAAAGTTGGGGTGTGCAAACAATACCATACCCGTTTCGTGGTAAATGTTGGAGAGTACTACTGGACCATTTTCTCCATCAGCATCCGGTGCCCTTAATACATATCCGTTTTCAGCATATCCAACTGGTTTTACCATCTCTACCTGATGTCTTTCGTTCAATTCAGCTATTTGGGTGGCGCTCACCTCTGGCTTGAATTGAACAATAAACTCTCTTGTGGAAAACATTAGATCATCAATCCTTGTTGCCGGAATATCCTGAACCCTACGATAAGCTACCGTTGCAAATTCAATCGAAGGCTCAACCTTTAATTCTTCTACTGCCCTGGACATTGCAAATTGACTTGAAAGGGTTGAACTCTTAAGTTCAACATCCTGTTTTTTAAAGATCCTGAAATCATAATTAGGTATATACCCGATGTTTTCAGATTCCTCATTCAACAGACGAAATGCTGCACGAGAAAGAGAACCGTCTCTTGGATCACGGCCGGTAACAAATTTAACGGCATAAACGGAAGACTCACGTGCCAGTATTACACGTTTATTATTGTTGTAGTAATAGGTGCTTTTATCTTGAGTAGTCATACTATCGTTTTTCATGTTTCTTGTTTTTAAATTGTTAAAAGATCCGGTGTAATGCTGAGTGGGCCGTTATTAAGGTCCCAAACCATCCAGCTAGATGTTTCCGCAGGTTTGTCATTGTAGATTTTAGTAATTCTGAAATCCAGTTTAAAATCATCAAGCAGCGTAGTAAGTGGCAGTATATAGTCGAAGTCGATAACCCGCTCTACTTCGGTCAAAGTACCTTTGTGCAGCTCGTTTAACCCATGTACTTTTGCTTCTAAGTCAATTCTGTTAAGATCATGATTTGCAAAATTCAAGAGATTTACAACAATGAAGTTGCTGTAGATTTCTTCAACAAAGCTTCTGATCTCTTCAATGGCCACAGGGTCGCCCATTGTATAGGTGTAAACGGGGAAGAGTCCTGGAGCGGCTGTCACAGAACAAGAGCCCCCCGGCTCAAGTGTTTCATCNNCAACTAAGTTCCCTGCCTCATAACGCAGGAGGTCTGATACATCTATCTTCCCCTCGGTTTTGTTAATTAAAACTGTCGTACCCTTTTTACTCGAAATATGAAGGGGTCCATTTAGCCAGGTTCCACGAACAACATCGAGTTTGATAAACAGGTTAGATGAAAACCGGTTACCATCAGCAAGGTCCACAGTAATGGATCCACTAAGTCCAGGTAAGGTCAAAACACCTTTTAATAGCTGCCAATTCGCTAAATCTGTGCTAAAGTAGGTTGTAATGAAAGGTCCGCCAGTACTGGAGGTAGCACCAATTGTGCTTGACAAAATGAAAGGATCGAGTGCCCAGTTCTGAGAAAGCGCTGTATTTGGTAATTCTAATGGATATTCAATTGTCGGCTCAGCATGATATTCCTTGAGCTTTTCAGTGATTTGATGAATTTTGAAAGTTGGAATATCAGGTTGCATTGTTACTCTTAACTCCACCTTATTATTTGCAGGAATAGCTGGATCAAGCAAGGCATTGAGAAAGATAAGCGGTCGGTATGCATCAGACTCCCCCAATTCCCTCCTGCTAATACAAAATCGAGATGGCACCAAGACAAACCTGCCTGGTTGTACAAGCGACCGGTATACCAGAAAGAATGCATCCCTCAGCACCACAAGTTCTTCAAATTCTTTGTATTTGATATGGCCGAGTTTAAAAGCATCCTGGCAACCGAATGAGTGTGCGCTTGAATTTATCAACTCCTGGTAAAAACTCCCATATTGATTGCAGGGAAAGATCAGCGGAACTGACACCTGAACAGCTTTGACGTTTTCCGTAAATTTTACGTTCTCCAATGCTCCGAGTATTTTCTCCGGGACATAAGGCACTGGTTTTATGACAGCTGGTAAAGCAGCATATAATGGCTTTATCGCGATAGCGTTGTGCGCAAGAACAAAATCACCGCGCGTTTTGCTACGCTCTTCGCGTGGTTCTACATTATACTGAAGAGAGGTAATTGGATGTGCGTAACTAAGTTTTAGCGCATCAAAATATATGAGTGGAGGTTTACCCTCATCTGTAGACGTGCGGCTGGCATGCTTTTTCTTTGCATTTGCATTCAGAACATCTATTTTCAAACTTTTAGAGCCAAAGACAACGTCAAAGTTGCTACGCTTAACCGGTACAAAGCATTTGAACATATAATTGATTTGCACCTGGACGCTATCGTTCTGAAAACCTGGGGACAGTGCCCCGTAAGTCAATCTTACCCAGTCATTAATCAAATCTACTTTGGCGTTTACCTTGTCACCCGATGTCGTAATCGCCGCCGGAAAAGCATACTGTTTCGTTTTCCCATCTACTTCATCAACAAACGGGACTAACATGGATACTGTTAATGATAGAAGCTCCACCTGATTGCCTTGTAAACCATCAGCCTCGATAGTTTTTGTTATTTCTTCAGGGATCACAATCTGTAAGGTGAATTGTACTGAGCCGCTTAAAGCTGGCTTTCCTAAATTAGTTGCCCCTAACGTCCGGTAAGTAAAATTGAACGGTGCATTGGCCGGTTCAGCGTTCTGTTCGGGATTAACAATAACAAACTTTGGCAAAAACCAAACCTTTTTATCTACCATGCGATCTTTGAAAAAAAGATCACCTTGGTTGTAAACAATGGGTAGACTTTTAATGCGTTTGCGCGAAAAAAGATCAAAGCTCAATAGAAACGTTGCTTTATCTATC
>DCLG01000074.1:13103-20688 GCA_002320935.1 Pedobacter sp. UBA1654 | reverse complement strand
TTCAACAATGATGTTTCGGGCTGATGACTGCGCACGAACATTCAACTTTACAGGCGCTGTTCTTGAGGGATCATGATCTTGTTGTGCAACCAAAAATATAGCCTGCTCTCCAACAATCCTTGTTGGCAATGCTTCCAGCAAATCCAGGAAACTTAATTCAACCTCAATCGATTTTTCTGTATTTGACGTAGTCGTTTCAGTGTAATCGAAGTCACCTGAAATATAATCCAGATTCCGCATAGAATAAGCAATTGATTCGGATTGTTGATCTATAATTGGATTCAAAATGATAGCAGACTGACGGAGAAAGATCTTTATTAGGACTGAACTAGGTAAAACAATAGGATTGGCGTACTCATCCCTAGCAGATAATAGATTTAAATGCTGCATAGCCGGAATTAGAGAGGCCAGTGCATTTTGATCAATCGTGTTTGTTTCGGAACAGTGTTCCTGAATAAATATGGCGATATCCCTCCATACACCCCTGATGTTTACCCGCTTAGGAGCTACATCTAAACGGTACGATATTATAGCTTTTACAACGAAATGCGATTCTCGATAATCCAGCAGCGACAATGCATCAAGACTTTGTACTTGATCCAATCGAAATGAAAATGCGACTCTCCCTTCTGTACCCTGACTTTGACCTTTTGCCAACAGCACTGAAGACCCAGCTTTGTTCCAAGAGATTGTATATAGTACCTCACGTGCAAAAATTTTCTTTGCCGCGTTATGTTGTCTAAGCTTAAGTTGAAAACTTATCACCCCACTTTTAACGAGCGGACGGATGCTGTCTTGGAAAGTAGGTTGGCGTTGAAGTACAAGTGAAAGGGTTATTTCAGGTGAACCATTAGCCCGACAAACCATCTCCAAACCCATCTGAGTTGAAAGTGGAATGGTTGATTTGTTACTAACATCCGCGCTTGCACTTGCGGCTTCATGGTTTCCGACGCCAATTGAATCTTTAAACATGAGAAAACTTTTGTAAAGGCTGCCCCGAAGAGAGGCAACCTATGTAACTGTTATTTAATTTTCCAGCCTTGTTCGCCGCTCAATGCCTTAAGAGCTGTGACTGGTCTTGTGCCGTTTTGTTCTATCTTGCTGGTGCTTTTTACAGCCTTCGCTGTCCCGGGAGGGGCTGAAGGCTCACCTAAATCATAGCCGGCCAAGGTCTTTAGTCCTAATGACTCCAGCTTGCCTTTTTCATTGACCGACGATCGGGATGCTGGAGGAGGCTTTATGCCTGGAGAAGGCTTGTTCGATGGTGTTTGAGGTTTTGGTGCTACCATTGCTATTTCCCTCGGAGTCATACGTTTAGACACCACGCCCGCTTCGTCCTGCAATGGTACATGAATCATAATTGGTCCATTACCTTGACCTTCGACTATCGGACCAATCCATGACATACCAGCGCTGAATAGAGAGCCTTTAACTGCAACACTCACTTGATAGCTATAGCGAGGCACATAATCCAGCTGACCAGTAAATATCTCCCAGTAACGAGGTTCATTGAAATTCGAGCCTTTCCATTGAAACTTCACGGAGCTACGCTCGGCACCATCCATTTTCCGTCCTTCAGGGAAGAACTCCACAGTCACAACCTGCGCATCGCCATCAAGTACAGCATCAATATCAATGGGCCCAACCTCCAGCTTACCTGCAGAATCCGCCCGAACTTCAAGGATGTTATCTGTAGTTGGAGTACCACCTTCAGGATCCAGATCAATCACATTCTGTTCCACATCGACCTTTACAAAGAGGTTGTCAGACATACCCATGGGTTCGCTAAGGTGCACTCTTCTGCGTACAAATGTTACATCAGGCTTCCAGCTAGCCGGTGGATTTTCAACTTCATCTTCTTCCCGCATGGCGAAAGCAGGCTTCCAGTTACTCTCAGACGTAGTATCAGTGCTCTGGAATACATTCATGTCCCAGCTCAGGGTGCCGTTAGAGCCAGGGTAACCGATTTCGGCAGATAGAAAGGAAACCGGTTCACCCACCCAGCTTTTGGTCGGGTCGGGCCAATTAACTACAGGCTTCACTAATCGAGTTACTTTTTTACTCAAGTCGCCAAGAATGAGTCGTAAAAAGTATTTTTTCTCTGCTTCAGGATCCTTTTTAAACACGTTATAAAATGCTTCGAAAGACGAGCTTATTGTTGTAGGTTGTAGATAGCGGATATATTGTGTCTGCTCGTAGTAGAGATTTAAATTAGTTTCGTCCCGTCGGTACTTTAATGCAAGGCCTCCACCATAGCCACCGAAAAAGCTACTGAGAATTCCCCCACTTGGCGCTTCAGCGGGTTTAACTTCTGGGGGTGCAGGTTCAAAGATAATTTGCGNNTGCGTTGCCTGATCAGTAAAAATCTTGGTAATGGCGTCAATCCGTTTATGAATTTCCTCTTCCATTTTATCTGCACCAGGAATCGTACCATCAATAGCCATTTCAACCTTTATACCACCACTAATACGTAGGTTGTTAAACTCAGCTTTGATATCTGCACCAAACCATAGAAACTTCGCGTTTGCATGTGCAGAAAAATGTTCAAAAACGCGATCCCAATCACCAGTAATTTTAAGGTAAAGTTCCTGGCTCCAGACAGGCAAGGTAAGATGCTGTGCTACTACAATGGGACTTGCCCCTCCATGAAACCCTGCCCAGATTAATTCGCTCGGAAGGGCGCCCATCAGCCCTGAAAATGCATTTTCACCGCCAGTCACAGAGCCTGGACCCTGGCCCTGCAGTTCCCATGCCCAAGCGTCCAGGTTGTTTGCATAGGCATCACGCCCATGAATTACCTTTTTTGTCAGATCTGCGCGTGCAAGTAGATTTCGTCTATCTGCCACATCCCGTCCTGGTGATGGTGGTACTCCGACACCCCCGGGANNCCCACCCTGAGGTACATTCTCTATGGGCGCTACGCCATTGCGCCCCGGTGATAAATTTGTCACAACAGTATTATTGCTACGGATTGGACAGATACTAAACTGAGGAGCTGCCTGGCTGCGCCAACCCCAGTACCGATCATTGTTATTCTTGAATTTCTCTAAAAGCTGCGTTTCTGCTTGTTTCAAAACGGATGTCGGGTAACGCGATGTTACAGTGAAAGAGAGCAGGCCTCCGACAACCTCAGACTTACCTTCAACTCCAATTGTGGTGTCTTCATCCATTACACCTACAAAGTGCATGTGCCGGAATTTAAAATCACCAACATCTCCAAACCGTGCCAACCTTACTGTACCTGGTACCCAATAATAATGTGGTGCCTTGCCTTCAGCCTGGAGTTTGTCATTATTTCGATCGGGCAAATACAAAATTGTATATTGCTCACCGGTTTCGTCGCTTACAACGAATTCTTCTAATCCGCCCGTATGCACGGGACCTACTGGATCTGCCATAAAGCCTCCTTTTTTCTAAAATGAAAAATTTTTCTAAGCGCTTAGAGAGTGCGAAAGGGAGAGTTGTGAGTATATTGAGGAATTATCAGGAAATTCTTGCGCTTGCTAAGCTAAAGATACAACTATTCGAAACGGCGGAACATCGCTACTCATAGGTATTTAAACAGTTCGTTCTTCCGACTTCATATTATCCCCATCCTTAAAGTGCAGCCTTCTGAAGATAAACCCAGACATTATCGTCAGAATGCCTACAACAAGGAAAGTATACCTGAATGCATTATGAATCTCGTTGTGAATTAACTTCACGTCACCCTGAAAAAACTTTAATACGATCAAACCGAAGGCAATACCAAAACCCACCGCCAGTTGCTGATTAACAGAGACCAGAGAATTACCGCTACTTGTATGATATTCGCGCAGGTCAGCGATGGAAATCGTGTTCATGGCCGTAAACTGGATGGAGTTAAAGAAGCCCAGTATTGCAATGATCGGCATGTACCAGTAAATTGAAGCACTAACAGCCGGCAAGGCCATGCTGCAAATTAGAATTCCAATGATGAAAGTGTTGGTCATTAGCGTGGCACGATAGCCAAACTTATCCAATATTGGGATTACGGCAGACTTCCCGAACATTGCCGTGATCGCCATTGGCGCAACAATCCAGCCGGATGNNATAAGCAATCTGGATCATCATAGGCAGCAACAATGGAATGGCACTGATCCCGAGCCGTGTTGCAAGATTCCCTAAAATACCGACTCGAAAAGTCCGCACCCGGAACAGATCCAATGGAAATATAGGATTGTTGTCCCGCTTCGCATGACGATAATAGAAGTAAAGCATCAAGAATCCCGATAACAGCACGACCAGAACCGGGGTAACATGAACCGTGTTACCAAATAGTTCCAGGGCGATAGACAACAGCAAAGAAGCCGCAGCGAAGATCAGAAAGCCTTTTAAGTCAAAATCAATAAGGGGCGATTTATAGTCCGGCATATACTTAACACTCAGCACTATCCCCAGAATGCCAATCGGAATGTTGATGAGAAAGATCCAGTGCCAGGACAGATAATCGACCATGTAACCCCCTACCAATGGTCCTAAAACCGGGCCGATCAGCGCCGGGATAATGGCAAAGTTCATCGCTTTAAGCAGTTCATGTTTCGGAAAGGTTCTGATCAAGGCTAACTTCCCAACCGGCGTCATCAAACTGCCCCCGACCCCTTGTACCATCCTGGCAATTACCAGCTGGGTGAGATTCTGTGCCAATGAACAAAATAACGACCCAAGGCTGAACAAGATCAGTGAAAGAATAAACATCTTTTTGGTACCAAATTTATCAGACAAAAACCCACTCACCGGCATAAACACCGCCAGCGTCAACACATAACTGATGATTGCGTTTTGCATGTTTAATGGCGACTCGTTCAGATCTTTAGCAATGGCCGGTAGAGAAGTATTCAGAATGGTTGAATCCAGCATCTGCATGAAGATGGATGTTGCCAGAATGATGGGTAACAATTTTTTGGTAACCTCGGGTGTTTGCAAGGACGCAGTNNTCTGCATGAAGATGGATGTGGCGAGAATGATTGGAAGCAGGCGTTTTGTGATTTCTTGGGTTTGCTCAGATACCATGGAATTCATTTTGGACATTTAAGAATACCACTTAAACCAAACATATGCACACATGGTTTGCACTATTTAAGGCAGCGGGACAAATTCATGGTGAGGGGCAGACGCTGCTTAGAGAAGCGCTACAAATCGCGGATCATACAGCATATCATGTTGCCGAGATTGTGTCATTAGACGACTGCTGAAAGGCAGGAAGTAGCATTTTCTGGTGACGCTACTTCTTTATTGAACTGCCTTGAAACGTGCTAGTGGCGCCATTCTCGCTTTGTTCAGCGACAAAGTATCTCCACTTACGCTGTAGTTATCAGCCGAAATGAGCACTCTGGTAAACTCGTTTTCAATTTCCATGTTTTCGCAGGCCATCTTGGTAGACATACCGGCTGAAAACTTGATCCTTCCCCTCTCTTCTAAACTGAAGTTCCCGCCAATACCGTTGCAACCACCGGATGCTGAATAGCGACCATCAGTTGTTTGCAGCATCAGAAACGGCTCTTTCCCATTGATACTGTCCGCCACCGGCTTACCTACCAACTCAACCAGCTTCCATCGGCGGTCGGTGATCACACCCGTTTGTTGGGCTCGTGTACCTGACTTGTTGAAGATGCTGCATGAACTGATGGATATTGTGCACACCGCGATGCTTAACAATTGTAAAGGTCTCATAGATTGATTTGAGCTGCATCGATCGCCCTATTGCTGATGCATGTGCAACGAAGATAAGATTTAAGGAATAAAAACATACTTTCACTGTTCATTGTCGAACAATAGTTGTTCATTAATGGACAACGCAGATATCACCATCAGGTATATTATTCATTTTTAACCCTTTAGGAGACCAGGATTCTTTGGCATGTTAATCGACATTCCAGCAAAAACAAACCTATGCTCGCCCTTAACTTCAAAATAGCACTTAGAACCTTCCGTAAACATCCGGGATTCACATTGATCAATATTGGAGGATTGGCCATCGGCATTGCTTCCTGCATGCTGCTGTTGCTATACGTCAATTACGAATGGAACTATGATAAACAATTTAAAGAAATCGACCGGATATACTTTGCTAAACTAAACTTGAATCTGGGGAGCGATATTGTCACTTTAGAAGCTACTCCAAATAAGCTCGCGCCTGCTGCAAGTCAGGAGATCCCAGCTATTCAATATGCTTCCAGAATTAGCGATGAGGAGTATAAATTGTTCAGTTACAAGCAAAACAGGATCAAACTGACTTACAACTGTGTAGATGCCAGTTTTCTGAAGATATTTGATTATTCATTTCTGCAGGGCGATCCTGCCACAGCTTTGGACCAGTATGTGCCGTTAACACACTGGCTTAAAACCTATGATTATAAGGTAAGTATAGGTGTATGGCCCTATCTCATGGCAGCAGGCATTTCCCTCACCATAGCCATTCTAACATTATCGATGCAAAGTTTTAAGGTGGCGAAGGCAAACCCTGTAGACGCGCTAAAATACGAGTAGGAAATTAATCTATCTATATTTAAGATATTGAAAATCATGGCGTTAAGGCCACAAACCTTAACGCTATGATAAACTAGTTTTACCAGGATCATTAATATAAAATACTATTGATCCTTGCTATTAAAATTTCAGCTTAATACCCTGGATTCTGAATCAAATTGGGGTTCAGTGAACGTTCCGTAGCTGGAACAGGAAATATCCTTCTGAAAGTTTCATTATTATCCTTAAAGCCCCAGCGGTCCTCAAACTGTCCAAAACGGATGAGATCATTTCTTCTCCAGCCTTCCCATGCCAGTTCTCTGGCCCGCTCATCAAGCAAGGAAGACAAATTCACTTCGGTAGCCGGAGCTGCCTGAGCCCTTGCCCGCACCTTATTCACCAATACCAAAGGGGTTTGCAATTCTCCATTCGCAGCTGTTGCAGCAGCACCCCTCAGAATGGCTTCTGCTTTCATCAGCATGATGTCCGCAAGGCGGAAGATCGGCATGTCGTTGTTCTGGTTTCTGTCGGTACTTGAATTCGGATCCGGATAGAACTTGATGGATCGTACGCCATAAGCCTGACTCTTTACGTCATTGCCGATGTCCATAGAACCTTCTTTCTCCAGTACAAGCTCCGGGAAGATCTCCAGGTGCCAGTTGATTTTTTCTTCCGGGCTTGGACCGGAGTACGATTCATCCAGCCCCTTATTCGTAGTGCTGATGGTCACAGGACTGCCGTCGGTATTATACTGTTTACCACTCAGCCAGGTGTTGTTCCTGATGTCGCCTTCAAGGTTGAACTTGTTGAAATATGACGGGAGGGTCATCAAGCTGCTGCTCGGTGTAAAAGGAATGTTGTACTTCCGCTGTAACGCATAGTGCATTGCATAACGGGTCATCTGGTTACCCTTGATCAGGTTGGCATCGTAAACAGCAGCAAATATGGTCTCTTGTATCGCCGGACCGTTATTCGGTGCAAAGATGGAATTGTAATCCGATGTAAGTGCGAACTTATTGGAAGCAAGGATGCTGTCGGCCATAGCTACGGCCTCCGTGTACATGGGCCTTCCGATATAATACTCGGCATTCAGGTACAA
>DCLG01000074.1:11252-13097 GCA_002320935.1 Pedobacter sp. UBA1654 | reverse complement strand
GAGTAGTGCATGAACCATATATTTAGTTGGCCTACCGTAAGTCGCTGCACCAGTAGTTTCCGTCAGATCCGGCAAAGCCGCCTGTAACTCCGAATCGATAAATGCGAAAACCTCAGCCCGGGGCGCGGTAGCGGGAAGCTCAGTGTTTCCAAAAGTGGTGATGATCGGTACGTTGCCGTAGAGGTCCATCATGTAGAAATAGAATAGTGCACGCATGGCCCGCACCTGAGCGATAGACTCTGCTCCGGTGCTGCTTGCCGGCGCTTGCTGAAAGATCTGCAGGATCCGGTTGGCAGTGTTTATCCCACCAAAGCCCCACTCCCATATACCTCTAACAGTTGGATGATCAATGGTCCAGGTATGTTTATGGAGGAAGCGGTATTGGCCACCATCGTCCCAGTTTCCGGCGCGTGCTGGAATGATCGCCGCATCTGTCGTAAGTTCTTGCAGGCGCCAGTACGGCACGGCATATTGCGAGCTTAACTGCGAATATATGGGCCCTGTAGCCGCGGCATACTGATCTGGTGTATTCGGAAAGTTAGCAGGTGTTAACTCTGATTCAACATCCACGTCCAGCTTGGTACATGAACTGCCCAGCAACACTAAGCTTATTATGGTCGTAACGATATGTATTTTTTTCATGGTCTGATAAATTAAAAGGCAACATTTAATCCCAAAAGAATGGAGCGAGTTTTAGGATAGTAGTCGCGGTTGTCGATACCCGGTGTTATACCACCCTGATTGATTTCCGGATCAATACCCCGGTACCCCGTTATTGTAAACAAGTTTGTACCGGTAAGGTACAGCCTGACAGATTTAAGGTCCTTACCCTGCGGACTGAAGGTGTAGCCGACTGTCGCATTGTCTAAGCGCAGGTACGAGCCATCCTCCAGGAAGCGGTCCGACAAGAGATACGCATTATAGTCGTTCACCGACTCGCCCAGTGTAAATTCAGGAACGTTCCGGATCTGTGCAGCCGTTGGGTTGTTCAGCCCAGCTAAGGTAGAATTCAGGATCTTGTTTCCGTAGCTCCCACGTACGAAGAAGTTGAAGTCAAAACTTTTATACCGGAAACTGTTGTTCCAACCGTACAGAAACTTCGGCTGAGCATTGCCTGTGGTTTGAAAATCTTCCGAAGAAGGCGTTGTGGTGATCGTGCCATCTGCCTTACGGAACTGTGAGATCCCTTCTTCATTTTTCCCTTCATAGTGCCAGATGTTGAAAGTACCCAGCGGCATACCTTCACGAATAATTTGCGAGGTATTTCCAGACTGGCCCTGTCCACCAAGCACTGCTGTGCGGATTTCCCTCAAATTGAACTTATCATTAGAAAGCGATAGAATGACGTTCTTATTGTGCGAAAAGTTCAGTGAAGTACGCCAGCTGAAATCCGTTTTGTTAATCGCCACCAGGTTCAGCTGTGCTTCAATACCCTTATTGCTCATCTCCCCGACGTTCGCAATCAGGGTGTTTACAAAATACTGGGTGGTAGACACCGGGTAGTTCCAGATCAGGTCTGAGGTCTTTTTATCATATACATCAATCGCACCCGTTAACCGTCCTTTCCAAAGGGAGAAATCCAGACCAATGTTGGTCATTGCGGTTTTCTCCCATTTAAGGTCCGGGTTCTCATTTTGTGTCGGACCAATAGCGTTCGCAAGCTTTCCGTTGTAGTAGAAGTATCCGGTCGAACCATAGCGGGTGGTAGCAATCAGCGGATCAAAGCCAAGCGAGTTCCCGGTTACCCCGTACCCTGCTCTTAATTTCAGGTCGTCCAGAAAAGCGACATCTTTCAGAAAGTTCTCCTGGTTCAATCTCCAGCCCACGGAAACCGCCGGAAATAAA
>DCLG01000074.1:8890-11232 GCA_002320935.1 Pedobacter sp. UBA1654 | reverse complement strand
GGGAACCTTGAAAAAGATATTTATCATTGTAGGAATAGTTGATACGTCCATAAAAGGAGATCAACCTTAAAGTCTGTATGGTTGTGGTGCCATAATTTGGTGCATAGCCGAGGGGTGGACTGGCCAGTCCCAGGTTATTGTAATTTAGCGCATCAGAGCTAAACCCCTGGTTGGAGGTCTGAAAACCTTCCCCGGTCCTATCCTCCTGCCAGGAATATCCGGCAAGAAAACCCAGGTTATGCTTGTTTATGGCAACATCGTAGTTGAAATAAGATTCCATTACCTTTCTGGTATTTGCGTAGGTATTCCTGAGGGCAACCCCACCTGCATTCTGCGCCAAAGAGGAAAGGCGGCCATAATAGATGTTCTGATTGGTCTGCTCATCCTGAGTGGATAGGCTCAAAGTATACTTCAAACCCGGTAAAATGCTAAGTTCTGCAAGTCCACTGGCCAGCAAGGTCTTCGTTTTGGTGTCATCGAGGTTATTATCAATCAGCGATATTGGATTGAATACCCCATTCTGATAATTTTCCCGGTAATTACCCGCAGCATCCTTAACGTTGTAAGATGGCAGGAAGCTCAACATATAGTTCAGGACTCCCGGTGGCGAGGCCGACTGGTTTGTCGTACTGTGGTTAACGGCAATGGCCAGTTTCAGGCGATCGTTAAAGGCTTTCTGTTCTGCCCTTGCTCTTAGAATAAAGCGGTCTAAAGAAGAGCCTTTGATGATGCCCTGATTGTCGAAATAGTTTACACTTGCATTATAGCTGGTTTTACCGGTGCTTGCTGCAAGGGATAAGTTGTGGTTGTGAGAGATTCCCGACCGGCTGACTTCCTTCTGCCAGTCGTTATCGGCTCCGTCATCATCTGCAGGGTTAATCAGCTTATCGCTTTCTGCAAGATAGGCACGCAGTTGTGCGCCGGATAACATATTGATCTGGTTGGAGATGTGTTCAGAGGCCGCGTAGCCGTTATAGTTGATTGTTGGTTCACCCGCTGTTGCGCGACGGGTGGTTACAATGATTACACCATTGGCGGCCCTGGAACCGTAAATCGCAGTTGCAGAAGCATCTTTTAACACGTCAATAGAAAGGATATCGTTAGGTGACACCACTTCGATGGAGGCACCAGGGATTCCATCAATCACATAGAAAGGCTCCTGAGCGGCGCCTGTCCTTAAGGTGGAAGGACCACGCAAGATGATCGATGGTGTGGCATTTGGATCCCCGCTACGCGAAATGTTTAATCCGGCGACCTTTCCCTGTAGCAATTGATCCGGGCTGTTGTTCACACCAGCATTGAAGTCAGCAGCCTTAACGCTGGTGATCGAGCCGGTAACACCACCTTTAGTCGTGGCACCGTATCCGATTACAACCACCTCGGTAAGCTGTTCTGAGTTGGACTTTAGTCTGAGGTCGAGCCTGGCAGCGCTTACCCGGACTTCCTGAGACTGATAGCCAATCATCGAGAAGATCAGCGTTTCATTCCTGTTTACTTTGATCGTGTAACTTCCGTCGGAGCCTGTGGTGGTACCCTTACTGGAGTTCTTGATCTTTACGGTGACTCCTGGTACCGGCCCTTGTTCATCAGATACGATCCCCGTTACCGTGATTTCCTGTTGGGCCTGTGCAATACCGTAGAGGCCCGTCCTGCTGAATTCATTGGCCCAAAGCGGGTGTGTTGGCTGCAGGGAAACCGCAACCATCGGGATTAACAATTTCCATTTCTTCCTTGTGATTGATTTTAATAGGTGTATCATAGTTGTTTGTTAGGTGCATGCTTAAGCATTTTGTCGAGATACAAATGGACAATTTTCAGGTTACCTGAATTTCAGTTGGATATTACCACAACATTAACATCAGGCCCCGGCCGTTATCAAATCATACGTTTATTAAGGTTAAAAAGGCGAGCAGGTACAAAGCTCGATATTAAGGAACTGCAAAAAAGAACTTGGGGAATCGAAGAAAGCCGAATTACCGTTCCGCTTTCTGACAAATAAGGTTACATTAACTTAAATTTAATATTAAATAGGAGTAATTTCTTTGCAACATGAAAAGAAGAGATTTTTTTAAGGGAAGTTCGGCATTATTGGGCGCTTCCCTGCTTTCCCCATCAGCACTGCTGGCACAAACTAAGCAAACAGAAGACTTCAAAGCTGGCCAGGCGAAAAACATCATATTTATGGTTAGCGATGGCATGAGCAGCGGTACCTTGAACATGGCAGATATGCTATTGCGCAGAAAGACAGGTTCTGCGAGCAACTGGATCTCTCTATATGAGCAAAATCGTGTTAAGCGGGCATTTATGGATACCGCTTCCGCCAATTCACTGGTAACGGATTC
>DCLG01000074.1:3689-8885 GCA_002320935.1 Pedobacter sp. UBA1654 | reverse complement strand
GGGGTGGTGGCAAGCGGGTTAACAATGGCTCGTTGAATACAAACCCGGACGGCTCGGAGAACACCCCCATTTGGAAGAAGTTCAAATCGGCAGGAAAATTCGCAGGCTGGGTTACCACGGTGCCCATCACACACGCAACCCCAGCAGGCTTTTGTGTAAGCAGTAAAGGCCGAAGCGACCAGGCGGGCATTGCATTGAAGTATCTTGATGCTGGTTACGACCTGCTCTTAGGCGGAGGTCTTGAATTTTTCAGCCCTGACCTACGTGAAGACAAAGCAGATGTATTCAAGAAATATCAGGATGCGAAGTATCGTGTCGCCAGGAACAAGAAAGAAATGAATACCGGAGATTCAGCTGGTAAGCCGGTCCTGGGCGTTTTTCATGCGGATGGCCTACCCTACAGTTTGGACCAGGCGAATGATCCGGCCCTACTCGAAAAGATTCCGACACTCTCCGAGATGACCAAAACTGCAATCCAGAAGTTGAGCCTGAATCCCAAGGGTTTTGTATTACAGGTTGAAGCAGGTAAGGTAGACTGGGCTGCACATGCGAATGATATTGGCGCGCTACTTTATGACCAGCTGGCATTTGATGAGGCCATAAAGGTGGTGCTTGACTTTGCAGCGCAGGATAAGAATACCCTTGTTGTGATCACCACAGACCACGGTAATGCCAACCCGGGGTTATTTTCAGGTTCCAAAGCCAATCAGAACTTCGACTGCATACAAAACTTCAAACATACCAATGAATGGATCTTGAGTGGCGTGGACCGGAATACCAGCAGCTCCACTCTGATCGACAAGATCGTTGAAGCACAAGGATATGCGATCACAAAAGAGGAAGCTTCAAGTGTACTAAAACATTATTCCACCTTGGATGAGAAAGGGATATATAACCCGAGAAAGTTACCTTACCGGGAGCTTGCACAGTTGCAGACAAACTACACCTCTGTGGGTTGGGCATCTATGGATCACTCGGGCGACTACGTGGAACTGGCAATGCTTGGACCCGGAAGTGAATTGCTGAACCCTTTTGTACGCAACTTTGAGCTGCATGATCTGATGCTAAAGGCTGCAGGTCATCAGACAAAATAGTTGTTTCGAAACGCTTCAGTTATAAGTAGCGCTGAGCTGAGCCCAGCGCAGCGCCTTATTGAATTACAGACTTACCCAAAGAAGTAATTATGCTCATCATTTTTAATCTCCGCCAACAGACTTTGCAGATCAGTGTCTGTGGGGTGAGGCGCATAAGCTTCCCATTTCCCTGAAGCACGCAGCCAGTAAAGCTTCCAGATGTTCCTGGACTTTGTGTATTGTAGTTTAGCAACGTTATGCTCCATGAGTTTGCCTGGGTCATTCCACTGCGGTCTGATCTCGAAGATATAAGCAGACTTGCCGTCCCAGGAAAATCCAAAATCAAGCATCTTCCGAATTTCTTTATCAGCCGGTCGCAAGGCTTCGATGAAGTGCTTTAATTGTATTTCAAACATTGAAATTGTGGTGTTTTCCATGGCATGAGGTTCTTACCGCAATTTAGCAGGCTTCCTTGTTATATCAAATTTTCATGTTATAATTTAACGGAGCAGCAGGTCGTTTGTTAAGCCTCGCTTCTATCCATGATATGCTTTTCCAGTACTTTATTAATTCTAGGTTGTAAGAACCATATACCTAATGGTAAAAAGAGCACAAGAAAAAAATCCCCAATATACTCAGCTAAGCTTGCCGTACGTTGTTTTTCAATAGAATTCAGAATCTTGGCTGGGAAAGCCAAAAAATACAAGTATGCAAATATTACATAAAGGACCGGAACAGCCGACAGTCCTGTAAAAGTCATCCCGGGACCATCAATGATAATAATGCTTCCAAAAAGAAAGGCGAGCCACACAAAGGCATTTACCAGGAAAAGGTTGAAGTTGAGTTGAATCTTTTTAGGAAGCAATTGCTGTAGTTCATTAGCCACAAGCAGCGGCCATAATGCATAAAGTATTGTACCGAATATTTTAACCCACATTGTTAGTTGTGGATACTCTTCAATCGTCAAAATGGAACAAAATCCTCCAATCAGGATGATTGGGAAAACTTGTCCTCGCTTCATTGCTAAAATCCAATTCATTTGATCTGACGATTATCGCCTGAATGCAAAACTAAAAAAATGATACGCTTGTACAACAATTCTTCGAAGCCAATAGACAATTGCAGATCTAATTTCGGTTAAATGGCAGAATTGGCTACTTTGCAGATTCTTTCGCTCGAAGTTTAACTAATACCAAGGATTTGAATAAGAAGACAAGAGACATCATTACCATAGGCTTTGCCCTTTTCGCCATGTTCTTCGGAGCGGGCAATTTACTCCTCCCACCATTTATTGGTATACAAATAGGCGATCATGTATGGATCACCATTCTGGCATTCGGATTAACAGGGATCTTACTGCCCTTTTTGGGCATACTCTCCGTTGTTAATGCCGGCGACAAATTTGAAGACCTGGGTGCAAAGATTCATCCACTCCTCTCCCCGATCTTAGGAACCATTATCATGCTTTGCATAGGTCCACTGATCGCCATCCCCCGGACGGCCGCAACGACCTTCGAAGTGGGTGTCTTGCCATCATTCCCTGGCAGCAGCCCCATCTGGACTTCCCTGATCTTTTTCTTTGTAAGCTGGCTCTTAACGATCAGACCATCCCGCGTAGTCGATATCATTGGTAACATACTGACGCCGCTGCTCTTAGTTTTACTCATCACCTTAATCGTTGTTGGTATACTTTCACCAATGGACGGCTATAGTGCAACGGAACTAAGCGCTGCTGAATCCTTTACCTTAGGTTTTATAGATGGCTATCAAACCCTGGATGTACTGGCCTCTGTTATTTTCGCAGGAATAATCATTGCTGCATCTAGAACTAAAGGCCATGAGACTACCAGAACAAAGATGCAGGTGGTCATCACTGCTGGTGCACTTTCATCCACATTCTTATTTATCATCTACGGTGGTCTCATCTACCTGGGTGCTACTTCAGGAATCTCAGGAACTTCAATCAAGCGTTCAGAGCTCTTGATGCAGATCTCGCAATCCATCTTAGGACCATACGGAAAAATCGGTATTGCCATCTCTATTGCACTAGCATGTTTGACGACTTCAATAGCCTTAGTTGCTGCTTTTGGAACTTTCTTTTCTTCCCTTACCAAAGGAAAATTAAGTTATAAATTGTTGGTTACTTTTTGCTGTATCGCCTCATGTGTACTTTCAATCACGGGAGTAGATAACATCATTGCTTTTGCTTATCCGATCTTGAGTTTCGTTTATCCAATCGCGATAACCTTAGTACTGTATACAGTCTTCTTTGGGTCGATCGTAAAAAACCGGAAACCGTACATTTATGCATTGATGGCATCAACGGCCATCGCAGTATTCCACTTACTGAAGCATTATTCACTGTTCAGCGGAGGAACTCTTGAGTTATTGAACCAAATCCCGCTTTTCGAATATGAGATGGGCTGGGTTATACCTTCCGCGATTTGTTTCTTTGGAGCCTGGGCAATTACTGAACCTGATAATAAAGAGGCAGATTACTAATAAACTGAATGAAGGTTGCATCGGCAATTCAAGGATTACTTATCGCGTGACCATACATGATCTACATTCCTTGGTAAACTCAAGGCGATAATCTAGCTCATTCCTAGTGTTCCCGGAATTACCTCATTTGAGATATAATATCGTTAGTGCCTACTTTCTAGTTGAGACTAAGTTGTAATTTAATCCGAAAAACCAGCTGGTTTTAATTCTTTCAAACGTAGGTACTGTGGTAGCATCTGCAGGCAAATATCTGCCGGAAGCATCCTGACTAACTAATCTAGAAAGTTGCTTGACCTTTGCCCAAGCACCTCCAAAAGTTAGACCTATCATTTTTTCTTTTCCAAAGAGTAAACCTCCCCCTGCGAGATAACGAGATTTACCATCGAAAGGCGAAATAGAAAGCCCCAAGCCAGGACCAATTCGAAGCCAGGTCTTAGCTTTCCAATACAAGTGACCAAACCCTCCTATTGAGATATCAGATTTCATTTTCATGTCACTATTTATACCTTTATTTCCGTCGGGCCGTACCTCTAAATAGTATGGTGAATCAGAAAGAAAACGAGTATGAAAGAATCCTGTTGAAAAACTTAATCCTACGCCATTGAAGTTGTAAATGGTCTCCACTGCGTTGTACAAGGTATCCTTCGAATATGTGTCTATAAGAATCAGCCTGATTTCAGTTAAATCCTTTGAGGCGGTAAAAGTATCTGAAAGCTGGAACTCCTTGGCCTTTTGGGAATTAATAAGATAATCAATATAGCTCAAATAACTTTTCTGTTTTAGCTCCTCAGCTCTAGTTAAAGCGGTGGCATAATCATTTAAAAATTCCTCATTATATCTTTGTGTATTAACTATGATTGCCTTAGTTAATTCGGCATCAGCGTTAATCACTGCAATATCTGCAACTACCCGCTGGCGAAGTTCTTCATTTGTAGAAGGATTATCATAGATAATATGAATCTTCTCAAGAGCCTTTACCACTTTCATAGAATTCGGCAGCGTGTCGGTGGATTTACGAATTGAATCAGCAAGTTTCTTCACACCATAAAGACGTATCATTCGAGTATTAAGATCGTCTTTCTTAACACTGCCGTTAGAATTGAAGGCCACGTTATTAGTTAAACCTAGCGGTTTTAAAACCTCCGGCGAAGGAGAGGAAATTTCTAAATGTTTTGTCTCAATCTTAAACATATGATGGGCAGTGTTAATGCCACTTAGCTGAAGATTAAACTTACCACCTTTTTTAAACGAAACGCTTTTATCATCAAATTTAATCCTTTTTGCCTCATATTTTAGCTTTACCTTAGTTTGTGCAAAAAGTAGGTGAGCAAAGAAAAGCCCGGCGAGGATGAGTAGAGTTGATTTCATGATATATCGATCTTATAGTTAAAAAGGCTATTGGTATTTTTGAAATGAATCTTCAATGAAATTTGCATATACATCAATACGCGTATATACTGCTCCGTTTCCGCAGGAATGTTGCCCTCCTGCTCCCCTCGAGGTGATACCGGCAACCTTCCGGATGCCATCTACCATTATATAAGCAGGACCACCACTATCCCCAAAACAGGACCCGTATCCATTTTCGCCTGCAACAAATTCCAGATCCGAATTATAAGCA
>DCLG01000074.1:0-3611 GCA_002320935.1 Pedobacter sp. UBA1654 | reverse complement strand
TCTGAGTCATGATTTCCAAATCCGACCAGCTGAATGTGAGTTGCCTCATTAATTTCTTTGGAAGATGCAGCAGGGACGCTCCGCGTAGACGCATCATTTGATAAAACCATTACACATAAATCATTTGACAGATAGGTATCATCATAGTTGGGATGAAGTATGGCTTTTTTGACAGCAATCCTCTCAGCGTGCTCAAGATCATGCAATGAAGTTGTATTTAATGCCACTTCAAACTTTGCATAAGGACTAAAACAATGGCCAGCAGTAAGCACCACACGTTTATGGATCAAAATTCCTGTACAACGCCAGTCAACACCATTCATGCTACTAATACCAATACTACAACACTCAGGAAAGCCGCCCGGCAATACGTCATCTCCGCCAATTATCCGTTTAATTCTATCAATAGTTGAGTTATTTAAAGATTTACTATCTTTTTTGCTGGGATCAGCAATATCTCTTAATAACTTCGCAAGCACGATTAACTTGCTATTAAGATTTTCGTAAGATTGTTTGGCGTCAAATTCCTCTTGTAAACAGTTGCACCCTTTAGTTTTCTTCATGGCTCTTATGTTTTTGGATAAAGCATTATCTTACTTGAGCTGTGTAAAAACAGCACCTACCAATAGGTACAGATAACCTTTTAGGGTTTGACTTGGATCATAATGGCGCCCTAATTTTGGTGATATAGGCTCCATTAAAAATCTTTATTGATTTATGGATAAAGTAAGCTTATTTGAAAAGCTTTGAGCTTTTTGAGGACACTGGTTAGCTAATGAAATTAAACTCTTCAGCTATTTTCTAGAAAATTGAATCGAGGTTTGTGGTAAGTTTTACACAGAAGTCTTCACATTTATATTCTAGCACTAGAAGCCCTATCTGTTAGAACTAACCAACCAACACGCATCCAAAATCTTCAATCTTTAGTATTAGTCTCAAAATTAGTAATGCTCTTCTCTTATATATTCGTAAAAGTACGGTCAAAATACTTGGCTACTTCTTGACCGGTAATATCTGTAACTATATGCGGACATAATTTACAAATTCTATCGCCTTCTTGTCGGTGCCATGTACAAGCGTTTCTAATAGAACACTGCGGAAGAGGTTCTGATAAGTATCCAGACTTGAAGAAATGAGACATCCGAATAGCAATGCCACATCCCTTACTGGTCCACTGCTTACAGTCACTTTGCATGCACCGATTTGTAAATCGAAATTGTTGTTCAGGAATAATACCGGCATCCTTGACAATTTCTATAAAACTCCGATCAATTTTTAAAGGTTTTGTAAGGATAGAAACTCGACCGTTTCCCCCTCTGACACCTAACAATAATGATCCTTCTTCGCACTGAAACGACGGGCACATAGCGTCTTGTACGGTACCGTTTTTTGCCATTTTTCTTATATTTTACCTACGTAGCCGACTGTATAACCACTCTCTTCACCGCCCTTAGGTTTGTTTAATGGAATTAGAGAGACCGCGCCTTTTGCAGAGCTTGTCTTTGCCAACTCAGAAGACACTGCTTTTTGAATTGCAGCATCTATTGAAAGTATCTGTTCCTTACTTAGATCTAAAGCACTCAGGTCGATTACAAATTGGTTTTTCATGATTAAGATTCTTAAATTGTAAATGGAATTTGAAGATTGTATGTTAAATTTTGCTTTCCAAAAATTAGATGATTAGGAGATTGTTTGGAAGGCAGCAGATTTTGAATTTCGATGTGAAACTTCGAATAGTTTCCCTTGAATTTACCTCCATTCCATACCGTTATAATCTTCTCTGTAAATGCACTATTAAATGGGCCGTCATAGGATAGTTGGTTGTCTTGACATCCTGATATTAGGCGAATGTTCGAAACTATTTTTGACTCAACATTTTTATCGAACTTGTGCTTATTTGCATCGACGTCGTTGATATACTTATCATAAAAAGCTTTATTTTTCATGTAAGTATTTAAGGCAACATTATTTGGCATTGCTTTAATAGTATTGTAATGATCGACATCCATGATATTGCCAGATACAATTCTCCAACGTCTCGATTCTACCTCATGTATAACTTTCGCAACGGTCCCACTATGACAACTATCGGAAATCATAAAGACACGAACATCTTCTTCAAACTTTGTCCACATCTGTTTAATTTGGTCATCCATAAGCTGTCCGTTGAATAAACACCATGTTTCATCAACTCCATCATCTTCGTCTCCATCCAGGTCTGGTAATTGTCCGCCATGACCTGAGTAATACAACAAAAAGATGTCTCCTGACCTAAGATTGCTTGCAGCATTTTCAATTGCAGCAATAACATTCTCTCTTGTTGCCTCTCTACTCAAAATAATATCAGATTTAAAGCCTACACTATCTGCTAGTACTCGAATATCTGTAGCATCTTTTTCTGGAGCATTTAATTTTCCGTCCCAACCATAATGATCTAGGTCAACATAATTGAGGCCTATCGAAAGTGAATAACCTATCGCCATTTTTATTTGAGTGCTAAATACTAAATCTTAATAGAACCGCCTATTGATCCTTCACATCTCACTCCTCCGCTGCCAGCACTACATCTCACATCTCCATGTACTTCACCATTCTTCGGTTTGACGGTTAGATGAGACAGAATAACAGGACAAACAGATTCATCTATAAATTTTTTTATCTCTTCACTAGATTTGCCGATTAGATTATCAGCGTTAATGGATACATCTAGTTTTGTAACTGAATAATTTTCCATAGTTTATAAATTTTATTTCTAACATTAATACTAAAATCTAATTGTGCCTCCCACATGTACGTCGCAGCCTCTATCGGTTGAACATCTAATCCCCCCTGAAATCTCACTATTCTTTTCATTCTTTGGTACCGTAAAGAGTGCATTGCAAATAACTGGAGAAACAACATCATATAAATACCCCTGAAGCAAATCACTACTTTTACATTTCTCAAGTTCATCATTCCTAATAATAATCTCGAGTTTCGTTACTGGATAATTTTCCATTTTATCTGTTTTTAATTATTTTTCAATTTGCCTAGGTGCAGGGGCAAGAAGACCAGCTAATGCCCCGATAGCCGCTGAGCCAATCGCTGTGAAAATAGTGGGAACGTCTTTGTCATCCGCTATCTTCTCCATTGATANNAATTATTATAGTTAAAATCGTAAGACTCATGCCCAAAACAACTATGCGATATATCCAACTATCAGTATCTAAGGGACTTTTCTGTTCAAATTGTTGAACAGCACGGATTGGATCAGTTTGAAATTCTTGTTGTAAGACCGGGCTTGTCTCAAGTTCTTTTTTGAATTCGCTAAAACTCTTAATATTTCTTGCCATACCAATATTTAATTATCGTTGCACCAGCATTCCCACTAGTTTAACTTGGTGATTTTCATGTTAATCGAATTTAAGAACGATTTTCAACTTACTAAATACCTAATTATAGGTATTTAGTAAGTTGACATACAAGCATATGAACTAGCTGCAAAACAGCAATAAAGCTTGATTAGGGCAGCTCAAAGACTTTCTCCAAAATTGTAAGCTAGAAATAACACAAGCATATTCTTCAATTCTGTAATCAGGTCAGGATATAATACTCCCCATTTTCGAGACCAA
>DCLG01000003.1:664-6439 GCA_002320935.1 Pedobacter sp. UBA1654 | reverse complement strand
CACCTTCATGCTATTCACCAGGTTTTTGGCAAGCACGTAAGAGGTGGAAGTCACAAAATATAACCAGTAGGAAGATAGACGCGGTGTCATCACGGGCACAATGAAGATGCGTCGCTTTAAGCCTCTTATTTTAGCAAAACGCAGTAACATCACCTTATAGGTCAGGATCTCGGTTCCGCCGATATCGTATGATCTATCATAGGTTTCATTCCGGCCCATAACGCCACATAGAAATTCTACGACATTCCGGATACCGATTGGCTGGCATTTGGTTTTTAACCATTTTGGCGTGATCATGATGGGCAGCTTTTCAACAAGATCACGGATGATTTCGAAAGACGCACTTCCTGAACCTACAATAATGCCTGCACGAAGTGTTGTGAGGGCGAAAGTTGCATCGCCAAGGATATCTTCAACGTTCTTTCTGGAGCTCAAATGTTTGGACAAGCCCACATCATTGATAATACCACTCAGGTAAATGACCTGCTTAACATTAGTCGCTTCTATGCGCAGCCTGAAGTTTTGTGCACAGGCTTGCTCCATTTCCGTAAAGTCTGCAACCTGTGTGGACATGGAATGGATGAGGTAATAGGCAACATCAAGGTCCTTTGGAATTCGCTGTAGCGTGTCTGCTTTCAGAAAATCCACCTCGATGATCTGGAGCCTCGATGAGGTATAGTTGTGATTGAACCGGTGTATATCTCTTACACAGGCAACAACCTCATGGCCTTGCTCCAGCAGCACAGGCAATAATCTTTGGGCGATATATCCGGTGACACCGGTAAGCAGTATTTTCAAAACGCAAAGATTCAAAACAGTATGAACAACAAACAATTGTTCCGCAGAAATCAGGCGGCCTGATGTTTTCTACGGAAGATTTTCAGGAACTCACTAAGGATTAGCGGTACCAGACCAAGTGCGATCACCATGATCCAGCCTTTAAGGTCAAGCATTTGCAATCCGAAAGCATCCTGCATAAAAGGGACGCCAATTACGAGCAATTGTAAAGCCAGACCGAGTACAATGGCACCGGCAAGGTATTTATTACTGAACACCCCAATTTGGAAGATGGATTTCACATGGTTCCTTATGGCCAGTGAATAGAAAAGCTGACTGGCAACAAGCACCATGAATGCCATGGTTCTGGCATATTCCACAATTTCAGGCGATACGCTATGGTCGAAAGGGCTTGCGCCATGTTCATAGTACCCATACCAGAATCCAATAACAGTTAGCAGTCCGATCAGTAATCCACCCGTTAACACATTCATGCCTGCCCCGCCTGCGAAGAAGCTCTCATTTTTAGCTCGGGGTTTCTCTTTCATAACATCAGGATCTCCCGGGTCCATACCCAATGCTACCGCTGGCAAGGAGTCAGTGACCAGGTTGATCCAGAGTAGCTGTGTAGCGATCAATGGTGCTTCCCAGCCAATGCTGAGGGTTAAAAACATGGTAATAACTTCACCCAGATTACAGGTTAACAGGAATATAACAGACTTTCTGATGTTGTTGTAGATATTTCTGCCTTGTTCAATGGCGACCACAATGGTGGAGAAATTATCATCGGTGAGGATCATATCGGCTGCGCCTTTTGCCACATCTGTTCCGGTGATGCCCATGGCTACGCCGATATCCGCGGCGTTTAGTGATGGTGCATCATTTACACCATCTCCGGTCATTGATACAATATTGCCATGAGATTTAAGCGCACGAACAATCCGGACCTTATCTTCGGGGGATACCCTTGCAAATACATGATATTGCTCAACATTGGCAATAAAGTCCTCTTCTTTCATTGCGTTTAATTCCTGACTCGTCAGCGCTTGTTTAATATCTTCAGCAATACCGAGTTCACGAGCGATGGCGAAGGCCGTATTCTTATGGTCGCCGGTGATCATGACACAGGTTATGCCAGCATCCTTTGCACGTTTTACCGAGTCGATGACTTCAGGACGCGGTGGATCTATCATGCCCACCATACCGATCAATACCAGATCCTGTTCCATCTGATCTTCGGGGATCTGCCCATCAACATCTTTGTAGGCAGCGCCCAGCGTACGTAATGCCTGATCAGACATTTGCTCGGCAGCATTCAGGAATGCGGTTTTATGATCTTCAGTAATTGAGGTTTCTTTGCCTTCAATGAGTACACGGGTACACTTATCCAGAAGATTATCAATCGCGCCTTTGGTATATACCGTGTATTTCCCCTCACCTTCGATCAAGGTAGACATCAGCTTGCGGTCGGAATCAAATGCAAATTCACCGATTCGTTTGTTGTCCTGCAGCAATGCTTTACGATCCATATTCAGGTTATCTGCAAGTATCAGCAGTGCAATCTCGGTCGGATCACCTGTACCCTCATCGTTTTCAAAGGTTGCATCGGAGCAGAGCACCATGGCTTTTGCAAGGCGCTCGGTATCTGGCGTGCCTTGCTGTTGACCTGCAATCTCCACCTCAGCTTCAAGTGTGAAGCTATTCGTAACAGTCATTTTATTTTGGGTGAGCGTACCGGTTTTATCAGAGCAAATGATATTCACGGAGCCCAGCGTCTCCACTGCCGGCAACTGCCTGATGATGGCATTGCGTTTAGACATGCTGGTCACGCCAATGGAAAGCACCACAGCTACTATGGCCGCCAGCCCCTCAGGAATGGATGCCACAGCCAGAGACACGGAAGTCAGGAACATTTCCAGCAGCTCACGCCCCTGAAACCAGGCAACAACAAAAATGAACACACAAATGCCAATTGCAAGCAGGCCCAGGGTCTTTCCAAGCTTATCCAGCCGTTCTTCCAGGGGTGTTTTGGAATCCTGTTCATTCCCAATGATGTTGGCAATCTTACCAACCTCTGTCTGCATGCTTGTCCCGGTGACCACCCCAACACCCCTGCCATAAGTCACCAGCGTGGACATAAAGGCGGAGTTGTTCCGGTCGCCCAGCGCCGTATCTTCATCGTGTAACTCATCAGCTTCCTTGCTTGATGGCACCGATTCCCCGGTGAGTGAGGATTCCTCAACCTGCAGGTTGGCTGACTCTATAAGCCGGATGTCCGCGGCAATGAACCTCCCGGTATCCAGAACAAGAATATCGCCCGGCACTAAAGTTTCTGAATCTACTTCCTTGATGTTTCCATCCCTTTTCACAATCGCTTTTGGGGAAGCGATCTTCTGCAGTGCCTCAATGGCATTACCGGCTTTGATTTCCTGCACGACACCGAGCACGGCATTCAGGATGATCACGATCAGAATGATTATGGCATCCACATATTCGCCCATGAAAAGTGTAATCACAACTGCAACAAAAAGGACGTAAATCAACCAATCCTGCAGTTGAGCGATAAAAAGCTGAAGAATCGTTTTTCGCTTTTTACCTACGAGTTTATTGGGGCCGTATTGCTCCTGACGTTTGGTAACTTCTTCCGTGGAAAGTCCAATATCAGGATCGACATTGAGCTCGGATAGAACATCTGGGATGGATTTGGAAAAATATGACATATGGAGATGATGGTACTTTATGGATGGAACGACATATTAACAATTTAAAGTTGGAGTTGTTGGTTTTAAACATCAAGTGAATTTTAATTGCAGGTTTATGGAAAGCGTTGTGGACCAACATCATTAAACTAAAATAAAAGTATTTACTTAAACCTTAATGTTATGTTCGGTTCCAAACTCAACCTGCACAGAGAAGAATGGCTTGAAGTGATTTTCGCCCAGAAAAATAAGAGCTATGGTGCGTACGACCTCCGCCGGAAAAGCGACCGGAATACCACAAAGGCATTACTTTATGCCGGCACAGTATTCGTTCTCCTGTTTTTGGCACCCAGGCTCATCGCTTTGATCAAAGGGGCTGCACACGCTGATGCTGTCAATAAGCAGGTGGAGGTTGTTGTGGCACCGCCTCCGGCAGTAAACCCTGAAACACCGATACCCCGAGCTGTTGAGCCACCTCCTGCACGGCAAGATCAGCTGAAGTTTCCACCTCCTGTTGTTATTGCAGATAACCTTGTTAATGATGTGGACCCTCCGCAGCTTAAAGATCTGGAAAATGCTGATCCTGGTCAGAAGACCGTAGCCGGATCACCAGTTGGCGATATCGTGATTGTTGAGCCCGCGGGAGATGGGCCTAAACAGTCTGTAGCAGCAGTGGTTGATGATAATAAGGTTTACGATATGACGCTCCTGGAAGTGCAGCCGAGTTTTCCGGGCGGCATGGACAAGTTCTACAATTATCTTAGCAAATCCATAAGATATCCGGCGATGGCTGCAGAAGCAAATATCCAGGGTAAAGTTTTCGTGTCTTTTGTGGTTGAGCTTAATGGGGAGCTGACAGACATTCATGTGCTTCGCAAGTTAGGCGGCGGTACCGACGAGGAAGCCATAAGGGTATTAAAAGCGAGTCCACCCTGGATACCGGGCATTCAGAATGGCAGGAAGGTACGGGTGAAGTACAATATCCCGATCAGTTTTGCACTTTCACAATAATTAAATGGCTCGTCTTAATAAGTGCATTGTGTCTGATTGGACGAGCCAAGTTCACTTTTTGAGTACATAAAAGTTCATATCAGAACGCTTTACAAACCCTAATTTTCGGTAAAGTTCAATGGCCCCGGTGTTGTCCAATCTTACGTGCAGATAAGGAACTCGTCCCTCTGCGGTTATTTTTCCAACGATGTGCGTCAATAACTTACGGGCAAAACCTTTTCCGGCATAATCCGGATGTGTACATACAGCGCTGATCTCTGTAAATTGTCCGGTACGCAGGCGCTCACCCAACATTGCAACCAGGTTTTCAACACGGTAAATTCCGTTGTATCCACCGAATTCAATGGTACGCTTAGAGAAAGGACCAGGTTGCGCAATCTGCGACAATGCCAGCATTTCTGGGATCTGCGCTTCTCCAAGTTCAACAATCTCGGTTAGGCTTTCTGGTTCTGACGCTTCCACTTTACCTTCAAAGACCATTTGAATACCCGGGATGTTAGCGATAATATTCAAAGGAGCGGGATCAAGATCCTGTTTAGGTGAAAACATCACCACTACCTGTTCATTCTGAATACGCTCGTACAAGCCTTGAAAGTTGTCGGTCGTATCCGAACTTACTGCAGCAAAGGGGGCAACCTCTGGATGAAAAATTTTAACCTGATCGCTTCCTTGTCCAAGATGCTTACAGTCATCGTGCAGTGCCCACCAAATGGGTTTATCTAAGATATGATTCATATTCTATGCTACTGCAAAGATAGCAAGATGGCGGTGTACAGGCCTTGGTTCAACGGGTCTAATGCAAACAAGCTGATCATATGATTGTTAATTCTACAAATCGCAACATGAAAATTCAACGACAGCAGCATACCGGCCTTCTACAAAAAGCAGCGAGAATTCTGCTTGGAACATTCATGGTATTTGCCGGGATAGGCCACTTGACCTTTCAGCGGAAGGCATTTCAGGCACAGGTTCCTGAATGGTTACCAGTTCCTAAGGACTTCATCGTTGTTTCATCGGGTTTTGTGGAGATTGCTTTAGGTTTAGCACTCATCTTCTGGAAAAAGCAACGGGTCAATACAGGATTGTTTCTTGCAGTTTTTTATGTTCTCGTCTTCCCAGGAAATATTGCTCAATATACCGGGCACAAAGATGCGTTTGGATTAGACACCGATGGAAAGCGGTTGGGAAGGTTATTTTTTCAACCGGTGTTGATCTTGTGGGCGCTCTGGTCTACCGGGGCCTTGAAGGCGGTCAGAAATCGGGAAATTGAGTGAGTTTAACCTTCCGC
>DCLG01000003.1:0-631 GCA_002320935.1 Pedobacter sp. UBA1654 | reverse complement strand
TCCTGAAATCCATGGTAGTACGAACTCGTCCAATTGGCCATCTCATTGTTGAATACGGCTTTAACTACAGGAACATTGGCCCAGGTTTTCATGCCTGATCTCCAACTTTCCCAGGCTTGTGGATCAATTCGGCCTTTCTCAAACCAGAAATATTCCTCAGCGCAAAGATTAAGGTAATCGACGATTGTCTTTAAGTGTCTTTTGTCAATATTCAAAACTGAGACATCTTCAGGGTATTTCATTGTTAGCTCTTCAAAATTATCATTGAGTTTATCATACCGTTCATTGAACTCTTTAAAGAGATCTTTAAATAGACGATCCTGGTTGTGCTGGTAATTTAGATACCCGATAAAAATCGTGGTTGCAAGTACCATCAGGCCTAATTGCATACTCTGTGTTAGCGGAAAGTATGGGAAAAAACTTCGCAGAAATATAAACAAGAACATGAGAACTAGATACACTGGTATTACCAGCTTGTTGCGGTTCATGAATTTACCTAAGGTGGGGTTCTTCTTCATATGTTGTAGTCAACGTATGCATATGTTTTACTTCTACGCTAAGGGTGAAAATAAAAACTTTTGATAGACATTCCACGGATCAAGTCAAAAAGTTGTGGAGCAGATCATATATT
>DCLG01000103.1:36182-36443 GCA_002320935.1 Pedobacter sp. UBA1654 | reverse complement strand
CGTTCAGGAAATTACATCCTTGATTTCTGATCTTTAGCGCTGCCGCTGCCATCTTTTCTGGTGTGTTGATGCCAATGGTCATATCTGTTTCCACGGTTTTATGATGACCACCAAGAAACTGGTATAAAGGGAGTTTCGCGTGCTTAGCCGCAATATCAAAGAGTGCCATATCGAAAGCGCTCTTGATCGTGCTGTTGTGTGCGGCTGCGGCAAGGAGGTCGTCCATGCGATCAGGAATTTCCAAAGGGTCTTTCCCGATCA
>DCLG01000103.1:22235-36072 GCA_002320935.1 Pedobacter sp. UBA1654 | reverse complement strand
GGTTGCAATAACAAATGGCTCCATCGGGATGCTGAAGCGGTAAATATCAATTGATGTAATCTTCATTCTATAGGTCTTTCCGTAAAAGTAATAATTATCTCGTTACCTTTATTTCATGAAAGCGGAACCCAACAGACTGATAAATGCTTCATCCCCATACCTGTTGCAGCATGCCTATAATCCGGTAAACTGGTATGAATGGGGTGAGGAAGCCCTTGAAAAAGCAAAGCGTGAGCAGAAGCTGCTGCTGGTGAGCATTGGCTATTCGGCATGCCACTGGTGCCATGTAATGGAACGTGAGAGTTTTGAACTTCAGGAGGTTGCTGAGGTGATGAACAAGCATTATGTCTGTATCAAGATCGATCGTGAGGAGCGCCCGGATATAGATCAGATCTATATGCTGGCGATACAACTGATGACAGGGAGCGGGGGCTGGCCTTTGAACTGCATTTGCCTGCCGGACCAACGACCTATTTATGGTGGTACTTACTTCAGAAAGAATGACTGGATGAACATACTGGAGAATGTTGCGGCGCTTTGGTCTACGGAGCCTGCAAAAGCCATCCAGTATGCGGAGCGCTTAACAGAAGGGATCGTTAACGCAGAACGGATTGTGCCAAACGTTTTTTCGGAAGCTTTTGACGTGGTACAGCTGCAGGCGATCGTAAATCCATGGGTGGAGCGGTTTGACCTTTTGGAAGGTGGCCATCAGGCTGCGCCAAAGTTCCCGCTGCCAAATAACTGGCTCTTTATGTTGCGGTTCAGTCAGCTTAGCGGTCATCAGGAAACGCTGAAAGCGGCATTACTTACGTTGGACAAAATGGCTTATGGTGGCATTTATGATCAGCTTGGCGGCGGCTTTGCAAGGTATTCCGTGGATGAGTATTGGCATGTGCCCCATTTTGAGAAGATGCTTTATGATAATGGGCAAATGCTGAGTTTGTACGCAGAGGCATTTCAGCTGACAAGAGATGCGCAATACAGATCGGTGATCGTGGAAACCGTCGATTGGCTTGCCCGTGAGATGACATCGCCCGAAGGGCTCTTCTATTCGGCACTTGATGCGGATAGCGAGGGCGTAGAGGGTAAGTTCTACGTCTGGGACAAGGAGGAGATTGACTCGGTATTGGGGGCAGACGCTGCGTTGGTCAATAGCTACTATCAGGTAACCTCGGAGGGGAACTGGGAAGAGGAGGAGACAAACATTCTGATGAAGGCAGTCGATGATGCTGTGTTTGCTTCAGAAAATGGCCTGTCACTTGAGGATTGGCAAGCCGTCCTGAAGCGCAGTAAGGAAAAGCTGATGGAACGCAGGGCGGCAAGGGTAAGGCCAGGTCTTGATGATAAATGCCTGACAGCATGGAATGCCATGACGATTAAAGGGCTGGCGGAGGCTTCGGTGATATGCGAAGAACCTGCATGGCTAAAGCTTTCATCCGTTGCAGCTAAATATATTCTTGAACACATGAGGGCTAAAGACGGGGGACTGTTTCGCAATTTCAAAAATGGCAAAGCTTCGATCCCTGCTTTTTTGGATGATTATGCATTCCTGATTGATGCTTTAATCAGTCTTTACCAGGCGGACTTTAATGAGAACTGGCTTTATGAGGCCAAGGGGCTTACGGACTATGTAATTGAACATTTTGATGATGCGGATGGGCCAATGTTCTTTTATACAGCAAAGTCAGGAGAAGCCTTAATCGCGCGGAAACATGAGCTTATGGACAATGTAATTCCGGCCTCTAATTCTGTGATGGCACAGAATCTTCAGCGGCTGGGTCTGTATTTTGATCTGGATGCTTATACGGAAAGGGCCCGCGAAATGCTGCTTGCTATACTTCCCCAAATTAAAACTCACGGGTCTGCTTATTCAAACTGGGCCATACAGTTGTTGAATGAGGTTTATGGCATAACAGAAATCGCCCTGACCGGCGAAAATCAGTCGGACGTGCTGAAGGTATTGAGTTCCATTTACTTGCCGAACAAAATAATCTTAGCAGGAACAAATACAACGCTTCCATTGTTAAGAAATAAAGAAAGCATAGAAACAAAAATCTATATTTGCCGCAATAAAGCATGTCAGCTGCCTGTAAGTACAGTTGAAGAAGCACTAAAATTAATTAACTAAACAAGATTGTAATGACTATTAAACCTAACACCGTAGTTTCATTAACGTACGAACTGCATACCACAAATGCAGAAGGTCAACAAGTTTTTGTAGAAAAAGCTGATGAGCAAAATGCTTTGGTTTTTATGTACGGAACTGGCATGATGTTGCCGAAATTTGAAGAGCATTTAGCTGGCTTAAACGCAGGTGATGATTATAGCTTTGAGCTTACAGCAGAGGATGGCTATGGTAATATTGATCCGGGCGCTTTTGCTGATCTGCCTAAAGAAATGTTTAAAGAAGTTGATCTTCCTGCGGTTGGAGACATCATTCCATTACAGGATAATGAAGGTAATCACTTCAGAGCTGGTGTAACTGGTGTTCATGAAGATTCCATTTCAGTAGATTTGAACCACCCGATGGCTGGTAAAAACCTGATCTTCTCTGGTAAGATCCTTACTGTCCGTGAAGCAACTCAGGAAGAGCTGGCACACGGTCATGCGCATGGCGCTGACGGCCACTCTGGTCACTAATATTTGAATTTTTATCAAAAAAGAAAGGCTGTTNNAACAGCCTTTCTTTTTTGATATGTGGTGCCGCTTACTTATACATTTCAGCTCTTAGTGCTTGTATATCGGGGCTATTGATGTAATCATCGTATGTCATCATTTTATCAATCGTACCTTTAGGCGTGATTTCAATGATTCTTGTAGCTACCGATTCTGTTAAGGCATGATCTCGTGAGGTAAACAGAATTGTGCCCTTGAAATCTTTCATACCGTTGTTTAAAGCGGTAATGGATTCCAGATCAAGGTGGTTGGTTGGCTCATCAAATAATAACAGGTTAGCATGCTTGAGCATCATCTGCGAGAACATACAACGCATCTTTTCACCTCCGGACAATACTTTAACGTTCTTAAGAACTTCTTCTCCGGAGAAAAGCATCCTACCCAGGAAGCTTCTTACAAATTGTTCATCCTGATCAGTATTGGAGTACTCGCGTAGCCAGTCTACAAGGTTCATGTCTTTTCCTTCGAAGTACTGGGAGTTATCATTCGGAATGTCAGCCAGGCTGATTGTGATACCAAACTTGAATTCACCGGTGTAATCGGTACTTCGTCCGGTTAGAACATTGTAAAAGGCAGCTGTAGCGAGACTGTTCTGAGAAAGGATGGCGATCTTGTCACCTTTGTTAACCATGAAGCTGATGTTTTTAAACATCACTTCACCATTTACGCTGTGTGAAAGGTTATCAACCTGAAGGATCTGGTCACCTGCTTCACGACCAAGGTTGTTAAAGAGAATTGCAGGATATTTACGGCTGGATGCTTTGATCTCAGAAATGTCGATCTTATCCAGGGCTTTCTTACGCGATGTTGCTTGCTTGGACTTCGAAGCATTAGCACTGAATCGCTGAATGAACTCCTGAAGTTCCTTCACTTTCTCCTCCAGTTTCTTGTTCTGGTCACTGCGTTGTTTCAGTGCGAGTTGACTGGATTCGTACCAGAAGGTGTAGTTACCGGAGTAGATGCTCATTTTACTGAAGTCAATATCTACGATATGTGTACACACCGCATCCAGGAAGTGCCTGTCGTGGGACACCACCAATACGATATTCTCATAGTCCGCAAGAAAGTTCTCCAGCCATGCGATAGTCTCAATGTCCAAGTCGTTGGTAGGCTCATCCAGCAGGAGAATATCAGGATTACCAAACAAAGCTTGTGCAAGTAATACACGTACTTTCTGGTTACCATCAAGTTCTTTCAGTAGTTTATAGTGGTCTTCTTCTTTAATTCCAAGATTGCTTAACATGGTTGCGGCATTGCTTTCCATGTTCCAGCCATCCATTTCCGCAAAGCGATTCTCAAGCTCACCGGCACGTTCGCCGTCTTTGTCGCTGAAATCCTCTTTTAGATAAATGGCATCTTTTTCCTTCATGATGGCATACAGTTCCGTATGACCCATCATAACGGTCTCGATTACGGAGTATTCGTCAAACTCGTAGTGATTCTGCTTTAATACAGCCATTCTTTCACCAGGGGTGATGGCAACACTGCCGGATGTTTGATTTACTTCGCCGGAAAGGATTTTTAGAAAGGTTGATTTACCTGCACCGTTGGCACCAATAACACCGTAGCAATTGCCTTGAGTGAATTTTAAGTTAACGTCTTCGAAAAGTGTACGTTTGCCGTAACGCAGGGATAAATTGGATACTGATATCATATATAAAAAATATCCGCAAAGGTAGGCATAATTTATAAAACGGCTAAAGGCCTGATAGTATTCTTTTTACGTATAGACCATTGTGTGGTATAAGCATAATCTTAAATTGGTTAGCTTTGCGCTCTGTTATGGAAAGAGAAATAGAAGTAATACAAAGCATCATAAAAAGGAGAAGGAGTGTATTCCCGATTAGTTTTACAAGGGAAGAGATTCCGGTGGAAGCAATAGAAATAATCCTGGATAGCGCGAACTATGCACCTACACATAAAATGACCCAGCCCTGGAGGTTTTCTGTGTTTAGAAATGCTGGTAAAACCAGGTTTGGACAGGAATTGGCAAAGCAATACAAAGCGCATACGCCAGCGGAACTTTTCCTGCAGAAGAAGTATGATTCATTCGGTGTTAAGTTTGAGCAGTCGAGCTGCGTAATTGTACTTAAAGCGCAACTACATCCGGAGCTTTTACCGGAATGGGAGGAAGTTGCTGCATTGGCTTGTGCCGTACAAAACATGGCCCTGACTGCTGAAGCGTTGAATATTGGCGCATACTGGAGTTCTCCCGGACCGGTTGCTGCAATGCAAGACTTCCTGGGGCTGCAGGAAAATGAAAAAGTATATGGAGTCTTCTATATGGGTTATCACAATGCAGTGCCTGCGGAGGCTAAAAGAACACCAATGGCGTTAAAGGTTAAATGGATTGAAGAATAATGATGGAAACCTTAAAAGCGACTTTATACAACGCCTGCTTACAGTTCATTGAAGGACGGATCGAAACAGCAGAGACTGCCCTTGCACAGGCACAGGAAGCCAGTAATGATGACACGAAAAGCAGCGCCGGTGACAAGTTTGAAACAACCCGGGAGATGATGCAACAGGATATTTTCAGGAATAAGAAGCTGTTGGCTGATGCGCAGCAGAACCTTGGCTTGCTGAATAGCATTGCAGATGTGCCAGTTTCTGAAAGCGTGAAGAATGGTAGTTTGGTAGAAACATCACAAGGACTGTTCTACGTATCGATCAGCGCAGNNACCTGCTTTCGCCATCTCAGCTGCATCGCCCGTAGGGCAGCTCATGCTCGGTAAAAAGGCGGGCGAAACATTCAGCTTCAATCAGAAGGAATATAAGGTTCTGAACATTCTTTAATATGAGCCTGCTGCCTGGTGTAGCAGGCTAAAATCTAAAAGCTCCTTAGCATGTTTTTGTGTAGCCTTTGGGAATCCCAATATCCGCTCGCAATAATTCTTCTGATGGTGAACAAAGGATCAGAGGAATCTCTTTTTTCCGACAGCACGTAGGCAGACTTAAAACCACGCTTCTTTAACTCTGGAAATGCTTCAGGGTTCCACAATCCAAATGGATAAGCGAAGTGCTCAACTTTCTTACCTGTAATCGCCTCCAGAGTCTTTGTTGGCTTTTCAATTTGCGTTACCCAATCTGCTTCTTTATATTTCTTAACGTTTTGATGATCCCAGGTGTGTGAGCCGATAACATGGCCCGCTTCAGATAGTTTTTTCACCTGGTCTTTGCTCATGTATTTTGGGCGATTCAGTGAGACCGTCATAATGAAATAGATTGCTCTGAATCCATACTTATCCATCTCTGGAGCTGCAATGAGGTATTGGTTTTCTTCTGTGTCGTCGAAAGTAATCATGATTGGCTTCTCCGGGAGCGCGGTTCCAAGGTTCAGATAGGCGTAGTAGTCATCTGGAAGGATCGTTTTATAACCACTGTCCGCTAGCATTTTCATGTGTGACCTGAAGGTTTCTACCGGAACGATGTAGTCTTTAGCAGATTTGGAATCTGTAGGTTTCCAGTCCCTGATCTGGTGATAACATAAAACCGGCACTTGTTTGCGTTCAAGAATGGTATTGGGATCGGCAATCTTAATCTCATCTATGCTAATTTGATGGGTTGTACTTGACTTGGTGCCTGTCACAATTGGCGTGTCTGCTGGTTTGTTAGGGGTAGTTGTTTGCTGTGAGGTAAAGAAGCAGCCAGAAGTTAACAATGCTGCTACAGCAATGACAGGGATTAGATGTTTATGCATGAAAAAGATTAGGTAGGAGTGCGATTCTCGTAATATGCCACAAATGTATGAAAATGTGTGAACTTCGATCGTCCACATCTGTACGTCTTGCGCACTATCTCTTTTATTACATCATTTTCTATTGAGCATTTTCCAATTTGAAGTACTTTAGGAATTTAATCCTAACTAATGAAGAAAAGCTACCTATTCTCCCTGGTGGCATGTCTGCTTTCCGGATATGCAATTGCACAGACCAGGACCACAACTACAAACGATCAGCAAGCCGAGGCAACTAAAGCCAACTATCAGCTTGCCGCTCGATTTTCACCAAACAAGCTGAAGAAGATGGTCTATTCCACTTCAGTAGATCCACACTGGCTAAAGCTGAGCAACCGCTTCTGGTATGTGTTTGAAACCCCCAATGGGAAGTCATGGATCATGGTCGATCCGGCCAAGCGGACCAAAAAACAAATCTTTAATAATGCTGAGCTTGCTGCAGAAATCACCCGGATTGTACGTGATCCGTTCGATGCAGGCCATTTGCCAATAGAAAACCTGAAATTTGCGAAAGACGAAAAAAGCGTCAGCTTCGAAATCAAAAGCAGCATTGATGAACTTAAGCCTGACCGCAAGGACAAGAAAGCCGCCGATTCCATGCAGAAGAAGATCTTCTATTTTAACTATGATATAGCGACATCCAAACTAACCGAAGTTCCTAACTATACCAAACCTAAGGCTAAACCGGAATGGGGCTCCGTGGCACCAGATTCATCGGCAGTAATCTTTAGTCGCAATTATAACCTTTACTGGATGGATAAAACCAACTACCTGAAGGCGGTTAAGAATGAAGAAGACAGTACCATCGTAGAACACCAGCTTACAAAAGATGGCCTGAAATTCTATGCCTACGGAGATGACGGCGACGGTGAAAACAATGAAGAAGTGCTAAAAAAGGACAAAAAGCGCCGCCGGGCATACGTACTTTGGTCGCCCGATGCAAAGTATTTCGTGATGAACCGTCGCGATTCCCGCAAGGTCAAGGACCTTTGGGTACTTAACCATACTGCCCCAGGCCGTCCAACGCTGGAGACTTATAAGTATCAGATGCCAGGGGAGAAAGAAGCCCCGGTAGACGAGATCCTGCTGTTTAACTTCGCTGCCAAGAGCTACAAGAAGCTGGATGTCGCTGCCTTTAAAGATCAGAATATTTCGTTGTGGCAGGCGCCATCGCTGGTAAAAGACCGCGACAATGAATTTAGACCATCCCTCTGGTTGGGTAATAACTCCAAGATCTATTTTTCACGCACCAGCAGAGATTTAAAGCGCGTTGACATTTGTACCATCGATATCAACAGCGAAAAGGTAAGTCCATTAATCGATGAGCGTTTTAATACCTATGTAGAGATCAACAGACCTGGCCTTGTAAAGGATGGACAGGAAATTATCCATTGGTCAGAAAGGGACGGCTGGGCGCACTTCTATCTGTTCGATGGAAATGGAAAGCTTAAGAACCAGATCACTAAAGGTGCTTTCCATTGCGAGAGCATCGTAAACATAGATGAAAAGAACCGCGTCCTGTATTTCACCGCCAATGGCAGGGAGGCCAATGAAGATCCTTATTATCAGCATTTGGACCGCATTAATTTCGATGGCAGCGGAATGAAACTTCTAAACCCTGGCAATTTTGATCATGCGGTAAGCATGAATGATGAAGCAAAGTATTTCGTGAACAACTTCTCCAGGGTGAATACTGCACCAAAGGCGATGGTGATGGACAACAAAGGTAATCCAGTGATGAATCTGGAAACAACGGATTTGTCTTTGTTGATGGCCGCAGGATACAANNNNCGGAGTAACCGACATTTACGGTGTAATGTACAAGCCCTTTGACTTTGATCCGAACAAGAAATATCCAATTATTGAGTATGTATATCCGGGCCCACAGACTGAAGCGGTAAACAAGGCATTTACCAAAAGCATGGACAATACCGATCGTCTGGCACAACTTGGCTACATTGTCGTGTCAGTTGGTAACCGCGGTGGAAATCCCGCCCGCTCAAAATGGTACCATACCTTCGGTTACGGAAACCTGCGTGACTACGGCTTGGCGGACAAAAAAGCCGCTGTAGAACAACTTGCAGCGCGTCATGACTTCATTGATGCAAGTAGGGTAGGTATTACCGGGCATTCTGGAGGGGGATTTATGTCTACAGCAGCAATGCTGGTTTATCCGGACTTCTTTAAAGTCGCAGTGTCCAAAGCTGGTAACCACGATAACAGCATTTACAATCGTTGGTGGAGTGAAAAACACCACGGCGTGAAAGAGGTCGTAGACTCAAAAGGCGATACCACATTTACTTACAGCATAGACAAGAATCCTGAACTTGCGGCAAACCTGAAAGGGCATCTAATGATCATGACAGGAGACATCGATAACAACGTTCACCCGGCAAATACGATCAGACTTGCTAATGAGCTGATGAAAGCAGGTAAACGCTTCGAGTTTGTGATACTGCCCGGTCAGCGCCACGGCTTTGGAGATCTAACCGAATATGCTTTTTGGAAACTTGCAGATCACTTTAACAAATACCTGATCGGAGATTTTGAGAACTCAGACAAAGTAGATATTGTGGAGATAGACCGCGAAAGAGAACGGAACGGCAAAAAGAAATAACTAAAATTCTGTACCAATAAAAAAAGCATCCATAATAAGGATGCTTTTTTTTTGCTGGCTTCAATCACATGACAGACCATCAGCCAGCGGATTTATTGTGTGTTGTGTTTGTTAAAAATGAAATTGGATACCCAATTTAGGAGCGAAAAAGTTAGTTCCGAAACTTACGTTGTCATAACCTGCGCCTTTAACATCATTTTCATTCGCATCTTTAACACGGTAGTTGTTGTAGCTTAAACCGTTTAAGGCTAATTCAATACCAATTTTCTTGGTTGGGAAGAATGCAAAACCAGGAGATAGTGCTACACCAATCTGGGTAGAGTTACCAATTTTAGCACCTTCATCACCCTGTGCGTCTACACTGTGAGCCGATCCAAACTGCATTGGAACCGCAAGTTGACCGAAGAATTTAAACTGTTCTGAGATGTTAGTGTAGTAGCGACCAAATGGACTTACTACAAACGCTTCAGTTTTCGTATTGCCAATGTTCTTATCGTAGCTGTAACCAATACCAGTACCTACTGCAATGTTGTCGCCAACAAAGTAACCTACACTTGGTACAATTTCGAAGCTGGTGTTTGCTTTAGCATTAGCAGCGTCACTTTTCTGACTATCGAATGCAAGGTTACCACCTAAAATGATTTTTCCTTTTTCTGTTTGTGCCTGAGTACTAAAACCTAAAGCAGCTACTGCAAAAATTGATAATAATAACTTTTTCATTTTCTTAAATTTTAATGTTCAATGTGGTCTTAATCTTTTTTATATCCTGACCAACGATGTCATATAGTCAATAGCTGTGCCAAAGGATAACCTCCTGCAAATATCAATGGAGCCTGCTTTTTGTAATACTCTAAGGCTTAGCAAACTAAAAAAATCAAGAGTGACCTTTATTATTTTAAAATGACACAAAGCCGTTACATATATTAAATGGAACAATGCCAGTGTTTATAATAGTTGACTAATTTTGAATAATTGTCAGTTGTTTAGTTGCCTGTTTTGACACTCAAACTGACACAGCGTCCGAAAGCTGCTTGCCTGTAATCACAGCTGGTTGATGTCTGGCATACTCGCTACAAGGATCACCTTGACCCCCAACCACAGCGCTGATCAGAACAGCGCATAAAAGAAAACGCCCGCATGGCTAAATGCGGGCGTTTCACAGAAAACCTATTAAACAATTGGTTCTGGGTTCATATTCAGAAACACAAACTTGTGATCGAACATGTCCAGTTTAATTTTGCTGTCTTTGTCGATATTCCCGGCGAGGATTTCTTTGGAAAGTTCATTTAGTATACGTTTCTGAATGACCCTTTTCAAAGGTCGTGCACCAAACTGTGGGTCGTAACCCAGTTCGGCGAGCCAGTCTAAAGCTTCCTCAGAGGCCTCAATTTCTACACCCATATCTTTCAATGTATCCTGCACATGCCTAAACTGCAGCGTAACAATGTCTCTGATCTCATTGCGGTTAAGCGGCGTAAACATGATCAATTCGTCTATACGGTTCAGGAATTCCGGCCTGATGGTCTGTTTCAACAGCTCAAACACTTCATTTCTAGTTTTAGCAATGAGTCTGTCCCTATTTTCATCTATCAGATCCTTAAAGTTCTCTTGAATCAGGTGCGAACCAATATTGGAGGTCATGATGATGATGGTATTCTTAAAGTTTACCAAACGACCTTTGTTGTCGGTGAGGCGCCCATCATCAAGTACCTGCAGCAGGATATTGAAGACATCCGGATGTGCTTTTTCGATTTCATCGAGCAGTACCACAGAGTAGGGCTTCCTGCGGACAGCCTCGGTAAGCTGACCACCTTCATCGTAACCAACATATCCCGGAGGCGCACCAATCAATCTGGACACAGCATGACGTTCCTGGTACTCACTCATGTCAATTCTGGTCATCGCGTTTTCATCATTAAACAGGAATTCTGCAAGTGCTTTAGCAAGCTCCGTTTTACCCACACCAGTAGTTCCGAGGAAGATGAATGAACCAATTGGCTTACGCTTATCCTGCAATCCAGCGCGTGAACGGCGAATGGCATCAGAGATGGCCTCTATGGCTTCGTCCTGACCAGCAACACGCTTGTGCAGCTCATCTTCCAGGTGCAGTAATTTTGCACGTTCGCTCGCAATGAGCTTCGTTACAGGAATTCCGGTCCAGCGGGCAACTACACCAGCAATATCATCGGCAGTAACCTCTTCTTTAAGCATACGGCTTTCAGCCTGCTGACTCTCCAGTTCAGCTTTCACCTGTGCCGCCTTATCCTGCGCCTCTTTGATCTTACCGTAGCGGATCTCGGCAACACGACCATAATCACCAGCTCGTTCCGCCTGTGCAGCTTCCAGTTTGTAGTTCTCGATCTGTTCAGATAAACTGTTAACCAGTTCCACCTGATCCTTTTCTGCCTGCCACTTAGCTTTAAGTTCATCACGCTCTGCAGAAAGGTTGGCGATTTCTTCACCTAGAGAAGCAACCTTTTTCTCGTCGTTTTCACGCTTGATGGCTTCGCGTTCAATTTCCAGTTGCATGATCCTGCGGTCAAGCTCGTCTACATTTTCTGGAACGCTGTCCATCTCCAGTCGAAGCTTAGATGCCGCTTCATCCATCAGGTCAATCGCCTTATCGGGTAAGAACCTGTCGGAGATATAGCGCTGCGATAACTCCACAGCAGCGATGATCGCCTCGTCCTTAATCCGCACCTTGTGGTGTGTTTCGTAACGTTCCTTCAGACCACGTAAAATGGAGATCGCGTCCTGGGTATCCGGTTCGTCTACGTTTACCTTTTGGAAACGTCTTTCCAGCGCCTTATCTTTTTCAAAGTATTTCTGGTACTCGTCTAACGTAGTGGCCCCAATAGCGCGTAACTCACCGCGGGCGAGGGCAGGCTTAAGGATGTTTGCGGCATCCATCGCACCTTCACCACCACCAGCACCAACTAAGGTGTGAATTTCGTCAATGAACATGATGATGTCGCCTTCACTTTGTTGTACCTCTTTTACAACGGCCTTCAATCGCTCCTCGAATTCTCCTTTATACTTGGCGCCTGCAATCAGGGCACCCATATCAAGGGAGAACACGGTTTTTGTTTTCAGGTTTTCCGGTACATCACCTTTGATGATTCGGAAGGCGATACCTTCAGCTATTGCGGTCTTACCAACGCCGGGCTCACCGATCAGGATCGGGTTGTTTTTCGTTCTACGGGATAGGATCTGGATCACCCGTCTGATTTCCTCATCACGACCAATCACCGGATCCAGTTTACCGGATTCTGCGTACTCGTTCAAGTTGCGCGCATACTTATTTAAAGCATTATAAGTTGCTTCGGCATTCTGATCGGTAACTCGGTTGTCGCCGCGAAGTGAAACGATTGCCGTTTTAAGGTCTTTTTCATTTACCCCCATGTCCTTAAGTAGTTTGGAGGTATTATCATTCGCAGCGAGAATGCCAAGCAGCAGGTGCTCAACGGATACGAACTCGTCTTTAAATTCTTTAAGGTATGATTGTGCTTTCTGCAAAGCGGTATTGGCCCCCGAAGAAAGATAGATGTTACTACCACTAACTTTCGGGTATTTACTGATCTGGGCATCCAGATACTGGTTAAGTACATTTAAATTAACGTTCAGCTTCTTCAATACGTAAGAAACCACGTTCTCATCAACATTTAGCAAACCTTTAAGTAGGTGTGCGGTCTCAATAGCCTGTTGCTGATTGCCTTCGGTTATTGCTGAAGCCTGTTGAACTGCTTCCTGGGCTTTGATTGTAAAGTTGTTGAAGTTCATACACAGCCTGGCACAAAACAGATGCCACCGGCTATATAAATGCTGACTATGAAAAACTGTCTTTTAAAAAGAAGTTAAACAGACTAAATGACTGTTTATTAATCTGTTTAACTGTAAAATTGGCTGCCTACGTTTATTTGTAGGTATAGGTTAAGGAAGCAGCGGACCCACCATATCCTTTTTTCCAGTTATAAGTTAGCAGGTCCCAATCGGTAGGCCTGGTACCTGATGCATGCCCGGTAAAATCGGAGCTGACAAGCACGTGGGTACCCTCAGTATCTCTTACAAAAACCGTAAACACATATCTTGTTTGTTGGCCATTTATGCCAGCTAACCCAATTGCTTCATTAACATCAATAACAATTGAATCTGGTGCATTGGCGGGCACATTCTTAATTACGGCACTTTTGTAATAAAGCGGATAATCGTACAAAGAGTTTGGTTGTATGGTATATGCTTTACCTTCCAGTGGTTTATAAATTTCCACCCAAACATCTCCCCCTTTAAATTTTCTCAAAGTATGAAAGTTGAACCCCTGCCAGCCTGATAGGTCTTCTATGATGAAGTTCTTAAGAAAAGGTTTTAAAATCGTTATGGTCTTTCTTGTAGTAGATGTAATGCCATCAGCGTTCGTTACCGTCATGCTGAGTATGTATGTTCCGGGTTCGCTGTATTGAATAGCAGGTGCTTTCTCCGTGCTTGTTCTTCCGTCTCCAAAATCCCAGAGATAGGAAATTGCATTTTTCGATTCATTTACAGGAATACCCCAGAACTCATCTCTGCGTACAAAGCTTGAGACATTTGGATCCCCAATAGAAAAATCGGCAACAGGTTCTGGACTTGGCTGGTCTTTTTTACACCCGGCAAAGGTTAATGTAAAAAGTGTGAGTAGTAGGTAAGCTTTCTTCATGATACGCGTTAATTTTTGTAAAAGTTACAAAATATACGACCTGGTCAAAATCCTGTAGCCTTTTTGTTGCAAAAGAAAGGCCCCGCATTGCGGAGCCCTCTAAAATATCATGTATAAA
>DCLG01000103.1:17592-22214 GCA_002320935.1 Pedobacter sp. UBA1654 | reverse complement strand
TTCCCAGTCTGATGATCAGCCAATTTCTGGAGCGGACCAGAGGCCAGCATTTTCATCATCATGTTTAAATCTGCCGAGATGGTATGTTTTGCAGTCGTACCGCCATTTGCATTCGGGGTAACGTTCCACTTCAGTTCAACATCAAATGGTGCTTTCTCCGTAGGCACTGCAGTAAGCTCCTGATTTTCAATCCTGGTGTTAATCTTTATCGCCAGTTTCGCCATGTTCTGGATGGTAAAACTTGCTTCATCTTCAGTTGACGACCAGTTATAGATATTTTCCGGCATCAGCTGTTGATGATTATTCAGGTTCGATAGGAAAGCGTAAACTTCCGCTACCGGCTTGTTTAGTTCTGTTGTGCTCTCTATAATGGTCATATAATATATTTGGTTAGTTTAAATGCTATTTACCCCATTCAGCCGGGTTCTCACGCCATTTTCTTAGCAGTTCAATATCGCTGGAGGCGATAATGCTATGTTCAGATGCATATTCGATCAATGCGTTATAGTTCGATAGCGAAGAATAGCGGCATTTTGCAGCTGCAAAGTTTTCATCGGCCACATCAAAACCATAAGTAAAAATGGAAACCAGACCGGCAACGGACAAGCCGGCTTCTCTAAGCGCAGCTACAGCAGCTAAACTGCTTTTTCCGGTAGAGATTAAATCTTCTACAAGTACAGCACGTTGCCCTTCCACAATTTCACCCTCAATTAAACTTCCGGTACCATGTTCTTTAGCCTTTGCGCGTACATACGCAAATGGCAAACCAAGTTCCTGCGCAACCAATGCACCCTGAGGGATGCCTGCAGTTGCAACGCCAACAATCAGGTCAACAGATCCGTACTCTTCCTGAACCAACTGCGTAAGCTTTTGTCTGATGTAGGTTCTTATTGAAGGATGGGAAAGCGTAACTCTGTTATCGCAATAAATAGGGGATTTCCAACCCGAGGCCCAAGTAAATGGATTATTAGGTTGTAACTTTATTGCTTTAATTTGTAAAAGAAATTCAGCTACCTTTAATTCAATATCACTTTTATTAAACATGATCCAAAATTACAGAATTTATATCAACGATAACAGTTTGTTTATATCAGACACGATGCCTAATGAAGTTGAAAATTTACAACTGATTGATGCTGAGCAGTTTGATTTTAAAACATTTTATAGAAATCTTAGTAAAGGATCAGCTGCTCACTATGTTATACTAACCGAAACTCCAAAAAAAGTCTTCAAAAGTTTGAAAGAATCCTGCCAGTTAATTAAGGCAGCAGGGGGTCTTGTGAAGAACGCAGACAAGGGCTATCTGTTTATTTTTAGGAATAAACGATGGGATCTGCCAAAAGGCAAAGTAGAAAAAGGTGAGAAAATGAAGGAAGCAGCACTGCGTGAAGTAGAGGAAGAGTGCGGCGTAAAAATCTTCAAGAACAAAGAAAAGCTTTGCAGAACCTATCACATCTATGAGATGAACAACCGGATTGTGTTAAAGAAAACCAATTGGTATAGCATGACCGTGAAAGGTACGCCTAAGCTGGTGCCGCAAAAGGAAGAAGGCATCACTAAAGCAGAGTGGCTTAAATGCGATGCGCTTTCACCTGTGTTAAAGAACACTTACCCCTTGATCCTGGACGTACTCAAATCAGGCGATCTGCTTTAAACACCTAACTATTATAAATATTGCATGGCTTCTTTCGGGAGAAAGGAACTCACATCCCCTCCATTCCGAAGGATGTCGCGTACTATAGTGGAACTGATTGCTGAATATTCAGGCTTACTCAATATAAAGATCGTTTCTACCTCCGGCATCATGGTCTGATTGATCTGAGCAATAGCACGTTCGTACTCAAAATCAGCCACGGATCGTATGCCACGTACCATATACGTTGCTTTTACTTTCCTGCAGAAATCAACCGTAAGGCCCTCGTAAGGCTGAATTTCAATCTTATCATCGCTTGTAAATACAGATCGTACAATCTCTTCACGCTTTTCAGCCGTCAGAAAACCTTGTTTCGAGCTGTTCAGACCAATACCTACTACAATCTTGTCAAATAAAGGTAATGCTCGCTTAAGGATGTCCACATGGGCGATGGTGATCGGGTCAAAGGAACCGGGGAATAAAGCAATTTTCATGTTATTCATCTGCTGGGTTTTCGAAAAAGCTGAATGAAGAATTCCCATATCTGCGGGTTTCTGTAAAACCTTGCAGAAAGTTCAATTTTAAGAAGGAGGGGTGTTCAATCACAAGCAGACCATGCTCGGTAAGCAGTCCGTTGTTCAGTACCTTTTGCGCAATCTCCGGAATGTTTGGAAGGTCATAAGGTGGATCGGCAAAAATGATCTGATAACTTTTTTTATGTTGGTCCAGAAACTTAAATACGTCAGCTTTGACTGTCGTGATCTGCGGAAGCTCATACTTTTTAATTACAGACTCTAACCAGTAAACGCAGCCAGAATGCTTATCTACGGATGTTACACTCTTGATCCCTCTGGATGCAAATTCAATGCTGATGTTTCCCGTGCCCGAGAATAAATCAAGCACATCACAGCTGTCGAAGTCGTACGTATTATATAGGATGTTGAACAAAGCCTCTTTGGCCATGTCCGTTGTTGGTCTTACGGGTAAACTTGCTGGCGCACTTAAGCGGATTCCTTTAAGTTTTCCTCCAATTATTCGCATAAATTGAGTGCTAGTAGGCTGGTGTAATAGTGTGGAGGCATATCCTCCAGAATAGAATTGCTGACCGTGCTTTCTCCGGGAGTGCAAAGCTGGACTGCTGAAAAATACTTCATCAGTATGCTGTATTGGTCGTCACCTTCGTTCAGAATACCGCTTGCAAGTACCTTGGTTTCTGAGGCGTTGATCTTAAGTTGTTTTAAAAGCAGCAGCAGGTAGTAGTGGAACTCTTCAGGGTTTTCAATTTGAAACACATTTTGAAAAATCATCTTTCCATTACGCAGTAGCATGGCATGGAAAGATCCTGCAGTAAAATCAAGGTAGAATTGCTGGCTTTCGGTATTCTGGTTTATGGCCAGCAATGATGCGGTCTGCTCGTACGGATGGGCTTCGCGCCAATGTGTCTGTATAGCAGATTCAACAGCATTTGGCAGCAAGAAAAGGCTGCGGAAATCCTGCCCTGTATAGGCCGCAGTGTAGACATTCCTGGAATAATGATCCAGATCGCTAAAGTATTTCAGATAAGGCTCAGCTTCATCACTGGTGTACAATTCCTCGGGTACTGCAATGGTATTTGCAGTATATGAAGCGATCTTTACACGGTTAAACAGTAAGCTTAGGTAGGGGTCGGAAAGAATGGTAGACGATAGATTGCTTGCTGTTGGTTGAAAATCCTGACAGTCGTAAACCACTTTGATCTTGTCCTTTGTCGTATTAATGATTGCATACGAGAAGCTGTCGGCAGTAATCTTCAACAACAAATTACAATTCAAAGCTGCTACCGGATCAAACGCCGGGTCCTTCAATAAGATGCTGTTTTTGTTATTCATCTTAGCAAAATTAATCCTTTTTTCTATAACCACAGCATTGCATATTTGTAAAATGGATAAAGCCCAACTCATTGCCCAATCCTATCAATACGCGCCTACAGCAGAACAGCTTGAATTTTGCAGCAAGATGGCGCGCTTTATTTCGCAACCGCTCGATGGTCAATGCTTTATCCTCAGGGGCTATGCGGGTACCGGAAAAACCACTTCTGTAGCAGCTTTAGTAAAGGCATTGCCGAAGTTCCGCTTGCGTTCTGCTTTACTCGCACCTACCGGCCGCGCAGCTAAGGTAATGAGCAACTATTCCGGGCGAACCGCACTTACCATTCACAAACGTATCTACCGGAAAAAATCGGCCGTATCTACGGATATGAACTTTCAGCTGGCGCCAAATCTTGCCGAACATACCGTGTTTATCATTGATGAAGCTTCAATGATCGCAGACGAATGGAACTCGCAAACAGGATCTTCCTTTTTAAAGGACCTCATGGATTATGTGTACAACCATAAAAATTGTGCAGTCGTTTTTGTGGGAGACACAGCACAGCTTCCGCCTGTAGGCAGCATGGAGAGTCCGGCATTAAATGCATTATATATTGCTGGCACCTTCCACAAGAAAGTGCTCGAAGTGGAGCTGAGAGAAGTGGTGCGGCAGGAGAAAACTTCAGGCATTCTTGCAAATGCGACCATGCTGCGGGAGATGATCTATCAGTATGAAAATGAGGCGCCTGAACAGATGGAAGACGAGCTTCCCATTCCCAAATTCTACACCATCGGCTACAAGGATATTTTCCGTATGACTGGTTTAAAGCTGGTGGAAGGGCTTGAATATGCCTATGGCAAGTTTGACATGGAGAATACGCTGGTGGTTTGTCGATCCAATAAATCGGCAAATGTTTACAATCAGCAGATCCGCGCCAGGATATTGTACCGTGAAGAAGAACTTACGGGTGGCGACCAGATCATGGTGGTACGTAATAACTACTTCTGGCTCCCGGATAATGAAGCTACTTCCTTTATTGCCAATGGCGATATTGCGCGCATTACGAGGGTCCGCAACCAGGAGGAGCGGTATGGGTTTCGCTTCTCTGAGGTGCAGCTTGAATTTTTGGACTACCCTGATG
>DCLG01000103.1:16232-17550 GCA_002320935.1 Pedobacter sp. UBA1654 | reverse complement strand
TGGATACGCTGACTTCTGAAACGCCGAACCTGTCATACGAAGATAGCCGCAAGCTGTTTGAAGAAATCAGTATTGATTACGCACACATCACCAACAAGAAAGAACGCCTGCTTGCCATTAAGGAAGATCCGTATTACAACGCACTGCAGATCAAGTTTGCATATGCCGTGACTTGTCATAAGGCACAAGGTGGACAATGGGACGCCGTGTTTGTGGATCAGGGTTACCTGACGGAAGAGATGATCGACCTCGATTTTCTGCGTTGGTTATATACAGCAATCACCCGCGCTAAGCGACAGCTCTTTCTGGTGAATTTTGCGCAAACCTTGTTTCTCTCGCCAGCACCAGAAGAGGAATACTAACCATCTAACATTCTTTCCAGCTCAACGCGAAGGCATATACGTTAGCAGTCTATCTCACCTAAATACTGTGAGTTGCTTTGTCTTGTCCTGTCTGCTGATATAAATGCTGCATACACGTGAATGGTCTTACCTACAAAATCGTTGTATGTGTCCATGATCTGGTTACCAATATTCCGGAAAGCGCCATGTATCTCATATAATGCGCTACGACTTTCCGGGTGATAGGCTAGCAGCATAATTTGATCCTTGTTGCTGCTCCCGGGAATGTAAGCTGTAGACCAGCTAAATTGAAGTTTACTGCCCTGTAGCTCCACGCTGAGATTTTCAGATAGGGGTAGGTCGCCGTAGCTTACTCTAACCAGTTCGGGTACAAGAGAACCCTGGATCATTGCATGTCTAAGATTGTAGGATTTCGCCGCATTGAAGCCCTCAGATTTTGATGAATAGCCTGCAAAACCAGTTCTTAAAAAGACCAGTAGGGGCTGAAGCCAGGTATGTGCTGTTTTAAACTTATTCCTGTTGGTTTCTTCTTTTTCGCTCGGTTCGCTGGTGCGGGGCCGGCCTTTCGACCTCATATAAGGTATGCCTTTCCAGACACAACCTACAACCGTTCCCACTTTTCCAACAAAGACACCATTTATGCCTTGTAAATACTTTGCCATATGAGATTGTTAATTGTTTCTTTAAATATAGCTATAATCGGTTAATTATACTAACACTAGAGACAATTTATCAAGAACCTAAAAACACTTTATACACGTTTTACGTGGCTGAGGTGTGGGCGAGGTGTGGGTAAGGTGTGCGGCAGGTCTGTGTAAATATATAAGTCCTTCTGTCGCCTACGGCCGAGCAGATCAGTATGTAGATCAGGCAAATACCAGATTATGAGATCTAGCTATCCAGTTTCCATTCCGGCCTTTCAAAATGGCAGGTGTACCCGTATGGGTTTTTCTGTA
>DCLG01000103.1:5734-16181 GCA_002320935.1 Pedobacter sp. UBA1654 | reverse complement strand
CTTCTTCTGCGTCCCAGAAGTCGGTTGCTGGTACAACCTCCGTAACGATTTTTCCTGGCCAAACTCCAGAAGCATCCATTTCCTTGATTAAGGTCTCAGCAACTTCCTGCTGCGCTTCGTTCAAGAAGAAAATTGCAGAGCGGTAAGAAACGCCAATATCATTTCCTTGTCTGTTCCTTGTAGTAGGGTTATGAATCTGGAAGAAGTATTCCAGCAGTTTACGATATGATAGCTGTTTAGGGTCAAATGTAATGGCTATCGCTTCGGCGTGTGTTCCGTGGTTCCGGTAAGTTGCATTGGGAACATCACCACCAGTATACCCAACCACCGTAGAGATGACGCCAGGGTATTGGCGTATTAATTCTTCGACGCCCCAAAAGCATCCGCCAGCTAATATTGCTTTCTCAGTATCCATATAAATTAATTTATAAACAAAGGTACATGTTACCGGCTAAACATCATCAGCATTGAAAATGTTCTGACGCATCCGAGCAACTAAATATATTCCATATTTTTTTGAGATCTTCAAAGTAATTATTAAATTAGAAATACGATACTTTCTCTTTGCTATCGTAATTGGAATCATCAAACCGAATGATTTAGGAGGCTTAAAGGGGTACTCCTGCTGGTAAATTCAGAAAATTCAGCTGTTTAGTTGAGAAACATTGGTTATTTAATGGAGCATCTCGCAATATTTAGCTGTTTTCCTTGCTAAATTCATGTTTATAGAAAGAAAATATATAAAATAACGCAATTTTTGTACGTTCTTTTTACCATTAATGATATATTAGCCTTAATTCTTGATTTTATTTACCCCTAAAACCTTTACAAATGCAAAAACTATTACCAAGTTTATTGTTTTTGTTCCTTATTGTAAGTACTGCTCTAGCGCAGGATAAGACAATTATCGGAACAGTCACATCCAAAGATGACGGCCTCCCAATGCCGAGCGTAAGCATCAAAGTCAAAGGAACCAGCGTGGTCAGCCAAACCGGCAGCAATGGTGCTTATTCTATTAAAGTGCCGGCAACAGGAAGCCCGGTACTGGTATTCAGTTATGTTGGCTATACTACCCAGGAGGTTACTCCTGGAAACAGAACAGCCGTTAACGTAACGCTAGTTGGTGACCAGAACCAGTTGAATGAAGTACTAATTGTAGCCTACGGAACTGCAAATAAAAATACTTACACAGGTTCTTCAGCGCAGATCAACAGTAAGGAATTCGAAAAGCGCCCGATTACCAACATCATGAGTGCTGTTGCAGGTTCTGCGCCCGGAATTCAGGCGACCAGCTCTGATGGTGCTCCAGGATCAACACCCGGCATCCGGATACGTGGTTTCGGCTCCATCTCTGCCTCTAATGATGCCTTGTATGTTGTAGATGGTAGTGTTTATGATGGTACCATATCGAACATTGATCCGGCCGATATTGAATCTGTTTCCCTCCTGAAAGATGCGGCAACAGCGGCACTATATGGTTCCAGAGCTGGTAACGGTGTGGTTCTCATCACAACCAAGAAAGGTAGAGCCGGTAAGCAAACCCTGAACTTTAAAGCAACCACTGGTTGGGTAAGCAGAGGTTTACCTGAGTATGAGCGTGTGGATGCCTTCCAATATTATCCCCTAATGTGGGAAACACAGCGAAATAGTCTGGCATATGGTGCTAGTGCCATTCCTTTGGATGTTGCTGGTGGCATTGCAGCTGGAACCATTACCAACTACAATGGGAATAACTATACTGGTGTTAAAAGCTTGCTAGGGTATAATCCTTTCAACGTGCCTGACAACCAAATCGTTTCTGCAGATGGGGTGATGAACCCAAATGCAAGTCTGCTGTATGCTGATGATCTGGACTGGGCTGATCAAGCTGCACAAGGTGGAAAAAAGAGGCAGAATTATGCCATGTCTTACTCCGGAGGTGCTGATAAGACGGACTATTTCGGGTCACTCGGCTACACTAATGACGAAGGCTATTTAATTAACTCTAGTCTGAAGCGGTTCAACGGTCGTTTGAACATCAACTCTCAGCCGGTAACCTGGTTCAGTACAGGGCTTAACCTGAACGGTACCTATTCTAAGTCCCGGTACGACAATGTTGACGATGCAGGCGGTACAAGTTTTATTAACCCATTTTACATTTCGAGAATGATTGCGCCAATATATCCGGTGCATTTGCATGATGCAAATGGTGCATTGGTACTTGATGCAAATGGAAACCCGCAGTATGATTTTGGCGACGGTCGCCCGTTCGCTTCAGGTCGTCACGCCATTTATGAGAATTTAAACGACCGCCAAAACCAGGTGCGTGGTGCTATCGGCGCAAGAACCTTTGGTAGTATACATATTCTACCAGGTCTGAAAGCAACCGCCAGATTAAGCTTTGATTTTCAGGACACTCAGGATCGCACCTATGACAACCCGAATGTTGGTGACGGTGCACCATCTGGAAGGGCTTACCAATACTTGTATCGTACCACAAGTTACACTTTCTCCCAATTGGCAGAGTATAACAAAAGCTTCGATAAGCACAATTTGCAAGTGCTTGCAGGCCATGAGAATTACAGCTATAAATACAACTATCTGTCTGGAAGTCGCAGTGGTATTATCGTAGATGGTATTACGGAGCTGGTTAACTTTGCGACTGTGCTGGGTACAACCTCTTACGAAGATAATGCGACCATTGAGAGTTATTTATCCCGTTTAACCTACGACTACGACGGTAAATACCTGTTCAGTGGAAGTTTCAGAAGAGACGGTAACTCGAAATTTTCACCTTCTGTTAGATGGGCAAACTTCTGGTCACTAAGTGGTGGCTGGAACATCAACCGGGAGTCCTTCTTTAAGGCGAAGTGGGTAGACCAATTAAAGCTACGCGGTTCATACGGTGTATTGGGTAATGACGGTGGTCTGGGTTATTATCCATATCAGGCCTTGTACGATCTGGGCAGGAATAACCAGGCAGAAGCAGGTATCGTTCAACGTTCATTATCTAACCCGGCGCTAACCTGGGAAACCTCTAAAAACTTCGACATCGGTCTAGATTTTAGTCTCTTCAACGGACGTTTAGGTGGTAGCATCGAATACTTCAAGAGAAAAACTGATGGTTTAATATTTGAAGTGCAGCAGCCACTTTCAAATGGCGGATCGTACAACGACGGTAACTTCACCATCCCTACGAATATTGGAAGTTTATTTAATGCTGGTGGAGAGTTGAGTTTAACCGGTCAGATTGTTAAGGGACGTGCATTTACATATACGACCACCTTGAACCTTACTTCATTTAAAAATGAGATAACCAAAATGCCTGATAACATGCCGCTGATTCAAAGCGGGACTAAAGCATACAGCGTGGGCCATTCTATTTACGATTTCTATCTGCGTGATTATTATGGTGTTGATCCTGAGAATGGAAGTGCTTTATATAGAACCAACAATCTTACCAGCAACGCACGTGTAATTGGACAAGATACGGTTACGAACATTTTAGGTGAAGCAAATTATCGCTATACTGGTGAAAGTTCTATTCCTGATCTATACGGATCCATGATTCACAACCTTGGTTACAAGAACTTTAGTTTAGCAGTGCAGTTTACTTTTCAGACTGGTGGTAAAGTTTATGATGGCGCTTATGCGGCATTAATGCACGGTGGAAACTATGGAACTGCATTGCATGTTGATGCGTTAAATCGCTGGAGAAATCCTGGCGACATGACCAATGTCCCACGTTTGGACAACGGGCAGGTATCAAATTACGCAGGGCAGAGCAGCAGATGGCTTATTGATGCGAGCTACTTCCAGCTAGATAATGTTACACTAAACTATAGTCTTCCTACAAGCTGGATGAGTGCCATTAAAGCGCAGTCTGCAAGCATTTATGTGAGTGGAGAGAACCTTGGTTTGCTGTCGAAGCGCAAAGGAATGTTTCCGGGTACGTCCTTTAATGGAACTGTGGGCAACAACTACAACTTTAGCCGTACAATCTCAGTTGGTGTTAACGTAAACTTTTAATAAAAATGTAATTGGGCGTTAGACTAACATAATCTCAGGATCTAAGAAAAAGGTTATGCGTGCTTATCGCCAAAACAAAACTTTAAACAGATGAAAAAAAGATATAACAGGTTTTTGCTGGTATTTATGGTGGTCATCACCAGCGCCGCTTGTAAGAAAGAGTATCTCCAGACAACGCCAACAGATCAGGTGTCTACTGAAACAGCTTTCAGCTCTACTGATAATGGATGGGCAGCATTGAACGGCATACACCGTACCATGTACTCACAGATTTTCGGCGTACAGGCACAAGGTGGTCAGAGTGGAAATATGCTCTACATGGATATTCTGGGAGAGGATATGGTGTTTAACAGTTCATCCAGTAACTGGTTACTGCCGGAATACCGTTGGATCAGACACCGCGATGCAACAAGCAGTATGTTGTTTTACAACTATCAATTTTACTACGTGATAATTGGAAATGCCAATATGATCCTTGCAAATATTGACAAAGCCGAGGGGCCTGAGGCAGAAAAGTTAGCTATCAAAGGTCAGGCTTTGGCCTACCGTGCATGGTCGTATTTCCAAATGGTGCAACTGTTTGGCGAGCGCTATGTTCCAGGTGCACAGAACACTTCACTGGCTGTGCCTTTAGTGCTGGTGCCTCAACTTACACCTACACCAAGAAGCACCGTAGCTNNACCAGCAGATAAATACTGACATTGATCAGGCGATTGCTGACCTTGCAAACTATAAAGGTGCCAATAAATCTCACTTAAATGTGAATACTGCAAAGGGAATTAAAGCTCGTGTTGCGCTGGTGCAAGGTGATTGGGCTACTGCTGCAACTGCTGCGAGAGAGGCGAGAACTGGTTATAACCTGATGAGCAACACACAGTATCTTGCTGGCTTTAATAACTACGACAATCCAGAATGGATTTGGGCATCGAGAATTCAGTCAGATCAAACCAGCTATTTTTACTCGTTCTTCGCGTATATGTCTGCTAACTACAGCTCTACTGTAATCCGTACCAGTCCGAAATCTATTTCTTCCACTTTGTATAATACCATTTCGGACACAGACATCCGCAAGCGCGTATGGGATCCGACAGGTGCCGACAGGGCGTTCCCGACTCCAACGGCTACTTCAGTGCGCGCACCTTATATGAGCAGGAAGTTTTTGGTTAATGATCCAAGTTTAAGTATTGGTGATGTGCCTTATATGCGTGCTGCAGAGATGTATCTTATTGAAGCTGAAGCATTGGCACGCAGTGGAGATAATGCGGGCGCAGCTGCGGCATTGTTTACCTTGGCTGTAAACCGTGATCCATCATACACATTATCAACCAATACTGGTGATGCGCTGATCAATGAGATATTGTTGCAAAGACGTGTTGAGCTATGGGGAGAGGGCTTCCGTTTCTACGATCTGAAACGTACGAACGCACCTTTAGACAGAACTGGCGCGAACCACAACGCAAGTTATGCTAACGGCGTTCTGGAGGTTCCTGCCAATGATATCCGTTGGCAGTTCCTTATTCCTCAGGATGAAATAAATTTCAGCAATGGGGTAGTAGTGCAGAACCAGCAATAAACTAACCTTAAGTATAACATGAAAAAGGCATNNATGCCTTTTTCATGTTATACTGTTTTGAATTTACTATTTCGAATTTGTATGCTTTATTGTATTTCCTTAGACCTAAGGTTGTTTGTTACTTTGCTAAAGCATATCTGATGTTTGAAATGGCTAAACCTTTTAACTCTTTATAGTCTTCCAGGTAGATGGTTACCTTTTGAAAAGGGGTTTGTGATTTAACAGCGATCAGCCTGGCACCTGAAGGTGAACTAACCTTCTGATCTACACTAAATAGCTCATCCTCAACCCTGGAATCTTCGGCCTGATAGGCTACAGATACGTTTAAATCTGCTCCGGTAGCATTTGGTGCAATTTCAAATCCGAAGGTTGTTACTTTTTTGCTGAAAGTTAGAATAAGGAAGTTAGAAACATAACCCTCTTCGTTTTCGGAAAATAGAACGTTTGGATATTCCGATTCGGTATAAGGACTGTAGTTCCAGTGCGTCCACCAGCCTTTAGGACCATTATTTAGTTTCTTAAACCCTGTTGTGGATGATACGNNCCAGTTTTGAAAGATCCAGTTTAGTACTACCCTTAACGTACTCTTCACACACAGAATCAATGACTTTAACTTTTACATTCTTAAAGTTCGTTAAAACTGATGCAGGAAGGGCTCTTTTAGGAAGGATATTGGTGGACATTTCACCACCAGCGAGTGGGAACACTTTTTCCGCAACGGTGCGGGTTAGTTTGTCAGATGATTTTTCGAGCTCTGCTACTTTTTTTTCACAGGAAGAGAGTGTTGCTGCGAGTACCGCAGCGAATAATGTGGTTCGGTAAAATGACTTCATAGGAACTGATTTGTATTTCGATGTGGCGCTAAAATAAGGCATTAGGCTTGAACGCTTTAGCTAAGTTTGAAATCGGGAAATTTCGTATAATTCTATACGGAAGATGAGAAGTGAATTGGGTAATTATCAAAACCTCCATAGAATTTGTAATTTGGGCTACACAATCTGAATGCTATGAAACAACCAATAACCAGCCAGGAAGCAATGGCCCTGGAAGAAAAATATGGTGCACATAATTATCATCCCCTGCCGGTAGTACTTGAGAGAGGCAAGGGTGTTCGTGTGTGGGACCCTGAAGGTAAGCGTTACTATGATTTTCTGTCTGCATATAGCGCGGTAAACCAAGGTCATTGTCATCCCCGGATAATTGATGCATTGACGGAGCAAGCCACTAAGCTTACCCTTACTTCAAGGGCTTTTTACAGTTCCAAGCTTGGCGAATGTGAGCAAAATATTACCAGTTACTTCGGCTATGAGAAGGTACTGATGATGAATTCTGGTGCCGAAGCGGTTGAAACTGCGATAAAGCTGGCCCGGCGATGGGGTTATGTTAAGAAGGGTATTCAGGATCAGAAAGCAACCATTATTGTTGCAGATGAGAATTTCCATGGACGCACAACTGGAATCATCTCTTTTTCAACGGACCCGAGTGCCACAAGTAATTTCGGCCCTTATATGTCCGGTTACATATCCGTTCCGCATAATGATCTGGAGGCGCTGGAAAGACAGCTGTGTAACCCTGATGTCTGTGCTTTTCTGGTTGAACCCATCCAGGGTGAAGCCGGAATAAAACTCCCGGCAGTCGGATATTTATCGAAAGCTTATGCGCTATGTAAGCAATATAATGTGCTTTTTGTGGCAGATGAGATTCAAACGGGGATAGCCAGAACGGGTAAACTGCTTGCTTGTGACTTTGACGCAGTTCGCCCGGATGTGTTGATTTTAGGTAAGGCATTGTCTGGCGGTGTACTGCCGGTTTCGGCAGTTCTGGCAGATGACGAAATTATGCTGACGATAAAACCAGGTGAACATGGCTCCACTTTCGGTGGAAATCCACTGGCTTGTGCGGTGGCAATGGCCGCCTTGGCGGTGGTGGCAGATGAAAGACTGGCAGACAATGCACAGGCAATGGGTGAGTTGTTCAGGCAAGGACTGACGCTCCTGCAAGGAAAGTTTTCGGGAATTATCGGCGCTGTGCGCGGGCAAGGGTTGTTGAACGCAGTGGAAATTGTTGATCAACCAGATGGTAGAACTGCCTGGGATCTTTGTGTTGAATTGAAGGATATGGGTTTGCTTGCAAAGCCTACGCATGGTCATATCATCCGTTTTGCACCACCGCTGGTCATCACAGCTGAGGAGATGGAGGAAAGCCTTGGGATTATTGAGCGTGCACTGGAGAAGTTTAGTGCTGGATAGCGGGCTTGCTGCTGTAGTTTAGCTGCGGATAGAAATTAAAAAACCCCTTAGTTGTTGATTACTAAGGGGTTTTTCGTTTGTTGTGGAGCCGAAGGGGTTCGAACCCTTGTCCAGTTGTGTGATAAATTATGCCTTCTACATGCTTATTTTCCAATTTCTTGTCGGGATCAGACGGGCCGGAAACCTACCTTGCCTTTCTCCTTAGGTACTTTATCTCGCGGCTGCCCCGTACCTGGCAGTCGCCAGCATTGTTATTTCGATGCTCCTGATTCTAACCTAACAATGCAGCAGTTAGAGGAACAAAAGCTAGCGTAATTCTAAATTAGGCAGCTAAGGCGTAGTTATTTTCGCCAATTATAGTTTGAACGTTCTCTTTTAAGTGCTCTCCGTACAACGCACTGCATGCTAACATACTTAGCTCCACCCTGTCAAATCCAAAACGGCCCCAGTATGCTTGTAGATCAATTGCTTAATTACATCAATTCGTCTACACTGCAAATATACCAGAATTATGCCAGAAATCCACTATGCCATTTCTGCAGGAATAAGTAAGTGCTGATTTCGCTTTGAAAACAGTGAATGCAATTCAGGTAGGATCTTGTAACATAAGGGCAGTTCGTTTCTCTAAACCGTATAAAACAGATCATGATGTTATCTCCTAAATCCGCCGTTACAGTGCTCAGTCTTCTGGTTCTTCCAATGTTATTAAAGGCACAGGATGTTGTCAGCCCAGATAGCATTGATTTATTTCTTCAGAAAACCATGCAGGCGAAAAAGATTCCCGCCTTGCAGCTTGCCGTTATCAGGGGTGGAAAGATTGTTAAGAATGCAAGCTATGGAACGGCAAATTTGGAGTATAATGTTAAAGCAACTGCAAACAGCATCTTTTCAATCAACTCGATAACCAAGGCATTTACTGGCGTAGCCATTATGCAACTGGCGGAAGCGGGAAAACTAAGTGTTGGTGATCCACTTGCTAAACACCTGGATAGCTTGCCGGCAGCATGGCAAAAGATTACTCTGCAACAGGTTTTGACGCATACATCAGGCCTGCCAGATATGGATGACGTTGATGGAATGATCATGGGGAAGGGAGATGAACGGCTTGCTATGCTTGAAATCACTAAGCAACCACTGCAATCTAAAAGCGGCGAGCGTTTCAGTTATAATCAGACGGGCTATGTTTTGCTGGGACAGATTATTACAAAGCTGAGCGGCATGCATTTTACAACTTTTATTGCGTCGGGACAGTTTGATGTTGCAGGTATGAAGAATACCCGGTTCGGCGATTCTTACGACGTAGTTCCAAACTCCGCAGGGGCTTATACTTTGACTAAACAACAGGGCGAGCAGTTTGTCAGAAATGATAAACCTGGTGTTGCATATATCCAGTTTCCAAGCTTCTACCGGACCGCCGCAGGGATCTTGTCAACGGCAACAGATATGGCCAACTGGGTCATTGCGTTAAAGTCTGGTAAGTTGCTGAAGGACCAGTCCAGCATTGAAACCATGTGGAAGCCTGCAATATTAAACAATGGTAGAATAGGGGGCTTTAACAGGTTAACCAACGGCTATGCACTGGGCTGGCCAACGGTTTCAAGGGAAGAACATCCGGCAGTTGCACCAGTGGGGGGCGGTCGTTCTGCATTGTTTGTATATCTTAAAGACGATCTGTCTATTGTGGTATTATCGAACTTAATGGGTGGCAACCCTGATCAGTTTGTTGACGAGATTGCTGGTTTCTACATACCTGATATGAAGGCTGAAAACGGTTTCGGATTATCTCCGGGGTTGAAGAAGTTGAATGCAGAATTAAAGAGAACAGGCTTTAAAAATGCAAGACTCGCATTTACGAACCTGAAAAAGACTTCGACTGATTTTACATTATCCGAGAACGAGCTTAATGGCTGGGGATATCAGCTGCTGGCCCAAAAGAGAATCAATGAGGCGCTCTCCATCTTTAAGCTGTACGTTCACTTATATCCTAAAAGTTCAAATGCTTACGATAGTTTAGGGGAGATGTTTGAAGTGCTGGGTGAACAACAGGATGCACTGGTAAGCTACAAAAAGTCCTTGACCTTAAACACGGATAATAAGAATGCTGCACAACGCATAAAGGCCATATCTGGGAAATGATATCGCCTTGGGGTTCTGTAGAAGATGCAAAAGTTTACTTACAACTTGATGCTCAGCAGGGGCCTGGACAATTTTAGAGAGTCAATAAGTTGCTTGTTAAAGGCGGTAACCCCATTCTGGTTTAAATGGCTATCGTCCATATAATTCAAAGAATCGTCCAAATCCATAGATTCGTTGAAGTTGTAATACTTACCGTAATTCTTCATTCGAGCGTCAAAACCTTTAAGATTGGTAAATGCGTTGTAAGTTGCTTTAGGATAGGGTGCCTGGACGAGAATGTAATCTATGTTACGGGCCTTCAGTAGTTGGAGGTTCTTCTCGAACCATTTAAATTGATCTTCATCGAACATTAATGCTTGCTTGGGACGTGGTGTTCTGTTGAAGTATTTAAGATCTCTTTCCAGATATCCACCAGCGATGTACCGTTCATTTTTCCTGATCACTTCTTCTTTGATGTCTAACCCGAAGGCTTGTTCCAGAA
>DCLG01000103.1:4982-5716 GCA_002320935.1 Pedobacter sp. UBA1654 | reverse complement strand
AAGAAAGAAGCAATGTATTGTAGACGATCATCGAGTTTTGTTCCAACGCAACATCGACGATGTTGGTATTCACCTCTTCATTGGCTATGAGGTGCACGGAAGCTTCTACACCTTCGATACTGAAGGTCACAGGATAAACCTCGTATATAACCAACTTTGGCTTCAAAGAATCGAGGTAGCGCTCGAGCAGGTATTCCGTCTGCAACGGTGTTTGGGCTGGCGAACCCAGGTTGAATGACTTTAAACCCGCTTTTTTAAAAATTCGTGTATCGAAGCCCCGGAAGGTGTGGGAAGAGCCTAAAAACAGCACATCAACATCCTTTGTCCGCTTAGCTTCGTTTAATCGTTTATGAACATGTCCTTCGGTGGTAAAGACATTCTTTTGGTATGCAGCAGGCACAAAGTGGGCCCAAATCATCAGCAGGAATGCATAAACGCATAGCGAGAAAGGGATGAATAGTAAAAGTGATTTTCCGAAACGTTTCATGATAGCGAATTAAAATTGGAAGTAGATGAAAGGAGACTCTTCAGTTTGCATGTATAAACCTATGATGAAGATTATGGCTGAGAACAGTGCCCACCGTATCGGTCTGTGTAAATTCCGGCCAACATGCTCGATGGCATAATTCTTTTCCCGGCCCTGCCATTCTATTAGAAGAAAGACAATCACTAAAGCAATGGTAATTATAGGTCCTTTCTCATTGTCGAATCCGGGGAACGAAAACAAGGATCTT
>DCLG01000103.1:4283-4943 GCA_002320935.1 Pedobacter sp. UBA1654 | reverse complement strand
AAAACAAGGATCTTGAGAACATGCCTGACAGGTAGGATAGTGCATGCCCGATGGTTTCTGCCCTGAAGAACACCCAAGCGATAACAGTGAGTGAAAACGTAATAACCATCTGCAGCAGCTCGCGGATATTTGGTAATAAGCGCCCTGCGGCTACGGTATCCAGGTTTTTCCGGTTGGTATTAAACAAGATTGACGGCATGATGAACAGGGCATTGAGAAATCCCCAGGCAATAAAGGTCCAGTTTGCGCCATGCCAGAATCCACTTACCAGAAAGATGATAAAGGTGTTGCGAACTTTCATCCAGGTACCACCCTTGCTGCCCCCTAAGGGGATATATAGGTAGTCCCTGAACCAGGTAGACAGGGAAATGTGCCACCTGCGCCAAAACTCCGCAATATCTCTGGAGAAGTATGGGAAGTTAAAGTTCTTTAGTAGTTCTATTCCAAATAATCGAGCGGTTCCTAATGCGATGTCTGAATATCCTGAGAAGTCTCCATAGATCTGGAACGTGAAGAATATCGCACCTAAAGCAAGCATACTTCCCGATTGATCAGTGTAATTGCTGAAAATCTCATTGGCATATTTGGCGCAGTTATCTGCAATGACCATCTTTTTGAACAATCCCCAGAGAATCTGCTTTAAGCCGTCTGTAGCTTGTG
>DCLG01000103.1:241-4199 GCA_002320935.1 Pedobacter sp. UBA1654 | reverse complement strand
CCCGCTCAATTGGTCCTGCCACCAGTAGGGGAAAGAAACTCACGAACACAGAATAATCAACAAAATTTTTCTCTGGTTTAATCCGGTCTTTGTAGATGTCAATCACGTACGATAGTCCGTGGAAAGTGTAAAATGAGATCCCAACAGGTAATATGACAGCGTGGGCCCATGGGTTGACTTGGAAGCCAACTCCGGTAAGTGCATCCGCCATTGAGTCTGCAAAGAAATTATAGTATTTAAACATACCCAGAAATCCCAGGTTAATGGAGATACTAAGCCAGAACCAAAACTTCTTGATCTTCGTTGTACCGGCTTCATGCATTTTAATTCCAGTGTAGTAATCCAGAATTGTGGAAAACATTAATAGGAAAAGGAAGCGCCAGTCCCAACACGCATAGAAGAAATAGCTCGAGAAGAGGAGTAAAGAATTTTGTAGTTTNNAGTATAATAGGAATACTGCCGGCAAAAAGATCGCAAAGTTTAAAGAATTGAATAACATTTTGCCTGTGTCTTTTAATGTCTAAGTACAGTGAAGATAAGGTTAACACCGAGTTAAATAAATGTTGGCATTACACAACTTACTTTACGAAGTGCTTCACATTGCTGCACAGAACAAAAAAAGAAAGCCTCCGGGTTTTCCGGAGGCTTGAAGAAATGTTATTAGACGGTACGCCCCGGATATTGCCGTAGCGCAACTTCAAGGCAGGACATGGCACTTGTTAGGTCTGCTGTATTCAGCACGTAAGCCATGCGTACTTCATTTTTACCGGAACCTGGCGTAGAGTAGAAGCCTGTTGCAGGTGCCATCATGACGGTTTCACCGTTGTGATCGAAAGACTCGAGCATCCATTGACAGAATGCATCAGCATCGTCAATTGGTAATCTTGCCACAACATAGAATGCACCACCTGGATTCGGACAGAACACGCCTTCAATAGCGTTAAGTCTGGTCACCAAAGTATCTCTTCTTAAGGTATATTCCCTATTTACTTCTTCAAAATAGCTGTCAGGAGTATCAACAGCCGCAGTTCCCGCAATTTGCTCAACCATTCCAGGACTTAGCCTTGCTTGTGCAAACTTTAGTGCAGACTTTATTACTTCCTTATTTTTTGTGATCAAGCAGCCAAGTCGTGCACCGCAAGCACTATATCTTTTCGAAACTGTATCCATGATCACCACATTTTCATCCAGCCCGTCAAGGTGCATTGGAGAGATAAAGGTTCTGCCGTCATAGCAAAACTCGCGGTAAGCTTCATCTGAGAAAAGGAACAGGTCATATTTGATACATAGTTCTTTCAATGCGTCCAACTCCTCCTGAGAATATAAATAGCCTGTAGGATTATTAGGATTGCAGATGATAATGGCTTTGGTCTTATCCGTAATTAACTTCTCGAACTCAGAAATTGCTGGTAATGCAAAACCATTCTCAATGTAAGATAAGATCGGTTTTACAACTACATTGCTCATGCAAGCAAAGCCGTTGTAGTTTGCATAAAAGGGTTCAGGAATAATAATTTCGTCACCCTCGTTTACGCAGGTCTGCATGGCAATGGTGATCGCTTCTGATCCCCCTACAGTTACCAATATGTCCTGTGGGGTGATGTTGTAACCAAGCTTGTTGTAATATTCCGCAAGTTTGCTGCGGTAGGTAAGCGTACCCTCAGACGAGGTATATGCCCATACATCGAAGTCAATTTTTTTTATTGCATCCAGCATGACAGTAGGTGTGGCAATGTCTGGTTGACCTATGTTCAAGTGATATACTTTCTTTCCCGCTCTTTTTGCCTGATCTGCAAATGGCGTAAGTTTTCTGATCGGTGAGGCGGGCATTTGAATCCCCTTTTCTGATATTTTAGGCATGGCACAAAAATAAAAAACCCCGCTGATAAACGGGGCCTTTGTGTAATTATCTTTAAGTTGTTATTTATAAGTTATTCGCCTAAGTTGCCTTTATGATTATTTTTTGGCAACAGTTTCACCCTTGATGTAAAGGACCTTGGTTGATGTTTTTGCATTTGAATTGATCGTTACGATCTTGCTAAATGGCAGCGGTGCACCGGCAGGATCAAACNNCCTTTTTCACCCTTTTTAACTGGCGTTTTGGTATAGTCAGAAGCTGTACATCCACAGCTGGATTCTACTTTGCTGATCTGTAAAGGCACATCTCCAACGTTTGTAAATACAAAATCAACAGAAACTGGTGTACCTAGTGTTACTTTTCCAAAGTTGTGAGATTCTTTTTCAAACTTGAATTCAGCGGGTTTTGATTGTGCATTCGCGATGAAAGTTGCGCTTGTCAATAAAGTAAAAAGTAATAAAATCTTTTTCATAATGCCGTGTGTTTAAATCAAAAATAAGTTATTCCGATTGATTTTGAAAGTCCTGAACACAGATATTACAAAGCGCGGTTAATCCATACTTTATAAAAATTGTATCTTTGCTGGGTAATTCTATTGCTTATGATGCCAAATATGAACCTTACGACTAACCCAATCGACACTTCTGAATTAAGTTTCACGGATTTCAAGTCGATCGTAATTCAAGATTATAAGATCGCTGTCGAGAGCAGGCAGGCCAGTTTACTGGGGCGTAAGGAAGTATTATCCGGGAAGGCTNNTCTAAGTTCGGTATCTTCGGTGACGGAAAAGAAGTTCCCCAGATCGCCATGGCCAAAGCATTTAAAAAGGGAGATTGGAGATCAGGTTATTACCGGGATCAGACTTTCGCCTTTGCTACGGGTATTGCGACCATCAAAAGTTTCTTCGCACAACTATATGCCAATCCTGACCTGGAAGCTGACCCAGCTTCGGCCGGGCGCCAGATNNTCAACGAGGATGGAAGCTGGAAGGACCTTACGCAGATGAAGAACAGTTCTGCAGATATTGCGCCTACTGGTGCACAAATGGCAAGGCTAGTTGGCCTGGCATATGCGTCTAAGCTTTACAGGCAAAATCCTGAACTAAATTATTTAAAGAACTTTTCAGTAGAAGGCAATGAAGTGGCTTTCGGTACAATTGGAAATGCATCTACTTCCGAAGGGGTGTTTTTTGAAGCCATAAACGCTGCAGGTGTCCTTCAGATTCCAATGGCTGTTTCAGTATGGGATGATGGTTACGGCATCTCTGTGCCAGCGAAATACCAAACTACAAAGGAAGATATCTCAGAAATTCTAAAGGGTTTTCAGCGCAATGGCGACTCAAATGGCTACGAGATTTTCAAAGTTAAGGGATGGGATTATCCTGCTTTATGCGAAACTTACCAGAAAGCAATAGATGTTTGTCGTGAACAACATGTTCCCGTACTGATCCATATTACTGAAGTCACTCAACCTCAAGGGCACTCTACGTCAGGTTCGCATGAGCGTTACAAANNGGAAAAAGAGTATGACTGTATTCTTCAGATGCGAAAATGGATGATTGAATCCGCTATCGCGACGGAGGAAGAAATCACTGTAATCGAGAATGAAGCTAAAGCATTCGTCCGAAATGCGCAGAAAGAAGCCTGGAACGAGTTTCTTAATGCGATTAAGGAAGAAAAGAAAGCGGCAATCAGCTTGATTACTGCACTAAACGAACGTGACCCGGCAATTCAGCGCATCACTTCACGTTTATCAAGTACCCCCGACGCTCTGCGGAAAGATCTCCTTACTGCGGCTAGAAAGGCTTTACGTTTAACGATAAACAGTCAGTCGCCGGCAAGACAAGCGCTGCTGGAATGGGTAAACACCCATCTTGAAGCCAATGCCGAGCGATACAATTCCAAATTGTTTACTGATGGAAAGGATACGCCATTTGGTATTGAAGCAAAACCAGTGATGTACTCTGATGCTGCTAAAATGGTAGATGGTCGTGAGCTTTTAAATGCTTGCTTTGATGCTAATTTTGCCCGTGATCAGCGTCTGGTTGCTTTCGGTGAAGATCTTGGTAACATCGGCGATGTGAATCAGGGCTTTGCAGGT
>DCLG01000103.1:0-196 GCA_002320935.1 Pedobacter sp. UBA1654 | reverse complement strand
CCGGCATTCGCGAAATGACCATCGTTGGTCAGGGCATTGGGTTGGCCATGCGTGGCTTGCGTCCGATTGCTGAGATTCAATATCTGGATTACCTGTTATTTGCACTTAACATTCTGAGTGATGATCTTGCAACTTTGTCTTACAGAACAAAAGCAGGTCAAAAAGCGCCTGTTATTGTACGTACCCGCGGACACAG
>DCLG01000076.1:57326-74786 GCA_002320935.1 Pedobacter sp. UBA1654 | reverse complement strand
CAGTTTGTGAAACACCCTCAGTAGAGCTGCTTATTTCTTAATTCGTATTTCAAAAGTTTTATCTCCGACCATTTTCTCGATAAAGTGGGTTCTCGAATCAATGTACAGGATCATCCCAAGGATCACTATGATGACAATCATAATGATCTTTCGCTTCATATATTTTTTTGACGATGGCGGCTGAATGGATTCGGTAGGCTTCTTGTTTCTTCCTTTTGACATGCTGCAAATATCGCATTTACATGAAAATATATTCAGCATGAAACTTTAAATAAAAACTGGGGTTTTCCTAATGGAATTTTAACTTAGTTAAACTAACCATTGAAAATGAAAAGACGATCTTTCGTAAAAACAACCATTCTAAGCACAGCAGCTGCGACAATAATGCCGCAGTTCGTTTTTGCACAATCAGAAACTAAAAATCAGAGCCGCATGTACTATGAACTTCGAACCTATACTTTAAAGGACTCAAACCAGCAAAGCCTTGTTGAAAGCTACTTTGAAAAAGCTGCAATACCGGCATTGAACAGGTTGGGCATTAAAAACGTTGGTGTTTTCACGGAGCTGAAGCCAACCGGGCAGTCTACAATCGTCGTGCTGATTCCCTATCAGTCACTAGCGGAATTTGAAACTGTGAACGCTAAATTAGAAGAAGATAAAACCTACCGCTCTGCAGCTGCGACATACCTGAATGCACCTTCAACAGCCCCTGCCTATGAACGTATTGAAAGTTCTTTACTGAAGGCATTCAGCAACATGCCAGGTTTGGAGCTTCCTCCAAAAGGGAAGCGGATTTTCGAGTTGAGGAGATATGAGCATGCTAGTGAAGCTGCGGGGGTTAAAAAGCGGGAGATGTTCAATGATGCTGGTGAAATCGACATCTTCAGACGTCTGGGCTTCAAGCCAGTGTTCTTTGGTGAAACCATCATTGGTGAATATCGCCCAAATCTGATCTACATGGTTTCCTTCGAGGATATGGAGGCACATGGAAGACATTGGAAAGCATTCGGTTCCGATCCGGAGTGGAAGAAAATCAGTGCAATCCCGGAATATGCTGATTCAAAGCTTGTTTCCAAAATTACAGCGATTTTCTTACAGCCGGCACCGTATTCGCAAATTTAAAGCGACAGAGGCAATTAAATCTTGACCACCATTTTACCTTCATTTTTACCTTCAAACAAATCCATAAAAGCCTGAGGGATCTGGTCAAATCCCTCAACTATGGTTTCAGCATACTGGAGTTTGCCTGCTTTCAGCCACTCCGACAATTGTTTTACGCCTTCAGGAAACTTTTTAGCGTAATTGCTTACAATGAAACCTTGCATCAGCATGCTGTTTTTTAAGATATACGGCTGAAGTCTTGGCCCCTTAGAGGCCTCAGTGTCATTGTAAGAAGAGATTGCACCACAAATGGCAATTCGTCCGTACTTGTTCATATTAAAGATAACTGCATCCGATATGTCGCCACCAACGTTGTCGAAGTAAATGTCGACGCCATCTCCGGCTGCCGCGGCAATAGCTTCCTGCATATTATCTGTGCTTTTGTAATTAATGGCTTCATCAAATCCAAATTTAGACTTCAATGCCATTGTTTTCTCGTCAGATCCTGCAATACCGATTACTTTGCAGCCCATGATTTTTCCGATCTGACCTACAATACTACCCACAGCTCCGGCAGCGCCGGAAACGACTAATGTTTCACCTTCTTGTGGTTTTCCGATCTCTTGCAGTCCCATCAAGGCTGTTAAACCCGTCATGCCTAATACGCCAAGGTAAGCAGTTAAACTTACAGAAGGGTCAACCTTTGTCAGTCCATGACCATCTGATGTCTGGAATAATTTCCAGTCTAATCCTGCGGTTACAAATTCACCTACTTCAAAATCCGGGTGCTCGGAAGCTGTTACTTCGGCGATAAGTGCAGAATTCATCGGTTTGTTTAACTCGAAAGGTGCGACGTACGACTTGGCGTCACTCATGCGCCCACGTAAGTACGGATCTACAGACACATACACTGTTTTAAGAAGTACTTCGCCGGCTTTCGCAGTCGGCATTTCAATATCTTCAAATTTGAAGTCCTTCGCAGACGGTTTTCCATGAGGTCTGCTTGCAAGTAAAATCACTCTGTTCATATTTTGCTGTTTTAATTTTCCTGCATCGTCAGCGCCTGTACTGCGTAGCCGTACAGGAATCTTACACGATACTGAAAAATTAACATCCAGGCATATGTATATGTTTACTGCATACCGATGAGAATTGTGCTTTCCGAGTCAGTTTACATTTCAGGCATGCTTATTTGTAAGATGGCATGATATTAATGTGGACTTAATCGGTATACATTATCTTTGCATCATATTATGTATAAACTTTCATTATCAGACGTAAAATATAAGACCCCCGTATATAAAAAGAACCAGCCGGACGACAGCTTTAAGTTCCAGCCCTTGCCAAAGCCATCAGGTTCTTATCCCTTTCACCTTCCACTGGATCAAATCTGCCCGGAAATTCCGGACGATCAGATGGTTTTTCACATGGTTGGAGATACCGGAAGCGTTCGAAACCCTTCCTTTCAAAAGCTTGTAGTCGCCCAGATGCTGCGGCACTTCAAAGAAAATGGGACAGAAGAAGAAGACCCACAGTTCTTGTACCATCTCGGCGACGTGGTTTACAACTTCGGGGAAGCCAGCGAGTATAGAAATCAATTCTTCAGGCCTTACGAGAAGTATCCTGCACCAATTGTAGCGATTGCGGGCAACCATGACAGCGAGGTAAACCCAGAAAGTAAGCCTTACAGAAGTCTTGACGCTTTTACTGCTGTTTTCTGTGACACTGAAGCCAGAACAATCAGTTTTAGTGGAGAGGCGGTACGTAAGAGTATGACACAGCCGAACGTTTATTGGACTCTCGAGACCCCAATGGCTACTTTCATCGGCCTGCATAGTAATACACCTAAGTTCGGTGTGGTTACGGATGAGCAAAGAGATTGGTTTAAAAAAGAATTGCTTGCTGCAGATAAATTAAGGCCGGATAAAGCAGTCATTGTATGCATTCATCATTCGCCTTATTCTGCAGATATCAATCATGGATCAAGTCTGCCAATGATCGAGTTTCTGGAAGGTGCATTTTCAGAGACAGGTGTAAAGCCTGATGTGGTTTTCAGTGGACATGTACACAACTACCAGCGCCTGGAAAAGCAATACCCAGATGGAGATCGCGTTTTGTTCGTTGTTGCAGGAGGTGGAGGCTACGATGAATTACATCCGGTTGCATCGGAAGATGATGACCGTTTTACCAATGAAATACCGCTGTTTCAGGACGTGCAACTGCTTAACTTTTGTGATGACAAACATGGGTTTTTAAAAGTGAAGATAGTACGTACCACTGCTGGATTGTCAATATGCGGTGAATACTACAGCATCCCGCATGAAGAAGAAATTGACAGTGATGACCCTGCTGTTCTTGCGGATAGCTTCTGTATCAAACTCGATAAATAAGAAAACTCAAGCAGGTTGTTGGTTGTTGATCAACTTAAAACCTGTTTGTTATGAATGCTAAGGTAACGGTGATCCTGCTCACTATATTTCTTATCGCCTATTTTATTATGATGGCTACAGGCATCTCGGATGTCTGGAAGAACGGACTGATTATGGCAANNCGGTCTTTTGAATATCCCGAGTTGAAGGAGAATGAAGAGTTCGGCTATGTAGACCGTCCTGATTTAAAACAATAGCTAAAGGCGCTTAGAAAAAATAAACGCCTTCAAATTGAAAGCGTTTACGGTATTAGAATAAAAGAAAATGGCTAATACTGGATACTTTTCGCATATTCCAGAAGTACATTCTTGAATGCAAGGTATTTTTCATTGAATTCGATAAAATCACCCTTTGTTGTATCGTAAATGCATGCAATCGGGAGTGGTAATTTAATGGTCTTTAAAGCAGCTTTCACACTTTGCAGATCTGCAGCTATCTTATGCCAGGTGTCGTTGGCATGGTCGTCGTAAATGATTCCTATACACATGCCGTAAAAATATCTTAAATTCCCAAAAGGTTTGAGAAAAGCCGGTACAGATTAGGCAACAAACGTCTGTGTAATTTTGTAAAAGCTGTGAATCAAAATTTACTAATCTTCATATTCATATTCGTCCTGCTCAAAAAAGAAGGCACCAATACAAATTACGACGGCTAAAATTGCTACTATACCTAGGCAAAGCATCAAGAGATAGAACAGTATATCTAATACAATCATGGGATTTCAGTTTAGCGATGAAGTTCATTCTTATCTTACTGCTAAAGTAATCTCCCGCTGTAAAGCCCGGGTTACCGCTATGTTAAGTTTAGGTTTGGCGTTTTATTTAACAACTGAAGGCTGGCGAAATCGTCATATAGGTCCATGATACTAACTGATGCCGGACTAATCTCCAGGCGTTGCATCATATCAATAGGCATGCCTGTGTAAAAAGCAATTGCCGCTTTAATCATATCGGAATGGCTAATAATTGCGACAATCTTTTCCGGATGTTTTGCAGCAAGCTTTTGCATACCCCGGATAATTCTGCATTGTGCCTCCAGCATCATTTCTCCGGCTGGTATTCTTGTACCGCCCCGAAAAGAATTGAATCGGGAAAATGCTGAGTCTCCATGAAGTTTGTCAAACGTTTGATTCGTCCAGCTGCCGAAATCCAGTTCCTGGAAGTCTGCGTCAACAACACATTGCAGCTGATGTATCTTCGCCAGTGGCGCTGCTGTTTCCAGCGCACGTTCAATTGGACTACTGTATATGGCACTGATGTGTAAGTTTTTAAGATCGCTGGCAAGTGCTGCCGCCTGGGCTTTTCCCTCCTCATTAAGGTGGATGCCGGGTTGTCTGCCCGACAGGCTTTTACCTAGAGCATCTGTTGGTGCATGTCGGATTAGTAGAAATTTAGTCATGCTTTGTTAAACTTAATGTTCGGTTTTTTGTTTTACAACCATTACCTAAATTGTCAATTCTGTTTACTTCAGATTAAATATATTCATTTGGAAAATACGAAAAGTCATAGCCTGAAAATTGGGGTACTTACCTTTCACCGTTGTATAAATTATGGAAGTTATTGGCAGGCGAAAGGCCTTGTTGAAGGTCTGCAAGCGCGCGGACATGATGCTGTAATCCTGGATCATCAATCCAGCCGGGTGAACTTCTCGGAGTGGAAGTGTGCACTTCAGCCCGTTCTGCCGACCCACGTTCCGGCAGCCGATCATGCTTTATATCGTGAAAAAGTAGAAAAGTTCTTTAAATTGTTTGAAGGGTTACCGCTGTCAGCACCCTTTGATCTTAACAATCCTGCCGAAATGGATCACTATGATCTGGTGGTGGTTGGAAGTGATGAGGTCTGGAACCTGTCACACCCTTGGTACAGCTACTGTCCGCTTTTCTATGGGGATGGCCTAAGAACAAAGCGTTTGATTTCCTATGCAGCAAGTTTTGGAAATTACCAGGCTTCGTGGGGACTAGACAAAGATTGGGCGAACAAGCTTTTTCATTTTGATCATATCTCCGTCCGTGACGATAATTCGAGTGCAATCATTGAAGCATCTTTAGGATTTAAGCCGGATATGGTACTGGATCCATGTTTGCAGTTTCCAATCAATTATGAGCGCAGGGAATTGTCGCAATTTAAAGCACCTTACGTGGCAGTATATGGGCACAACTTTTCGGATTTCTTTATCCGGGAGGTTCGGACCTGGGCAGATGCTGCCGGACTTCCTCTGGTGAGTATCGGTTACCGGAATGATTGGGCAGACGAGAATTGGCTTACGGCTGATCCTCATGATTTCGCCAACTTCATTGCTGGTGCCAATGCTGTTGTAACCAACTTTTTCCATGGATGTGTTTTTTCCCTGATCAATTCTAAACCTTTTGTCTGTGAAACCTCGGCATACCGGAGTATCAAAGTACAGGGATTGATGAATAAGCTTGGTGCTGAAAAGCATTTGATTATGGAAAATACGCCTTCGGAAATTTACGAGGCACGTTTATCAGAGCCATTGAATCCCCAGATTCACGAAATAATTAAGCGCTTGCAGGCAGATTCAAACGCATACCTTGATCAGGCCTTAGCACCTAAATTATTGGAGTTGTCATGAGTGAAAAGGGAAATTTAACAATTAACAGTGAAGCGGCAGAAGCAAAAACACTGGTTGGAAGTCATCGATCAGCACTGTACAGTCCACAAGATATTGTTAAGTCTGGTTTATGTATTGGCTGTGGAAGCTGTGCAGCACAGGCACAGCTTCAGGGCATCAATGCTAAAATGAAGTTTGACGCTTATGGCCTGTATAAGCCTGAGGGCCCTTCTGAATGGTACAAAGCACCGTCAGCAAGCTTCAGCACGAGCTGCCCTTTTTCTCCTGGTTCACGTAAAGAAGATGAACTGTCGGAAAGGAATTTCCCTAAAACCCGGCACCAAAGTGATACGGTTGGCCGTTTTCAAACGGCCTTCGTTGGGCACGTGCTGGAAAGTGATTTTCGCTTGCAAGGAAGTTCAGGGGGCATGGTGACCTGGGTTGCTTCAGAGCTGCTGCGGAAGGGTTTAATCGACGGCGTAGCGCATGTGGTAGCTGTTAAGGATCCACAGAAAGATGGAAGATTTTTTAAATACCGCATAGCCCGAAATCAGGAAGAGCTAAATGAAGGTGCGAAGTCCCGGTATTACCCGGTGGAGCTATCGGATATGTTACGTAGCATAAAGGAAACGCCTGGTCGCTATGCAGTTGTCGCTTTGCCGTGTATGATCAAGGCAGTTCAGCTGCTTCGTCAGGAAGATCCTGTTTTTCGGGAGCGCATCAACTTTACCCTGGGTCTTTTCTGTGGCCACATGAAGAGTGCTCATTTTGCGGAGAGCTTCGCCTGGCAAATGAAAGTTCCTTTTCAGCAGGTAAAGGAAGTCGAATATCGCTACAAATACCCGGACCGTCCGGCTAACTGGTATAACGCCATGCTGCGTCTTAATGATGGACAACAGTTCAATAGAGACTGGTGGCACCTGGCCGATGGCGATTGGGGCGCGGGTTTTTTCATGAGCAGTGCCTGCAACTTCTGCGACGATGTTGTTTCCGAAACAGCGGATGTGGCATTTGGTGATGCCTGGGTGGAACCGTATTCTTCCGATGGAAAGGGGACCAATGTAGTAATTGCCCGCACGGAGTTGGTTAGTAATCTGATTCTGGATGCTATTCAGGAAGGGAGGTTGCAGATGGAAGAAGTAGATGGGGCCTTTGTGGAAGAAACACAAGCTGCTGGGTTCAGGCAGCGCCGTGAAGGTCTGGCATATCGTTTAACCTGGGCGCCAGAAGGGCTTCAACCGGATAAGCGTGTTAAACCAGATGCAAATCGTCCTGAGCAATCCAGAAAGCTAATCTATCGCACGCGTTACTGGATCTCTAAATGGAGTCATAGAATGTTTTGGCTTGCCCGGAAAACGGGCCTTCCTGCCATATACATTTCCTGGGCGAGATATGCAGCATCCTTTTATCACGGCATAGCCTATCACAAGGGTAACTTCGGGGAAATGAAAAAGCGTTTGATCGAATTTAAGAAGTAGCCAGCCTTTTTAGCGCCTGCGCTACTTCCTCGATAACCATTTCCCAATTACCTTTTTCCTTTTGGCGAAATAGCCGCATGGATGGGTACCAGGGGCTGTCACTGCGTTTATCCAGCCATCGCCAGTCCGCCTGGTCATGCAGGATGGTCCAGACAGGCACGTTCATTGCTCCGGCCAGGTGCGCAGGCATAGAGTCTGCGCTGATCATAAGATCCAGACCCCGGATCACCCTTGCATAGTTATACAAGTCAAATGCTCCGGGATGGATGCCGAAGCCTTCCTGCCAGCCCGCTTCTTCTGCGTTGCCCTGCAGGATATAAAGATTTACGTTGTTGAGTTCAGCCAGCGGTGCCAAGACTTCAAACGGTATGCACCGGGCCTGGTTCCAGTTCCCTGACTGCCAAACCAGTCCAACGTTGAACTTATGCTCATCGGAAAGTTTTAGTGGTTCAACATGAATATAGGGGGTTTTATTTGGGATGGTAACTATGGTGGTACGGAATATGAAGGGGAGCTCCATTACCTCAAGATTCACATCATAAGAAATATTGGGTTGTCCATCATGCAGCGGAAGCAGGATGTCGATTTCAGGAATGGTTTTTAGGAGCTCTATTAATGGCTCCTGTGCCCAGACGATAACTTCCTTCGCGACTTGCTTGAGCATTGGTACATACCGGATGAACTGAATGGTGTCGCCTAAACCATGGTAGCAGCGAACAAGTACTCGTTTTCCAGCCAGTGTGCTACCGTCCCAGACACATTGATAGTGCCTGGGAAGCCGGGGGTTACGATTCACCCCGGCTGCAAGCACTTTATCACTTAATTTCCAGGCATCTTCAAAAGCACCTGAACGCATACACTGCATCCAGGCATTTGGAATTTGCTTTAACTCCTCAGATGATTGCTGCTCCTTTTCGTGCTGCGACTTTCTATCGTACATAAGTTAAGCATAGCGGCGCATCATACGTGCGCAGAAATCAGCGTACTCTTCAATCTGATGCGGTGGACTGGTGTGATGTGCTTCGATGCCTTTTTCCTCTGGTGTAAAGCAGAAGGTAATGGTAAGGTCAAATTCATCTAGCGCTTTCATCATCTTGTCGAACCATTGATCAGCACCAGGTCTCAAAGAATCCGCCCAGCTTAAACCTGTACGCAATCGCTTTACACCCAATTTTCTCAACCAGGATACGGCTTCTTCCAGGCGATGATCTTCAAAGTGAAACCACTGACAAATTCCGAATTCAGGTGTATAGTCTGGAAAATGTTTTAGTGCCAGCTTTGGTGTGCCATCTTCATGTAGCAGCCCCATATAGAAGTGGCGATAGTATGAGGACCCTTCAGCTTCACGATGGCGGGTTGTTGCGCCCCATGCTTGTGGCAGATCATAAAGGCTATACCAGTGAACGCGATCTACCAAGCCAGTCAGCAACTCAGCGGTGCGGCGAAATCCAAACTCCTGTACTTCCTCAGCACCAAAGGTTGAGACGCCTACTTCCGTTACCCATACCGGCAGTTCTGTAACCGCCCTTATCTCCGCAATTTTGGCAGGCCACTCATTGATGTTCCAAAGGTTCCAATCAAGTGGAAACCCGTGTACAGCTACAGCATTAAGATGCTCAAGTGTACCCATACTCTTGAGATGTTGAATAAAACCCGGATCAATTGGGGAAATTCCACCAAGAACTCGTGTAATATCAGGTTTTTCAGCCTTTGCAGCTATGGCCGCGAGTTTAACCATATCTGAGAAGATTTTCCATCCCTCGTCAATTTCAAAATTCCAATGTGATTTGTTATTCGGTTCGTTCCAGAACTTAACGGCTTCAATCATATACTATATATTATTTCTTTTTCGGGTAAACTGCACGGATTTGGTCATCAATCAATTGACCGCGTCGACATATATAAACTTCAAGTTCAGGATGTTGTATAATCTCGAAACCAGCACTACGTAGCATGGCTTCCATGCCCCCGCGGTTTGGTATCCACCAGTTAGTCGGATCATTTGAATACCGGTGTTCAATGAAATACATCTGCGGGAACTCCGGCTGTTTAAATATTTCGGAGTTCCAGAAGTCGTAGTCTGCCTCAACAGGAACAATCTGATCACTACCACGCTGCATGGATTGAAAGATCAGCAAATCTTTCACGACGGTATCATATAGAATATCTAATGCAAGTAGTGGATGGCGAAGGTGATAAAGTACGCCCATGAAGATGACCACGTCAAACTTTTCTCCAAGGGAACCAACATCGTAGACGGACATGTTTCTGAACTCAATATCTACACCGGAGATTTTAGCTGCATAACGTGCCTGATTCAAATAAATCTCATCTGAATCAATGCCGAGCACGCGATCAGCACCCCGCCGCTTCATCTCTATCGAGTAAAAGCCAGCATTGCAGCCAATATCAAGAACAGACTTACCTGAAAGGTCTTTAGGAATTGCATCAGCAAACATCTGAAACTTCACATTAGGATAATCGCCAAGAAAGTGGTCGGGTGCAGTTCTTACCCCATTAAGTTCAATGTTGTGAAACCACTTGCCCAGCTTCTGAATATTTTCCCTGATTTCTGAGTCGCCCATCTCATAGGCTGAAGGTATTTTATTGTCCATTAAGGTTGGTAATTATTTGATTGTCTAAATTCTCAAGCCTCGCTGCAACATGCATTAATGTTGCAGCAGCCTGCACATTTGTTTGTAGACAAAAAAATCAATTATTTGTTTTTTAATATGTTTTTTTTGCCCTGATAATTTGATAATTTAAGTGTAATGTGTTTGCAGTCAGTGAGATTAAGTTTTCTTTAATAAATTCATTAGTAAGTAAACCTTTTTTATTAACCATTGTTTTAAATACGGTTTTAAAAGTTAAAAAGTAGATATAATGCGTTCTATTCGGATATGAATACGACCGTGAACGCAATTTCTACCTTTGAAATTCAGGTAACTAGCAGGTGTAGAAAGGAATTAAACCGCTTGGAGCAGTTAATTAACTTAGACCGCTTATAAACATTAGAAGATTTATCGCAGGTAGTTTAGCGAATCCATATGTAGCATTGAAGAAGCTATTGTATCAACAGCAAGCTTTGTTGTTCAGGACTCGCAAACTGCAGGTGTTTTTGCAGCAACTTAGATGTTGCTGAACACAAGCTAAATGTAACACATTAACTATGAATAAAATTTTAATTACAGGAGGAGCGGGTTTTATAGGTTCCCATTTATGCGATGAACTAATTAGTAAAGGTTACTCAGTAAGAGTGTTGGACAGCTTGATAGCGCAGGTTCATGGTGCGGAAGCGGAGCGTCCGGAATATCTACACCCTGATGTTGAACTTATTGTCGGTGATGTGCGTGATAAAGCTGCCGTGCTTAACGCATTAAAGGGCGTGGATGCCGTTTATCACTTTGCTGCACGTGTAGGAGTAGGTCAGAGTATGTACGAAGTAAATGAGTACACTGATGTAAATAACCGAGGTACCGCAGTTCTGTTGGAGGCGCTGATTGAAAATCCCGTAAAACGCCTGATTGTTGCTTCAAGTATGAGTATCTACGGAGAGGGCCTTTATGTTTCCGAGAACGGCGATGTTGTAGAAGATGCCAGCCGGCCATTGCAGCAGTTGAAGAACAGTGACTGGGAACTATATAATGAAGGCATGCCACTTAAACCAATCGCTACTCCTGAATCTAAAAAGCCTTCTCTGGCTTCTGTTTATGCACTATCCAAATACGACCAGGAAGTGATGAGTTTAATTTGTGGAAAGGCATATAACATCCCAACTGTTGCACTACGGTTTTTCAATGTTTATGGTACCCGACAGGCATTGTCCAATCCATATACGGGGGTGCTCGCAATTTTTGCGTCCAGATATCTGAATAATAAAGCACCGCTGATTTTTGAAGATGGTGAACAAAAGCGCGATTTTGTAAGTGTGAAAGATGTTGCTAAAGCTTGCAGGCTTGCGCTCGAAGTAGAAGAAGCTGCTTATGAAGTCTTTAACATTGGTAGTGGAAACAGCTATACGGTAAATGAGATTGCGCAAAAGCTTTCTAAAACCATGGGCGTAGATGTTGAACAAAACGTGACTGGTGAGTACCGGGTTGGTGACATCAGACATTGTTTTGGCGATATCAGCAAGGCGAAGCAAATCCTCGGCTTTGAGCCTGAAGTGAATTTTGAGGATGGATTAAAGGAGCTTGCTGAGTGGCTGGAGGAACAAGTTGCCGTAGACAATGTGGACCAAGCCAAAGAAGAACTGGCTGCGAGGGGATTAACCGTTTAACTAAGACACTTTAATAGAGGCTATATGAATAGCAAATCAACAACTGATCACCGTAACCACACAACTTTAATAACAGGCGGAGCCGGATTTATAGGTACGAACCTGGCAGATGCTTTGTTATCGGAAGGTAAGTCTGTGATTATTTACGATAATCTTTCGCGGAATGGGGTTGAGAAAAACCTCAATTGGCTGAGAGAAAAACATACATCAAACCTCAGAATAGAAATTGCAGATATCAGAGATGAAGCTGCGCTTAAAGAAGCAGTGAATGCTGCTGATGCGGTATACCACTTTGCAGCGCAGGTTGCAGTTACGACGAGCTGTACCGATCCGTTAATGGATTTTGAGGTTAATGCAAGAGGAACCATAAACCTATTAGAGGCCATCCGCCAGTCAGAAAAACAGCCGCCTTTAGTATTTACTTCTACGAATAAAGTTTACGGCGACCTGGAAGATTTGAAGGTGATCTTAAAAGGAGACCGGTACGCACCTGAAGATGCTGCAATTGCAGCTGCAGGTGTCTCTGAGGCCAGAAGCATTGACTTTCACAGCCCGTATGGTTGTTCAAAAGGCGCAGCCGATGCCTATATTCTTGATTATGCAAGAACATTCGGACTGAAGGCTGTAGTGTTCAGAATGAGCTGTATCTATGGTCCGCATCAGTTTGGAACTGAGGATCAGGGCTGGATTGCACATTTCCTGATCAGCGCTTTGGAAGGCAAGGCTTTAACCATTTATGGTGATGGCAAGCAGGTGCGTGACATCCTGTTTGTGGAGGATCTTGTTCGTGCAATGAAGATTGCTCAGGAGCAAATGGGTAAGCTAACAGGACAAGCGTTCAACATCGGCGGTGGTGTAAATAATACCATCAGTTTACTGGAACTGCTTAAATTGATCGAAAACATGCATGGCNNGTCTCCGGAGACCACTGCAGAACAAGGTATTCAGCACTTATACCATTGGCTTGTTGAATTTAGGAACACTACAATAACAAACAATATTTATTCGCGCGAATCGATATAATGGAAGCAGGAATCGAAGAAAAGAATACAACAGAAACAAACACTTCCCTAATGGATGCTTTGGAGNNTTTGGAGATTACCGCTCCAAAGACAATTACTAAGAAACAAATAAGCAAACCGGAACCGGCTGCAGATGAAGTCAGGATCAAGATGGAAGGTTGCGGACTATGTGCCTCGAATCTTCCGGTATGGGAGGGACGTGAATGGTTTCAATATCCCGTACAGGCTGGTAATCCGGGACATGAAGGTTGGGGTAGAATAGATGCCCTGGGCAAAGACGTCCAGGGATTTAGCAAAGGTGAGCGTGTAGCTGCAATCACCTACAATGCCTTTGCAGCATATGATGTGACCAAAGCGAGCAACCTGATTAAACTACCTGCCGAACTTGACGGCATGCCCTTTCCTGGAGAACCATTAGGCTGTGCGATGAATATATTCGAGCGTATTGATATCCGTGCAGGCCAAACCGTGGCCATCCTCGGTATCGGGTTCTTAGGCGCTTTACTTATCCAACTTGCTCATCATGCAGGAGCAAAAGTAATCGCAATATCCCGTAAAGCATCTTCACTTGAACTTGCCCGAAAACTTGGAGCGGATGAGGTAATCCCGATGGACGATCATTGGAAGATCATTGAGCAAGTAAAGCAGTTGACGAATGAAAACTTCTGTGAACGTGTCATCGAAGCAACCGGAAAACAATGGCCACTTGATCTGGCTGGAGAGCTGACGGGAGTTCGTGGTAAGCTGATCATTGCCGGCTACCATCAGGATGGCACGCGTCAGGTAAACATGCAGCTTTGGAACTGGCGCGGTATGGATGTCATCAATGCCCATGAACGTGACCCTGAAGAATACCTGAAGGGTATGCGCAATGCCGTAACAGCAGTTATGGAAGGGAGAATTAATCCACAACCTTTATTCACCCATGTCTTCCCGGCAGAAGAACTTCAGCAAGCTTTTGAATTGCACCATGAAAACCCTGAGGGTTTTACCAAAGCATTAATAACGTTTAAAGATTAGCAGAGATGGAGGAAACTATACTAGATCAAAAACCCAGGCTAGGTTTTGTTGGCGTGGGCTGGATTGGACGGAACCGCTTGCAAGCCATAGCAGAAAGCAATATTGCAAACATTAAGGTTGTTTCAGACCCTAATAGCCAGTATGCTGAAGAAGCGCTTCAGTTTGCTGCAGGTGCTGAGGTGATAGACTCACTTTCCTCGATGCTCAAAGCAGATGTAGATGGCGTGATTATTGCCAGTCCAAGTGCATTACACGCGGCGCAGTCGATCGAAGCGCTGGAGGCTGGTAAAGCGGTGTTCTGCCAAAAACCCCTGGGCCGGAATGCAACGGAAGTTAAAGCAGTAGTGGAAGCGGCCGAAGCAAAGGATTTGCTTTTAGGTGTCGACTTCTCTTATCGTTTTACAAACGGTATAACAGCATTGAAGTCTGTACTTGATTCTGGCGAGCTGGGCGACATCTACGGGGTAAACCTCGTGTTCCACAACGCATATGGACCGGACAAACCCTGGTACTTCGATCCTGAGCTTGCTGGTGGCGGGTGTGTAATGGATCTAGGTGTTCATCTGGTTGACCTCCTGGTCTGGTTGTTCAACAACCCCGAAGTAAATGAAGTTAGCAGTCAACTGTTCTCTAAAGGCAAGAAGAGCGAAGATATTGTTGAGCAGGTAGAAGACTACGCCGTTGCACAGATGTTGCTCAATGAGCGTATTGCTGTTCAACTTGCATGCTCCTGGAACCTACCTGCAGGGGTGGATGCCGTAATTGAAGTAAGCATCTATGGTACACAAGGTGGAGTGTCCTTTAAAAATGTAAACGGATCATTTTACGACTTTTCAACTGAACGCTTTTATGGCACCTCCAGCGAGGTCATCAGTACACCTGGTGACGCCTGGGGTGGAAAAGCAGCCATTAACTGGGCTGAAGAGCTTGCAGCAAAAGGCAATAAGTTTAATNNTTAATTCGGAAGCTTATCAATATTTAAAAGCAGCAGAGATCCTCGATAAGATCTACAAGAGAAAATAGCGCAGTCGCCTATGATGGTTAAGGAGCAAACAATCCGGAAAGTACTTATGACTGCAGATCCTGTAGGTGGTGTTTGGACCTATTCCATGGATCTTTGCAGGGCCTTTGAGGCTGCGGGAATCATCGTATACCTGGCAACGATGGGCTGCTGTTTATCAGAAAGTCAGCATGCGGAAGTTAAAAGCCTCTCCAATGTTCAGCTTCACGAAAGCAGCTACAAGCTGGAATGGATGGAAAATCCCTGGGATGATGTCGCGGCTTCCGGCGAATGGTTATTAAACCTTGAACGAGAAATTAACCCCGACATAATCCATCTGAACGGTTACATGCATGCAGTACTGAACTGGAAAGCACCGGTTATGGTGGTTGCGCACTCCTGTGTTTTATCCTGGTGGCAGGGTGTACTGAATGAACCTGCACCGAGTTCCTGGGATCAATACAAGGAACGCGTGGCTGCTGGATTGAAAGCAGCAGACGTAGTCGTTTCAATCTCCAACACTTACGCTACGGAATTAAACAGGCTATACGGACCGCTAGAGAACATTACAGTAGTCTACAATGGTCGCAATACCAACACTTTTTATACAACAGACAAGAAGCATCAGGTCTTTGCCATGGGGCGCATCTGGGATGAAGCCAAAAACTTAACCATTTTAAGCAAGATTTCCAATCCCCACAACCTGCCAATCCTTATAGCAGGCGACAATACGGATCCAAATACGGGGGAGAAGATTAGTATCGATAACGTGCAACTACTTGGTAAGTTGCCTCAGGAAAAAATCCGTCAGCATTTGGCAGAATCCTGTTATTACGTATTGCCGGCGAAGTACGAGCCTTTTGGCTTGTCGGCATTGGAAGCCGCACTTTCGGGCTGTCTGCTCTTGCTTGCTGAAAACCCAACGCTCAAAGAGTTATGGGGAGAGGCGGCACTCTATTTTCATCCGGACAAACCTGAAGAAATTGATGCACTTCTACTTCAAGTGCGGCAAGATCCTGCCAGAGCCATTGAAATGATAAAACGATCTACTGAAAGCGCCCGTGCGTATACGCTTGAGCACATGGCAGGCAAATACCTGCAACTGTATCACCATCTGGTACAAACTAATTTAGTATCCTAAAATAAAAGAATATATGAAAATAAGCATGTTTTACCATTCCCTTTTATCCGATTGGAACCACGGTAATGCGCACTTCCTCAGAGGTGTAGTTGCTGAGCTGATCAACAGGGGACATGAGGTAAAAGTGTACGAGCCTAAAGATAACTGGAGTTTAACCAACCTGATCGAAGGCCATGGCGAATCCTATCTGGAAGAATTTCAACGTACCTACCCACAACTAAGGTCTATCTTCTACGAAGCCGACAAGATAGATCTTGAAACGGTGTTAGCAGATCAGGATCTGGTGATTGTCCACGAATGGAATGAACATAGCCTCGTAAAAGCAATAGGGGCGTACCATGAGAAAACACGCAAATTCAAACTGCTTTTTCATGATACCCACCACCGTGCAGTAACCGAACGCGCGAGCATGGAACAATATGATCTCCGCCATTATGATGGGGTACTTGCATTTGGCAACGTTATTCGTGACTTGTACCTGAATGAAGGCTGGACTAACAATGCCTGGACCTGGCATGAAGCAGCAGATACGCTTATTTTCCATCCAATTGAGAGTGATGAAAAGCTTGGCGATCTCGTGTGGGTTGGAAACTGGGGGGATAATGAAAGAACCAAAGAACTGCAGACCTTCCTGATCGATCCTGTGAAGGAACTTGGCCTTAAAGCAAAAATATACGGCGTACGTTATCCGGATTCGGCACTGAAGGCGCTGGAAGATGCCGGGATTGAGTATGGTAACTGGTTACCGAACTATAAAGCACCGGAAATCTTCGCAAAGTACAAGGTGACCGTCCATGTACCGCGCCGGCCCTATGTGGAGTCCTTACCCGGCATTCCTACAATCCGTCCTTTCGAAGCAATGGCTTGTGGCATTCCACTGGTTTGTTCACCATGGGATGATGCAGAAAATCTATTTACGCCTGGAAAGGACTACCTCGTTGCTGACAGCAAAGAAGCAATGAAGGCACATCTATCCAATATCTTAAACGATGGTGTTACGGGCAGAACCATTGCTGAACATGGATTGAAAACCATTAAGGCCAGACATACCTGTGCCCACCGCGTAGATGAACTGCTGCAAATCGTTGAGACACTTCCNNAGAATCATGAAGAACCAATTGAAAATCGCCTTTTATGGCTCAAGCCTTGTTTCCGCATACTGGAATGGTGCAGCTACCTACTATAGAGGCATCATTAAAGAATTAAATCGTTTGGGGCACCAGATTACCTTTTACGAACCAGATGCTTACGAACGCCAGCAGCACCGCGACATTCCGGATCCGGATTGGGCAACGGTTGTTGTATATGACAATAATGAAGAAAGTGCCCATGCCGTACTCGCGAGAGCTGCTGAAGCGGATATTGTTATCAAAGCGAGCGGTGTTGGTGTATTTGACGAATTGTTAGAAGCCGAAGTAC
>DCLG01000076.1:51282-57293 GCA_002320935.1 Pedobacter sp. UBA1654 | reverse complement strand
TGGTGATTTTCTGGGATGTTGATGCACCTGCAACCCTGGAGCGAATGACCAACAATCCGGATGATCCGTTTCGTGCGCTCGTTCCGCAGTACGATATGATCCTGACCTATGGTGGTGGACAGCCGGTAATTGATGCCTATACAGCTTTTGGCGCAAGCAGATGTATTCCGATCTATAATGCCCTTGATCCTGAAACCCACTATCCGGTAGCTGAGGAAGATAAATTCAAATGTGATCTCGCCTTTCTGGGGAACAGACTGCCAGACCGCGAGGCGCGTGTGGAGGAGTTCTTTTTGAAAGCGGCGGCACAGCTTCCAGAACAAACATTTAAGATCGGCGGCAGTGGCTGGGGCGACAAACACATGCCATCAAACATTGAATACATTGGCCACGTATACACCAAAGAACATAATGCATTCAACTGCACACCAAAAGCGGTGCTAAACATCAGCAGAGACAGCATGGCCAAAATGGGCTTCTCACCCNNATCACAGATTACTGGATCGGTATCGATTTTTTCTTTGAACCTGGAAAGGAAATCCTGGTTGCAGGCAGCGGCGATGAAGTTGCCGAAATTCTGAGCAAGCTATCTGCTGAAGAAGCAAAAGCAATCGGAGAAGCTGCAAAAGAACGCGTGTTAAAACACCACACCTATGCACATCGCGCACTTGAAGCAGATAAATTGTTTAAAGCACATTTTGAACTAACCAATTCAGATCCGGTATGAACAACCAGCCATTAAACATCACCATACTTGGCCTCTCCATCACATCCTCCTGGGGCAACGGGCATGCAACAACATTTCGTGCGCTTGTTAAGGAGCTTGATAAAGCAGGACACCGGGTAACTTTCCTTGAACGGGATGTACCATGGTATGCCGATAACAGGGACCTTGCAAATCCGGAGTACTGTAAAACGATCTTATACAAAGATCTGGAGGAACTCAAACACAATTATGCAGCTGAAGTAAGTGCTGCGGATTTTGTGATCGTAGGTTCTTATGTACCCGAAGGTGTTCCGGTAGGAGAATGGGTTTGCGAGACAGCCAAAGGCATTAAAGCATTCTACGACATTGATACCCCTGTGACGCTCGCCAAACTGGAGCGTAAGGATTACGAGTACCTGAGTCCCGAGCTCATCGCCAAGTACGACCTGTATCTTTCCTTTACTGGAGGACCAACGCTTAAGCTTCTTGAAGAGAAGTATGGCTCACCATGCGCAAGAGCATTATACTGCTCGGTAGATCCAGCTTTGTATTTCCCGGAAGAAATTGGAAAAACGATGGACCTTGGCTACCTTGGTACATACAGCGACGACCGTCAGCCGCCATTAGAAAAACTTATGTTTGATGCTGCGAAAGCATGGCCGGAAGGCCGGTTTACGGTCGCCGGACCGCAGTACCCGGAGACGGTACAGTGGCCGTCGAACATCGAACACATTCATCACCTGCCACCTGCAGAGCACCGCAAGTTTTACAATGCGCAACGTTTTGCGTTAAACATTACCCGCGCAGATATGATCAAAGCGGGATACTCGCCAAGTGTGAGGCTGTTTGAAGCTGCAGCCTGCGGTGTGCCGATCATCAGTGACTACTGGGATGGTTTGGATTCTGTTTTTGAAATCGGTACGGAGATCCTGGTATCCAATTCGGGTGAAGAGACACTCCAATACCTGCAATCCATGGACGATGCCACCCGCGTGGAAATTGGCGAGCGTGCAAGAACTAAAATCCTGGCTGCACATACCGCGAGTCATCGTGCAGCAGAACTGGTTGGCTATGCGAACGAATTGATAGGTGCATCTGAAGTATTGAAATAGCAGTCTTTTTCAGCTTTGCCAGGTGGAAAATACCTGTATTTTAAAGCGGAAAACATTTGCTGGAAATATTCGTTTTCACTATATTGGAGTAGCAAATAAAAAAGATAAAAAGTCCTAGGAGCGGGTAATCCGCGAGGGCTAGGCAAAACATAGCAGAGGCCCCGGGGATATCCGGGGCCTCTGCATTTCAAAGCATCTCACCGGGCCGCGCTAAATAACAATTCTGTTAATCATAAATACGGTCAATCAATCCACCTGGATAACTGTTTATTATAAACAATCCCTGTCTATGAAGAAACTTATCCTCCATTCCATCATTCTGACGTTTAGTACTTGTATTTGCCTGACATCTTGTAGACAAGCACCTGAAAAAAATACAAACTTTCAGTTTGCGAAAGATGATCTTCCAAGGATTGACGACACCATTCGAAATGCCAGAATTATTTGGGACAAATCGGAAAAGAAAGTTTCACACGAGGAATACTTTGCGGAATACGGCCGGGCAAGACGCTATAATGGAGATACGGTTTTTATGGTATATCACTTCGGACCGAAAGGTCACGAGTGGGACAACATCGCACTGCGAAAGAGCTTTGACAATGGGCAAAGCTGGACAAAGGAGGAAATTATTGTTAAAGACGATCAGCAAGATCGTTACTCCGGCTTTTCAACACCAGATTTACTCGTGCTTAAAAATAAGTGGCTGTTGCTGGCATACACCGGCAGAGGCATTCCGGACGACAGTGTGCACAACAACTTACAGGTACGCATCAGTAAAGATGCTGGTGAAAGCTGGAGTAAACCCTCCATTGTTGCCTTAGGACGGTCTTGGGAACCAGGAATGACTCAACTGCCCAGCGGAGAGATCCAGCTGTTCTTTTCCAATGAGTTGGTCAGCACGAAAGCGGCAAAAGGACGTCATGAACAGAAAGTGCTTCTAATCCGTTCAAAAGACAATGGAACCACCTGGTCGAGCCCGCAGATGGTGGCCTTCACACCGGGGCGCAGGGATGGAATGCCTGTTCCTTTAGTACTTAAAGATAATAAAGGCATTATCATACCCGTGGAAGCAGTGGAAAACATGACCTCGCCGGAGATCATCTGGACCTCAATGGAAGCCAACTGGAACTACGCAACCGTGGGAACCAAAGACAATGGACGTCGCTGGATTGGTTCTGTAGATCCGGTATGGGGTGGTGCACCCAATGTAGTACAGTTCCCTTCCGGTGAAACCGTGATTTCCATGCAGACGGAACTGGGTCGTAAGCTCGACCGCTACAAAGGTTGGAAAAAGAATTCTGTTGTGGTTATGGTGGGGAATAGCATGGCGAAGAACTTCGGCAACCTGAGTTTTCCCTATCCCGATCTGCCAATCAACGAAGGTCGTTATTTCTGTTCTTTATTTGTACTGGACAAAGATCGTCTCGCATTACTTACCACCAGAAATTATCCAGATAGCAGCAGTGCCGTGTTCTGGAAGGAGGGAAGGGTAGTCCGCGAGCAACCTTAAAATATATCCACCTGCCAGGTCCTTTGCCAGGATTCTTCCGCAGATAAAATAACAATACCTTCTTTGTCGCTAAACTGGCCGCTATGGTTAACACCGTCGGCTATGCCACACCAGGGTTCAAGACAAACGAAATTTGCATCTTTAGCTGCCCAGATCCCAAAGTAAGGAAATCCTTCAAAGCTGAAGTGTAGACCATGGGTGTTTACCTTATTTTGAAGACTGATCTTTTTGCTTTGCAAGAATTTAAGCACCAATGCGTCTTCATAGAATAATTCATGCTTAAGTGGAAGAACCTTATCCTTTAAGGGGATCGTTTGAACTTCTTCAGAGATCAGGTTATCTGCAATTTTGTTAATTACCAACTCCTCATCCTGATTGAAGCGCAAATAGTAATCTTCGTAGCTAACCGTATCCGTAACAGGTGTGGCAAATGCGGGATGTCCACCAACGGAAAATAGAAGGTCAGATTGTGAAGGGTTGTAGACCTTGTAAGTGCAACTTAAGCCATGGCTTTTAAGCATGTAGATCAGACTCAGGCTAAATTCAAAAGGATAGACTTTCTTGGTTATTTCGGTAGATCTAAGGGTGAAAACAACTTCATCGGTCGACTTTGATTCGAGGTCAAATTCCATATCGCGTGCAAAGCCATGTCTGCTAAGCTCATAGTCCGATCCCTGATAGGCATATTGATTGCCTTTGAGTGCGCCAACAATTGGGAAGAGCACTGGGCTATGTTTAGCCCAATCTTTCGGATTGGCATCCCAGATATATTCTATATCAGAAGTTTTGCTTTTCAGCGATTGAAGTTCGGCGCCTTTCTGTACAAAGCTTGCTTTCAGTAATTCGTTTTCCAGTGTAATCATGATCCTTATGCTGAACTAATATTCATTATTTAAAACGAAGTTTCTTACATCAAGTTTTAAAATCCGTGTTGCAGCATGAACTATTACGTCATGCTGACATCCTGGTAAATCTGACCTTGGTTTAATGTTCCTGAGACTCAATTAAAAAACGACGTCAGAGGGCGTTTTTTATCAAAAAACCCGGACACCAAGGTATCCGGGTTAAAATAAATTAACTAGTAAGCTTTTATTCTTCAGATGCCGGCTCGTTGATCGATGAAACTGCAACTTCGGTTAAAATCACGTCAGTCGCTTTTTCATTTTCAAGGGTTTGGTCTAGAAGATCAACAACCTCAGTATGGCCCATGATCTCTGCGAAAGTTCTCAGGGTACCATAAGAAGCGATCTCATAGTGCTCAACTTTTTGGGCTGCCATGATTAAGCCAGCGTCACGAATCATTGTACCTTTGTCCGTGTCCTCAATGATGCTTTCCGCTTCTTTAATCAAGCCTTCCATTGCTTCACATTTCTTGGCTACTGCTTTTTCTTCCATCAACTCAAACACTTGCTCTAAACGCGCGATGTGTTCAGCTGTTTCTTCTGTATGTTTCTCAAAAGCCTGTGCGAGCTCTTCGCTTGTAGCCGCTTTTTTCAGTTTAGGTAAGGCTTTCGCCAGGTGCTTTTCAGCCCAGTAAATGTCTTTTAGTCCATCAACAAAAAACTCATGGAATTCTGAGTCCTTCATTTTACCAGTCATGCCAGACGCTTTCTTGGTTGATGATTTTTTGGTATCTGCTGACTTCTTAGTTTCAGCTGCTGATTCGGTTTTCTTAGTGGTTGCCATAGGTTAGCTATTTAAAATTTTATTGTTCTGGTTGGTTGACATTACAACTATAAATCGAAGAAAAATGTTTGCAATAAATGTTTTTTTATTGTATATGAGAGTGACAGATGGGCGCAACGATCAGGGCGCTTGTAGGCTTTTAAAACTTTTGATATTTATAGCTGTTGTTAGCTTGTAGAACCAAATAAACGAGGATTTATCTCTCAACTAAAACAATCAATTATGAAAAATAGAAACCTAATCGCTGCTTTAATGATCTCCGGATTGGCCTTTCAAGCTTGCTCTTCAGGCTCAGACCAGGAGAAGGTAGCAGGAACGGCTACAACTTTATCATCAGACACGGCACTGGACACCATTGGTGATGCAGCAACTAAGAAAGAAAGTAAGTTGGTGCCTACAGAAACTGAATTCGTAAATAAAGCCGGTATCGGCGGCATGATGGAAGTTGAAGCTGGTAGTCTGGCATTGCAGAAATCGAAAAGCCCGATGGTTAAAGAATTTGCAAACATGATGATCAAAGATCACAGTGCTGCGAACAAAGAACTTGAAGGTATTGCCAAGAATAAAGGACTTCAGCTTGCAAACACATTTCCGCAACAAGAAAAAGCCCATATGGATGCCATGAAAAGTTTGCAGGGCGATGGCTTTGACAGGCACTATATGAAAATGATGGTAACTGATCATATCGCCACGCTTGAGCTCTTCAGAACTGCGACATCGGCCCAGGATCCGGCGATCAAAGCATTCGCAACGAAAACATTGCCGATCCTGGAAGGACATTATAAGCAAGCTAAACAGATCAGCGACAAGCTTGAGGCGCAGAAAGCAAACAATGGTGATGATATTCTGAACTTGAGTCCAACGAAGGAAGAAAATAAAAAACCGGTACAATAAGATCAGATCGGTTACGCTGATCTGGAAATGAGTAGACTCAACATACATACTCAGATCATAGTAAGTATTCGATAAAACGAGCGCAGCGGACAATTGTCCGCTG
>DCLG01000076.1:46863-51260 GCA_002320935.1 Pedobacter sp. UBA1654 | reverse complement strand
CTGCGCTCGTTTTATTCCACCTTTTAGTTTAGGGATCTGGCAAAAAAAAAGCCCGAAACAATTGTTTCGGACTCAAAACATAGGTAGATGAAAACACTATGTCTCAACAACCCTTAATTTGATGTTTTGTTTTTATGAAATATTATTTTGCAGATATATACAAAAAATGTGCATTGATTCGAATCTGTTTAAGCAGATTCGGCTAAGCTTAAACTAATTGTTATATTTACTTCTATAAGATAAAACGGGCAAACCGTTTTTAATTCTTAGTGTTTTTTATTTTAAAGATATTTTATGGAAACCAGTAAAGTAAAGAGCATACATGATTTTGGTCAAAGCATCTGGCTTGACTTTATTGATAGAGATATTATAAAATCCGGTAGACTTAAAGAATTAATAGACAACGATGGCGTAAGGGGTGTTACCTCTAATCCAGCAATTTTCGAGAAAGCGATCAGCAGTTCCTCGGATTACGACGCAGACATTTTGCGCATAGCGGAATCGAGTCAGGACTTTGAAGATGTATTTTATCAATTAGCAGTTAGTGACATACAACAAGCGGCAGATATTTTTAAGCCTTTATATAACCAGGAAGATGTGCGGGGAGCCGATGGCTACGTGAGTTTGGAGGTTTCTCCACGATTAGCAATGGATACTGAAGGCACTTTTCAGCAGGCAGTAGACCTGTGGAAGAAAGTTGCCCGTCAGAATGTAATGATCAAAATTCCTGGAACTGAGCCTGGTCTTGAGGCCATCCGCAGAGCAATTGCAGAAGGCATTAACATCAACGTAACTTTACTTTTTGGATTAGACAGATACCGTGCGGTAGCTGAAGCTTATATTGCAGGCCTTGAAGAGCGCCTGGAGAAAGATCAGCCGATTGCTGACATTGCCTCTGTTGCAAGTTTCTTTTTGAGCCGTATAGACGTGATGGTAGATCCATTGCTTGATGAAAATGGACTAGGTGATCTAAAAGGAGAGGTAGCAATTGCTTCCGCAAAGAAAGCATATGAGATTTATCTTGAAGTTTTCAGTTCCGATAGGTGGAAAAAACTGGAGGCGGAAGGTGCAAAGCCACAACGTTTGCTTTGGGCAAGTACGAGTAGCAAAAATCCTGCTTTTAAGTCAACAAAATACGTTGACGCACTGATTGGCAAGAACACTGTAGACACTGTTCCTATGGAAACACTGGAAGCTTACCGTACCGAAGGCGAGCCAGCAGACCGCTTAACCGAGGATCTGGATAAAGCAACAGAAATCCTTGAGAAAGTAAAAACGGCAGGCATCAACCTTGACGAGATTACTCAGAAACTGGAAGATGAAGGTGTAGAGAAATTTATCGCACCTTATGACAAGCTGCTAAAAGCAATTGAAGAGCAGACTAAAAAATAGTTGTGCACTATAAATGGTAAAAGCCCTGTTCCAAATGGATCAGGGCTTTTTGCTTTGGATATATTGATGTAAACTTAGGCTTGCAGGTCTGCCATCAAAGTGGCAATTTTTGCACTTAACTGTCCTTCAACTTCTTTGTATTGTGATTTGTCTGCAAGTGGCGCATTTACGCTGCAGTAGAACTTGATTTTAGGTTCTGTTCCTGAAGGTCTCGCAGACACAATACTTCCGTCTTCGGTAATAAATTGCAGTACGTCTGATTTGGGTAATTCTAATGGTTTAGAAGTGTTGCTTGTCAGGTCAGTTTCTGTACGTAGCTCATAATCCTTTAGTGTGGTTACTTTAGAACCACCAAGCTGGGCAGGAGGGTTGTTTCTGAATTTCTCCATCATTGCCTTAATCTCTTCCGCTCCCGATTTACCTTTCTTAGTTAGTGAAACCAACTCTTCTTTATATACGCCATATTGCACGTACATATCAAGCATAGCGTTATACAGGCTTGTGCCTTTATCTTTGTAATACGCAGTCATTTCCGCAATAAATGCACAGGAAATAATGGCGTCTTTATCTCTCACGAGTTCACCAACAGAGTAGCCATAGCTTTCCTCACCGCCTACAATAAAAGTCTTTTTGCCCTGTAGCTGCGTCATCAGCTGACCGATCCACTTGAATCCAGTTAAGGTATTATAGCAGGTTACGTTTTTAGATGCTGCAATGGCATCAATCAGATTTGTAGTTACGATGGTTTTAACGATATATTGATTTCCATCAAGCTTTCCTCTTTCTTCCCATGCACTAAGGAGATAGTGGATCAGTAAACTTCCGGTTTGGTTTCCATTAAGCAACACAAATTCTCCGTCATTGTTTTTCACAGCAATACCAACACGATCCGCATCAGGATCTGTTGCCAGCACAAGATCTGCGTCAATTTCCTGAGCTTTCTGCAGTGCCAGCGTCATTGCTTCTTGCTCTTCCGGGTTCGGATAAACGACGGTAGGGAAGTTGCCGTCTGGTTCACTTTGTTCCTCAACGACTGTGACGTTGGTAAATCCAAACTGAGCAAGTGCTTTTGGCGCTAAGGTAATACCTGTACCGTGAATTGGAGAATAAACAATTTTAAGATCATTCTGACGAAGAATTGCCTCCGGAGAAACTGATAATTTGACAATCTCATTTAGGTACAAGTTGTCTATTCCGGTACCGATCTCTTCGATGTTCTCGTCAATACGGTCAAACTTTACCTGACTGATGTCTGTAATCGCAGCAACTTCCTGCATTACTTGCTTATCATCTGGTGAGGTGAACTGTCCACCGTCTTCGCCGTAAGCTTTATATCCATTGTNNTGATGCGGTAAGCATTACACCACTTTTGCATTTTAAGTGCCTTATGGCGAAAGAAAGTTCCGGTGTAGGTCTGAGTGCTTCAAAAAAGTAAACATGAATACCATTAGCAGAAAATACATCTGCAGTGACTTTTGCAAATACGTCAGAATTGTTGCGACTATCATGGGCAATGGCAACGCTGATTTTTTCACCAGGATACTTCTTAAGCAGGTAGTTGCTTAAACCCTGAGTTGCTGTCCCAATTGTATATTTATTTATGCGGTTAGAACCTGCACCCATGATGCCGCGCAAACCTCCGGTACCGAACTCAAGGTCCCTGTAAAAAGCGTCTGTTAGTGCGGTTGTATCATTTTTGTCCAGCAAGTCCTGGATTTCTGCTTTTGTCGTTTCGTCGTAACTACCGTTTAGCCACTTGTTTACAGTGTCTAATGTTGTTGGTTCTAGCTGCATTTTTTATTCTTGTTGTTTTAAAATTTGTTATTAAACAATTGTTCCGGTTTTTTGTTTGTCTGGGTGCCATCTTCAGAAACGCATTCTGTTTTTTGCCTTTCTCAGCACCTTGATCCAAATATTATTTTGAAATGTAATAAATCATCGGGCTTTTTTCTATTTTCACGCGTTCTTAGCACAATTCTGAGGTAAATTAATTAAAAGCTTTCGGTATTTCGTTGCTAATTAATGAACAAAATGATGCACAATCATTTTTTAATCGCAGTTTAATAACATACATGTGTGAAGCATTTCATGGTTTTTCAGTGGCAACAGTGTAATGATCAGGATTTATTCAACAACAAAAACAAAAATTTAAATACATGAAAATACTAAAGTTTGGAGGAACTTCTGTCGGAAGCCCTGAGCGCATGACTAAATTGCTGGACATTATTAACCCGGCAGAGAGACAAATCGTGGTTTTATCAGCGGTGTCTGGTACAACAAATAGTTTAGTTGAAATAGCTGCCAAACTTTTGAAGGATGATAAGCAGGGCGGCCTGGCGTTAATAAATAACCTAAAGCAAAGCTATCAGATATTTGTTACTGAACTTCTACCTGAAGGGCCCCACCGTTTGGAGGGCGAGGAGTTGATTAACTATCATTTCAACTTCCTTACCGCATTGGCGAACGACCTGTTCACATCGATTGAAGAAAAAGTGGTGCTCGCACAGGGAGAATTAATATCTACTACACTTTTCCATATCTACTTAAAGTCTATAGATATACCATCTGTGCTTCTCCCAGCACTTGATTTCATGAAGATAGATGAAGATAATGAACCGGATATCCCGTTTATATCCAGTCACCTGCAGCCTTTGATCGATGCGGCGACGGAACAGACATTGTTCATTACACAAGGGTTTATTTGCCGTAACACTTTCGGTGAAGTAGACAACTTACGCCGTGGTGGAAGTGATTATACTGCTTCATTGATCGGTGCAGCGATTCTGGCAGATGAAGTTCAGATCTGGACAGACATCGATGGCATGCATAACAATGATCCAAGAATTGTTAAAGGTACTAAGCCAATTGCAAGACTTTCTTTTGATGAAGCTGCGGAGCTTGCCTACTTTGGGGCTAAAATCTTACATCCGCAGTCTGTTTTTCCTGCACAGCGGTATAAAATTCCGGTGCGATTATTAAACACCATGGAAACACAGGCTTCAGGT
>DCLG01000076.1:38266-46856 GCA_002320935.1 Pedobacter sp. UBA1654 | reverse complement strand
TGCAGCTAAAGATGGGATTACCGCGATTAAGATCCAGTCCAGTAGGATGTTGTTAGCCTACGGATTTCTGAGAAGGGTATTTGAGATCTTCGAAAGGTACAAAACGCCAATTGATATGATTACAACATCCGAGGTTGCAGTTTCCTTAACCATTGATTTTACAGATAATCTGGACAAGATTGTAGAGGAGCTACATGATTTTGGAACAGTAGAGTTAGATAAAGACCAATCGATCGTTTGTGTGGTAGGAGATTTCGGTCCCGAGAAACATGGTTATGCATCCCGGGTTCTGGACTCATTGAAGCACATCCCAATCCGTATGATTTCCTATGGAGGCAGTAACTATAATATTTCGCTCTTAATTAATACGCAGGATAAAACGGAAGCTTTAAGAAGTTTACACAACCGTTTATTCTAGATAAAAATATGATCTGATAGGCGTTGAAGCTGCCTGCGCTGTGCTGATGCGGTATTTCAGTGTCAACGCTTATCATTTCTTTTTTAGATAGACTAGAATGGCAATAACAACCAATAACAGGATGTAAGTAAAGCGGAACCTTCTGTTATATTCCGCATGGGTAATCTTTTGCCTCTTCAGGTCATAATAGTTACCAATGTAGATCAATGTCAGGCCTACTAAACTAAATACGATAAGATATTTCAAAATGAATTTTTCTGATAAAGATATAGCCCAGTTTGCAGAATTAGAAACACCATTCTATTATTACGACTTAAATCTGTTGCAGCAAACGCTGGATAGTTGTGCTAAACATGCGAATGCATATAACTTTCATGTGCATTACGCCATGAAGGCGAACTTCAATCCCAAGGTGGTGGGCAGGATCAAGGACATGGGTTTTGGCGCAGATGCGGTAAGCGGGGGTGAAGTGCGACAAGCAATAGAGTTGGGTTTTCCAGCTTCGCAGATTGTGTTTGCTGGTGTCGGTAAATCCGACAGGGAGATCAACTATGCACTTGAACAAGATATTTTCTGCTTCAATGTGGAGTCTATTCAGGAGCTTGAGGTCATTAACGGGCTGGCCGCCACAAAAGGTAAAGTGGCTAAGGTAGCAATACGCATCAATCCAAATGTAGACGCCCACACCCATCATAACATCACTACCGGACTCGACGAGAACAAGTTTGGCATCAACAGCTGGGACCTTCCTGACTGTGCAACGGTATTGAAAAAGTCTGAAAACCTGGAGTTTATTGGAATACATTTTCATATCGGCTCACAGATTACCAATCTGGATGTTTACAAGAACCTTTGCTTGCGTGTGAATGAGTTTTCAACCTGGTTCTCTGAGCGTGGATTTAAGGTAAGTGTTTTAAACGTTGGTGGGGGGTTAGGTATTGACTACCATAATCCAGATCAGCAGATTCCAGATTTCGAGCATTATTTCAAGATCTTCAATGACTTCCTGGAAGTTGCTCATGGGCAGGAAGTGCATTTCGAGTTGGGAAGAGCATTGGTGGGACAATGTTCCTCGGTGATCAGTCAGGTGTTGTATGTGAAGAACGGTAAAAAGAAGAACTTCATTGTGCTTGATGTTGGTATGACCGAACTGATGCGTCCCGCTTTATATCAGGCATATCATAAGATCGAGAACATTTCTCGACCGCATGCCGCAGGTACTGAAACCAGTGCTGCAGACGCTTTGACCAAGTATGATGTCGTTGGCCCAATCTGCGAAAGCACGGATTGCTTTGGAAAAGAGGTTGAACTTCCAGAGACTTTCCGGGGAGATCTCATTGCCATTAGAAGTACCGGAGCTTATGGCGAAGTAATGGCATCCAATTATAACTTGCGCGAGAATGTCCGCACTGCTTTTGGGGAATAAAAGCTTCTGTACATAACAAAGCCGCTGACAGCATATTGCTTGCAGCGGCTTTGTTGTTGATAANNGGACTGCCAGTGTTGTGTGTTATTCTTCTTCGAAAAAATCTTGCAGCCCACCCAGGTAATGCTCCTGGATGCCCGCTGTGAAATCGTCGAAATCATCATCTGGAATGTTTGTTTGTACAAACTCCAGTGAGGTGCCTTTTTTATCTGCGTGAAGTTTTATGGTGACGATAGAAGGTTCATTTTCTTCCCCAAAGTACCATTGCTGCACGATCCTTTTTCCGTATTCAAACTCGATATTTTTACCGACAATATCGCCCTCCCACAGTGAGAACTCTGTGCCTGGTTCTTCTGTAAATTGGACCTGTGCGCCGGTCCATAACTGTATGCTTTGTTCCTTGGTAAGTGCCAGGTAAACTTCCTCCGGTGGAGCCGGAAGGTACTCGTATTTTTTAAACGTTTTCATATGCATTATTTGAAAGCATTGATGCCGGTGACATCCATGCCGGTTATTAATAGGTGTATGTCGTGCGTACCTTCGTAGGTGACCACAGACTCCAGGTTCATCATGTGCCGCATAATGGAGAATTCGCCGGTGATGCCCATGCCGCCAAGCATCTGCCTCGCATTTCTGGCAATGTTCAACGCAATCTCTACACTGTTCCTTTTGCACATGGAGATTTGTTCTGCGTTCGCACGTCCCTCATTCTTTAGCACACCCAGTCGCCATACCAACAGCTGTGCCTTGCTTATCTCTGTAATGATCTCTGCGAGTTTTTTCTGCTGCAGCGGAAAACCACCAATAGGCTTGCCAAACTGAACCCGCTCTTTCGCATAGCGTAATGCAGTATCGTAACAGTCCATTGCTGCACCTAAGGCACCCCATGCGATTCCGTACCGCGCCTGGTTCAAACAACCCAGTGGTCCTTTCAGCCCAGATACGCCCGGCAGGATATTTTTTTTTGGAATCTTTACATTGTCGAACACCAACTCACCCGTTGCAGATGCCCGAAGGCTCCATTTGTTGTGTGTCTCGGGGGTGCTGAAACCTTCCATGCCACGCTCTACGATCATACCACGGATCTTACCTTGTTCATCCTTTGCCCACACGACTGCAATCTCTGCAAAAGGGGCATTGGAGATCCACATCTTAGCACCATTGAGCAAGTAGTGATCGCCCATGTCTTTGATGTTGCTGGTCATGCCGCCCGGATTAGAGCCGTGATCAGGTTCCGTTAATCCGAAGCAGCCCATGATCTCGCCGCTGGCCAATCTTGGCAGATATTTTTGTTTTTGTTCTTCAGAGCCATAGGCGAAGATGGGATACATCACCAGGGAGCCTTGTACAGAGGCTGTAGATCGAACCCCGGAGTCACCACGTTCAATTTCCTGCATCAGGATTCCATAAGAAATATAGTCTAATCCGGCACCTCCATACGCCTCCGGAATGGTAGGTCCAAATGCACCAAGCTCCGCGAGTCCAGCAATGAGCTGTTTTGGAAACTCGGCACGTTGTGCATAATCCTCAATGATGGGGCTCAGCGCATTTTTTACCCAATCCCGGGCAGTTGATCTGATCAGTTTGTGTTCGTCAGACAGCAGTTCGTCAAGGAGAAAATAGTCTGGCGACTCATAAAGGTCTTTCTTTCCGGATCTGTTCATAGTAAGGCGGATATGGTTTTCGGCTGTGAATGTTCATTCAAATATATAACTTTACACTTCATATGCTGATACAAACGGTTGCTTTAAGAGATGTAAAATGTTTTGCTTACCATGGCTTTTATCCAGAAGAGCAGGTGCTTGGAACGCAGTTCCTGGTGAGTATAGAGGTCAAGTTTGAGCCTGCCGGGGATACAGAGGATCTGCAACATACAGTGAACTATGAAGTGTTAAACAACATAATTCAGGAAAGTATGAAACGTACGCAAAAGCTGCTGGAAACAGTGGTGCAGGAGATGCTCCAGCAGGTAAAAAGTGCTTTTCCTTTTGTGCTGAATGTAGTGGTTGGTATTAAGAAGCTCCACCCACCTATGCCGGGGCAAATTGACCATTCCTTTGTGCAACTCGAATACACCGCCTAGAAGAAGGCCTGATTTGTAAATAGGTGCATTCATGGTATGATTGGGCTGAGAAAAAATGAAAAACAATAAGAAGTTGCCTGAACAATAGGGCATGCTGTCAATTTAAAACAATGAACTTCAATAAAATAACCCCCGAAATACTAAATCTGATTAAAGAAGCTGTAGGCGCAGCCAACGTGTTTTTAGATGAGGAATCACTCGCCAACTACGCCCATGATGAAACCGAGGATCTAAAGTTTTATCCTGAAGTTGTGGTGAAGCCGCTGGATACCGCTGCAGTATCTGCTTTACTTAAGGTTTGCAATGGACATCAGGTGCCGGTTACGCCCAGAGGCGGCGGTACGGGTCTGAGTGGCGGTGCGCTGCCTGTCCATGGCGGTGTTTTGCTTTCTATGGAAAAATTTAAGAAAGTAATTGATATAGATACGGAAAATCTCCAGGCTACCGTAGAACCTGGGGTGATTACACAGGAGTTTATGGATGCAGTAGGGGAGCTGGGCCTGCGTTATCCCGTAGATCCCTCCAGTAAGGGCAGCTGCTTCATTGGTGGGAACGTAGCCCATGGTAGCGGTGGGCCTCGGGTAGTGAAATATGGTACCATCCGCGAGTACATCCTGAACCTGGAGGTGGTGCTGCCCGACGGGCAGATCATCTGGACTGGTGCAAATACCCTCAAGTATGCATCCGGTTATAACCTCACGCAGTTGATGATTGGCTCTGAGGGTACGCTGGGTGTAGTCACCAAGATTGTTACCAAGTTAATTCCAGTGATTGGTCATAGTGTGTTGATGCTGGCATCATTTACCGAGAACGAAGCTGCTTGTGCCGCCGTGTCGGCAATATTCCGCGCAGGAATGACGCCATCGGCACTGGAGTTTATGGAGCGAAAAGGGGTAGAATGGGTGATTAAATATGACGACATCCAATTCGATCTCAAAGACAATGTGAATGCATTCTTGTTGCTTGAATTTGATGGTGACGATATGGATACGATCTTCAAGGATTGTGAAAAGGCAAATTCGGTACTTGAAGCACACGGCTGTGTAGAAGTGCTTTTCGCCGATACGGCCGCGCAGAAAGAGGAACTTTGGAAGATGCGTAGGGTGATGGCGGAATCTGTAAAGTCAAACTCGGTTTACAAGGAAGAAGATACTGTGGTGCCACGGGCAGCACTACCAAAGTTGATCAGTGGGATCAAAGAAATCGGTGCTAAATATGGGTTTGAGAGCGTTTGTTACGGTCATGCGGGAGATGGTAACCTCCACGTGAATATTATTAAGGCTGGCATGAGTGATGAGGATTGGAAGACTAAACTTAAACTCGGGATCACCGAAATCTTTGAATTAACGGCTGCACTTGGTGGAACCATCTCTGGCGAACATGGCATAGGACTGGTTCAAAAAGAATATATGCCCTTGAAATATGCAGAGATAAACCTGAACCTGATGCGGGGCATCAAACAGGTGTTTGATCCAAATGGTATCTTAAATCCCGGGAAGATCTTTTAAACTTCGGAACTTACCTCAGCACTTACCAACTGCTCAAAAAGAATCATCTTATTTCTTTCCCGTTCGGGAATAGGGGTGGCCTGCTTGCTTTGATTATCGTAAGCAACGCAGGCCGTCATACCTTTGCTGCAAACAATCTCTCTGCCGTCCTTCTTTTTCACAATCAGATATTCCAGGTCGAAGCTGCTGCGCCCAATTCTGGAAGTGCGGACATACATGTGAATCTGGTCTTCTGGAAAGATCGGCACCATGTACTTCAATGCAGCCTGACCAATCACAACACCAGTCTTTTTCCAGTCCCAATTGATTGCATGTTTCCAATACTTCACCCGTGCAATTTCCATGTAAGTGAAGTACACGGAATTATTTACGTGGCCCATCATATCGAAATCTGCAAACCTCGTTTCGATCACCGTTTTGTACTTATAACTGTCGATATCGTTAATGTGTTCGGTCGTTTTGTCCGATTCACTTGTTTTTGACTGCCATAGTGTCTTAATACTCATCATATTTTGCTTTGGTATAGGAGTTGAATAATGGGAAATGTATTTAAAAATAAAAAAATTAATTAGAACAAGATATGACACTAGTAAATTTCAACAACAGAACCAGAAACAGCGCACCATATTTCAACAATGTATTTGATTCATTGTTTAGTGAAGCGTTAAACAAAAACTACAGCGTTACGAAAATGCCTGCTGTAAACATTGCAGAAAATGCAGAAGCTTATGTGATCGAAGTCGCTGCGCCTGGATTGAACAAAGAAGATTTTCAACTGAATGTTAAGAAAGATACACTTTCTTTATGGGTTGAGAAAAAAGCCGCTGAAGATCAGGTGAAAAAAGATTTTAGCCGCAGGGAGTTTGATTTCAGCTCTTTCGCAAGATCCTTCATGCTGCCTGAAAGCGTGGATGCAGATAAGATCTCTGCTGAGTACACCAACGGCGTTTTATACATCACCGTAGGTAAAAAAGATGAGTCTCAGAATGCACCTAAGACCATAACTGTAGCTTAATTCTGGAATTAAGTATAATTAAGGTTCGATTTGTAGCGATAAATAAGAAAAGCCCGGCTGATATATTCAGTCGGGCTTTATTGTTTTTAGCTTTATTATAAACTTAATTACTAGGTGTAACCCAGAATCTTAAGTACTTGTTTACTGTTTTGTTCCTCACCAAAAACTTCGAAGTTAAAGGTTTCATCGCGGTTGCGACGAATGATCACGTGTTTAGGGCTTGGTAGCAGGCAGTGGTGAATACCACCATAACCGCTTAATACTTCCTGATAAGCACCAGTGTTGAAGAAACCAAGGTACTGCACTTTACGTGTTTTCGGCATAAACACCGAGTTCATGTGTGCTTCCTGGTTATAATAATCCTGGCCATCGCAGGTTATACCACCAAGGTTCACGCGCTCATATTCAGCATCCCAGTTGTTAATTGGCAGCAAGATGTATTTTTGGTTTAAAGCCCAAACATCCGGTAGGTTGGTGATGAACGAACCGTCAAGCATTAACCATTTTTCACGGTCGTTTTGTTGCTTGCGGCCCAATACTTTATACAAAATACCTGAAGCTTCTGCAACGGTGTATTTACCAAACTCTGTAATGATATCGGGTTCCATTACATCGTGTTCTGCACAAATTTCTTTGATACGCTTCACGATCTCGTTCACCATGTATTCGTAATCAAAGTCAAATACCAGTGAATCTTTGAATGGCATACCACCACCGATATCTAAAGTATCCAGCTCTGGATTGATCTTCTTGAACTTGCAGTATAAAGTCACATATTTCTCCAGTTCGTTCCAGTAGTACGGAGAATCTGTAATACCAGAGTTGATGAAGAAGTGTAATAACTTTACCCTGAAGTTCGGGTTTGAAGAAATCTTATTGTTGTAGAAGTCGATCACGTCTTCCATACGAACACCTAGGCGCGAAGTATAGAACTGTGAGTCTGGCTGCTCTTCAGCTGCGATACGGATACCCAGGTTACAAGGTGATTCCAGCTCAACCTCATCATCGAAAAGGTTAAACTCTTCTTTGTTGTCAAGTACAGGAATGATGTTTTTGTAACCATCGTGCAGCATATCAATGATATACTGTTTATATTGATACGTTTTAAAACCGTTACAGATAACGGTGATGTCTTTTGTTAATACACCTTTTTTCTCCAGGGCTTCAATCATCGGCATATCAAATGCAGAAGATGTTTCCAGGTGAATGTTGTTTTTTAAAGCTTCTTCAACGATGTGGCGGAAGTGAGAGCTTTTGGTGCAGTAACAGTATTTATAATCGCCGCGGTAGTTGTTGTTGATAATTGCGGTTTGAAAAAGAATCTTAGCTTGCTGGATCTTTTTGCTGATCATCGGAAGGTAAGTGAAACGTAGGGGGGTACCGTAGGTTTCAATCATTTCCATCAAATTCAGATCCTGGAAATATAATTCGTCGTCTATAACGCTGTAGCCTTCTTGCGGAAAACCAACGCTTAGATCAAGAAATTCGGAGTAACTCTGCATTTTTTATATTTTTGAACGATATTTTTTTAGGGTGGCTATAAAATGAGTTATTTTGGGCTCAAAGATAATCTAAACGCTTTATAAAACAGACGGGTATTTAATTTATGACTAAATCGTTAAAAATCATTGAAGTTAAGTCAGAAATTGGTGCCGGAACGAGGGGTGCAAGTCTGGGTGTAGACGCCATAAAAATCGCGGCGCTCGATTATGGCAGCCGCTTTTTCAAGAAACACGCCTGTGTTGTAGTGCCCAATGAAAACCACCTTTTACTGGAGAGTTCGGGCAGTGCTTATGCCAAGCGTATTTCGGGTATATTGACCATGACCGAAAGGCTGAGCGACATGGTACGTGACACCTTGCATGAAAAGCACTTTCCTGTGGTGCTTGGCGGCGATCACAGCTNNAAGCAGACTCGGAGTGATCTGGATCGACGCGCACGCTGATATGCATTCACCATATACCACGCCCTCTGGAAACATGCATGGAATGCCGATGGCCATAGCACTTGATGAGGATAATTTAAACGCCAAAGTCAACCAACTGGACCAGGAAACCATAAATTATTGGTATCAGCTAAAAAATGTAGGTAATATTGCACCGAAAATAAAGTACGAAGATCTGGTGATGATATCTGTGCG
>DCLG01000076.1:37613-38050 GCA_002320935.1 Pedobacter sp. UBA1654 | reverse complement strand
GAACGGGAAGCAGGCATTATGCTTTCCAGGATGGTGACCAATCCCAAAGTTTGCTGCTTCGAGATTGTAGAGGTCAACCCAACGCTCGATCGCGAAAACCAAATGGCGGAGCATGCCTTCGAAATATTAGTGAAAGTGACAAACGCTTTCAGAAACGATTAGAATTATGAATATAGAACAACATATTACCGCTGCAACCCTTGCTGCAGTTAAAGCATTATACAATCAGGAGCTCCCTGAAAGCCAGATTTCCCTTCAGGATACCCGTCCCGAGTTTGAAGGCCAACTAACCATTGTGGTGTTCCCGATTGTACGTTTCTCCAAGAAGTCGCCCGAAGTTACAGCGAACGAGCTTGGTGCTTACCTGCAGGAAAATGTGGAGGACATCACCGGCTTTAACGTGATCAAGGGTTTTCTGAACCTGAGTATTGCGGAGG
>DCLG01000076.1:32353-37586 GCA_002320935.1 Pedobacter sp. UBA1654 | reverse complement strand
GGTGATGGTCGAATATTCATCGCCAAACACCAATAAGCCACTGCACCTTGGACACGTCCGCAATAACCTGTTAGGTTATTCTGTCTCAGAATTACTGAAAGCAAATGGTGCTGAAGTGTTCAAAGTGAACCTCGTAAATGATCGCGGTATCCACATCTGCAAATCCATGCTGGCCTGGCAGAAATGGAGCAACGGTGAAACACCGGAAAGCGCAGGCATCAAAGGCGATCACCTGGTTGGTAAATACTATGTGATCTTCGATAAAGAATACAAGAAAGAAATTGATGCGCTAAAAGAAGCCGGACAGACCGAAGAGGAAGCTAAGAAAAACGCAGCTTTAATCAAGGAAGCGCAAGCCATGTTACTCGCTTGGGAGCATGGGGACCCGGAAGTAAAAGAACTCTGGAGCAAAATGAACGGCTGGGTTTACGATGGCTTTGCTGTCAGTTACAAGAACCTGGGCGTAGATTTCGATAAGTACTACTATGAAAGCAACACATACCTTTTAGGTAAAGACACCGTAGAAGAAGGCCTTGCCAAAGGCGTTTTCTTTAAGAAGGAAGATGGTTCTGTCTGGATTGATCTGACAGAAGACGGACTGGATCAAAAGCTGGTACTAAGAGCTGATGGGACCTCAGTTTACATTACACAGGATCTTGGTACTGCGCAGATGAAATATGACGACTACAAAATGGATGAGTCGATTTACGTAGTAGGAAATGAACAGGATTATCACTTTAAAGTGTTGTTCTTAATTCTTCAGAAACTAGGCAAAACCTGGGCAACAGGCCTGCATCACTTATCTTACGGGATGGTGGATCTGCCGAATGGTAAAATGAAGTCTAGAGAAGGCACCGTTGTAGATGCCGATGACCTTGTTAAAGAGATGATCGAGACAGCAAAGCAGAAAACCGAAGCATTGGGCAAAATCAACGACTTCTCGGAAGAGGAAAAGGAAACCTTGTACCACAACATCGGTTTGGGTGCCTTGAAATATTTCCTGTTGAAGGTAGAACCTAAGAAGCGTCTGCTGTTTGATCCTGCGGAGTCTATTGACTTTCAAGGTAACACCGGACCATTTATTCAGTATACCCATGCAAGAATCAAATCACTGTTAACCAAAGCAGGTTACTCGGCAGTGACAACTACTGCAGATCTTTCCATCTCAAAAACTGAATTGGAAATGATCATGCTACTTGCAAAATACCCGGGTGAAATCGCAATAGCAGCTAAAGGATTTAGTCCTGCCAGCCTTGCAAATTACCTGTACGAAGTTGCAAAGATGTTCAATAAGTTCTATCACGAAGTTCCACCAATCATCAAAGAGGAGGATACGGAGATGAGGCAGCTTAGGCTAAATCTTAGCGCTGTGGTCGCAAACATCCTGAAAGCTGGTATGCGCCTGTTGGGCATCACCGTTCCGGAGCGCATGTAATTACATTCAGGAAGATTTTAGCGAAACCATTACAAAGCCCCTGCAAGCTGATGCTTGCAGGGGCTTTTGTTATTGATAAAAATTTTCAGAATGGTAAAACCTAAGTTATTGTGAATCAGTTTCTATAGTAGTTTTTGCTCGAATATAATTATCTTTAATCTGCTACCTGAACACTTAAAGCTCTTACTATGGGTGAAAATGCTACAGAACAGCTGCGGCCTGCGCAGCAACTCAGTATAATTGATGCTGTCGCGATCATTGTGGGTATCGTGATTGGCGCAGGCATATTCCGGACACCTTCGCTCGTAGCGGCAAACACCAGCACAGAAGCCATGTTTCTTTTTGCCTGGCTCCTGGGCGGCGTTGTATCTTTAATCGGTGCCTTGTGCTACGCTGAGCTCAGTACAACCTTTCCAAATGCGGGCGGCGATTATCATTTTCTAAGCCGTGCTTACGGGAAGAGATTAGCCTTCCTTTTCGCCTGGGCCCGCATGAGCATTATTCAGACGGGTTCAATAGCCGTGCTTGCTTATATCTTTGGCGACTACTTTTCTCAGGTCATAAATCTGGGCACCTATTCTTCGGTGATCTATGCTGCACTGATTGTAATCATCCTTACGGGAATTAACATTGCAGGCATTCGCATGAGCACCATCGCACAAAAAGTATTTACCACAACGGAAGTCGCAGGGGCATTGCTGGTGGTTGTTGTAGGTCTGTTTATTGCACCTGCCGCCACTGAACCTGCTGCCCTTCAGGCTTTAAATGAAGCATCAGCTGGCGGTGTACTGCAACAAGCGGCAGTTACAACGGCAGAAGCCCCGGTCCAGGAGAATTTCCTTGGTCTGGCCATGGTATTTGTCCTGCTCACTCTCGGTGGATGGAACGAAGCCGCCTACATCTCCGCAGAGCTAAAATCCGGCAAGCGGGGCATGGTACGTGTGCTTATCATCAGCATTCTGGTCATTACCCTGGTATACCTGCTGGTTAATTTGGCTTTTAGTCGTGCGCTGGGACATACAGCCATGGCCAGTTCTGATGCAGTAGGGGTAGACCTGCTCCAGCAGGTATGGGGATCCACCGGTGTTTGGCTCATTGGAATCCTTGTCGCATTCTCCGCACTTACTTCCGTTAATGCGACCATCTTCACCGGTGCCAGAACAAACTACGCGCTTGGCCGCGACTTCAAGTCTTTTGCGAAGCTTGGGAAATGGGACAGCCAGGCCGCCGGTCCGGTAAATGCTTTCCTCGTGCAGGGCTTAATTTCCTTGCTGCTCATCAGCCTCGGACTGATTACGCGAAGTGGTTTCGAGACCATCGTAGAGTATACTGCACCCGTATTCTGGTTCTTTTTCCTGCTCGTTGGTATTTCTTTGTTTGTGCTCAGGAGGAAAGAGCCTGATGTGCACAGGCCATTTCGCGTGCCACTATACCCAATATTGCCGCTTATTTTCTGCCTGAGCAGCGCCTATCTGCTTTATTCCAGTGTCATGTATACCGGTATCGGTGCCTTTGTAGGTATTGGTGTGCTGATCGTCGGATTCCTTTTTCAAAGTAAACCTCAGTCAAATCAACCAAATATCATAACCAAAAATCAAGTACCATGAAAGCAGTAAAAGTTCTACTAAGCTTATTTGTCATTGCAGTTGCCGCAGGCAACAGCGCAACAGCCCAACAAACCAGGGAAAAGCCTCAACTCGACGTCCCTTATGTTCCAACAAAACCGCAGGTGGTGGAGGGCATGTTGAAACTGGCAAACCTCAAGAAAGGAGATGTGCTCTATGACCTCGGCTGCGGCGATGGCCGTATTGTCGTGGCGGCAGCAAAAAATTACGGCGTAACAGCCATCGGCTACGACATCGATCCGGAACGTATCGCTGAAGCAAATGCAAATGCCAAAAGTGCAGGGGTAACCGACAAGGTAAAGTTCGTCAACGCCAACCTGTTCGAAACAGATCTGAGCAAAGCCACCGTGATCACCATGTATTTGCTGCCAACGGTAAATATGGAACTGCGGCCTAAGATCCTGAAGCTAAAACCAGGCACAAGGATCGTTTCGCATGCCTTTGATATGGGCGACTGGAAACCGGAAAAAACGGAGATGGTCGACGGCGCGACGCTTTATTTCTGGACCGTTCCCAACAGAAAGTAATATTATTAAAAGGTTTAAGACCGCTGAAAGGTCTGTCCAGCTCATGGGCAGGCCTTTTTACTTGTGGTTAAATTACCGATTCCTCTGCCCGAAGTGCTAACAGGCTGCTAAGCTTGTAAAAACTGCATGATCATCTTGATGATTTCATATTAATACACCAAAGTATTATAAACATTATGCTTTCGTAACGAAATTATTATGAAAATGTTATTCCTAATATTTATAATTTACGATAACGTTAAGTCAAAGTATCTGATCAAGCCTTTTTAATGATTAACCACCTGAACGAATTTGAAAAATTACGTTTACGGAAGAGAACTGCCCTAACTTTTGATCTAAAAACATGGTTTTAAGTCAATAATGCCGAAAAATCCTAAGTTTTATAATCTGCTTTGCAGTAGAAACTGCGGTTCAGAGTTCAAATTGGAAATATCTCAGGTAGAATTTACTTGTGTAAAAAGGTGTTAAATTTAATTAAAGAAATAATTGAAATGTATTATAAATTAAATCAATGATGCCTATGTAGAAAGAAACCTCAAGAACCACGAGCCGCGGAACACCAGCCGGCTCATAGAACCAAGATAATTATCTAATCCCCTAAACTATTCAGTATGAATTTTAATGTGCCTTATCAAAGGTTGTACTGCTGTTTTATGCAGAGAAATTTAACGCCCGCCTTCACCCTCACACGATCTAAAAACAAACTCCTATTTGCTTTAACTTTTACACTCCTCCAGGCTAACGCCAATGCCAATCCAGTCCACTTCGGATTACCAAATTCAACACCTTCCATGTCTGCATCGCAGATCGCAAAACCACCAATCGACATCCGTGGCCGTGTGCTCGATGAAAGTGGCAATCCACTTCCCGGTGCTTCAGTAAGGGTTAAAAATGCGCAGCAGGGTACCATGACCGACAACAATGGTAATTTCGCCCTCAAAGGGGTAAGTTCCGATGCCGTGCTCGTCATTTCCTTCGTAGGATACGATTCCAGGGAAGTTAAAGCTGCTGCAACGGTAAACGTTTCCCTGCAGCCCAATAAATCTGACCTCGCAGAGGTAACCGTAATTGGTTACGGTACCCAGCGTAAATCAGAGGTTACCGGTAGTATCGCCAGTGTAAAGGGCAGTGCCCTTGCCGAACAACCCGTAACCAGCTTTGAAGGTGCCCTCGGTGGAAGAGCTTCGGGTGTAAACGTGACAGTAAACTCCGGAAACCTCAATGAACCACCAGTGTTCCGTATTCGCGGTACAAACTCATTGTCGCTAAGTTCATATCCATTGATCGTGATCGATGGGGTGCCCAGTTTCACCGGCGAGGAAGATTCAGGTATCGGTAATGCCTCCAATAACCCGCTTTCTTCCATCAACCCGGCTGATATCGAGAGCATAGATATCGCAAAGGACGCTGCCGCTACAAGTATATATGGTAGCCGTGCTGCGAATGGTGTAGTCTTCGTAACCACCAAAAAGGGCCGCCTTGGAAAAGCGAAAGTGAATTTCTCCAGCACACTGAACTTCAACACCGCCGCGAACCTGCCTGAACTGCTCAATGCCGATCAATACATTGAACTTAAAAATGAAGGCTTGCGGAATGAAGGCACATACAACCAAACCACTAATTATTACGACTATTCTCTGGATGCT
>DCLG01000076.1:18936-32323 GCA_002320935.1 Pedobacter sp. UBA1654 | reverse complement strand
TCTACCGCACCGGGATCTCCACCTTTAATAACGTCAACATCTCCGGAGCCACCGAATCAACCAAATACTACGGCTCTGTAGGCTATACCGACCAGGAAGGTATCTTCCGGAAAACAGATTTCAACCGTAAATCTGTATTGTTCAACATCGATAATCAAACCACAAGCTGGCTAAGTATTGGTGCAAAGATCAATTATAACAATGAGCTTAACGCTTCAGCCATGTCCAACGGTTCCCGTGGCGGACAGTCCGCATCTGGCGGTATGGCCAGATTGGCGCTCATCAATTCACCAATTGTGGGTCCTTTCAATGCAGATGGTACATACAATACCACCACAGCAGGTTTCCTGGGCCTGCAGGATAATGCAAGCCATCTTTCCAGCCAATCGCGCCTGGGCTTTTACAACCCGGTGCTATCCATGGCCAATAACTACTCCAATAATCGTGTAAACAGCATCCAATCCAATGCTTATGTAGACATTAAACCGCTTCCATGGTTGTCTTTCAGATCCATCTATGGTATAGATTACCGGTACGTCACCTTTGAAAATTACTTCAGTCCTCTAACCGGCGAAGCCATTTCTACAAATGGTGCAAGTGCAAGCGTACAGTCCAGACGTGAGCGCTGGGTTTGGACCAATACTTTGTCGGCCGACAAGCGTTTTGGTGATCACAGCTTTAACTTCTTACTCGGTGAAGAAGAGCAAAAAACGAACGGTAACCAGTTCGGCGTTCGTGTAACCGGACAAACCGATCCCTTATATACTAACATCCAAGGTGGCTGGCAGAATGTTTTCCTGAATAACACGGCAAACAACGTCAACGACAATTACCTGTTCTCTTTGTTCACACGTCTACAATACAACTACCAGCAAAAGTATTTCTTAACCGGTAACTACCGTGTAGACGAATACTCCGCATTGGGCGCAAACAACAAAAAAGGTACTTTCTGGGGCTTTTCTGCCGGATGGGATGTTGCCAAAGAAAGCTTCTGGTCTAAAGCCGGATTAGATGGTGTGGTAAACAGCCTGAAGTTCCGCGCCAGCTATGGTAAAGTAGGTAACGTCGGTGGCCTCAGTGATTTCGGCGCAATTAATACTTATTCCGCAGCCTTATATGGCGGCCAGTCCGGACTGGTTTATTCTGCCACCGGAAACTCCGATCTGCAGTGGGAAACCAGTAAAAAGACAGATGTGGGTGTAAACTTTGGTCTTTTCGGCAACAAAGTAACAGGTGAGCTGGCCTATTACAGAAATAACATCGATGGATTGATCTTCGGTGTTCCGCTTCCGCCGTCCGTTGGTATCCCGAACGGAAACAACAACTCCATCATGCAGAATGTGGGTAAAATGTACAACCAGGGTTTTGAGTTCTCTATCGGCGGTTCACCAATAAGAAAAGACAATTTCAGCTGGAACACGAATTTCAACCTGACCACCAATAGGAATGAAGTGCTTGAACTCGCAGAAGGTGTACCGAGCATCATTACAGGAACCAACGATGCATTGACCATCACTTTGCCAGGCTATTCTGCAGGTATGCTTTATGCCGTTCGCACCGGAGGTGTAGATGCTGCCACCGGCCGCCGGATCTTCCTGGATCAGTCCGGAAGAAAAGTATACTACCAGCATGTTGCCGCTGCAGGTTCCCCATCAACCTTCCAGTGGTCATACGAAGACAATACCCAGGCACCAGCCATTACACCGTCCTCTGATGCCGTGATCTACAAACAATCCGCACCAAAGATCTTCGGTGGTCTGTCCAACGTATTCAGCTATAAAGGTTTTGAACTCAACGTTTTGCTTACCTATCAGCTAGGCGGACACATGATCAATGGTACGCAAGCTTCATTGCGCGATAACCGTTTCTGGAACAATGAGATCGGTATGCTTCGCAGATGGCAGCAACCTGGACAACAAACAGATATTCCAAAGGTGATCAATGGTGATAATGTATCTAATGGTAACACCATGCCGCTGGATATCAATGTGAGCTCAACAGATTTCCTCCGCTTAAAAAGCGCCCAGTTGTCGTACAACCTGCCAAGCAGCTTCATCAGTAAGTTCAAATTGACCAATACCAGGGTGTTTGTAAGCGGACAAAACCAGGCGATCCTGACCAACTACTCCGGTGTGGATCCTGAGGTAACCACAAACGCAAACAGCGCCATTGCACAAGGTATTGATAAGAACCAAAGTCCAAACGCCAGAACCATAGTTGTCGGTTTAAATTTTGGATTCTAAAAACTAATTTCAAACACTCAAATCAAAACAAGATGATTAAGAGATCATTTCTATATAGATACAGCCTGCAAATGGTACTCGTTGCAGGTACGGGATTAACGCTGTTGTCTTCCTGTAAAAAGAACGAGTACTTAAATCCGCAGGCAACCACGCTGATCACTGATGTGGATGCTTTTTCTACTGCAGAACGGATCCAGGCTCAGGTCAACGGCATTTATTTCAGGTTGAAGGCAGGAGATTTCCTGGGCTCCTTTTGCTTTGTCGCTAGTGAAGCACGGGCAGGGGATTTCATTTCCACGAATCTGAACGCCGCAGCAGCAGCTACCACCTATCAGCTGCTCACCGTTACGACGACTGAAGAAGTGCAGGAGATCTGGGAAGATGGATACCAGGCCATCAATGCGGCAAATGTATTCATTGACGGCATGAACAATGGCGGCACAGCCGTAGTTGGCGATGCCCTTTCCAGTAACTACATCGCAGAAGCCAGGCTGGTTCGCGCAGTTGCATACTACTATCTGCTGCAGCTTTATGCCCAGCCCTATGCCAACGGGGCCGGCTCCAGACCAGGTTTGCCACTGCGGCTTACCGGTAACAACAACAGCGGCAGCTATGACCTGAAAAGAAGCACAGTAAAAGAAACCTACGATCAGATCCTGGAAGACCTGAACTTCGCAGAACAGAACCTGCCAGACAACTACAGCTCTGCATTGCTAAACACCACACGTGCACATAAGAATACTGCAATCGCTTTAAAAACCAAAGTGTACTTAAGCATGCAGGATTACCCGAACGTTATTTTGGAAGCAAATAAGATTGTTTCTGCCGCTGCGCCATTTACCTCAGCACAGCGTGTGGCGCATGCTTTAAACCCGAGTGTGCTTACGGTCTTTAATCCACCTTATACCACAACCGAGTCCATTTTTTCTATGCCTTTCAGCAGCAATGATGCGCCGGGAAGTTCTCTGGGCTCGTATTTTCTGCCGGGTACCGGAGATGGCGGCTCACCTGCAAGTAATGGCGCCGGTAACCTGAACCTGAACCCGAATGGCCTGCCTGCAGATCCAAGCTGGACAGCAGCAGACGACCGTCGCCAGTTCCTGCTTCAGGGTACAAGAACCGGCAGGTTATGGTTAACCAAGTTCAAACAAGCTTCGCCTTACCTCGACTTTGTACCTGTGGTCCGCTATTCCGAGGTGCTGCTGAGCCTTTCAGAAGCCATCGCAAGGACCAGCGGGGGTGTCGACGATAGGGCAGTAGCCTTGTTGGCTGCAGTAAGAAACCGTTCCGATAAAACCACCAACTATACAAGCAGCAGTTTCGCTGATAATGCAGCACTGATTTCAGCCATCATCAAAGAGCGGCATATCGAGTTTCTTGGAGAAGGCATCCGCAATGCAGATATCATGCGTCTTCAACTGGACATCCCGGCAAAACCGGCCCATTCTGTTCCAGCAGCTTCGCCGTCTTCACCAAATTACATCTTCCCAATTCCAAGTGACGAACTGCTGTTGAATAAACTGATCGAGAATAACTAACCACATAAACTAAAACATGATTGCTAAAAACATCATCTACGGGCTGGTCTTTACGGCGGTAAGCACTTTCGCCCAGGCCCAGGCACAGTCGATCGTGACGAGCCCCCGGGAACACTTCGGATTTAACATCGGCGACGACTACAAGCTCGCAACCTATACACAAACAGAAGCCTACTTCAAAAAGCTTGCTGCTTCAAACCGCACCAAACTTGTCGATATCGGCATGACCGAAGAAGGACGCCACCAGTATATGCTGGTGGTTTCTTCACCGGAGAACATCAAAAAGCTGGACCAGTACAAGAAGATCTCACAGCAGCTGGCGCGTGCAGAAAACATGGACGACGCGCAGGCAAAAGCTTTGGCCGCCACCGGTAAACCGGTCATCTGGATCGATGGTGGTTTACACGCGACCGAGACGGTCGGCGCACACCAACTTATTGAAACGGCTTACCAGCTTGTCAGCAGAACCGATGCAGAGACCAACAGGATCCTCGACAATGCCATCATCCTGCTGGTGCATTGCAATCCCGACGGGCAGGAGCTCGTTTCCAACTGGTACATGCGAAATAATGCAGTTGAAAAGCGGGATACCCGTGTACCGGTTCTATACCAGAAGTACATTGGTCACGACAATAACCGCGATTTCTACATGATGAACATGAAGGAGACGCAGAACATGAGTCGCCAGCAGTACATCGAGTGGATGCCACAAATCATCTACAACCACCACCAAACCGGACCTGCAGGTACTGTAGTTGCCGGGCCGCCATACCGCGATCCCTTTAACTTCAATTACGACCCATTGGTCATCACCAGTCTTGATGGCATCGGCGCAGCCATGAACACGCGGCTTAATGTAGAAGGTAAAGCCGGCTACACCCGTCGTGCCGGATCGGTATATTCAACCTGGTGGAACGGTGGCCTTCGTACCACACCTTACTTCCACAACATGATCGGGATCCTTACCGAGATCATCNNCAATACCCCTGGTACCGGATCGCCTGATTCCGAATGATGCCACACCAAACCCGATCATGCCGCAAGCCTGGCATTTCCGCCAGTCTATAGATTATTCCATTTCGTTGAACTACGCTGTGCTTAATCACGCCGTGAATAATGCCGAAAACATCTTGTTCAACATCTATAAGATGGGTAAAAATGCTATCGATCGCGGGCAGAAAGACAATTGGACACTTTCACCAAAACGCGTTGCAAGTCTTAAGGCATCCATCCAGGCTGATCAGAAACCTGCAGCTGCGGAAAGTACAGGAACTGCCGGAAGATCTGCAGCGATACCGATGAAACACTATGATGCGGTGTATAAGAATCCGGAACTCCGCGATGCACGTGCCTATGTGCTACCTGCAGACCAGGCGGATTTCCCGACAGCAACCAAGTTCATCAATGCTTTGCTGCGCTCCGGTATTCTGGTGCACCAGGCCAATGCAGATTTCAGCATCGCCGGAAAGCGTTATCCGAAAGGATCGTATGTGGTGAAAACAGACCAGGCTTTCCGTCCCCATGTGCTCGATATGTTTGAGCCACAGGATCACCCGAACGATTTCCAATATCCAGGTGGCCCACCAGTAAGGCCCTATGACATGGCTGGCTGGACACTTGCTTTCCAGATGGGTGTTAAGTTCGACCGTATTCTTGAAGGCTTCGAAGCACCACTACAGCGGATTGAAGCCGGTAAGCTGCAGTCGCCTGTACCGCAGCAAGTCACTGCTTCTTCAAATGGTTATTACCTGAGCCCTGCGGCTAACAACAGCTTCCTTGCTGTGAATGACCTTTTGAAAGCAGGGATCCCGGTCTCCAGGACCAGCAAAGCCGGTAACAACCTTCCTGCAGGCTCGTTCTATGTGCCTGCACAAGGACTTGAACTGCTGAAGCAAAGTGCCGCTAAATTTGGTACCGTCGCAGTACCGGCCGGTCGCAAGCCATCCGCTGCAACAAAGATTGCCGCAAGCAGGATTGCTTTGTATGATCAGTACGGCGGCTCAATGCCTTCTGGCTGGGTACGCTGGATCATGGAGCAGTTTCACTATCCATTCGATGTGATCTTCCCCAAAGATATCGATGCGGGCAACCTGAATGCAAAGTATGATGTGATCTTGTTTATCGACGGCGGTATTCCGCCGCTTGGCGATGTTCCGGTAAATCCAAGGAACCAGCAGCCAAAACCAGAAGAGATCCCCGCACAATACCATAGAATGCTTGGTACCGTAACGGCAAAAACATCTATTCCGCAACTGAAAACCTTCCTTGAAAAAGGGGGGAACATTGTGACCGTAGGCAGCAGTACAAATCTGGTTTATCACCTCGGCCTTCCCGTTCAGAATGCTTTGACGGAAACCAAAGGGGATAAAGAAGTGCCCCTGGCAGGCGATAAATTTTATATCCCCGGCAGCATCTTAAAGGTGAACATCGACAATACCCAGCAAAGCAACTGGGGGATGGACAGCTTTGCAGATGTGGTGTTCGACAACAGTCCGGTGTTCCGGCTTGGAGAAGAAGCTGGAAAACAACAGATTAAACCGCTTGCCTGGTATGGAGAAGATGAGGCACTCCGAAGCGGATGGGCATGGGGCCAGCAATATCTTAAAAATGGCGTGGCTGCTTTCGTAGCACCAGTAGGTAAAGGAAAGCTGTTCGCATTCGGTCCCGAGATCACGTTCCGCGCACAGGCACATGGAACATTTAAAATGCTGTTCAACGAATTATATAAAAGCAAGTAATGTAACATTGATTTGAAGAACCGGGGAACTTACATCGCATTAGATATCTTAGGCTTCAAATCAATACATTCATTCCTGGAATACAATACCAAACTAAACACTATTTAAATTATGAAAGCAAAAATATTAGGCTTGTTTCTAATAGGTGGACTCAGTTACTCGGTCTCTGCACAAGAGAACCTGAAATATCAGCTGCCGCCACAAAGCATCGTCGACCTTGTAGATGCGCCCTCAAATCCTGTAATCCTGTTCAATAAAACCGGCAGTCTGATGCTCATCCTTCAGGCACCGGGTTTTGCCTCAATCGAGGATATCTCACAGCCAGTGATCGGCCTGGCCGGATTAAAGGTGACCCCAAATAACAACGCTACGGCTGCGGAAGCTTCAGGTGTTTATGAGAGCCTGATCATCAAAGATGTGAAGACCGGTAAAGAAAGCCGGTTGACTGGCCTTCCGGCTAAATACCGCATGAGTAACATCAGGTGGAGCCCTGATGGGAACTACATCGCCTTCAGCAACAATAACCATAATGGGGTGGAGCTTTGGCTGGCAGACGTCAAAAACCTGAAAGCAACCAAGCTTTCCAGTGAATTGCTGAATGATGCTGTTGGAACTACCTTACAGTGGCACCCGGACAGCAAGCATATTCTTGCTCAGTTTGTAAATTCGTCCCGCGGCCAGAAACCTGCAGAGCCGATGGTGCCTACCGGGCCCGTGTTACAGGAAAACCTTGGTGTGGTAACCCCATCCAGAACTTACCAGTACCTGCTTAAGAATGCCTATGATGAGCAGCTGATGGATTATTACCTGACGTCGCAGCTGAAGTCGGTGGACCTGAATGGTAACGCGACAAACATTGCCGCACCACAGATCTACAGAAGTGCATCTTATTCTCCGAATGGTAAATACCTGATGGTTCAAACGATTCAGAAGCCATACTCATACCTGGTACCGATCAACTATTTCCCCCTGAATACGGACGTGCTTGATGCAACCGGTAATCTGGTGAAAGCGCTTTACCGTGCGCCACTTGCCGATAAATTGCCAACCGGATTTGACGTCGTTGCTACCGGCCCGCGTAACTTCGAGTGGCGTGCTGATGCAGCGGAAACACTGGTATGGGCAGAAGCACAGGACGAAGGAAATCCGAAAAACAATGTGCCGTTCCGTGATGCACTTTTCGCATTGAAAGCACCTTTCAACGAGCAGCCGCAGAAACTATTCTCCATGGCTACTCGCTATGGTGGTGTAGAATGGGGTAATGCTTCGTATGCCATTGTCAGAGAACGCTGGAGAAAAGACAGGACTTCCAAAATGACCGTGATGNNGGAAAAGTGGTGAAGGCCATGCCGACTACCTCATCCGAAAATGCCTATATCGATCCGGGACGTTTTGTATACTCAAAAGCTGCCAACGGTGATAACATGCTTGTATTTGATAAAGGCAGTCAACCAACAGTTTACACCATCGGCACCGGTGCTTCTCCGCAGGGCGACAGGCCATTCGTTATGAAGTGGAACCTGATCAGTAACAAGCAGGATACGCTGTTTAAGTCGAAAGCGCCATTCTACGAAGAGCCGATCTATTTTGACAAGGCGGGTTCGCTATTTATCTCCAGGGAATCAACCGATGAAACACCAAACGTGTATGCCATCAACCTGAAAACCAAAAAGGAGCAGAAAGTAACCAATTTCGCAGATCCATATCCATCAATGCGTGGTGTGCAGAAGTCAATGTTATCTTACCCAAGAAAAGACGGTATTAAACTTTCTGCGACATTGTACCTGCCAAAAGGTTACAAGAAAGAAGATGGTCCACTGCCCGTATTGATCTGGGCATATCCAAGAGAGTTTAAAAGTTTAAGCGCTGCGGGAGAAGTAAAAGGATCACCATACCGTTTCACCAGGCTGGCTTTCCGCTCACCGGTTTTCTGGGTAACCAGAGGATATGCCGTGCTGGATAACGCAGATATGCCGATAGTGGGCGTTGGAAAAAATGAACCCAACGATACTTTCCTGGAGCAGATCGAAGACAATGCAACCTCACTGATCGACTATATCGTTAATATGGGTGTTGCGGACCGTAACCGCATCGCAGTCGGAGGCCACTCGTATGGCGCATTCATGACCGCAAACCTGCTTGCACATACAAAATTGTTCGCTGCGGGTATTGCAAGAAGTGGTGCTTACAACAGAACATTAACGCCATTTGGATTCCAGGGTGAAGAAAGAACCTACTGGCAGGCACCAGAGGTTTACAACCGTATGGCGCCTTTCAACTACGCAGATAAAATCAAAGCGCCTTTATTGCTTACACACGGGATCGATGATGATAATTCAGGAACTTTCCCGGTTCAGAGTGAACGTCTTTACAGCGCCGTAAAAGGTCATGGTGGTACCGTGCGACTGGTAATGTTACCGAAGGAATTCCATGGCTACAGAAGTCGTGAGTCTGTATTACATACCTTCTGGGAGCAGGATTCCTGGTTGGAAAAATATGTGAAGAACAAAAAGTAACCAGGTCAAATCAATTTTGATGCTGGGTATTAATGGAACGGGATTGCTTTTAAGAGAGCAATCCCGTCTTTCACTTTTATTCTGGGAAAATCATGGTGTGTTGGCAGAAGCTAGCTGAAGTTTGTCTTCGTTCTAATCTTCTTCTTTTCGTCTAAAATGGTAATCGACTCAATAAACACTGGTTTAGCAGTTGAGGCTTCGCTTTTAGTGTTAATCGCAAACAGCGCGATGTAGGGTGTAACCTCACCAATCACAAATGTGTTGTCAAATGTTGATTCTAGCATTTGCTTATTAAGTTCGTCGATGCACGCCTTGATCTTACTAGTGCCAAAAGCATCGAAGCCACCGAACACAAAGGTCCATTTACCTGCATACTTCATTCGTGTCAATATTGCATGTGTAAAGCCGTTCTCGTAATTGTTTGCCACTAATCTATTTTCGGCTTCATTTAAAATCTCTATTCGATTAAACCTATCCAGAGCATTGTCGACTTTAGCTTCGTCTTTTTCTCGAGGAATAAGTCTGAAAAAGGAAAAATCTCCATTAACTGCATTTTGGCTTTGCTGGAACAAACTACATAGAAGCATGGTAAAAGTATTATGGAATAGGCCGATGCTAAATGATGTTGATTTAAAAAAATCTGTAGTATCTATAATTGGCTCATTTTCCTTTATGAAGAGTGAATCAGATGTAAATTGTTGATCAAGTTCTTTAAAGGTTTGAACAAGAAATTCTTTTGCGAATATGTCGTCCTTTGCAATTACCTCAACTGGGTTACCTGATCCGTCCCTGCTAGACATGACATTATTCACAAAATTAATCTGGGATGAACTATAAAAGCAGTTTTTTAAGAAAGCTATTGATCTATCTTTTGCTTTATTACTGGTTACAAGTTCCTCATAGGTGTCTAACAAACCTCGGCAAAAAAATTGATGGTTAGTTCTAAAGCTAACGACGCTATTTTTCTTACCGATGTTATTGTAATCTGTGTAAACTACAACTGCATCCCATCCGCTCGTTTTCTGATCTTTTTTACCGTCGCCGATTGGTGCACAGAGAAAGAACTGAAATGGTATGTACTCTAGCTCATTTAGCTGGTTCTTCGATGTATACCAACCTTGCGGAGCTGCGCCGGTCTCTGAAGTAAGGTCTTCAAACATACTATCACGGAACCTAAAATCTATATCGGTGATTTCCTGGATCAACATTTCTGTGCGTTCCTCATTATCTTTTCCGTGTCCATTTAAGTTGTAAATAAACACATTGTTCCATTCGTCATTTGGACCCAGGCAGATATTATTGCCATTCTGATCTGAATATTCTTGTGTGACGTGAATTCTTTGGTGGTCTGTGGCAAGAATGACTTTCTTATTTTTAAGCACCCTGCTTCGTACAAAATGTTTGTACTTCTCGCGCTTTAAACAAGCAATATTCAGCTTTTGATCTTTAGCAAGCAAATCAATTCCTTCCTCTATCGATGAACACAAGTCTTTGAGATCATCAGCACATTTATAGATGTCCTTTGCTTTGATCGTTTTTGCATTAACTTCTATGTGTTTATGCTCCTCGATGACCTTGAGGTTTGTTAACAGAAATTGGCCGTATTTAACACCATAACTGACCATATAAAGCTTGTTATCGCCTAATTTACTTTTCGAAATCACTTCTTCGATTGCTGCAAACCTCTTTTCTGTTTCTTCTAACAGGTCTAAGGAATGTAGCTTCTCATGTATGTCAGTGGTGTAGCTTTGTATATTGTTGAGTAATGCATCACTTTCCCGCAGTCTAGTCTCGTTATTTCGTTCAACATAGGCAACTGTAATAAGCCCAACCAGTACGCCTATGATTCCCAATATTGAACCAAAAATATCTACAGTTGGGCTAATACTGAATGTTTTAAAAGAAATAACTAAGTAATAAATTAATCCCAAAGAAAATAGCGTAATGAGAATACCTAAAGTGCGTATGTTCTTGATTAAAAGCTTAATTATCCAATTTTGATTCGGATTTGTGGAAAACTGACTGTCAGTACCACTTTCTAATTTTGATTGAGTTTCCATTTCTTAGATACAGGTGTATCTAAGATAAAAATGGAACTTAAGCCGTCCAATCACTATTAGTAGTGAATTGTGAGATGTTTGAAGAGTCATTGCGGTAATAGTCATACATACTTGATGCTGACTTAATACAGCGGGAATAGCTTTGGCCCCAGTCAACAATCCAGAATTTATGAAACAAACTGTTACCCATTATTTAACTGCTGCTTTGCAGCGCTGCGCCATATTGTTATGTGCCCTTGCGATCACGGCAAGTACACAGGCATCCGCGGCAATGCAGCAAGCAGGCAAAACCATCAGGGGCCAGGTTAAGGATCAGAAGGATCAAACCTTGCCCGGCGTGTTCATCTTCATCAAAGGCAGCAAAACAGGAACTACAACTGGTCAGCAAGGAGAATTCTCCATTGAAGCCAAAGCTGGCGACGTACTTGTTGTTCGCTCCATCGGTTTTATCCCCAGAGAGGTGCCTGTCGGCGATCCTGATTTCTACAGTATTGTGCTCGTTGAGGATGCACAAGGCTTATCCGAAGTGGTGGTAACCGCGTTGGGTGTCAGAAAAGAAAAAGCCAAACTCGGCTATGCAGTACAGGAGGTTCAGGGCGAAAGCCTGGTCAAAGCCAGGGAACCGAACATCATCAACTCCCTGACAGGCAGGGTCGCAGGTTTGAATATTCTNNATATTCAGAACTCCACCGACATCTTTCAGGAGCCAACCATTTCACTCCGTGGCAGAAAGCCATTGATCGTTATTGATGGGATTCCCGACCAGTCGGCCGACCTGTACAAGGTCAATGCTGATGATATTGAAAGCATGACCATTCTAAAAGGCGCGAGTGCTTCAGCATTGTACGGTTCAATTGGTCAGAATGGTGCCATTATGATTACTACAAAAAGGGGGAAGGGTACTGGCGTAAGTGTGGAGGTAAATTCTTCAACGCAGTTCCAACCAAGCTTCATCCGAATTCCGGAGGTGCAAACGCAGTACGGCGCTGGTTTTAAGGGGCAGTATACCTATATCGATGGCTCGGGCGGCGGCCCTGAGGGGTCAGGCTGGATCTGGGGCCCGGAGCTCGACAAACGGGATCCTTCAACCCCAAGCGGCTATTTTGAAACGCCGCAGTTTAACAGTTCGGTAGATCCGGCTACAGGCAGATTGGTGCCCCTGCCATTCCTTTCCCGTGGAAAAGACAACATCAAAAATTTCTTCCGTACAGGCATCATCTCCAGCAATAACATCAGCATCACGCAAAGTTCAGACAAAGGCGCCTTTCGTGCAACGGCCTCACATATTTACCAACAGGGTGTCGTGCCGAACACCGATCTGAAGAACAGTTCCTTTGGCGTGTCGGGTAATTATAAGCTGTCGGAGGCCTTTAGCCTTGACGCACGCTTAAGCTATAACAGGCAATACACGAAGAACTTCCCTGCGGTCGGTTATGGTCCTACGAATTACCTATACAACCTGGTGCTTTGGACCGGTGCAGATGTAAGTGTTAAAGACCTGCGCGACTACTGGGTACCGGGACAGGAGGGTCTGCAGCAGCGCAATTACAATGTTTCCTACTACAACAATCCATATTTTCAGGCTTATGAGTATTTACAAGGCTATCAAAAGGATAACGCCTTTGGCTCCCTTGATCTGAATTACAAGATCAGTCCGGCATTCAACATCAAGTTCCGGAATGGTATAAACACTTATGGATTGAACCGCGATTATAAAGAGCCCAAAAGCTACATCGGTTATGGGAACAAATCCCGCGGACAGTATACGGTTGAAAGCGGCAACTACTTTGATATCGCTTCGGATCTGATCGTTGATTATAACCATAGCTTTTCTGAAAACTTCAAACTTCATGCACGGCTTGGTGGTGCCAACTATTACCGTCGGCACCTATATGGCTCCAGCAATACCGATGGCTTAAATATCCCTGGTTTTTACAACCTGAGCAACTCCGCAAATCCAATACAGGGCACAAACTTTCTGGAAGAAAGACGGACCAGCAGTGTATACGGCGTACTGGATCTGGAGTTTATGCATGGTATTTACCTTAGCGCAACGGGCAGGAATGATGTCATTTCGACCCTTCCAACAGCAAACAACAGCTTTTTCTATCCTTCGATCACTGGATCGGTGGTCATTTCGCAATTGACGAAACTGCCGGATTGGTTCAGTTACCTTAAAGCAAGAGGTTCCTGGTCCCGGGTTTCCAGTGCTACGCTGAATGATAATGCCTATACTTACAGCTACCTCGCTGCATACGGAAAAGGTACCACCTGGAACAATATACCGGCATT
>DCLG01000076.1:18568-18928 GCA_002320935.1 Pedobacter sp. UBA1654 | reverse complement strand
CGGCAACGTGCTGTTAAATACAGACCTGAAGCCGCAGACTTCAGACAGCTGGGAGGTCGGATTAGATACCAGGTTCCTGAATAACCGGATCAGCCTCGAAGCAACCTACTATCAAACGCGTGACTTCAACAACATCGTATCCATCCCGGTTTCCATTGGAAGTGGATACAATACCCAACTGGCTAACGGAAATGTTTACCAGCGTAGAGGGATGGAATTTGTGCTATCCGGCAGTCCTGTAAAAAGCACGAACTTCAGCTGGGATATTGCGGCAAACATCAGTAAATACCGCAGATATCTTAAAGAGATCTATGGCGGCGCAGAAACCCTGAACAACCTTCGCGTGGGCGATCGCATGGA
>DCLG01000076.1:8113-18559 GCA_002320935.1 Pedobacter sp. UBA1654 | reverse complement strand
TTCCATTGAACGACACATTTTCAAGATCTGTGGGCAACCAGGATCCGGACTGGACCTACGGTCTGGAGAACACCTTCAGCTATAAAAATATGAGTCTTCGATTCCTGGTTGATGGTCGCATTGGCGGCATGATGTATTCAACCACAAATCAGAAAATGTGGTGGGGTGGCACGCACCCCGGGACCCTCAACCAGTACCGCGTAGATGCAAACGCAGGACTTTCTACGTTCATCGGCGATGGGGTGGTTATCACTGGCGGTCAGCTAACCTATGATGCAGACGGGAACATTGCATCTGATACCCGGACCTTCGAAAAGAATGGGCAGGCGGTGAATTATATCGACTACATGACCAATACCAGCAATGCCGCATACAACAATTACAATTATTTCTCACAGACATTCCTGAAGCTTCGGGAAGTCGCCCTAACGTACCGGGTGCCAGGTAAATGGCTGGGCAAATCTTTCATAAAAAGCCTTGATGTTTCAGCGGTAGGCAGAAACCTGCTGCTGTTCTCTGATATGCCGAATGTTGATCCAGACCCGGGCAGGGATGATCTGCAAACCCCCTCAAGCCGCTCCATTGGTTTTAACCTCAACCTAAGATTCTAAGTCAGTACAAATGAAAAAGATAATATTATCGCTGCTTGCTGCGGTGTGTATCACGCAGTCGGCATGTAAGAAGTTTGAAACTTTTCAGACCGATCCCAATAAATCCACGGTTGCCACCCCAGACCTGCTGCTCACAACCGTAGCACAACAAGCCTTCCGAACCACCGATGTTCAGGTGGCATTTGCCTCCAGGCAGCTGGCCTATACCGATAATGTAAACAACCAGCAATATTACGGCTGGATGCGGGGCAGTTTTGCGACATACGACAACCTCCGGCAGGTGCTCAAAATGGAGCAATCGGCCCTGGCACAAAACAAAGTAGAATACCTGCCCATTGCGAAATACTACAGGGCCTGGTACTTCCTGCAGCTTACCCAGATGTTTGGCGATATCCCGTATTCAGAAGCGCTGAAAGGAGAGGAGCAGATCGCTGCACCGAAGTACGATCCGCAGCAGGATATTTATCTCAGTATCCTGAATGACCTAAAGGCTGCGAATGCTTCCATCACCAGCAGCACACCTGCAGTTCTGGGCGACATAGTTTATGGCGGTAATATGCAGCAGTGGAAGCAGGCAATCAATTCCCTATCCTTACGCGTGCTGATGAGCCTTTCCAGACGTGTCAATGAACCGGCACTGGAGCTGCAGAAACGTTTTGCAGAAATCGTTAACAATCCTGCGGAATATCCAATTTACAGCTCCAATGCTGATCAGGCACAGCTGAAGTACTATGACCTTCAGGATAACCGCTATCCTTACTTCAACAGTAACGACATGCAGACTGCCCAGTACATGGAGGAGACTTTTGTAGAGCTGCTAAAATCACTTAAAGACGTACGGCTGTTTAGTTTTGCGGATAAAGCACCAAAATTCTCAAGCTTGCCTGCAACCGACTTCAATGCCTACGGCGGCGTTAAGGGCAGTGCTCCGGTAAACGAGAACAATGCACGTACGGTGGCCGGCGAAGCATCAAAAATCAACCCGAGGTTCTACCGAAATCCAGTTAACGAGCCAAGCATTGCTTTAGGTTATGCCGAACTTCAGTTCATTCTTGCTGAGGGGGTACAGCGTGGCTGGATTTCAGGGAATGCTGCAACATACTACGCTGCAGGTGTCCGTGCCTCCATGCAGTTCTATGGCATCGAAGAGACTGCAATAAACCAGTACCTGCAGCAGAATAGTGTACAGTTGACCGCCACCAATGCCCTGCAGCAAATTTTAACGCAGAAGTATATTGCTTCTTTTATGAACAGCGGCTGGCAGCCATTCTTCGAACAACGTAGAACAGGTATTCCGGTATTCGATGTGTCTGGTGCGGGCATGCTGAACAACAAAGTGATCCCAAAACGCTGGATGTACCCAGAGTCAGAACTCCGCCTCAATCAGCAACATGTTACCGAAGCCATCAGCCGGCAGTACCCCGAAGGGGATAACATCAACGGCACGATGTGGATACTTAAACCATAAAAATTCAGATATTTAATTATATGTATAAGATCATTATAGCAATTGGCATAGCGTTCTGCAGTTTGCAAGGCTTCGCCCAGGAGCGTAAAACAGTTTACATCATCGCTGATGGCATTCCAGCCGACGTGATCGAACGCATGAACNNTTACGTCCGTATGCAGGTGGGTGGGGGCAAAGGCAGCTACAGCGAAACACCAACCATTTCTGCGGTAGGCTACAACAGCATTATGACAGGCGTTTGGTACAACAAACACAATGTGCCCGACAACGACATCAAGGCACCGAATTACAATTACAAGCACATCTTCAGTTTGCTGAAGGCACAATATCCTAATAAGAAAACGGCCATTTTTTCCAGCTGGACAGATAATAGAACGAAACTTCTAGGGTACGGACTTGCTGCTACCGGCAACTTCAAGGTTGATCATTATGCCGACGGTTATGAGCTGGACACCCTGAAGTTCAAACATGATAAGAGCCGGGCATTTATGCACCGGATCGATGAACAGGTGGTAAATGATGCGGTGCAGTCGATCCGCAGGGACCCTGCAGACCTAAGCTGGGTATATCTGGAATATACCGATGACATGGGGCATATGTACGGTGATTCCCCACAGTTTGAAGATGCGGTTAGGAAACTTGATCTGCAGCTGGGTAAAATCTACGAAGCAATTAACTACCGGAAAAAACAATTTAACGAGGACTGGCTGTTGTTAATCACCACGGACCATGGTCGTGATGAAAAGACCGGCAAAGGACATGGCGGACAAAGCGATCGTCAACGCAGCGGCTGGATGATCAGCAATTATCCGGACCTGAATGCCTATGCAAAATACTATGATCCTATGATCGTTGACATCATGCCAACAATTGCAAGTTTCATGCAGGTAACACTTCCAACAACGATAAAAAGAGAAATAGATGGCACATCACTGATAGGGCCGCTCTCTATCGCGGATGCAAAAGTCAACTGTTTTCAGGGTGGTATTGACATCAGCTGGAAAGCACTGGCACCAGAAGGCAGGGTAAAGATTTATGTAAGCAAGACTAATAATTTTAAAACTGGTGGCGAGGATAAATATGAGTTGTTGGCGGAAGTGCCTGTCGCAGACCGGCATAAGTTTGTGAAGCTACCTGGAGCTACTTCCGACTTTTATAAAGTTGTACTCGAGGCAGCCAACAACACACTTAACAAGTGGATCATCCGAGAAGCCAGGTAAACTGAAAAGCCAGCATGATTGATTTATGCTGGCTTTTTATTTCTATAACCCTGCTGCGCCTGCTGAAGCAACCTCATGATCCTGCTCCACAGATCCACCGGATACGCCGATCGCACCTACAATTTTACCTGAATCGTCTTTAAGTATCACGCCGCCTGGAAAAGTAATTAAGCCACCATTGGAATGCTCAATGCCAAATAATGGCCCGCCAGGCTGTGACAGTTTACCAAGTTCGCCAGAGTTCATATCGAAGAACCTGGCAGTCTTGGCTTTTCTGATCGAGATATCTACAGATCCCAGCCATGCATTGTCCATCCTGTGAAAAGAAACGAGGTTTGCACCTTCATCAACGATCGCAATGTTCATTGGTACGCCAATTTCTTTAGCCTTTGCTTTTGCTGCTTCTGAAAGTTGTTCAGCTTGTTCCAGAGTAATGCTCATAATGTTTTGGTTTAGATTATACGTACCCTAATCTACAACATTTTGAATTGAATCAAATGGATTTGGCCTTGAATTACAGGCAATTCCACTTTACAGTTCTCGATCAGCGTAACGGGAAGCCTGTCGTGGTGTTTTGATCTTGTCCAATAATCCTTTTGTTTCCTGCATGTTGTTTTATCTCGGAACTGGCGGTGTTTTTGATGTGATCATTTAGAAATAACATTTGAATCGGGCGTTATGCAATATCATGCTCGGATTAAAGCTCTATTTGACCGGCATTGTATCCCAACTTGAAAAGGCATAGCTTTGCTCACCGCAATTTAACAGATCTTAATGTCAGAACCTACGCAGCCGCGGAATACCTGTATTTACGGAAAGGGAGAAATGAGTGCTCTGATCAGGTCTTTTGACTGGGAGAAAACTTCATTGGGCCCAATCCACACCTGGTCAGCGCATCTGCTGATCTCAGTCAACCTGCTGTTGGATTCAAGTTTTCCAATGCTCATCTGGTGGGGGGAGGACCGTATTCAATTCTATAATGATGCTTATCTCAGGATCTTAGGAACAGATAATAGCAAGAAGCAGCTGCAAACGCTTGGAAGAAGAGGTGAGGACTGTTGGCCCGATGCCTGGCCCAGGGTCAGTGAGCTGATTGAGCGTGTCCTAAGTTCCGGCGAGTCTGAATTTGTAGAAGATGAGATGGTGCCCCTTTATCGAAACGGTAGAATGGAAAATGTGTACTGGACCTATGCCTACAATCCGATCCGTAACATGGGAGGTGTTCCGGAGGGTATCCTGGTTGTTTGTACAGAAACCACACATACGCAGGAGCGATTACAGCATAATGAGGAGCAGCTGAAACGTGTGCTCGACCATATGGCCGAAGGCGTGGGCATTGTAGACCGGCTTGGGAAAATCATCTATTCCAATCCCATGGCCCATCAGATCCTGAATACGGAAGGTTTCAAGTTTCCAGAGCGCAGCAGCAATTCGCCGGAATGGTACAATACACGGCTTGATGGTACAAGAATGTCTGATGAAGAGCATCCAACAACCATTGCCATGTCGACCGGAAAACCAGTGTTCAATTATGAGTTCGCCATAGAACGCCCAGGGCTCGACAAGATGTATTTGTCTATGAATGCAGCTCCGATCACCGATGCCAAGGGTGAGGTAAGCGGTGCAGTAGGCATGTTCATGGACATTACCAAGCGAAAACAAACGGAAACGGAGCTCAGGGCCTCAGAAAGCCGCTATCGCACGCTCTTCAATTCCATCGATGAATCTTTTATGCTCATCGAACTGATCTTTGATGCTGAAGGCAGACCGGAAGATTACTGGATCAGGGAGATCAATCCGGCATTCAGCAGGCAAACCGGACTTACCAAGGCTGCTTGTAACCAGCGTGCGCGAACGCTAATGCCTGGCCTGGAGGACCTTTGGATCGAAACTTACGGGCAGGTTGCTTTGACAGGAAAATCTATCCGATTTGAGGATTATAATAAGACCACCAAACAGTGGTACAGGGCATTTGCTTCACGGGTCAGCGAGGAGACCCCCTTTGTCATCGTTGTTTTCGATAACATTACCGCAAAGAAGGAACTGGAGCAACGTAAAGATGATTTCATCAGTATTGCCAGTCATGAGCTGAAAACACCCATCACAAGTCTCAAGGCCTCTTTGCAACTGCTGGATCGAATGAAAGATCAGCCAAACACGGCAACCTTGCCGCGCATGATCGATCAGGCCAACAGAAGTGTAAACAAGGTTACGGTACTCATAGATATGCTGCTGAATGCCACCAGGATGAGTGAAGGACAGCTTGGTTTACAGCTGGAGCGGTTTAATGCCCTTGAGCTGTTAAAAGCTTCCTGCAGTCATATCCAAACCGCCAATCATAACTTTGTCTTTGAAGCCAACCCGGAACTCGAAATCTTCGCCGACGAAAACCGTGTGGAGCAGGTGCTTGTTAATCTGGTAAATAATGCAGTAAAGTATGCACCAGGTGCCTCTGAGATCTATCTTAAAGCTGAAAAACTGGGTGATAGAGTAATGATTTCGGTCCGGGATCTTGGACCAGGTATCCTGGCGGAACAGCTGCCTCATCTTTTCGACCGTCATTACCGGGCCGATTTTTCGGGCATGCAGTACTCCGGCTTAGGGTTGGGGCTCTACATCAGCGCTGAAATTGTTAAAAGGCATGGCGGTGAAATCGGCGTGGAGAGTACCCCTGGCTTAGGCAGCACTTTCTGGTTCAGCTTACCAGGCAATATTGAATTACAACAGGGTTATTTGCAAGGCAATCTGACGTAAAAGCTTGTTCCAACATGTTCTTTGCTTTCAAACCAGATTTCGCCGTGATGCCATTCGATTATCGTCTTGATAATGGACATACCCAGGCCGGTAGAAGCTTCGCCATGCAGTCCAGGCCTTCTGGCAAGGGAGAACTTATCAAATAAAGTTGCATGGAGATCCTCGGGTATTCCGATCCCGTTGTCTGCAATCGTAAACAGCACCGTGTCTTTTTCCTCCATAACTGAAATTTCTATGTTCCCGTTTGCCGGAGTGAACTTTAGTGCGTTCGAAATCAGATTGTTCAGGGCTTGCATCAGTTTTGCTTCGTCGATATCAATGATGATGGTTTTTTTTGTTGCGGAGAAGTTGAAGGTGACCTTTGCTACTTCCTCCGTTTGCTTGTATTGTTCGACCATCTCTGCTAATGCCGCCACAATATTCGTTCTCCGCCGAACCAGTTCCGCATCTGCCGTTTCCAGGAATTCACGGGTGAGCAGATTTCTCACCATTGAAATACTTTGCTTACTGATCTTCTCTATGGAATTTAGGAACTTGCTGATTTCCAGGTTATCTTCATTGGCAAATTTCCGGTTTAAAATTCCCGAAAGATTCTGAATGGTGCCCAAAGGGCCTAAAATATCGTGTGAGAGGATGTTTAAAATTGAATTTTTCTTATTTGAAAACTTATTCAGGGTGTCACTGTGCTCTTTGTATGCTGTTATATCTTCAACCATACCTGTAATCACCTGACGTTTTTTCTCGATGACTGTGTTGAAAGCTTCTACCCGAACCGATCTGACACGATCATCTGATAAAATCAGCCGAAATTCAAAGGTTCTCTTTCTTGTAGTTCGAAGCAGATCCTCGTAACTTTCTCTTACGTATTCCTCGTCCTCAGGATGGATCAAAAAGCTGATGTCTTTAGCTGGTATGGAATCATCTTTTAATTGGACATACTCTCGGAAAGCCGGATTGCAGTAGATAAACTTACATGATTTTATGTCAAAGGAAAATATTGCCTGTGTGGAGAGTTCAGCTAATGCAAGGCAGGAGTTGGCAGCTTCATCGTTCATGACCGGGCTTAAACGTTTCTATCCCTTGGGCCGCTTAGGGGGGTAAGTTAATGATAATGGCTTGTACTTGTATCCATAGGTTTAAAATACATGTAAAATCGTCATCTTTGCGGGAGCTAATCATCTTTGTTAAATGAAAGAAATATATCTGGCCCTTAAAAATTTCGTGGTTTATCGTTTCAATCTCCATGAAGATGCTGAGGACAATGAACTTACCATTGAAGCGATTAAGAAGAATGTAGAATTCAGAGGCGCCAATTTATGGACGCTAATCTTTGCGATCTTCATCGCTTCCATAGGCTTGAATGTAAACTCTACAGCGGTGATTATAGGGGCCATGTTGGTTTCCCCACTGATGGGTCCGATCATGGGTGTAGGCATGGGCATTGGTATCAATGATTTTGATCTGGTCAAAAAGGGACTGCGAAATTTGGGTATTGCAACCATCATCAGTATTGCAACATCATCTTTATACTTTTGGATCACACCGCTGCACCAGGCTTCCTCAGAACTTCTGGCGCGTACTTCGCCTTCCATCTGGGATGTTTTCATTGCGGGCTTGGGCGGTTTGGCGGGTATCGTTGCAGCCACCCGTAAAGAAAAAAGCAATGCTATTCCGGGTGTTGCCATTGCCACAGCCTTGATGCCACCTTTGTGTACGGCTGGCTTTGGTATTGCTTCCGGCAATATTTATTTCTTTTTTGGTGCCTTGTATCTCTATTTCATCAACAGTATTTTCATCTGTGTAGCTACTTTCGTCATTGTACGATTCCTGCATTTTCCTAAAAAAGCTTTTCAGGACAAAGCCTATGAACGTAAGGTTAGGCGATACATCTGGGTAATTGTATTGGTCACAACGGCCCCAAGTGTTTACCTGGCCTACCGCATTGTAGATAAAAGTATATTTGAAAGTAATGCAGAAGCATTTGTACAGAAAGAGGTGAATTTCAGCACTACCCAGGTCATTTCCAGAAACTATAAGTACAGCACCAAAGGACATGAAATAGACCTGCTGCTGTTGGGTAATGAACTTTCAAAGCCCCAATTGGATTCTTTAAAGAGCAAGCTGCCGGCATATAAGCTGGACAATGCCAACCTTAAGATCCGTCAGGGTCTGAATGCGAAGAATGAGTTGGATCTTTCTCAGATCAAGGCCAGTATTCTCGAAACCGTTTACCAGAACAATCCTGGAGATAAAAAAAGTGATGCGACTTACACGAAGATTGACAGGCCGATCCCAGATCTGCGGGCAGAGCTACAGTCGCTCTATCCACAGCTGAGTGCGTACAGTATTGCCCATGTGGAAGTGCATCAAATAGATACCAGCAAGGTAGATACGGTTACCATGCTGGTTGCAGATTTTAGCAGATCCTTATCGGCAGCGGAACAACGCAGGATGAACACCTGGTTGAAAAACAGGTTGCAAGTTGATTCTTTACGGATAATTGTACAGAACGATTAATCCGCCACTACAACTACCTTTTGCTTGCTGCTGTAGCTTAAGATCATATAACCCAGGAATCCCGAGATCACTGAACCTACAAGAATGGAAAACTTAGCTTCCTGAACCAGTAAAGGATCGGTAAACGACAGGATGGAGATGAAGATCGACATGGTAAAACCGATACCTCCAAGCAGGGAGAGCCCCAGGATATGGATCCATCTGGACTGATCCGGTAATTGGCTGATCTTCAATTTTACGCTCAACCATGATACCAGGAGAATACCGATCGGCTTTCCAATTACCAGGCCGAGCACGATGCCCATACCCAGTCCGGTGAAAAGACCTTCAACCATACCATCCTCAAAACGGATGTTCGTATTCGCAAGCGCGAAGATCGGGATGATCAGAAAGCTGACAGGTTTGGCAAGTGCATGTTCTAATCGCTCNAATGGAGACTCCACATGATCATGGGTTGTTGGTAGCGTCAATGCCGTTAATACACCGGCAATGGTCGCGTGAATACCAGAATGGTGTACAAAGTACCAGATGAAAACACCAGGAATCAGATAGAAGGCCAAGTGTTTCACGCCGAAGCGGTTGAAGAGTACCAGCATGCCGAGGATCAGCGCGGCGTATACCAGGTTTATGTAGTGCAATTCTGAAGAGTAGAATATGGCAATTACTAGAATGGCAATCAGGTCATCCACAATGGNNAATGGCCAATGCAGCCAGGAATATTTTTAAGGATACGGGAACTTTGTTGCTGAGCAGCGCCAGGATCGCGAGGGCAAAAGCGATGTCCGTGGCCATGGGAATACCCCAGCCATGCATGGTCGGTTTGCCAGCATTAAACATCGTATAGATCAGTGCCGGAACAACTGCACCACCAACGGCACAGATGATCGGTAGAATGGCTTTCTTTGGTGAAGAAAGTTCACCTTCAACAACTTCACGTTTAATTTCGAGACCTACCAGTAGGAAAAATATGGCCATCAAGCCATCATTGATCCACAAAGCAACAGAGTAACGCAGATGAATGGCGCTGTTTTCAAAGCCGATCTGCGTATCCAGCAGATTATTAAAGCGCTCACTTAAAGGAGAGTTCGCGACGATCAAAGACAAGATGAGACAAGCGAAAAGGATCATTCCGCTTGAGGAAGTCGATTTGAAAAAATTCCGGAAGGAACTTAAATTAAAAGTTTTACTCATGCTTTCAAAGTTAGCAAATCATATCAAACTCAAAAATTGCGCAGGTATTGTGGGGGGCAATTGACCTCAATCTGACCTTAGCGGTTGTTAAATCATTTCGGAGATCCGCTTCAGTTCCCCGGTGTTCAAAGTAACGGCAACAGCGTATGTGCTGAAGTCGATAGAGGCAATTTTGTCTGTCGGGATCACAAACATATTATCGGGTCCGGCATCTTCAAGCTCCACGATCAGATCGGGTAAGGTCCAGTCAGCAGTATTTACCAGGAAGTCCGCAGTCTCACCCAGGTANNCCCGGACATGCTTGTAACTTCTAAGGTGTTTATCTGCCTTGGTATCTTCATCCGCTTCCGCTTTAACGGTTCTGGCAACTTTCACCATACCGGTCGTAGGATACCCCATACCGGCACTACCGTAGTATGGCCAGGCATAGTAGTCGTTCAATTTCTTCTCCAGCTGCTTCGATACCGGCATATCCATATCAATGGTTGGACTGTTTTTCACCTGCTCTTTGGTCATGTTCACCTTGAGCAGCTTATTGTCCCAGTCGAGGCCCTGAATGGCGTAAGGCGAAATCAACACCCTGCGACCGAAGAACCAGTTGCCTGTCTCCACGATCAGGTACCGGATGTTCCAGTATTGATCATCAAAATAGAAGTCTTTGATGCTACCAATTTCTCCGTCTTCT
>DCLG01000076.1:6641-8106 GCA_002320935.1 Pedobacter sp. UBA1654 | reverse complement strand
TCCAATAAGTTTATGTGTACTTTCCAGCATATCATTAATGTTTCTAATAGAACATCAATGATATGCTTTTGGTTTAGATGCATTAAGGTTGACCGCCTCCGCCTGCTGCACCATAGATCTGGCCTGTAGCATAACTGGCATCGGCAGCTGCAAGCTGAACATAGATGGAGCCCAGTTCTGCAGGCTGACCAGGTCTTGCCAAAGGCGTATCTCCACCGAAGGTCTTCAACTTCTCCTGTGTAGCACCACCGCTAACTTGTAAAGGCGTCCAAATTGGTCCAGGTGCCACGCCATTAACCCTGATGCCTTTATCACCGAATTGCTTGGCAAGGGACCTCACGAAGTTTGTGGTGGCCGCTTTAGTTTGTGCATAATCGTAAAGATCACCTGAGGGATCCTGCGCCTGAACAGATGTCGTGGCAATGATTGACGAGCCCGGCTGCAGGTGCGGAAGCGCCGCTTTAATGAGCCAGAACGGGGCATAGATGTTCGTTTTCATGGTCCAGTCGAACTGTTCTGTGCTGATGTCCATAATGGAGGCATGCGTTTGCTGTCTTGCCGCATTGCTCACCAGGATGTCTAAACCACCCAGTCCCTTTACCGCTTCAGCAACCAGTTTCTGGCAAAACGCTTCATCCCGCAGATCTCCGGGGATCGCTATGGCTTTTCTGCCTTCCGCCTTGATCAGGGCAATAACTTCCTTGGCATCCGGTTCCTCATCCGGCAGATAGTTGATGGCTACGTCGGCACCTTCACGGGCGTAAGCGATTGCCGCTGCCCGGCCCATACCCGAATCACCTCCGGTAATCAAAGCTTTTCTACCTTTCAATCTGCCGGAGCCTTTGTAGCTTTTCTCGCCATGATCCGGTACCGGATCCATTTTTCCGGCTAGACCTGGCCAAGGTTGGAACTGACCCTTAAAGGGCGGTTTAGGATATTTTCCCCTCGGGTCTTCGAGTGCCAGCGACAAGGCGTCGTCGACTAAAATTCCGTTTGATGCAAATGCCGGGGACACGGCTGCTGCGGCTAAGCCTGCACCTAATCCGGTGATCACTTTGCGTCTGGATATCTTGTTTTCTTCAATCATGTTTACACGTTTTTAAAGCTTAACAGGTCAGCTGAAAACATGTTTAAAAAAGGAGGATTTCCGGTATCTCCCGCGCAACTTACTCAAGTTAACGTAGTTTACCCGGGTTTTGATCAGTCGCCATGTATTTCTGCAACATTATACAAGCTGGATTCAGCATCATTAAGCGAACCATTTCTCAGGACACTAAACTGTCCGTTGGATTCCATGACAACGGCCTTAACTTCATCCATAGATGAAATCTGCTGACTTCTTAATATGGAACGCACCTCATCTTCAGTGACCCGCTCTTTTCTGAGTGCGCTATGCAGGAAAGCACCCTCGTAGAAGATTAAGGTCGGCTCAGAGCTGATCAGCTTCGAAAAGCGCTTCGAATGG
>DCLG01000076.1:0-6607 GCA_002320935.1 Pedobacter sp. UBA1654 | reverse complement strand
GTTACATCCTTGCTCAACAATACCGTTGCCAGCGTAGAACCTAGGGCAACGGTGACAATGAAGTCAAACTCTTTCATTTGGGAAAGGGTTCGCTTCCCCGATATGCGTAACATCAGGATTAATGCAGCGTAAGCCAGGATGCCTATGATCAATGTTCTATAGATACTTTCCCAGTTATCAAAAAATATTTTATCCATGTTCTAGTGCCTTTTCTTATTTTCAATTTAGAACATCGTTCAAGCAGATTGGTTTTTAGGATCAGGATCTATCGCCTTTATTTTGCCGAAATAAGCATATGTTTGTCGCATTGATCAGTCACCATGTGGAGAGCAGTTACGCGATTTTTAATTAGAAACAACAAAATTCTCGATTATGCGCTATTATACCTAAGCTTAGTTGCTTCGATTGGTATTGTCATCTACTTAGGGGCCGGTGGGACCAGGGGCATGTCCGATTATCTGGAAAGCTTTATAACCTGGATGTTCAATGCATTGGGCGCCACGCTTTGTCTTAGAACATGCATAAGTTTGCTCGACAACAAAGCGGACGGCAAATTCCGGTCGGCAGAACTCGCGCTGACCTTATACTTCGCTGGTCTGTTTATCCTGCGAAGCAGCACTGATCCGCTTTATGTGTCCGGTGGCTGGCTATATGCAGGCATATTCAGCATTTTTTTAATCGAATTGTCGAAAGGGAGCCTGTTCTTTGACCGGTTCTATTTCAACCCGACATTGTTATTTGTGATCAGCTTCTTATTGTTGATTATGGTTGGGACTTTGCTGTTAATGCTTCCAAATGCAACGAATGGCTCGCCCCTGAGTCTGGTGGATGCGCTGTTCATGTCTACAAGTGCGGTATGCATTACCGGCTTGTCTGTGGTCGATATCTCTGCCAACTTCAGTCATTTTGGTCAGATCGTATTAGTTGTCCTCGTACAGCTTGGAGGCTTGGGTGTGATGACCTTTACAGGTTTTTTCGGCTACTTTTTCTCAGGCGGATTTTCTTATAAGAACCAGCTGATGTTCACCGAACTGGTTGCAGAAAATAAGCTGGCTGCCGTAATAAACACCTTATTGAAAATTGTTTTCATCACATTGCTTATTGAAGTTCTGGGCGCCATAGCGATATACCTCTGCGTGGAAGATACAAGCTTTTCCGGAAAGGGTAGCAGGAGCCTTTTCGCAGTATTTCATGCGATCTCTGCCTTCTGTAATGCTGGTTTTTCAACCCTGCCACAAGGACTGCATGATGAGGCGATCCGCTTTAACTACACCCTGCAAATCATTGTAGCGATGCTCTTTATCCTGGGTGGTCTTGGTTTTGGAATCGTGTTAAACGTCTATTACTTCTGCAAACGATGGATCGTAAACTTTTACAAGCGACTGGCCATTAGGCAGGCATTTGTGTACAAAGCCTGGGTCATCAACTTCAATTCGAGGCTTGTTGTCTGGACCACTTTTATCTTGCTGGTTATTGGCAGCCTGGGGATATTCTTTTTGGAATCCGAGAGATCCCTGGCAGAACATCAAGGTATTGCGGGAAAGATCATAGGCGCCTTCTTTATGGGGGCAAGTCCGCGTACGGCAGGGTTTAACTCCATAGACATGAACTTGCTCTCGTTCCCTTCCATAATGTTGATCATATTACTCATGTGGATCGGTGCTTCCCCGGGATCGACGGGAGGCGGTATTAAGACTTCCACCCTGGCAGTTGCAGTCTTGAACCTGTTTAGTCTGATCAAAGGTAAGGACCGCGTGGAAGCCTTTGGGCGGGAAATCACAACAGATTCCATCAGAAGGTCCTCTGCAATTATCTTTTTGTCCCTTTTCACGTTAGGTGTTGCCGTGTTTGCCCTGAGTATAACTGATGGGGACATAAAGCTGCTTGAGCTGGCTTTCGAGAGTGTTTCTGCATTCAGTACGGTGGGTCTAAGTTTGGGCATTACCGCTAAACTAAGCGATGCCGGGCGCATCATACTTGCACTGGTCATGTTTGTTGGGCGGGTAGGTACGTTGACGCTGTTTATCGCTTTTATTAAAAAAACAAGTTTAAAAAGCTACCGGTACCCTCAGGAGAAGGTGCTGTTTTAATTATTGAATATGAAATACATTGTATTTGGGTTAGGCAACTCTGGAATGGCCTTGAGCATCCGGTTGACAGAATTGGGTCATGAAGTCATCGGCGTGGACAACAGCATGGAGAAAGTTGAAAAGTTAAGAGACAAAATCACCCATACGGTTTGCATGGACTGCACCGACAAGGATGCCGTAAGTGCATTACCCTTGAAAGATTGTGACGGGGCGATCGTCGCCATCGGGGAGGATGAGGCTGCATCGCTGTTAACAACAGCATTGTTGAAGCAACTCGGTGTAAAGCGCATCATTGGCCGCGTGGTATCTGATCTGCAGCAGGTGGTGCTGGAGGCGATCCAGATCGCAGAATATATCCGTCCTGAAACGGAATCCGCATTGCGGCTTGCCATGAGGCTGGATAATGTCAGCATTGTAGACAGCTTTAAAATCTCAGACCGGTACAGCATCGTGGAGGCTGTTGTGCCGGAAAGATACGTGGGATTGACCCTGGAAGAGGCAAACTTTACAAATGCGTACAAGATCATCGTTTTAACGACGATAAAGAGCGTTCAGGATATAAACAGTAAAAACGGCGGTAAGATTAATGAAGTAACCGGCATTGCAAAATCATCAACAAGATTGGCTGAGGGCGACATCCTGGTGCTTTTCGGCGAATTCAATGATATCAACCGCTTAATTAGATCCTGATGATGCTAATGCTGAACAGATGACTGTTAAGAAGCTGGTGTCCTTTCCTGCAGTTGGCTGAGGAACTTACGGAAAAGAGCTGTATGCTTATGCTCCTGATCGAGCTTATTCAGTTGGTTCAGCATTTGAGATAATGCTTGTAAAACATATCGATCCTCTTTGCCGTAATCCAGAATCGGATGAACACAATCCTCAAAAAGTGCTACAAAGGTGGGAACATTAAATTGAATGCCAGTTTTCCCTTCTGGCGTGTTCAATGACAAAGGTTGTGCATGATTCATCCGGTAGGTAAAAAGTTCAGCAAGTGCGTTGATGCTTAGCACTGCCGTAGCAGGATCATTGATACCGGGGCTAAGCGCTTTTATCGCCACTTCAGCAAGTTGACGGAAGCCATACACCGGGTTCCGGGCAATGGGCTGACCGTCATAAAAATCAACGCTGACACGAAACTGCTCTAGCACCGCTTCTGGAATTTCAGGCGTTAGATAGACATGCGCGAGATCAGCGCCCTCGATCAGAAAGGTTCCAAAGGGCTGGAGAAAATGGAACTGCAGCTCATATTTGCTGGCCAGCTGCAGGATCCGTTTTTTGTCTACACCCTGAAAATAGCCCGACTGCGCTGCTTTTATGATCTTGTAAGCTGTTCCTGGATGCCGGGGAACCTGCTCCCTTATGGGGCAGTATTCGGATTTCATGGCAAGCATGGTTTGGTCCTTTACCCGTTTGATCACCGTCTCGTACTTAACAGTCTGCGTAACATAGTCCAGGAAATAAATGAACAGGAAGATGTCTGCCACGGTAATTGCAATCAGGAGGTAAATGCTGATTGCGGGCACATGTATGCCGCTGCTAATGTTGCGGATGGTACTCAGCAGGAATAATGCATATACAATTGTGCCAATGTAAAAGCCCAGTACGATCTGCTGAAAGCGATTTTCAATCATACTGTTCAGGATCCGGTTGCTCATCTGCGAAGCCGCCTGATTGAGCACGATCATCACCATAGAGAAGCTAAAAACCGTAAGTGAAATGACGCCCCCTGCGATGGTCGAAAGGACGGAGCGAGCCGTACTGGCGTCTTTTAAGCTTAGCCAGGTTAGCTGCTGTTTAAAGCTTTTGCCGGCCTCAGAAAAATCGAGTTTCAACATCAGCCAGGAGAGTATCAGAAAACAGACAGCAATAATAGCCGGGTAGTAAGCGATGCTGCTTACGATTTTGGTGTAATGCGTTCTGATCCATTTAATTGCGGGCTTGAGCATAAGCTTAGGTGTAATGGGTTTAACTAAGGTCTGAAAGCGTGTCTTTTAAAGCTTCGATGAAAGCGGGATCCCTGAGGATCCTGTAATGACCGGCAGTACTGAAATTTCTTGTGATCAGCTCGGGATGTTGCAGCAGGAATCCCTCCAGCTGGGCAAATGGCAGCATCTCATCGTTATCATCATAGAACACCAGGTGTTTTGTCGCTGGCAATTCCGAGTAAAGTGATTTCATGTCGAAATAACTTACCGGCAGTTTGTAATAGTCAAGAAAGTCCTGGAACCAGCGCTCCTTGTCTGCCGGATGTACACTTGCATGGTTCATCATGCCGGTAAAGTTATCCGCGAGTTCAATGACAGGGGTGATGCTGATCAGCAGTTTCGGCTGCGTTTCAAAAGCTTTCAGCGCCACCACATTCGCCATGGCACCCAGGGAATGTCCGATGAGTACCTCTGGCATTCCATATTTTTCAATGATGGCTTCCAAAGGTTTAACATACAACATCAGGTTACTTAATTCGCCTTCAGAACTTCCATTGGCAAGCGCATCAAAAGCAATGATCTGCACATCATCAAGCAGCAGCAGTGCCGTGATGATTTCGGTAAAGTCGGCGGCTTTCGAGCTCCAGCCATGGGTCAGGTAGATCTTTCTGCTGCCGCTTCCCCAGATGTAGCCTTGGAAGCTGAGCGCTTTCATCGCGAAATAAGGGTCTTCAACCTGCATTGAAAATCGGCTTGCTTCGGCCAATAAGGCTTCCTGGTGTGGGCGGTTTGGTAAGCGGATGGGGAAGGAGATGTAGTTCCACAAGGCTTTTAGCAGAACCTGCGGATCTTCTGCTTTTTTCACTTCTATTAATCTTTGTTTATAAGTCTTCATTCAATATCTGTACGCGTGAATGTTTCCTGCTGCTATAATGCTGCCACCTTTGCTTTTCCTTTAATTTTTCCAGAAAAGCCTTTTCGGTCTGACCATATAACATGTCATGAATTGCCTGCCATTTCCTGTAGCGGGTCGATTCCTAAAAAAGCTATACACAAAAAACAAGTGTATGGAAACAGAAGAAACAGTATCTAACGTGGCAGTTAGAACAAGCAATCAGCAGTCGTTTGACAAGCGTTTAATTGCGCACATCGTAGGCCTTGTAGAACAAGGCGTTCCCAGAAAAGTGCTGGTTGAGCAGTATGGAATGACCAGTAGTACACTGTGCGTCTGGTTGAAAAAGCATGGCGCAAGTTCGGTTCGTAAGGACTTTAGTGTTGCTCATAAGCGGTCGGTTGTGAGAGCAGTAGCAGCTGGTATGAGCATTAAGCAAGCGGCTGTAGCCTATCAGGTTACCTCAACAGGACTTATTAAGAAGTGGATCAAGGCTTTTAAGGAAGAAAATGTTGAAATTAGTATATCTAAATCTGTGGATATGGCTAAGAAAAAGACAGATCAATCTGAAAGCGCGACCATCAAAGCCCTTAGAAAAGAATTGGAGTTCGCCAACATGAAGATCAAAGCACTTGATACGATGATCGATATCGCCGAAGACCAGCTTAAAGTTGATATCAGAAAAAAGTCTGGTGCCAAGCAGTCATAAGAATGAAACAGGACTTCCCAAAACAAGGAATTAAGTCCATGTGCAGACTGTTTGGCAAAACAAGGCATGCCTATTATGATCATCAGTGGCGGGTCCAGGACGAGGGACTAAAAGACGAGATTGTCCTGCAGCATGTCTCTGTGATCCGTGAAACGCAAAAGCGAATCGGCACAATGAAGCTTTGGCATATCATTGAACCACAGCTTATTAGCCATAACATAAAAGTTGGTATAGATTACCTGTTTGACCTGATGCGAAGCCATGGCATGCTGATCAGAAGGCGAAAAAGAAAGGTCGTAACCACCAATTCAAGACATTGGATGCATAAATACAACAACCTGATTAAAGAAATGAAGATAGATCGCCCAGAGCAGCTCTGGGTAAGTGACATCACTTATATTCAACTAAATAAACGCTGGGGTTACCTGAGTTTGATTACCGATGCTTATTCGAAACAAATAGTTGGTTGGGCATTCAGATTAGATCTGGCAGCTCAAGGTTGTGCAGATGCTTTGCAAATGGCCCTAAACGGTCGTATGTACCCGATGCAGCCACTCATTCATCATTCTGACAGGGGGACTCAGTATTGCAGCAAGCAATATGTTGATATGCTTACAGACAACAACATTGCCATCAGCATGACTGAAAACGGTGATCCTTATGAGAATGCAATTGCCGAAAGAGTGAACGGGATCCTAAAAGGCGAGTTTGATCTTTATAGTTCAAAAGTTGGCTTCAAGGAAACAACCAAAAAGATCCGGGCGAACATTGAGGTCTATAATACACTCCGACCTCACGCAAGCTGCGATTATCTAACACCAAAAGAGGCTCATTTAGTCAAAGGTGAACTTAAAAAGCGATGGAAGCCCAGGAAGTACAATAAAGCAAAAAATACAGCGTGTATAACACAAACAGGAATAATAAATCCAAGTGTATAACCAGTTCAGAATTAACAGCTAAACAAGTATAGCCATATTAGGACAAGACA
>DCLG01000049.1:22370-26833 GCA_002320935.1 Pedobacter sp. UBA1654 | reverse complement strand
AATATATGATCTGCTCCACAAGTTTTTAACTTGATCCAAGATTTATAGTCTCCTAAACTGATTTTTACCCTTAGCAACAATAAGCATTGCCATGAACTTTTATTTGCTGGTGTTTTCATGGTATGCTAATTGTGTAGAAGCATCTTATGAATAAAACTTGGCTTAGGATCATCCTCGCGGTACTTGTTATCATTGTTATCATCTTCGGCATTAGAATGATCAAGAACTCAGACAAAGGGACCCCGAACCAGTCCCAAAAAGGCAATCCTCTTTGATTCTAAAATAGATTCATCTCATGAATGCACATTGGTACGTTGCCCAGAGCAGTGTTGCTGCATCTGGATGGGCTGCTATTACAAATCAGGTAAGCTCCTCTCTAGATCTTATTCATTGATTCACAATCGATACTGTTCTGAACCATATCTGTACTACAGAAGTACAATCAGACTTAAGTTAAAAATATTCTCATGTTAGATAGAAGGTCAGTTTCTGAAACAGAGCTGCCGGTAAGCAGACATTTACAGATGATCAAAAAGAAAAGATTCTCAGTTTATATTCATTTTAATCTGCTTTTAATATGCGCTAATTACCTTGCACAAGATTTATAACTGAATAGAGTTAGTTGTTACAGAAACGGGTACCTGGATGGGTTACCCGTTTTTTGATCTTGATTTCTTTTGAAGTGCTTTATTTGACTTTCAAATAAACCGACCCAGATTATATGTTTTAACATAACATTCCGGACCTATTCAACGCTGATTTCGACAACCTCTATCAACTCCGGTCCACCCTCCATTGGATATCCCGAAACCTTCGTTCCCTTTAGCGTAACCTGCTTATCCGTATAATCACTTAATGGTATTTTTGCGCTTCTCAGTGCATAAGTCATATCCGCAGTTTTGATCTTATGTGATCCATATTGAAAGCTGGTCATTCCCATCTCTTCAACTGTAACCCTAAGGGTGATCAAATTCGTATCCGGATTATTTTTTACACTACTGCAGCTTGATATACCAGCTACAAAGATGGACAATACCAATACAATTGCTTTTTTCATGTTAGACTATACGTGAACAGCCAAAGTATTGCTACAATCTTACCAAAAATTCCGAGTTAATCCTTGATGTTGATAAATATATTAGCATTTTAAATTTATAACTAAATATATTAGCATTAATTTTGCTGCCAATAGTTTATGGAAAAGGATAAGTCGAAGAAGGAAATCATTGCTAAACTGCAAAAGGAAATACTTTTGCTACAAGGGTTTAAGCCTGCATCAACTACCGATCATAGTATCGGCTTAGGACCTGTGGAACAAGCTTTTCCGAATGCTATATTTCCTACCGGTGCTATTCATGAATTCTTATGCATTAAGCCAGAATGTGCAGCTGCCAGCCAGGGCTTTATTGCCGGCTTATTAAGTACATTAATGCAAAAAGGTGGTATTTGCCTATACATCAGCAGATCAAGAAGTTTATTCCCAACTGCTCTATATGCCTATGGCGTAGAACCACATCAAATAATTTTTGTAGATCTTGATCGTGAAAGAGATGTCCTCTGGGCGATGGAAGAAGCACTTAAATGCAAAGAACTTGCTGCCGTAATTGCTGAAGTCCGGGATATTACTTTCGCTCAATCCCGCCGTTTACAACTCGCATTGGAGAAAAGCCAGGTTACGGGTTTCCTACTCCGCACCGCTGCAGATCGGATCACATCTACTGCCTGCGTAGCACGTTGGCAAATCAGTCCCTTAAAAAGCGAACAAAGAGAGGGCTTGCCCGGTATTGGCTTCCCACGCTGGCAAGTAGAACTCCTAAGGGTCAGAAATGGCAATCCAGGCAGCTGGCAAATAGAATGGATTGCAGGCAAATTCGAAGAGGTTACCCACACCGCTATACAAGATATTCCTAAACGTAAAACCGGTTGATCATGAAGCGCTATTTATCCATATGGTTCCGTTATTTGATAACAGATTGGCAGAGCATACGCAGGCCAGAGCTTACCGATACGCCTTTTGCCTTTGCCCTTCCTGAACGCGGAAGAAAAGTTATTACAGCCATTAATTCTAAAGCGGAAATGGAAGGTGTGCTTGTGGGAATGAATGTAGCCGATGCAAAAGCAATTTTTCCAGCACTGGAGATTATTGATGCCAAACCTGGTCGTGAAGCAAAGCTTTTGAAAGGCTTGGGAGAATGGTGTATTCGCTTTGCCCCAATCGTAGCAGTCGACCCACCTGATGGCTTAATACTCGATATTACAGGTTGTACGCACCTCTGGGCTGGTGAAGAATCGTATCTTAAAGAGATAATCAGCCGTTTCCAAAGCAAAGGTTATTATGTGCAAGCGGCCATTTCAGACACCATTGGTACTGCATGGGCAATCGCGCATTTTGGAAAAACTAAATCCATCATTGAAAGTGGAACCGAAGCAGATGCTTTATTGAGCTTGCCTCCTGCAGCCCTGCGCCTTGAACCACAGGTTCTTGAACGGCTTCATAAATTAGGCTTAACAAACATTCACAGCTTTATAGGAATGCCACGTACAGCTTTACGCCGGAGATTTGGTGAACTAATGCTTCAGCGACTTAGTCAAGCCTTAGGCCAGGAAGAAGAATACATACAAGCGCTCAGGCAACCTGAGCCTTTCCAGGAGCGACTGTCTTGCCTGGAACCAATACGAACTGCTCCAGGTATTGAAGTTGCTATACATCGTCTGCTTGACACCCTCTGTGAAAGATTGCAGAAAGAGGGTAAAGGCCTCAGAAAAGCTTTGCTCAAATGCTACCGCATAGATGGTAAGATTGAGCAGGTTTGTATTGGCACCAGTAAAGCATCCAACCATAGTGCCCATCTCTACAAACTTTTTGAGCTGCATATCTCCAGCATAAGACCTGGATTCGGCATTGAACTTTTTATTTTAGAAGCTGCGCTGGTGGAAGATGCGCCCTTAACTCAGGAAGCATTATGGGCGGGCAAACAAGGGTTTAAAAATCAGGAACTTGCCGAGTTACTTGACCGTCTGGCGGGAAAAGTTGGTGCAAATGCCATTCATCGCTATCTGCCAGATGAACATTACTGGCCGGAGCGCTCCATTAAACTTGCAACCACCCTGGATGAAAAGCCTGCAANNGATCGTCCCAGGCCTACCTTGCTTTTAAAACAACCAGCTCCTATTGAAGTAACTGCTCCAGTACCAGATTACCCGCCCATGTCATTCCGATATCAGGATAAACTACACTATATCGATAAATCAGATGGACCTGAACGCATCGAGCGTGAATGGTGGAATGATACTGGCGAACATCGTGATTATTACCAGGTAGAAGATCAACTTGGTCAGCGCTACTGGATCTTCAGATCAGGGCATTATGAAAGCGATGCGCCTTCACAGTGGTTCTTACATGGATTTTTTGCATAATAAAATGGGCTATTCAGAATTACAAATCACATCAAATTTTAGTTTCTTAAGAGGTGCTTCACACCCAGAAGAACTGGTGGAACAAGCAGTTATTTTTGGCTATAAGAAGATTGCCATTACAGATCGCAACACCCTGGCTGGAATTGTCCGGGCCCATGCAGCTGCACAAGATAAAGATATCACCATTATTCCTGCCTGTAGACTAGATCTTCTGGATGGTCCATCACTCCTGGCTTACCCAACCACTAAAGCAGCATACAGCAGGCTTTCTGCATTACTTTCCATAGGAAATCTTCGAGCTGAAAAAGGAACATGCCACCTCTATAAAGCCGATGTTTTTGAACATGCAGCAGGTATTAAGTTTATTGTCATACCGCCAGACACCTTAAATGAACATTTTAATTTTGAACCTGAATTTAAACAACAGCTGCAGGATTATAAAAGCAATTTAGGCAACACTTTATACCTGGCAGCAAGGCGTAGCTATCATGGTGATGATCATAAAAAACTCTTCCGACTTAATGAACTTGCGCAACAACTAAATATACCTTTGGTTGCGACCAATGACGTGCATTATCACATACCGGAACGGCGGGAACTACAGGACATACTCACCTGTGTACGGGAAAAATGCACCATCCATACAGCAGGCTTCAGGCTGCATGCCAATGCAGAACGATACCTAAAACCCATTGAAGAGATGATTCGATTGTTCGCCATATATCCGGAGGCAATTACACGTGCTGAGGAGGTTGCAGCGGCATGTAATTTCTCCCTTTCGGAACTTAAATATGTATACCCGGATGAAATTACAACCCAAGGTCATTCAGCTCAGGAAGAATTGGAAAGGCTAACCTGGGAAGGTGCCCGTGAGCATTTCAAAGATGAAGCTGGAATTCCTGAAACCATCATCACCGCCATAAATCACGAAATGACTTTCATAAAGGAAATGGATTATGCACCTTATTTCCTTACCGTGCATGATATTGTGCGCTTTGCACGTAGCAAAGGTATTCTTTGCCAGGGCCGTGGCTCCGCCGCAAATT
>DCLG01000049.1:21834-22334 GCA_002320935.1 Pedobacter sp. UBA1654 | reverse complement strand
ACCTCTGTAGATCCAAGTAAATTTGAGCTTTTATTTGAACGCTTCATCTCTTCTGCACGTGATGAACCGCCCGATATTGATGTTGATTTCGAACATGAGCGCCGTGAAGAGGTCATCCAGTATATTTATAGTAAATATGGCAGAGATCGGGCTGCGATTGTTGCTACAGTTACCCAGCAGCATCAAAAAGGCGCCATAAGGGATGTCGGTAAGGCAATGGGCTTATCACTAGATACGATCAACCGCCTCTCTTCCGCGATCTGGGAGTTTACCGACGAATGGTTTGAAGAAGCCCGGATTATTGAGCAAGGCCTCAATCCGAATGATCCGCATCTGAGGAGAGTTTTACAGCTTACCGCACAGATGATCGGCTTTCCACGCCAGCTCGGACAGCATACCGGAGGATTTGTAATCACACAAAATAAGCTTAGCGACCTCTGCCCCATTCTGAATGCGCGAATGGAAGATCGTACAAACATTGAATGGAACAAGGATGATAT
>DCLG01000049.1:15808-21822 GCA_002320935.1 Pedobacter sp. UBA1654 | reverse complement strand
GGCTTGGGAATGTTAACCTGTATCAGAAAAGCCTTTGATCTCGCAGAACAGCATTATGGCGAGCGGTTTACACTGGCAAGTATCCCACAGGATGATGAGAAAGTGTATGAAATGATCAGCCGGGCAGATACTATCGGGGTTTTCCAAATTGAGAGCCGTGCACAACAAACCATGTTACCACGCTTAAAGCCGAAATGTTTTTACGACCTCGTTATTGAAGTTGCTATTGTACGCCCTGGACCCATTCAGGGTGATATGGTACACCCTTACTTGCGCAGGCGAAATAATGAAGAGCACGTAACTTACCCTTCAGAGGCACTCAAAGAAATATTGCGCCGTACTAAAGGTGTACCGCTCTTCCAAGAACAAGCCATGAAAATTGCCATCGTTGCTGGAGGATTTACACCTGCAGAAGCTGATGAATTACGCCGTAGTATGGCAACTTTCAAGTTGAAAGGATTGGTTTCCAAATTTGAAAAAAAGTTAATTGATGGGATGATGAAAAACGGCTATACCGTAGAATTTGCCAAACGTATCTTCAAACAGCTGGAAGGTTTTGGTAGCTACGGTTTCCCCGAAAGTCACGCCGCAAGCTTCGCACTGCTGGTATATGTTTCTTCATGGCTTAAATACTACTTCCCTGACGTATTCGCAGCGGCATTGCTCAACAGTATGCCAATGGGGTTTTACCAACCCGCACAGGTTGTTATAGATGCCAAAAACCACAATGTTGAAGTGCGATCTATAGATGTAAACCACTCCACCTGGNNNNTTTAGGTTTCAGGCAGATCAAAGGCATCCGTGAAGATGATATCACTGCTTTAATCAGTGGCCGTGGAACTGGTTATACAAACATTACCGCCTTGAGAAATGCGGGGATCTCCCAGGCTACACTGGAAAGACTTGCTGATGCGGATGCATTTCGTTCTTTAGGGCTCGACAGAAGAAAGGCACTGTGGGAAGTATCAGCCTTACAAGACAGACCAATTGGTTTGTTTGAGGGCCAGACCAATACTGACCCTGCAGAAGGTCAGATCAGCCTGCCTTTAATGACTGAAGCAGAGCATGTAGTGCATGACTATGCCAGTACAGCACTATCACTTAAAGCCCATCCACTGAGCTTTGTGCGTGAACAGCTTAGCCTGCTGAACATTAGATCCGCCAAAGAACTGGACGATGTAAAAGATGGTGCAAGCGTAAAGGTTTCTGGGCTTGTTTTGGTAAGACAAAGACCTGGCACAGCAGGAGGCGTATGCTTCATTACCATTGAGGATGAAACAGGCTTTTCCAACCTGGTTATCTTTCAGGGACTATTTGAGAAATACCGGAGGGAAATACTAGGCGCAAAATTATTAATGGTTGAAGGTAAACTTCAGCGGGAGGGCTCCGTTACACACGTCATTGTACGCCAATGTTTTGATCTGACTAAACTACTTCAGGCAAATAAAACTCAACATACAAATAAATTACCCCTTCAAACTTTATCCAGAGCAGATGAGCGAAGTCCTTTCCCTGTTAAGAATAAGCGGGCGCAGATCAGGAATAATATCCAGGAGGAGATGTTTCCTAAAGCTAGAAATTTCAAATAGAAAGCTATCTATCTGACTACTCCATGCTGCAAGACCCTTACGGTAACCATCAATTGCCCAACATGCCGCATTGTATGTTCCGCTCCATGAACCAGCAAGCCAATTACCGTCGACGGAAGTCCGGCCCTACCCACCCCACGGTATTCAGCGAGAATCTCCTCCGGGGTACTCCTAAGTTGTTCCATTGCAATATCTACCTGCTCGTTAAATCGTTCTACAAGTGCTGCCACCGTTAATCCTGCAGGTATATCTTTCCCTTCAGCATCAAGCTGCCCAAACTGAAATTCGTTCAGTTTCTCTCCACGCGCATAGGTAAACACCCGATCGAGTACACCACTTAGGTGCTGCAGGTGAAATCCCGGAGCGGCCAGACCTGCAGGCCTTTCCCACAACAAGGATAATGGAAATTCCTTCATGTAACCTCCAACTTCTTCTCGTGCCTGCAATAAAGCATGCCCTACAGGCTGTAACATTGGGCTAATTCCCGGCAATGGCCCACGTTGCCAAACTTCAGGTTCTTCAGACATATTCCGTTTAGTTATCACAATTATCAAAACCGGCTAAAACAACAAACCGCCGCACAGTGTCAAAATGCTAAGTAAAAATAAAAGCCTGCATCGATGATGCAGGCTTTATTCATATAATTACAAGTTGTCCTAAGCAATCTCTTCAGCTGTTGAGCCAGGGTTTGCTTTTGTACCTTTTTTGTCTAATAGCTGATCGATACGTCTAACTACATCATCCACATCAAATGGCTTACTGATATAGTCGTCAGCACTTGCCTGTGTACTAAGTTGCTTACTTCTAGGGTTCGCAGACATAACAATCACTGGGATGTGTTTAGTAAACATGTCATTCTTAAGATCAGTACAAATCTCAATGCCATTACCATCCGGAAGCATCACATCAACTAAGAAAAGATCTGGTAAAGAATCTTTCAACTTACTTTTTAACTCACTGAATGAAGAAGATAATTGTAACTCATATCCTTCATCCTTTAACAAATATTCTATAACATCTCTGATGTCACTGTCATCCTCAAGTACATGTATTCTTCTGATCATATTCGAAATTAACATTTTTATATTTTGTATACAACTATTTTGCCACAAATCAGGAAACCCTGATTTAAACCCACGCTGAGCATTATAATTTCAAGAATATTAAAAAGATGCGTTGAAATTCAAGCTCATACGATTTTGATGATATGAAGGAAGAATGGTATACGATGATGATTTCTTCCCCTTAAAGAGCTTTTTAACCTCAGGATACAACAGGTATGCTGCCTTTGTAGACAGGATACCAAAACCCGCCCCGGCCACTACATCACCAAACCAATGCTTATTATTTCTCAGCCTTAAAACACCAGTCGCTGCAGCAATCGTATATCCGGCATACCCGTACCAGGGAGATACATCCCTATACTCTTGCCTTAGAAACTCTGCCGAAGCAAATGCCGCACTCGAATGCCCCGATGGGAAAGAATGGTTGTCTGAACCGTCAGGACGGGTATGCTGCGTAAGTTCCTTGGTTGTTTTTACGGTCACGCCCATGATCACATTCGACAACAGGTAAATTCCAGAAGCATCTACCAGGTTATGCTTACCTTTTACCCCTGCCAGATTAAGTCCATAAACCATTACCGCAGGTGTATAACGAAGAATATCTTCCGTTAATTCTGAGGGTTCAGGATTAGAGGTGTGTAGTTGCCGCTGAATGTGCTTATCAAACCGATTCAGAAAATTGTCGCTTTTTGCTACTACACCATAACCTATAAATGCGGCCGGCACTATGAACGGCCTGATCCCAACTTTCTTCGGAGCAGATATCGTATCAAGCTCCTGGGCAGAAATGCAAAATGGAAAGAACAGGACAAAGATCAGGGTAGTTATTTTACTCATAATTTCTTAAACGTCGGGATTTACTAAGCTATATATTGCTATACAAAAATAGATGTATAATGTTTCTTAACATACATCAATACGATATGAAAAATTTTACTCCATATTTGTCGCAAATTAAATTCAGATGAAAAAACTATCATTATTATTCGTCCTGGTTGCAACCACACTTTTTGGTTTTAAGGGCATTCAGTCAACTACCTGGCTGGTAGACAAAGCACATTCAAAACTAGGTTTTGAAATTACCCACTTAATGGTTTCAGATGTGGAAGGTTCATTCAAAAACTTTGATGCTAAAATTACAGCTTCAAAGGAAGACTTCACAGATGCAGTTGTTGAGTTGAGTGCAGACGTTGCCTCTGTAAACACTGAGAACGAAAAGAGAGATCAACACCTTGTAAATGAGGACTTCTTTGATGCTGCCAAATACCCTAAGCTTACTTTCAAGAGTACTTCGGTTAAGAAAGTAGCTGGAAATAAATACAAAGTTGCTGGAAATTTGACTTTCCATGGTGTAACTAAACCCGTTACTCTTGATGCAACCCTTAGAGGTGTAATCACCAACCCACAATCTAAAAAGACCATCGCGGGTTTCAAAGTTTCGGGTACAATTAAAAGATCTGATTTCAATTTTGGAGCAAAATATCCAAACGCAATGCTAAGCGACGAGGTTGTACTTAGTGCCAACACGGAGTTCGTAAAGCAGTAATACTGCAAGCATACTATAGCATACCTGTAAAAGCGGGAGAAAATAATTTTCTCCCGCTTTTTATTTGAGCCATTGCCAACTATTCGTTGGTATTCCCTTCAATTTGCCTGATAATCTTACCAACCTCATCTTCTGTCTGCCGAAGTTTCTGCTGGCAAAAGTCTATCAGGAAAGAAGCACGCTTTACCTTTTCTGACAAAACATCCACTGAAACAGCTTCATTTTCTATTGCTCTCGTAATTTCTTCCAGCTCCTTGAATGCTGACTCATAGTTCAAATTTTCCATTATCGCTCCTGACTTGATGTAACAACTGCTTCTATTTCTTCTGACGCACGTTCAATGGTAATCTTCATTCCCGGCCGTAGCAGGTCTTCATTTGTAAGTATCTTATCATCTACCCTGATCATCGCAAATCCTTTTCGCAGAATATGCACAGGATCCATTAACCTGACCATGGTTTCATAAAGCTTTAGCTTAGAAGCCTGCTGGAGCAGGAGGTCTGAAGAGGTTTCTGCCAACTCTTTTTGCTGCTGACGCAATGCCCTCTCTTTACTTTGCAATAACATGCCAGGCACAACAAGTATCGAACCCGAAAGTCTGGACAATGCACTTTGAAGGTGCTGTAAAAGCACAAGTACATCACCCACAAAATAGGACTTTATAGTAGCGAGTCGCCGCTGATGCAACTGGAAGGTCTGTTGCGTTTTTATGATGATCCGTTTCTGCGCCTGGATCAGCTTTTCTTCAAATACCCTGTTATTCGCAAGGATGAACTCTGCAACTTTGGTCGGTGTTTTCAAAGCAGTATTCGCCATCAGGTCACAAATCGTTTCATTTTTCTGATGACCTATCCCTGTGATCACCGGGATAGGAAACTTCGCAATGGCCCGACTGAGATCATAATTATCAAAGATCAGAAAGTCCGTTTGGGCACCTCCCCCTCTGATTAAAATAACGGCATCATAGGGTTTCCCGGATTCATAAATCTCAACAAGCCTGGCCACCAAATTACGGGCATTAGTTTCACCTTGTACTGCAGTAAAGTAGTCATCAACCTTGAAACGGTAATTCCAGGGATTATACTCCAGCGTATGGCGAAAATCCTGATATCCGGCCGAAGTATCTGAACTAAGAACCGCTATGTACTGAATTATCGGCTTTAAAACCTGCTCTTTATTTCTGGTTCGATAATGATCACCAACTTTCTGGATGAAATCTGGATTTCGTTCAAGCAACATTTCCAGCGTAGCCAAACGCATCTTCTCAAATTGTCCAAGTGTAAAGCTGGTATCAATATCCAGGAGATTTAGCTGTAGTCCAAATGCTGGTGAATACTGTACCATCACCAGGACTAACACATGCACGTTGTTGCTGAAACGCTGGCCCGTAGCTTGCTCAAAGCTGGAAATTTTTAAGGCACCGGCACCCCAGGCCCGACCGGCAATTTTTGCAACGATCCTGGAAGACAATGGCTCCTTTTCTACAAGCTCAAAGTAATGGTAGTTATTTGAAGCCTTATAGGTGTGATTGGTCACATCAGCAACCACCCAGAACGCATGACTCCCAAAGGATGCCTCAATGTTTCGTTGAAGTCTTGCCGTAAGTTCTGAAAGTCTGATGTGTTTTTCCAATGCTAACTCTTCCTCTGGTGATCCTATCAAATCTAACTATAATAGATCAAATCTCACAAGTTAAATACTAAGAATAATAGCAAACCGCCCAGTTTGCTGCGACCCATCTATTCTATTGGATCGCTTTAGCATATTTATCCAGAAGCCGCTTCAATCCAGTATTCGCAACTAAGTAATTAAAAA
>DCLG01000049.1:13235-15713 GCA_002320935.1 Pedobacter sp. UBA1654 | reverse complement strand
AGCACGTCCAGCAAATAATGATGGCTGGTATAAACTGCGGTGAACCAAATGCCGAACATAACAATCGTGAAAAAAACATTGAACCAGCCAAGACGATTGCGTAAGCCATAATACACTACAATAACGGGATAAGAGGAATGTAAAGATGGCATCGCAGCAAAAACGTTTGAGCTTTTACTGTATATAGAAGCAAATACAGGTGCATCAAAAAAGCGATCAAAGCGTGCAAGCCCTCCGGTATTCCCAGGGGTGTTTGCTATAAAATCACCGCCATGCAACTGCATGTACCACGGCGGTGCAGCAGGATAGAGATAATAGATCACAAAACCAATTAGATTTACCAGAACAAAACTTAAAGAAAAATAGAGAAACTGTATGCGATCCTTAAAAAATAGAAAAGCGGCGAAGGCTAATGGAACTGGTATCCACATTAAGTAAAAGAAGCCACTTATTACGTCTATTTCGACGCTGTAATGAGCAAGAAAATACTCATTTGGGGTAAGCACTACCCCATTTTCCCTTATCCCAAACCATGACTTTTCGAAATTATAGAGCTCTGTAGTACTCACCTCGTTAAAGTGGTAATTAGGGAACGCCTTCATGTAGTCGAATATGATCCAATACACAATAAAGATCGCGAACCCCAGAATGAACTTCCTGGAGAAAGCAGAAGCATAATATCCAACGTTGAAGATGGTGACCAACACAATCTGGTCAGACTTAAACCCGATTAAAAAGTAGGAAAGTAACAGGTATGCAAGTGAAAGACCTGCTGTAATTAAAAAATCCTGAAGTGTGTATAACGTGTTCTTGCTGGAATAAGTTAGCGGCATCCTATTTTTTGATAAAATTAGAGCCAAGGATTTTGTCCCAAAAATCGGAACTTACCCCATAGCCCTTTGTAGAGTCAGAATAATGGTGAAGCATATGGTGCTTTTTGAGTTTAATCCAGAAAGGGCTTTTGAAGCTTGCATGATGTAATGCATAGTGCGTCATATCATAAATCAAATATCCCGTGATAAAACCCAGAAAGCATGCATAAACAATACTTTCAGGTAAAAGGTAATAAAACAAGGCAAAGAAAAGCGCTGCCAATGGAATGCTTGCAGATGGCGGCATGACCAATCGCTTGGCATCGTTGGGATAGTCATGGTGTACCCCGTGGAATATAAAATGTATCCGCTTACCAATTTCGGAACTTGGATAAAAGTGAAATATGTACCGGTGCAAGACGTATTCGGTAATTGTCCAAACGAATAATCCCAGTAAAGTATACCCTAAGAAAGGTAGTATGCTCATGCCCTGCACAGATAAACCCTGCCAGATCAGCAGTCCTATCACCGGAATGAATACAACTAGTGGTACCCAAAAGTGGACTTTTGATAAGCTTTCTAAAAATCCATTTTTAAACATTCTAACAGAGTCAGAAGAGTTAGAAACGAAATTCCTTTTCATTTTTACTATATTTTCAATCTTTCAACAATAGCTGCTTGCGTCTTGGCATTGATGCCTTTAAGTTCAACATATCTAACGTTGGGTATCCAATATGAGCCTCCTTCAATGCGAACAAATACGCGATCCAACATGATCCTCTTATCATTGGCATCAATATATACATGGTATTTTTTATCTACAGCAGAACGCTTCAGATACAAAGGCAACTTTTTGTGAGAGACAAATCGTAGTTCATACTCATCATTGCCGATCGCCCTGGTCTGCAGACCATATGCAAATTTCCGCTGTACGTAACTAAGTTCTTCTTTTTGCCCCTTGTCGGCATACCGAATCCAGTAAATATTAACAGGCTTCTCAGGATCAACTTTACCGTCATCTTTCAAATTCAATTCATAGATGATTGTATTGGTGTTTGGATCACGCTGCAAATAAAACAGCTCGTTTGTTATCCCTTTCGGAGTAGGAAACTTTAGCGGCGAAGGATTACTGTTATCAGCATTCTGGGCCGAAGCAGCACCTGCAAAAACACCTGCAAAAGCAATCAAAAATATCGTTACTACTTTACCAAGACCTGTGTTCGAGCTTTGTTTATCCTGAAGATCCAACGCTTTTTTAGCATCTTTTAGACGGTTGAATGCCGTCATATTGGTCATAAATGCCATGACGGTAATGGGTATCGTAAAAATAGACATGGTCTCAAAAATCTGAACTGGTAACCCAGGAATGTAAATCTTGTAATCGCCGCCAATTACAGACCCCATAACACCGCAAAGGATAGCACAAACGCCTATGGTCACCACGCGTTCCGGTCGTTGCATTAACCCACCTTTACATTCGATTCCAAGCCCTTCAGCCCGCGCCCTGGTATAGCTTACCATCATTGAGCCGATCATGGCGATAAAAGCAAATAGCGAGCTTAGGAAATAATGATGTGAAACCAGGTAATAGCAGATTCCAAGGAAAAGAACCAATTCACTATACCGGTCAAGTACTGAATCGTATAAGGCTCCGAATTTCGAACTC
>DCLG01000049.1:5625-13227 GCA_002320935.1 Pedobacter sp. UBA1654 | reverse complement strand
ATGTCAAATAAACCAGCAAATAACACCAAAGCTCCGCCCCAGCCTACAAAAGCCAGGTCACCCCTGTTAGAACGCTCCGCACCAAAAACAAAGATGACTGCTACGCCAATATTTAGAAGTAGGCCGATCGTTGTTATCGCATTTGGTGTCAGACCTATCTTAATTAAACCCTTAACAAAGGGATTAATCACAAGGTAAATTCCCTGTTGTAAGCGATCTCTGGTAGATACTGTTTGCATTATGCTCTTCTTTTTAAAAGTCAAATTTTACCATTGCCCGGATTCCATATTCCGACACAACCGGGTGGTTCAGATAATTGAAACGTTTTACAACATCCACACGGAAAAGTTTAAAAATATTACCGATACCCAAACTGCCTTCCATATACGGTTCCCTATTCAAAGAATAGGTTGTCCTTACACCCTGGCTATTCACCGGAAACTGTAATAACGAACTATGAAGATTCGGATTATTCTCATCTCGTAAACCACCATAAATCATTTTGAAAGATGCAATTTCCCGCAGTTTCAATTTCTTCAACAAAGGTACTTTATTAAAAAAGAAACCATTGAAATTATGATCAATATTCAAACTCGCAAACCGGTCACTAACAAATTCCATGAAATTCATCAGATTGTATGACCTCAGCTGGAATGCATAGGTCTGGTTAGCCCTGTGGATGGTAAGCAATGGATATGGTACTTTGCCGAAAATATAGCCACCCTCAACAATGACATCAGAAAAGCCCAATTGCGACAGGTAAAAGCGCTTTTCTATGCTTGCGTTAATGTTATGATAGTTATAGTCTCCAGCCAAAACGTCCTTTAAACCGGCCGTGTATCGCAAATTGTACACGGGGTATTTATCTATAATCGGGGTACGATACAATTTACCCTGATAAAATTTCTCATTTGGAGCGTACCGTAGTGAAAGGCCTATCTCGGAAGTCGTAATATTGTTCACTAAATTTGGCTGGCCCTCAAGGAAGTTGGTAAACGCCAATACACCCCCTGGACGTTGTGTCCATTTTTTCAAAGTCACATTATAAGAAAAGTGATTCTCAAATTCTTTCATGTACTCCAGGCGGTAAAAGTCGTTATACAACAACACATTGTTCTCTCCCCGCTTGAACGATAATAGAAAATTATTCTCCTGAACAAACTGTAGCTCCTGCCCGGGAATCTTAGTGTCACGCTGGAAACTTGCTCTCAAATAATGTTGGGGAAAAGTATAAACCGACTTATTATTCAAAGAATATGTTCCGCTCAGAAAATATTTCCACTTTTCATCCCTGAGGCCGTAGGCTGCGTAGGTTTCAAAGTAGTACCGCTTGCTCAATGCAGTTGTGGTACGACCGCCCAGACGCAGTCTTAAACCCTCAACATCATTGAAGCTGTAAAACGTATTTACAGGTCCAACTTCAAAAGGCCCAAAATCTTTGTACCCTGCAAACAGCAGTGTTACCAGATCCATGGTCTTCTGAAATGACTTCATGTTGTTCAGCGTATCAATGTTCTGGTAAACCTTAAGATTTGCCTCTGATAATGTGTCCGCACGATTATTCGCCCAAAATTCCTCAGACTTCTTTGTTGCCTCAGGCACTACCACAACAGCATCACCTTGAAAGATCTGATCAGGTTGAGGTGTATTAATTTTGTATTTTGTATATGCGACGGTGCGTTCACCCGTAAAGCCACCCCCTTTGTTCTGGTTTAAACCGAAGTCAACAACAAGGTTGCTCTTCGATAAGTGGTACCGGTTATCTGGATTTTTTTCAAAATCAAGTGTGGCTTCAAGTGCCCGGACAAAGTTTAAATTAATGTTCTTGTTTATCGTTAAGTAGGCATTCCTGACCGCATAGGTACCATCAAGTGTAACGTACATTCTTCCTTCAAATAGAAAATCGGTATTATTTCTGGGAATAAACGACAACTCGACCAAATTCGGCTGCTGCGTCTTGATCGTATCTGTAATAAAAAACTTGTAGAATGTCGGGGAAGCGTCTGCAATAGGGCTTAGAAATTGATTACTAAGCAATGATATGTTATTTGCATAAATATCAATTTCTGCATACATACGCTCGAAGTATTGACTTAAACCTTTATTGTCAATCAAAGCATTATCAAAGTTAACCTGCTTATTTGCGAGAATAATCGTCTTGTTTTTATCGGGATTACGTTGCAGATAATGCTGCGAAAGCTTCTCCTCCATATATACCGGAAGAATATTCTTGCCACCTATCTTTGTGGAATCTTGTTCTTCAAAAAGAAACTGATAGTTCCTGAAAATCCGTTTATTCTTAAATTTTTCCGAGAGGTTGCTCATCGAGAACATCATGCGCTCATATTGTTCAAACTCAATGGCTTTATAACTTTCACCTCGATTGATTGATTTGTTATCAATAACTCTACGAATGAGCTCTACAGCGGGATTTTCTTTGTTACGGTAACGCGGGCGCTTGCCAGCAGTTACCACCACCTCATCAAGTGCAGTAGCTTCAGGGTTTAAACGGACAGATATTTCCTGACTTTTGCCGGGCGTGATGGTCACAAATTCTGTTTTGTAACCCACATAACTGAACTGAAGTGTATTATGTGACGCGGCCGTGCTGATCGTAAATCGTCCGTCAGCATCTGTCCTGCTCATAATATTCGTTCCTTTAAAAAGGACAGTAACGTATGGTAGCGGATCCTTATCCTTCGCATCTGTCACGATACCCTTTATGACTGTCGTCTGTGCAGAAACATTTATGCTGATGAAGGATATTAAGAACGTACAAACGGCGAGTAATAATTTAATTCTTTTCATTTTATATGAATACAAACTTTTTCTGCATCAGGTAGTTGTAAGGAACACCTATCAAACCCGAGACAAGAATCTTTGGAATAACGTAATTACTAAGTTGAAAGTAATGCGTGACCAAATAAACCCCTGATGTCGTTAAAACCAGGTTACCAGACCAAACAATAAAATATTTGATCGCCTGATGCTTAATCTTTCCTTGTTTGGAACCAAAAACCCAGTTCCGCCCGATTAGAAAATTGGCTATTCCACCAATGGTTGTGCCTGTACTACTCCCCAGTATGACGCCAAAGTTAAGCACATGTTTACAGACTATTGTGGTAAGAAAGTCAAGAATTGAGGCAGATAAAGAAGATACCTGTGCTTTTACGAATGTAGCCACGATGAATTAGTTAAACCTGATAAAAATTTGTAATACAACATTGGCATAAATGCCAGCAAGTACATCATCAAACATCACGCCCCAACCGCCTGGCAGCGCTTCCATCTTTCTGATAAATAGTGGTTTCAGAATATCGAAGAATCGGAAAAGAATTAATCCAACTAAAATATTGAGTGGTGTTACAGGGATCCATAACAATGTGATACACATACCAGCTACCTCATCAATCACCACCCGATTGTGATCCTTACCCCATACAGGTTCTACTGCATTGCCAGACCAGATGCCTAGTGCAACAATGAACATTGTCGCAAAAAATGCAGGTAAAAAGCCCTCGTAACCCAGATCAGACAAGGCGAACCAAACACCGGCAGTGACAACCGCTGCTGCCGTACCCGCACCCTTGCCGATGTATCCGATGCCCAAACTTGTCGCCGATAGCTTATGAAATAACATCACCTGTATTATAACCAATTATTTTCCTTATACCAGCTTATTGTTTCTGCAAGACCTTGCTCCAAATTATAACGCGGCACGTAACCGAGTTCCATTTTTGCTTTGTCTATGTCACAGGTCCAGTTGATCGCTGTCAGCTCTGCCAGTTTTTCCTTATTCAGCGCCGGAGTGGCAGTGCTCCTGGAATAAAGCAGATCAAGCAAAGAAGCCAGCCCCTTCACTAGCGGTAACGGAATGTGAAACTTAAAGGTCTTTTTTGATAACAAAGGCTTTGTATAATCAGCCAGCGCAAACCGGTCATAGCTTCTTCCGTCTGAAATGTTATAGCTTTGGTGAATCAAGGTAGATTCTAAGGCCGACAAAATAAGAGCAGCAAGATCTTTTACATAAACAAAGCTCAGGCGTTGGTCAAACTGGCCAATGTAGGGTTCCAGACCTTTGTTTAGGCTATTAAATAGAATGAAAATGTCTTTTTCTCGCGGACCGTAAACTGCAGTAGGACGTATCACCAACAAAGGTAGCGCATGAATCTCCTTAAGATAAATCTCAGCCTGGAGTTTGCTGGCACCATAGCTTGTTACTGGTTGCGCTTTTGAAGTAGCAGAAATACGCCCATCCAATGATGTTAAGGGGCCTATAGCAGCGAGGCTGCTTACAAAAACAAATTTCTTCACCTGCGTACCAACTGCTGCCAGGGCCAGGTTTCTACTGTAATCAGCATTTACAAGATTGTAATCTTCTAATCGCTTTGCCTTAGTAGTACCTGAAGCATGGATGATAAAATCGTATCCATTTGCTACAATATCCTTATTTAACGCATCTACGTCAGAAAAGTTCAGATATACATAGTTTATATTAAATGCTTTTAAATGATCTACTGAACTCGATCTTCTTACCGCTGCGAATACGCTATACCCTTTAGCAAGTGCCTGTTCTATCAAATGAAAACCAACAAAGCCACTCGCACCAGTAATTAATACCTTCTTTTGCATAGATCTCAGATATTGGTAACAGTCGTCGCTAGCACTAAATGCTAACTTTTGCCATAGGTACCTCTACCTGTTTAAACGCATCAGATAATTTTGTAACGGCTTCATCAATCTGATCGAAAGTATGCGTCGCCATTAACGAGAAGCGAATCAATGAAGAGTTAGAAGGAACTGCCGGAGATACGACTGGATTCACAAAGATTCCGTTCTGGTGCAGTATATTGGTGATCTGAAAAGTCTTATCATTATCTCTGATATAAACCGGGATAATTGGACTGTCGGTTGCACCGATATCAAAGCCTGCGTCTAAAAGGAGCTTTTTAGCATAATTAGTATTATCCCAAAGTTTGTCGATACGTTCTGGCTCAGTCTCAATAATATCTAAAGCCGCAATTACGCTGGCAACAGCCGAAGGCGGCATACTGGCACTAAACATTAATGAGCGTGCACGGTGTTTGATATACTCTACGGTCTCCTCAGAACCTGCAATGAAGCCACCCAAAGAGGCAAGAGATTTACTGAATGTACCCATGATCAGATCAACGTTATCAACAAGATTGAAGTGGGAAGCAGTACCTGAGCCGTTGAATCCAATAACACCTAATGAATGTGCATCATCCATCATGATGTTTGCGCCGAATTCCTCTGCGATTTTCACAATTTCAGGAAGATTAACTAAATCTCCTTCCATGCTGAAAATACCGTCTGCTACAATAAGTTTCGCGGATTCTTCAGGAAGTCTGCTTAACTTCTTACGAAGATCATCCATATCATTGTGAGCATACTTGATGGATCTTGAAAAAGAAAGCCTGCTACCATCAATGATAGATGCATGATCATACTCATCTAGAATCAGATAATCATTACGATCAAGTAGACAAGAGATCACACCAAGGTTTACCTGAAAGCCTGTACTAAAAAGGACAGCTGCTTCCTTTCCTACATAATTTGCCAATCTTCTCTCCAGCTCCAGATGGATGTCCAGCGTGCCATTAAGAAACCTGGAACCAGCGCATCCCGTACCGTATTTGTCGATAGCCTGCTTTGCAGCTTCTTTGATCTTCGGGTGATTCGTTAATCCTAAATATGAATTAGACCCAAACATCAAAACTCTTTTGCCATCAATAATCACTTCGGTATCCTGAGCTGATTCTATTGACCTAAAGTAAGGATATAAGCCCCTTTCTTTAATTGCTGTCGCATCTTTGAATGACGCGATTCTATCTTGTAATTTTTTACGCATGCTTGAACCGTATAATACTGCAGTTGGAAAAATATATCTAGTACGTGTGTTAATCGAGATTAAACCGCGTCCTGCTTGTAAGCCTTAGTCTAAATATATTAAAAATATGTTAAATTATGAGGTACAAAAGTAAGGCATTCCAGTACCATTTCGACGTATAATTAATAATTTTTTTGTCAAAAATACGTTCAGAATTACTGTAAGTTTTATAACTAAAACAAAAATCCATTTTTTGTTATCTTTATGGATTAATTTCTAACATGAAAAAGCCAATCTCTTACGTACTTATACTTACACTAGCCATTTTTTGTTTTCTTTTAGGTTCATGCAAAAAAGATCCAAATCTTTCCCGGCCTATTTCATTTCTCGCAGTATATAATGCCACAAGTAATGTTTTAAACTTCAAAATTGGTGCGAGAGATGAAAATAGCGCAGCCATTCAACGTGGAAATTCGAGCGGATATATAGGTGTCTATGAAGGCAGATGGCTCCTGGAAGCAAGCTTGAATGATAATCCGCCAACAAGAAAAAGCATAAATGCCGACCTAATTGGGGATGAGCTGCAATCGATCTTCGTACTCAGATCAGATTCACTGGAATTCTTTTCTATAAAGGACGATTTAAACCTAAGGAACCCTGCTCGTGCAATGGTAAAATTTCTAAACCTTTCACCAGATGCCACCTCACTCACCTTAGAGATGGAACTACTGAGCAATACAACACTTTTCTCCGATGTCAAGTATAAATCCCCGACTGGATACCAGGATTTCGACGAAAAATCAAGTTATAATATTAACCTAAAGAACCATGCAACGGGTGATGTGCTTATAGATACCAACCGGGTTTTTGACCGCGGTAAATTGTACACCATCTGGACAACCGGGCGACTTGACGGCACAACAACAGCTAATCGCCTCAACCTCCATATTACTGAAGTGCGATAAGCACTATCTCCTGCCCTGCTTAAGAATAAAGGCAATTAGAATAATCGCGACTGACAGTCCTGAGATTCCCGGAAACAATATGAATAGATAAAGCAACCCGCTTATGGCAATGACCACTAAAATAAACAACAACCCCTTAACGAAAGTTTCCATTTTAAAGGCTGCAATTAATGCAAATACGTAGAACGTAATGGCTAGTAGATTTATGAACATAATGCAAAGATGCTTTATCTATGTTAAGTTAATGTTAATTCTCGGGTATATTTTCCTGGCCAGGTTTTACAATCACCCTAAGCGACTGGTCTTTGGTGGTGTAGGATACGAACCAGTTATAGAACGTCTTAACTTTGTTTCTGAAATTAATTAAAGACACAAGGTGAACAAACAACCAGGCCATCCATGCAATGAAGCCATTGAAGTGGATTTTTGGTTTTGGAAGATCAGCAACAGCTTTGAAACGTCCAATAATCGCCATAGATCCTTTATCGTAGTACACGAAAGGTTTCAGCGCTTTTCCTTCAACAATATTCTTGAGATTTTTACCTAAATTTTGTCCTTGTTGAATGGCAACCTGTGCAACTTGTGGATGCCCGTTCGGGAAAGCAGGATCGGTAGTTTGCAAACAAGTATCTCCCAGCGCATAGATGTTGGTGGTACCCTCAACTTTGTTATAAGCATCCACAAGCATCCGTCTACCGCGGCCATAAGATTCTTTCTCAAGACCTTCAAACACGCTCGCCGTTACTCCGGCTGCCCAGATCAGCGTTTTAGCTTCAATAGACTCAC
>DCLG01000049.1:0-5540 GCA_002320935.1 Pedobacter sp. UBA1654 | reverse complement strand
CATTCCCGAGATCTCCACTCCTGTTGGTCCGCCACCAGCTACCACAATCGTTGTAAGTTTTTTGCGTACTGCCGGATCGGGTTCACGAGTAGCTTTCTCCAAGCGTTCAAGTAAGGTATTGCGCATATATATCGCATCCTGGACAGTTTTCATTGGAATAGAATTCTTCTTAACGTTTTCCATTCCAAAATAATTTGTCTCTGTACCGGTTGCAAAAACAAGGATATCATAGTGCAAATCGCCTGTATCGACAAGTAATTTATTTTCCGCCTGTACAACTTTGGTGACAGTCCCCATTCTAAAAGTAAAGTTATTGCTTCCGCGAAACAACTTCCGGAATGGATAACTGATGTTTGAAGTTTCGAGGTATCCTGTTGCCACCTGATACAAAAGCGGCGGAAAAAAGTTATAGTTATTCTTGTCAACCAAGGTGACCACATAGGAATTATGCTTTGCCAATTCTTTGGCAAGATTTACCCCGGCAAATCCACCCCCAACAATAACCACCCGTTTTAACTCGGTATTAATCATAAATATTCTATTTTAATATATCTTTATCTAAAATCGAACCATAAAGTCCGCAATACCAAGCTTACAAATGGGCTGTAGAATTCTGTAAATTCAACAGGATTTCTTTAGTCGATTCGAAACTGGTGTGCTGAAATGCTTTAATGCCTAAATTTTCTGCAATTTTAACAAACATTATCCGGTCGTCAAAATAAACGCACTGTGCAGGACGCGCTTGAGCGATACCCATTGCCAGTTTAAAGATCGCTGGGTCAGGTTTACGCAACTTCACTTCGCACGAGGAAATGAAAGCATCGAAACACTTGTGAAGCTGAAACTTCTCTACACGATAATCGTTCAATTCCTTGCCTTCATTGTTTATTGATATGATACGAAAGCCACAATCTTTCTTCCATTCTTTTAGCCAGGCCAGCATGCCCGGAAGTTCAACCGACTGGGCGTAAATGAATTCCTTAAAATCCTGCCGCGGAAAGTTTCTCGGTTTATGAAAGATCACAGTGTCCAGATAATCATCTAAAGTGATGTTCCCGATCTCGTAAACGTTGAACATGAAGTTGTGCAGCGAATCGATTTCTTTATAGTCGAGGTCAAACTTCTCCGCCGCCGCTTCCCTGGATTCGTGCCCCCAGCCGTTGGAAAGTAGAATTCCACCAATGTCAAAAAATAAAATTCGTAAATCCTGTTCCTCCATAATAAAAGCTCTTGATCTAAGCCAAAACACTGGTTCGACATACATATCGCCGCTAACTAAACACACATGATCTACAACGGTTTCAGAAATCTCAACAGTTTACAGCAATGGGGAAAACAGACGGGCTACCTTTTCTGGAAATTGCCTTAGAAAACTCCTTTTTTGCCATTCTTCAAGGTTAATACGCTCGGCATCAAGCAAGTCCTCATAAAACACTTTTGTCAGCTGCTTACCAAAAGCCGCATCGTAAATGATACTGTTCACTTCAAAATTCAGATCAAAACTTCGATGATCCATATTTGCAGTACCAATCACAGACAGCGTTGCGTCAGCCACCAGTGTTTTTGCATGTACAAAACCTTTTTTATACAAGTAAATCTCCACTCCTGCGCGCATAAGGTTCTCATAGTAAGATCTTGCAGCGAAATCTACCATTTTAGAATCTGATTTATCCGGCACTAATAATTTCACTTTAACACCACTTAGAGCCGCCACCGTTAAGGCATCCAGCAGGGTTTCTCCCGGGATGAAATATGGTGTTGTAATCAGAATTTCTTTTTCAGCGAGCCCAATGGCTTTTACAAGCGAGAACAAGATCGTGGGATCGTCCGAGTCCGGGCCACTCGCCGCAATTTGTACCAGTGATCCTGCCGCTTCCGGTACCTCGCTTCTAAAAAAATCCCTGTCAGGATCAAGTTCCTGATCCGAGCAGAAGTTCCAGTCGCAAATGAACAGATATTGCAGATAATACACGCCAGGACCTGAAATTTTCAGGTGTGTATCCCGCCAGTATAAACTATCCCCGCCAGCTTGATTGTTACTATAGCGGTCGCTGATGTTTATTCCTCCGGTATAACCTATGTTGCCATCAATAATAATAACCTTCCTGTGATTTCGATAATTAAGCCGGTTGGCAAATGCAATAAAAAAGATTCTGTAAAATGGATAGGCCTTTACGCCTGCTTCAATCAATTCGGGAACAATGGTTTTCCTGATGGAGCGGCTGCCAAAATCATCATAGATGAAACGTACCTCTACGCCCGCTTTTGCCCTTTCAATAAGCACATCTTTGATCGCATTTCCAATTTCATCATCTTCATAAATGTAGTATTCAATGTGGATATGATTTGTCGCCGCTTTCAACGCGGCAAGTACAGAATTGAACTTCTGTTCCCCATTAAGCAGCAATTCTACTTTGTTGTTCGTACTGAGGCTGCTCCAGTTGCTATTGAGCAACAAGGTAAAAAGCTTTTTGTACTTCTTCAGATCTAGGCCAACAGTTTGCCAGCTTTGGGCTGAAGTCCTGAAGATCTTTGTCTTGACACTTCTCATGAGTGCCTCATCCTTAAATATCTTCTTAGTATAGAGCTTACGTTTACGATAGTTCGTACCAATAACAAAGTAAACAATTACACCACCTATGGGCAAGAAAATGGTTAAAAGCAGATATGCCAGTGTTTTGCTTGTAGATTCTGTTTCATATATGATTCTAAGACAAACTGCAGCAATACAAAAAACATAGATAATTTCGGCAATTAACAACCAGTTTAGCATATTTAAGCAACAATGTTAAATTTATCTTTTAGTAGGATAGTAAATCTAAAGCCCGGCAAAAGCTGTTAATCCTAGTATAAATGCATATACATTAACCAGAAAAGAATGAAAACAGTTTTCAGATCCTATATTACGTTATGAACCAATTCTTTCAAAACTACAAAGGCATCATTTTACTGCTTCTGGGGATCATCACAGGCAGTATAGCAGGGCTGATTTTTGGCAAACAGGTCGAGGTCCTGAAACCTGTGGGCGACATCTTCCTTAATCTACTTTTCACTGCAGTGATTCCATTGGTATTTTTTGCGATTTCTTCCGCAATAGCCAGTCTGAGCACCTCCAATAAGTTAAACCGGATGATGGGTGTGATGGCTGCAGTATTTCTTTCTACCATAATCATTTCTGCATTACTAACGATTGTTGCAGTAAAGATCTTCCCGCTGCACGAGCATGTACAGGCCATTCAGATGACTGAAGTTATTGAAGAGAAAGCATTTGGTGATCAGATCACCAGCATGTTTACCACTGCAGAATTCTATGAGCTGCTATCTCGTAAAAGCATGCTTGCCATGATCATCTTTTCCGTCTTGATCGGCTTTGCCTGCCTGCAGGCCGGAGAAACAGCCAGCGCATTTAAACGTTTTCTGCATAGCGGCAATGAGGTATTTAAACATGTGTTTATTCTGATCATGAAAATTGCCCCTGTAGGTTTAGGTGCCTACTTCGCCTATCAGGTTGGGGTATTTGGACCACAGCTTTTTGGCACCTATGCCCGATCTCTTGGCGTTTATTATGGTGTCGGTGCATTCTATTTCGTCGTTTTCTTCAGCTTGTATGCCATAGTTGCCGGAGGTACAAAAGGTTTAGGAATCTTCTGGAAAAACAACATCGTACCATCTGCTACTGCAGTTGGTACCTGCAGCAGTATTGCAACGATACCTGCAAATCTTGATGGCTGTAAAAAGATGGGCGTGCCGGATTATATTGCAAATGTCACCATTCCACTCGGAGCAACATTACACAAAGACGGCTCAAGTATTTCCTCAATCATCAAAATGGCCGTGGTGTTTGCCATGTTCGGCAGAAGCTTTAATAGCGTTGATGTGATCATACTCGCACTTGGGATGACGGTACTGGTCAGTATCGTAGAAGGAGGAATACCAAATGGTGGTTACGTCGGTGAATTACTGTTTATCTCTGCCTATGGATTTCCGCCGGAAGCACTACCGGCAGCCATGATCATTGGAACATTGGTAGATCCGATGGCCACCTTGCTCAACGCTACAGGAGATAACGTCTGCGCCATGATGGTGGCCCGCTTTACCGAAGGAAAGAACTGGATGAAATCTCATTTGGACCAAACACACATGTAACACACATGAAACCCACATCAAAGGCACATCAACCACACCGGTCTCGTGTGTTCGACGTGTGTTCGACCTGCATTTGATCTGGTTATACTGTGTTTGATTTACAAAGCAATTGGTACGACAAACTTGGGTATAAAAAAACGGGACGTATCTACGATACGCCCCGTTTCCCAAATTTCTAATAAAGCCTTACAACTTCACAACATTCTTAGCCTCCGGGCCTTTTTTGCCTTCTGCGACCTCAAATTCAACCTGATCACCTTCAACCAGGCCTCTTGAACCGCCAGCAATAGAGGTAGAGTGTACAAATATATCTTTGCCTGAATTCGCGTCAACGATGAATCCAAACCCCTTGCTTTCGTTAAAAAATTTAATTGTTCCTTGATTTTTCATAGTATTCTAATAGTTGTTGATTTAATTTGATTAAAGCTACATAGCCCAATCCTTTATTCAAAATAATTTATGAATTAACTTTGCGGGAATACTAATTGTTTTAATAAAATTACAAATTAAAGCACTAAGGACGCTTTAAGCCGTTCAAGTGACACCGCAGGGTCCTCACAAAAGCCCGGATGCACTTTAGAGCATTGCAACACCGTGCTTCGCGTGGCCGTCAACCACCTGAACCTTGAAGCCGCATCCAATTGCCCTATACTGCCGGAATTACTGCCCGCTGCACATATCTGTGCAAATGCCTGCAAGTTCAATGATAATTGTTCCAGATCTAATTCTTTGCACAAAGCCAGGATCTTCTGTTCATCTATTGTAAAAGCGCATTCTAGGAACTTCTTTTTGGCACAATATAGAATGACACCTGCATTTATAAATTCCTCACGTTCTACCCTGGGTACCACGCGAATTACCGCATACTCAAATAAGTGCTTGTCTTGCATCGTCTGCCGCATTAGTAAAGATTTCTGAACTTGCTATTCTCCGCATAAGAAACTCCCGGTATACATTCCTTTGCTGCTCCGCATTCTCCTGATTACCATCAACCATCAACCATTCATCCGGAATCAGCCCTACAATCCGGTTGATTACAGCGGGTGTAAGCCTCGCACTGAAATCAGTGTTTACGGAATGGAGTTGTGTTGCCCTTGCGAGTAACACATGGTCTTTTACCAGAAAAAAAGGTTTAACGGCCTGCTCTTCCCAGTTTTGCATAGCATGATGAAAATATAGGGATGCTCCATGATCAATTAGCCAAAGCTGCTTATGCCACATCAGCATGTTGGTATTCCTTGCAGTGCGATCCATATTCGTAAGCAGGCAGTCTAGCCATACAATTTCAGACGCCAATCGCTCATCAACTGTGGTGACCACCGGATCAAAGGTGATTGCGCCTGATAAATAATGTAGCGCCAGGTTCAGGCCAACACTGGCTTTAAGCAGGTCCT
>DCLG01000094.1:44427-56007 GCA_002320935.1 Pedobacter sp. UBA1654 | reverse complement strand
AATGGGCAACCGGAAACAGTTTTCAGACTGGGTAGCCTTGGTAATCAGTTGGGGATTGGTACTGGTGTAGGCTTTAGATACGATGTAGATTTCTTTGTTTTCCGTTTTGATGTGGGTTTAAAGCTGAAGGATCCACAGTTTAGAGGTGGTGATCAATGGGTGATTAAAAAATTCTTCAGTGGGGGCCAGGAGTTTAAAGATGAATACTTTAGAACTCATAGCCCTGACGGTTATCGATTTATACAATACAATTTTGGTATCGGTGTGCCATTCTGATGGAGCTAGAACAGCCGCTTTAGCGCATCAAAAATCGTCTCGAAAAACGTCCCTATACCCAGTCCGCTACTGTGATTGAAGTAGATCAGCACCAGGAAAATAATAATGCCAAGTATCAGTAATTTTCTGAAAAGGAATACAATAACTACGATGATCAGCGGAATGATGACCAACCACATGGAGTTAACGGTATAAGGATTCAAGCTACCATCTTTTTTATATACGTACACCAGTTTACTATGTGTTCCCTGATCGTTCTGGTGTTTTATATAAACAAATGCAGATCTTTCCAGCTGTAGGGGCACAACGGCTACCCCATCATTAAACCTAAGCGACTGTGAAAATCCACTTATCGTAAACGTATATACGCCGTTAATCTGCTCCAAAGGGTTCTCCAACGAGTCTGCAGCAATGATGGCGAGTTTACTGTTTTTTAACAGACTTTCTTTGATAATAAAGTTGTTTATATCTAGTTTCTGACTGAAAGCAGCATTGCTGATCGTGAACAGTAGCAGGAAAAAGCCGGATCTTAATTTAAGCATCGTTGATTGAAAAATAAGTCAAATGTACTAAAACAACGCCGTGTTTGTTCTTACCGCTCTATATTTACCTTCATGATGGTGCCGCATCAAAATTTTTGTTGCAATTAATGATATGTCCGCGGATTGTCTATCTTTGCGGCACGTTCCCGTAGTTCAATGGATAGAATTTCTGATTCCGGTTCAGACGATATGAGTTCGAATCTCGTCGGGAACACTACAAAAGCCTCTTAATTTAGTTTAAGGGGCTTTTTCATTTTGGTAGCAGTGCGTTAATGGTAACTTCAAGAAAATCCGTTCATAATTTTACATATTCCTTCACGTTTCATTTTGATGAGGTAGAGCAATTGGTACTTTTTCTACATTTGTATTGAGAGCGTTAATGGATTAGGGCAGCCGGAGGGTTGCCCTTTTCTTTTTAGCACGATCAGATCTCTCCAGCCCATTCCTGATCAACCTGGGCACAAGTAATTTTATAGTGTACTCAGGCTGATAAAAGCAGAAGATCTGGGGTTTGGCATTGTTTTTAGAAACAAAGAGATGTCGTATAAAAATGTCAACTAAATACCCTAAAAGTGATTTTTTTTAAAATAAAAACCCACTTTTGCAGACTTGTAAACAGTTAGACATGTAAAAAGAGATTCTATGGAAGAAATGATTGTGGAAGAAGTAGTTGAATTATTGGAGCAGGATAACGACGCTCAATTGAAAAACTATCTGGATAACCTCAACATTTCTGACGTCGAACATCTGATCGATGAACTACCGGAACATGCAGTGAAATTTATCGATACACTGGCCGTCAACCGGGCAGTCAATGTGTTCCGTATACTGGACTTTCCGACCCAGGAACGTATACTTAAAAAACTTCCTGGCACCAAACTAGCCGAACTGATTAACTTACTTCCGCCGGATGACCGTACGGCACTTTTTAGCGAGCTAAAGGGAGATGCTGTAAAGAAGCTGATTATTTTACTTCCGGCAGCGGACCGATTAGAGGCTTTATCTCTGCTTGGTTATAAGGAGAACAGTGTAGGTCGGTTAATGACACCCGACTATGTCGCGGTGAAAATTCATTGGACCATAGCACGGGTAATAGAACATATACGTTGGTATGGTAAAAATTCCGAAACCATCGACGTGATTTATATCATTGATGATGGTGGCGTTTTGATCGATGACATCAGAATTCGGGAAGTCCTTCTGGCTGATCCACAGACAAAAATTGGTGATCTTGCCGATAACCGTACGATTGCGCTGAATGCAAATGACCCGCAGGAAGAAGCGATTAATGTTTTCAGGATGAATAATCGTGTGGCGCTTCCCGTGGTGGATGACAGTGATGTGTTGTTGGGAATTGTCACTGTGGATGACATCCTTTGGTTGGCAAATGAGGAATATACCGAGGATATTCATAAAATAGGGGGTACCCAAGCTTTGGATGAACCCTACCTGGACATGCCGCTGCTTGGCCTGGTGAAAAAACGCATTGGATGGCTGATTGTCCTGTTTTTAGGCGAAATGCTTACAGCCACTGCTATGGGACACTTCCAGGAGGATATTGAAAAAGCCGTGATTTTAGCAATGTTTGTGCCTTTGATTATTTCAAGTGGCGGAAACAGCGGTTCTCAAGCTTCTACATTAATTATTCAGGCCATGGCATTGGGCGAAATTACTGTTGGTGACTGGTGGCGAATCATGCGCCGGGAGATACAGTCAGGGCTTTTGCTCGGCATTGCACTGGGCATAATCGGCTTCATGAGAATTTTCATCTGGGCACAATTTACCGATATATACGGCCCGCATTGGATGCTGATCGGCCTTACCGTTGGGGTGGCACTGGTCGGTGTCGTCCTATGGGGATCTTTAGCAGGTTCAATGCTTCCGCTAATCCTAAAACGGCTTGGCGCTGATCCTGCAACCTCATCCGCCCCCTTTGTGGCAACTCTCGTAGATGTTACCGGTTTAATAATCTACTTCTCTGTAGCAGTTATGTTCCTTAAGGGCGTACTCCTATAGCACCCTTTGTCATTTAGAATTTCCTTTCTAGCATGTAAATCAATAACCCAATATAAGTTTAAGTATGTTCAATAAGATTTTAACCGCTCTCCGTGATCGTGGAGAATTTCCCGATCGAATAAGAAATCGTAATCGAGTTTTCTGGTCGGCACCCGACGCTAAACAGATTAAGATTGTAAAGCACACAAAGGAAGATCCACTAAGCAAATGGCAAGAAGGGGAAAACTGGCAGCGTAAATTGAGTAATAAAGGGAATTCCAGGGAGTTCGCGGAGATGTTTGGGGCCAAATTGCCAGATCTATACTGGCGCGGTTCAGATGTTGACAACCTTGATTTTACGACACTGCCTGCCAACTATGTAATCAGGCCAACAATTGGGTTTGGCTCCAATCAGGTGTTTGTGATGAAAAATGGAACCAACCTTTTCGATTACAAACATTACGAACCAGAAGAAATCAGAGCGGCACTTAAAACGATGATCTCTAAAAGAGAGGGCCTGGAAGTGCTTGTAGAAGAGTTTTTACCAAATGAAAATGGTGAATATGGTATTCAGACCGACTATAAATTTTATTGCTACAAAGGTGAGATAGCCTGCTGCTGGGTAATTAACCGGGAAAGTCCTAAGTCTGGAAACGCGACGTATTATGACCTTAATTGGAATAAAATAAAGATGGTAAATGCCACTTACCCGCACAAGTATGATCCTGTTAAGCCGAAGTGCTATCAAGAGATGATAGATCAGGCAAGAAAATTAAGTATCCCATATGACATTTTCGTCCGTATCGACTTCTATGCTACTCCTAAGGGCGCTGTATTTGGTGAGTTTACACCAACACCATCGATGGGGAAAATGTATACTAGTTTCGGTAAGAAATTATTGCTTGATTATTGGGATAAATATTGTCCCGGTCAGATTTAGAAACAAATAAGGGCAGCTGAGTAATCAGACTGCCCTTATTTGTTAAGCAAAAATTTAAGTTATACGTTGAAACGGAAGTGCATGATATCACCGTCTTCCACAACATAGGTTTTACCTTCAATACCCAGTTTTCCGGCTTCCTTACATGCAGCCTCCGAACCTAAGGTTACGAAGTCATTATACTTTATCACTTCAGCACGAATAAAGCCTTTTTCAAAATCTGTGTGAATTACACCTGCAGCCTGAGGAGCGGTAAATCCTTTAGTGATGGTCCATGCTCTCACTTCCTGAACACCTGCAGTAAAGTAGGTGTACAAGTCAAGCAGTCTATATGCCGCCTGAATAAGCTTGTTAACACCAGACTCTGTAAGTCCAAGATCAGCAAGGAACTCCTGACGTTCCTCATAACTGTCCAGTTCGGCAATTTCAGATTCAATTTTAGCAGAGATAATTAAAAGTTCCGCTTGTTCATCTTTAACAGCTTCACGAACGCGGTCTACATATTCATTACCGTTTAAAACTGCGTTCTCATCAACATTACAAACGTACATCACAGGTTTTTGTGTAAGCAGCCCCAGATCTTTGATAAACTCAAAGTCATCTGCTTCTACAGCAGCGGAACGCACGGATTTACCTGCTTCAAGGTGTGCTTTTACAACGGTCAAGATGTCAAAAGTTCTTTTTGCTTCTTTGTCGGTCTTAGCCATTTTCTCGACCTTTTGAATACGTTTAGTTACCGTATCAAGATCTTTAAGTTGCAGTTCTGTATCAATGATTTCTTTGTCACGCACAGGATCCACGGAACCATCGACATGAATAACATTGCCATCTTCGAAGCAACGTAATACATGGATGATGGCACTTGTGGCTCTGATGTTCCCAAGGAACTGGTTACCCAGTCCTTCTCCTTTGGAAGCACCTTTAACCAGACCTGCAATGTCAACGATCTCAATGGTATTTGGTTGTACTTTATTTGGTTTAACCAGTTCGGCAAGCTTTGTAAGCCTGTGATCAGGAACGGTTATAACCCCAATATTCGGTTCAATTGTGCAGAATGGAAAATTAGCGGCCTGAGCCTTCGCGTTTGATAAACAGTTAAATAAAGTAGACTTTCCCACGTTCGGTAAACCCACTATACCACATTGTAATGCCATGAATGATTTTTTCTAGATTCGCCGCAAAGGTATCAAAAATAATCTTTAAGTTTAGCCACATTAATCAACGCGGAATAGAGCATTATGGAAAATTATAATGAGCCAGAAATGGGGCAAGAGGAAGAGGATGGAGCAATAAGGCTTATCATTACAGAAGACGTTCGGAGCTATATTTACGAAACTGCAAAATGGACTAAGTTTCTATCCATCGTGGGTTTTATATTGACGGGGATGATGGCTATGATTGCGCTTAGCGTGGGTTCTGTGATGGACAGCATGTCGGAAATACCAGCATACTCAGGGCTTGCAGCTATGGGCTCGGGCGTATTTATATTCTTTTACCTGTTGCTTGCATTGGTATATTTCTATCCGAGTTATCTGATGTACAAATTTTCCAGCGCAGCCAAGCTTGCTGTCTTATACGGCAGTCAGGAAAGCTTGAGTGAGGCAATGTCAAAGATGAAATCAATATTCAAGTTTTGGGGAATTCTCACCATTGTATTTATCTCTTTATATGTATTGATGATCGTGCTCTTCAGTATTGGAGCAGGTATCGCTGCAGCTTAGAAATAGAAAACTCCTGCTAGTATGCAGGAGTTTTACTTTCAATTTTATGTTTGAAGGTTTTGATTTCCTTTGCAAGCATTTCTTCAAAAACCGGGTTCATCATTTTCGATACCCCAACACCAAGTCCGCCGGCCGGCGGGCGATAGGAGAGTACGATTTTCAGAACCGTTCCGGCGCCATCAGCTGTACTTTCAAATTCTACGCGGCCAACATGAGGAAGCATGGAGCCTTTAACGGCTCTCCAGCCAATCAGATGTCCTGGTTCGTCCTTTACAATTTCTGCTTCCCAGTTTATTGGTAGAAAGTTTCCGAGCACATTCGACTTCCATTTAGAAAGATTTTCATCAACCATTTCCACATCCATAAGGTGATCAATGCTTGCTGGTATATTGCTGAGGTTACGCCAGTAGCTATAGACTTCCTGAGCGGGTTTGTCAATTACAAACTCTCCCCTGATGTTCACCGCATGCGGTTTTCTGGCATCAATACCCAGTTGATCGTAGATTACGCATTTTCCGGTGAATCCGCGATAAGTCAGGTAAGCACCATACCAAAACCTAGACTTAAATGGGTTTTTTATGCCTTTACTTAGGAGTGCTCCACCAAGGAATACCGATACAAGGCGTTCCGTGAAGCCAAGGTTACGCCGGTATTCCCGCTGGATGGAGAAATTACCGGAGCGAAGTTTTAAAGTTTCATCATGAATTACCATCTTTTGTCTGTTTAGTTATCGCCTCACCAATGGTGTTAACATCTTCTTCCGACAGCTCACCCCACAACTGTTCCCATTTTCCTTCAGATTCCAAACGAATTTGAGTAAGCTCATTTTCGTCGTCGAAAACGATGAAGTATTCTACGCTATCGCTGGTTTCATCCGGCTTAACATGTAAGTTTCTTTGCTGTCCATTTAGAGAAACTTCAATTTTGAAGTCTGGATTACTGGTTCCTAATTCTGCCATGATCGTTGTTTAAGTACAATAAATAACAGTTTTATCATTCTTCTGTTTTAAAACATCAATTTTTGCCTTGCTCAATGCAACTTTTTAGGCGGATGAACGTCTTATATTTAAATCTGAAAAAATGAGAAAAGTATATCCACTTATGCTGGCAGCCTTATTGGCCAGCACTGGCCTGCAAGCCTCCACTATTGTACCAACAAACTTTAACAAATATGAACTTCCAGGAANNATCCCGATATAAGGAACTTTCAGGGCCTGGCTATTCAGGGGCCGATTCAGGTGTTTGTTAAAATCGGGAATACGGAAAGCCTGCGTCTGGAAGGTGATGAAGATGTATTAGCATCACTGGTTACGGAAGTAAGAGGAAATGTGCTGGTTATCCGACCTAAACCAAGCATTACCAGCTGGGCTAAAAAGTACGAGGACAAGAAAATAGTCGCATACGTAACGGCGAAAACAATCACCAGCCTTACCATGAGCGGCAATAGTTCCATTGAAGTAACCGGGACGATAAATGCAGCGGAACTTGCGACAACTTTAAGTGGCAGCGGACGGGTTTCTGCTACCGTTAATGTTGATAAGCTAACTTCTGTAATCAGCGGGTCGGGCCACCTTGACATCAAAGGCACTGCGGACAAAGTAGATATTACCATGAGCGGAGCCTCGAAATTTGCCGGTAAGAACCTTAATGTTGATGTCCTGAACACTCGTATGAGCGGTGCAGGACAAGTAGAAATACATGCAAATGAGTCAATTGACGCACTGATCAGTGGATCTGCCCAAGTAAACTACAGCGGAAATGCCGATGTAAAAAAACGCGTGATCGGTTCTGGCGGTGTTAATAAAATTTAATGAGGGAAGTTGCGCTGGTGCCAGTATGGGTACACCGGTGTAACCTCCGAGACCTGATCCAGGCGGGCAACTTGCTCAGGTGTTAAATTCCAGCCCACAGCACCCAGGTTTTCCTTCAGTTGCTTTTCATTCCTTGCACCGACGATCAAACTACTAACCGTTGGTTTTTGTAAAAGCCAGTTAAGGGAAACCTGAGGAATGCTTTTTCCAGTCTCTCCAGCTATTTCCTGCAGCACATCTACAATATTAAATAGGAATTCGTCGCTTACATCTGGACCCTGGCCACCACCCTGGCTGTACCTGCTATCTGTACTCGGTGCAGGATTGTTCCGGTTGATCTTACCGCTTAGACGGCCTGAGGCTAAGGGACTCCATACAATAGTACCTACCTTCTGGTCCACACCTAATGGCATCAGTTCCCATTCAAATTCCCGGTTGATCAAAGAGTAGTACGCCTGGTGAGCCACATAGCGGCTCCATCCATAACGTTCAGAAACGGACAGGGACTTCATTAAATGCCATCCTGAAAAATTTGAACAGGCGATGTACCTGACTTTCCCTTGCTTTACAAAGTTGTCGAGGGTGCTTAAGGTTTCTTCGACTGGCGTGCTGGCGTCAAAGCCGTGCATGTGATAAATATCGATGTGGTCTGTTTTCAAACGGCGAAGGCTGTCATCAAGCGCCTTTGTTAAATGATACCGGCCGGACCCAAAGTCATTTACCCCTGGACCCATCCTAAATGTGCCTTTAGTAGAGAGGATATAGTCGTATCTTGAAATTCCATTTAATGCCTCGGCAAGGATTTCTTCAGCCATCCCATTGGAGTAGCTGTTGGCGGTGTCGAATAAGTTCAAACCTGCATCAAGGCACAGGTTTATAAGTTGTCTCGCCTCTTCAGCCTGTGTAGCACCCCAAGCTTTGAAAAATTCATTTCCGCCACCAAATGTTGCTGTACCAAAACCCAGGGCCGGGACACTAAGTCCCGAGCCCCCTAATAATCTGTATTCCACAATAGTTCTTAGTTAGTTAAAAGTTATCTACTTTGCTCCAGGCATGCAGGTTTTGTAATCTCAGCCGCTGCACGTGGCGTCTGCTTATTACATTGCCCAAGTGCCCAGTAGATAAGGACAAAAATAATGATGGTTGAGAAGCAACCGCCACCTAACTTTTTGGCACCGTAGCCGGCAATAAGTGTTTTGAAGAATCCATTCATGTCTGTTAGTTTAGGTTTTTATTACCTGATTAACATCATTAAAGAATAAAAGGTTTGTTTAAGCGCAAGGTCACTTATTTGAGCCTTCTGGAGCCCGAGAGGTTGTATCTGAGAAAGAAAGCTTGCTGGTTATCCATAATGCCGTCGGCAAAGTGATAAGTGAATACAAATCTGCCACTGATGTTTTTGGAAACAATTGGTGTCCAGCCAAAATCTATCCTGTTGTAAGTTTTAGCATTGTAAAATCTATCTCCAAGGATCAAATGGTGGCCCTCACCAGCATAAAAGGTGTTTGTGATGCTAAAACGCCTGTATCCGGCATAAAGGTCCGCTACAAAACCCTTCGGGGTTGAAAAATCTGATACACTTCTGGTCCTTTCGAAGGACATCATGCCACCGGCAGCGATGGTTAAGGAATCCAGGATAGTTGATCGGGATAAGTCGGCCCCAAGTTTCACAGTGGCAGCCCCATTATCCTGAAGATGTTCGTCTGGAACTTTAATGGCTGCGGCAGCATTGTGAAACATGTAAGCATGGTGGCTTATAAAGAACTTTCCCGTCTGATATTTACCTGAAAGACCGAAGATAAAAGTCTCCCTGTCAACATCTGTCTGTCTGCTGGTCCAATCCAACCAGATGACCTGTCTGAAGTTTCCGGTTTCGTACTTTGCCAGCATGCCTTGCACGTTAGGACGGTAGTAGTTTAAGGTATCAGATAATAATCCCCTGGGATAATCATCTACCAGGTTCAGGCGCGGAAAAGATCCGATGAAGAAATCAAGTTTATCCTTCTCATACTGGTAGTAGATAACAGGTTCAATCTTATCAAAGAAGTTCGCTCGTTGAGAGCCGAATTCATATAAGGCATTAAAGCCGACCCTAAGTCTGTGTACGCTGTCGAGGCGCAGACCTACTTCCGGTGAAATTCTGGTGCCAAATATGGTCTGAGAATATCGTCCCGACTTTATGTACTCTCTATTGTCCATGAATCCGAAGAAGCTAAGATTGCCTTCCAGCTCCTGGGCCTTAGTAGTGCCTGCACTTAGTACCAGCAAGCATGACAGTATAATTTTGCGAAGTAAAGAGATGGTATCGTTCATATAATTAACATTCATTTATGCAAGCCTTCATTCGCGATAGATATCCGCTGTACTAAACGAAACATGTAAATTTTTATCTGGTAAAAGTATCAAATTAAATTGGTAGCGGAAATTATACAATACTCATCAGCAGTGCTGTGATGCTGCAGGGGCAATTTTTTTATATTTGGGAACACTATAATATTATGAGCATAAATCGACCAACCAGATTACTTATTGCAACAGCATTGATGTGGAGCTATTCCGCTTCGGCACAGGACAAATTCGTGAATGTATTCAACCGGATCAATTCGGATGTACAGCAGAATTCAAAGGCATACGCGAACCTTAAATCCGCATCAGAAACCATTGGGCACAGGCTCACTGGCTCCGCAAATGGCGCAAAGGCAGAGGCTTACACTTATGACCTGTTGAAATCTTACGGATTTCAGGTGCGGTACCAACCATTTGAAGTGGAGAGCTGGAGCAGGATCAGTGTTGAAACAAGAATCGGTTCGGAAGGTAAACTGCAGGTAGTGAATTCGGTTACGCTCGCGCATTCTCCAGTACAGGCAAATGTTTCAGGCGAAATCGTCGATATGGGGAATGGAACAGAAGCCGATTATNNCAGAGGTAAGATAGCATTAGTATTTTTATGGACTTTGCCCGGATCTACAGAGAATACACCAAAACTGCACCGTTCTGAAAAGACCGCGCTGGCTACTCGTTATGGTGCCACAGGTGTGGTTATCATCAACGGTGTTAAAGGGGATGTTTTACTTACGGGCACAGCGTCCGTTACCGGTAAACTCATCCCAATTCCTGCCGTGTGTATAGGCCTGGAAAATGGGATGCGGATAAAAGAGGCATTAAAGAGTTCAAAGCAGTTTGCCAGCATTAACATGACCAATTTTTCCGGTATGATCAAAGCCAGAAATGTTATTGCTACCCTAAAAGGTACTGAACAACCGGACGAAAAAGTCATTGTAGGTGGGCACCTGGACAGTTGGGATCTGGCAACAGGTGCAATAGATAATGGAATTGGCTCTTTTGCAATTCTGGATATGGCAAGAACATTTAAAAAGCTGAACCTGAAAACTAAGCGAACAGTAGAATTCGTGATGTTCATGGGTGAGGAGCAAGGTTTACTCGGCTCAAAAGCTTACGTGGAACAGGCTAAAAAAGATGGTACACTGGGTCAAGTGAAGTTCATGCTGAACTATGATATGACCAATGATCCAAAAGGATTTACAGCAAGTCGCAAGGAAATGCAAAACCTATTTACTTCATGGGGTGCTGAGATCAGTAAACTGGATACAGGCTTCAAGAATTTGTTTGTAGCAGGCGCGGGCTTACATAGTGATCATCAGCCATTCATGCTTGAGGGTATTCCAACAGGCGGTGGCACAGGCGGAAAGTTACCGAACAACTCCGGACCTTTTTACCACTCCAATGGCGACTCGTTCAAGTTGGTAGACGAGCAGGGCTTGGAGAATACTGTGCGTTATAGTGCGATGTTAACTTATGCTTTGGCAAATACACCGGAGATCCCAGCTAAAATTTATACAGAGGATGAGATAAAAACCTTCTTGCAGGCAAATCAGCTGGAAACACCTTTGAGGATTGCTGGTGATTGGCGCTGGGAGTAACCACTTAATTTATAATTAGTTATTAGCTTGTGTAGCAGTATAAATAATCTTACCTTTGCAGCCTTGTTTTCAACAAGGCTGCAACACGCTGCTATTAACCATATTATGAAGAAAATCGTCGATTACAGAAAATTATTAGGTGTACAGAAAGATACCGAGTTAAAAGAACTTAAAACCATTTACAGAAACCTGATGAAGGACTGTCACCCTGATAAATTTCAGGATAATGACGAGGAGAAATTAGCTGCGGAACAAAGAAGTAAAGAAATCATTGAAGCCTACCACTTTCTGGTGAGTATTGCACCGGAAACCCTTTCCTTATCTATTGAAGAATATACGCAAACTACAGGAACC
>DCLG01000094.1:29300-44401 GCA_002320935.1 Pedobacter sp. UBA1654 | reverse complement strand
TGGGCAGGTTTAGTGCTTACTGTTCATTTTCTGGATGGCAGCAGCTATGAGTATTTTGAAGTACCTAAAGCGGTATATGTCAAACTTGTAAATGCAGATTCACCGGGGCGTTTTGCAAGAAGACATATCTTCAACGTGTACCCTTATCGTAACATTGCAAAATTAGCAACAGCTTAATTTTAGACTACACACAATAAAACATAAGTATTAGCGTCTATATAACGAGCGTTAATTAGATGACGGGGAGATTTACGAAAGTGATCTCCCCGTTTTTATTTAGCTTTTTTCCTGTTCCTTCACCTTTGTTGGTTTGCCGTCATTCGCTTGTACCGGCGCATCGCCAGTCTCAACTTCTACCTGCCTGGTAGTTACTGCATAATGATTTGGATGGATTGGCGAGCCGAAGTTCATAGCATAGGCTTTTGTAAACTCTGCACCGAAATAGAGAATAATCGAGGAATAGTAAGTCCAGAGTAGTAGTACCACGAGGGAGCCAGCCGCGCCGTAAGTGCTGCCGACATTACTTTTACTGATGTAGAAGGATATCCCGAACTTCCCGATCATAAACAGAATTGCAGTTACTATAGATCCCAGAGCCACGTCCCGCCACTTAATTTTTGCGTCAGGCAAGACCTTGAAGATCACACCGAAGATAAAAGAGATTACGACTAATGTAATAACCTGACCTATAACATTTACGACGATAACGGATGTATCTTCAAAATTGCGGAAAAGGCGGTCACTTAATCCCTCAATTGCCCATGTCACACCTAAAGAAACTAGGAGAATAAACACAAGGCTCACTATTACAGAGAAGGATAGGAAGCGGTTAAGCAGCATTTTCACCAAGCCCAATTTCGGTTTCGGCTTCAGTCCCCAGATTGTGTTGATCGAATCCTGAATTTCCGCAAACACGGTTGTTGCTCCTACAAGCAGTGTCACCGCTCCAATAATTATTGCAATGGTGCTACCGCCACTAATGGCTGCATTCTTAATGATGTCCTGCAATGATTTGGCAGTGTCTGCACCCATAAAGCCCTCAAGCTGTCTGTAAACTTCACCCTCAATGGCTTCTCTTCCTAAAAAAATCCCACAAAGGGAAATGATAAGTATGAGCAGGGGGCCCATTGAGAAAACAGTGTAGTAAGCTAAAGATGCACTTAGTTTAGTCACTTTATCTTCCGAGAAACCCGCAAAAGAGTCTTTCAAAAGACCCCATATGTCTTTGAACTTCATTTTTTTCATAGTGTGCTTTTTAGGTTGATTATGGAACAATGTTGTAACCTTTTAGTTTTTCTTAAACTTGAATCTTCTATTTAAGGCCAGAGATGGCGTAATTGTTTAAAATGTTATATTTACAGTTATACTTTAAAGCTTGAAAGATGAAAAGAACATTTAACACAACGCTTAACCACACTGCGGTAGATTTAGGACTTCTAATTTTACGAATTGGTATTGCTTGTTTTATGCTTACCCATGGATGGCCAAAACTTATGAAATTAATGGCTGGCGGAGAAATCCAATTTTTAGACCCATTCGGGTTAGGTGCTAAGCCCTCCTTTATCCTGGCGATCTTTGCAGAAGTTTTTTGTTCAATTCTGATTCTTCTTGGACTGGCAACCCGCTGGGCTACAATCCCCCTGATCATCACCATGCTGGTCGCGATATTCGTTGCACACGCAACAGACGGCTTTCAAAAACAAGAATTACCTGCACATTTTGTGCTGGTCTATGTCTTCTTATTGATCTCTGGACCGGGAAAATATAGTTTTGATTACTTTGTAAGTAAGAGGCTGAATCGTAGAAAACGAGGTGTTTAGTATCGGTTTTGCTGGGTAAGGGGACTAACTCTTGAGTTTCAGTTCAAACTCAATCAGCTTTCCAATTTCATCAATATTGAAATCAGTGAAAGGCGGTGCAAAATCACCAGTACTCCATTGACCTTTTGATCCCATAAAGAAGGGACAATTTTCACCATCCTTGTAAATTTCGAAGGCATTCGGAGTTCCTTTCATGTCCGCCACCTCATAGTTCGTACCTTGGGCTGTTGTTATTGTAAAAGGTTTCATAATGCTGCTTTTGTACTTAACGGTTTAAAGCTTGCAATGTTTTATGTGTTCCAAGTAAATGCATTTGACTATTATTACCGTTATAATAGAACATAAAGAAAAATAATGAAAAAGATATTATCCATTTTTATAGCCCTGATCGTTCTGTCTGGATGTGGCGTAAACAAGCAGGCACAGCAAATTGCCGCACTGGAAAAGTGTACCTATAAACTACTTTCTGCAGAGCAGATTACTGTTGGAGGAACAAACATCGGCAGTATCATGAACCTGGAGGAGCTTAATCTTGCCAGTCTGCCGGGACTAGCACTCGGTTTGCTCACGCAAGATGTTCCATTGAAAGCTAAGCTTAACCTGGAGATCAAAAATCCAACAACTACGGCAGCTGCCATAAACGACTTTGAATATAAGGTGCTTATAAATAATCAGGAGCTGGCTACAGGTCTGGTAAATCAGCTGGTTGACGTACAGCCTGGTGGAACAACTGTCGTGCCTGTGAACGTAAATCTCAATGCCTATCAATTTATATCTAATAAGCAGGTGATGCAGGACATAGCTGCTTTTCTCCAGGCTGGTCCCGACTCGGCAGAAAAGAAGGGGCTTTTAACCCTGAAAATCAAACCGAGCATCAAGGTTGCAGGTGCCTTGGTAAAATATCCAGGCTTTTTTACCATCGATAAAGAGATTAGCAGTAAAACACTGTTTAAATAGATTAAACAACAGAGCCCAACTTAAAGATTCATACAAAAACTGCCACTTGCCCATGACATTGAAAGCGTTACCGTTTTATCTTTTCCTGCTTTTGCCTTTTTATTCAAGAGCACAGCCGCAGCGCACTTATCATGCCGCTGAAATAAAACAAGGCCTGGAGGCCTTAAACGTTACCGGACGCGTGCTTTACGTTGCTGCACATCCCGACGATGAAAACACCAGGCTTTTGTCTTACTTCGCGAAAGGAAAGAAGTTCCGGACTGCCTACCTTTCTTTAACGCGGGGCGACGGGGGGCAGAATCTGATTGGGACCGAACAAGCTGACATGTTGGGACTGCTGCGTACGCAGGAATTAATTGCCGCAAGGCGAATAGATTGTGCCGAACAGTTTTTCAGCAGGGCAAATGATTTTGGGTTTTCCAAAACTGCTGAGGAAGTACTGGAGTTCTGGAATGAAAAAAAGATCCTTGCTGATATTGTCTGGGTGATCCGCAAATTTCAACCCGACGTTATGATAACCCGCTTCCCAGGCGATGCCCGTGCCGGCCATGGTGCCCATGCAGCCTCTGCAATTCTTGCGCAAAAGGCATTTAAAGCTGCTGCTGATCAAACACAGTTTCCGGAGCAATTGGCTTATGTCAGACCTTGGAAAACAAAGCGGATTGTATGGAATACCTTTAACTTCGGCGGCAACAATACAGTTGCGGATGGTCAGCTTAAACTTGATGTCGGTGAATACAATGCACTGCTTGGCCAAAGCNNTGCAGCAGAAAGCAGATCAAAACACCGAAGCCAGGGTTTCGGATCAATGAAGCAAAGAGGGGCTGCGTTGGAGCACTTCGAACATCTTGCTGGTACACCTGCAAAAAACAGCCTTTTCGAAGATGTTGATGTCAGTTTAACCAGAAATCCGGGCATGAAAAAGGTTCAGCTACTTGTCAGGGATCTGAATGAAACCTTTCAGGTAAACGCACCATATAAATCGCTTGCTAAGCTACTCCAACTTAAGACTGAAACACAAGGTCTGCAATTTGACCATGCAAAACTGGATGAGCTCATTCTTGCCTCCGCAGGTATTTGGGTCGAAGCGCTTACTGCTGCTCCGGTTTACGCCATAACAGATCAGGTTGGCATCCAGTTGGAAGCAATTTCCAGGCTTCCTGCCGATTATCCTGCGAAAGTTCAGTTGGTGCTGAATGGTGAAAAGCCTGTGGATCTCTTACCGGGACAAATGGTTCGTAAAAATATGAGCTTACCAGATGGTGCCAAATCCATCACGCAACCTTACTGGCTTGCAAACCCGCATGGGATTGGCAGCTATGAATTTTCAGGTTACGGGAACCTCGCTGCGCCTGAAAATACCCCACCATCCACCGGAAAAATTGAAGTTCTAATTAACGGAACCAGTATAACCGTAGATAGACCAGTGCTATACAAATATGCAAACCCGGCAATTGGTGAAATCTATCAACCGCTGGTGATCACGGCACCAATAACCGCAACCTTAAAAGAAAAAGCTTATGTATTTAACGGTACAGCGGGTAGAAAAGTAGCCGTTGCAATCAGAAGTTTCGTTGCAGGTGCCAAAGGAAGGCTGGATATCAAAGTACCGAAAGGTTGGTCTGTTTCCCCATCAACTGTTGATTTAGATCTGGAAGGGAAAGGTTCGGAATTGCAACTTGAGCTTACTGTATTACCAGCACCTGGTGCAAATTCAGGGATGATGCAGCTGAGCATCAATACAGGAGGTAAAACTTATAATCAGGGATTTCAGCAGATTGCTTATGAGCACATACCCATTCAAACTTATTTCCCTGTTGCCGAGGCCAGATTGGAGCAGATAGACCTGAAATTAGCCGGTAAGGAAATTGGATATGTTGCAGGCGCTGGTGATCTTGTGCCACAATCCTTAAAGCAAATTGGATACAACCTGACCATGCTTGACCATAACCAATTGATGAACGGCGACCTCTCGGGTTTTGATGCAATTGTTACCGGTGTAAGACTCTACAACATCAATGAAGACGTTGCACCCGTACAAGCTAAACTCATGGCCTATGTTAAGAATGGCGGAACGCTGGTGCAGCAATATAACGTAAATAGCCCTTTAAAGATATCGCAAATTGGTCCTTATCCTTTTTCAATTACCCGTAACCGGGTTACGGAGGAAGATGCAACTGTAAACTTCCTAAAGCCTGAACATCCACTTTTGAATTACCCTAACAAGATAACGCAAAAGGATTTTGATGGCTGGGTTCAGGAGCGAGGAATTTATTTTGCTGGAAATCTTGATCCGCAATACACATCATTATTAAGCATGAAGGATAAAGGGGAGCAACCGTCTTCCGGGGCATTGATCGTAGCGGATTACGGAAAAGGTAAATATATCTATACAGGCCTTGTTTTTTTTAGAGAACTACCAGCCGGCGTACCCGGAGCTTATCGTTTATTCGTAAACTTGCTTTCCGCGGGTGCTGCGGGCCAAAGTGCCAGGTAAAGAATATGGATCCGGCATCAAGCCGCATTGGATTTCAGCTATCGCTAATAATCATGGAAAATAAAGACATACAGGACCTTCCACCTTTTGTGAAAACATGGAAACAATTCTATGTTCTGCTTATTTTATGGCTGGTACTGCTTATTCTCGGTTTTTACGCTTTTACAGTTTACTTTAGATGAGCATATTAGACTGGTGCGTACTATTCGGGACCTTATTGATAATTGTAAGTTACGGCGTTTATAAAAGTCGCGGAACCAAGAATATAGACGGCTATTTACTCGGCAACCAGTCACTTCCGTGGTACAGCGTTTGTCTCTCGGTTATGGCTACACAGGCGAGCGCAATCACTTTTCTTTCCGCCCCTGGGCTGGCATACTCCTCAGGAATGAGCTTTGTTCAATTCTATTTTGGACTTCCACTGGCCATGATCGTGCTCTGCATCACATTTGTCCCGATTTTTCACCGGTTAAAAGTTTATACAGCATACGAGTACCTGGAACAAAGGTTTGACCTGAATACCCGGGTGTTGACAGCAATTCTTTTTTTAATACAACGTGGACTGTCCACCGGTATAACCATCTATGCACCAGCAATCATACTCTCAACTATTTTAAATATCAATACCGTTTATACCACTTTATTCATTGGAAGTATTGTGGTTTTTTATACGGTGTATGGCGGTACTAAAGCCGTTTCATACACACAAATGCTGCAGATGAGCATCATCTTTCTTGGTTTATTTGCTGCAGGTTATGTCGTAGTATCGCTACTACCTGAAAATATCGGCTTTGTAAAAGCCATCAGCGTAGCTGGAAAAATGGGCCGTACAAATGCTATTGACTTTACTTTCGACTGGAATAACCAGTATACCGTCTGGAGCGGCCTAATAGGCGGGTTTTTTCTGCAATTATCTTACTTCGGTACAGATCAAAGTCAGGTGGGCCGGTATCTCACAGGTTCTTCAGTAAGCCAGAGTAGACTGGGTTTGTTAATGAACGGTCTTGTCAAGATCCCGATGCAATTCTTGATTCTCCTGATCGGAATCTTGGTATTTACATTTTACCAATTTAACAAACCACCAATCTTCTTTAACAGCTTCGAACTTAACAAACTTGAAAAAAGCGCATATAAACCACAGCTCGACTCGATCTACGTGTCTTATGAAGCTGCCTTTGCAGCTAAGCAATCAGAGTTACTGAAGCTTAATGATGCCCTTGATGCGAATGATGCTTCGGCAATTGATGAACAAAGGCAGAAACTCGAACTTGCAGATCGCGAAACAAAAGCGCTGAACAAATCTGCAACCGATCTGATGCTGAAGAACGATTCGAATGCTGATGTAAATGATAACAACTACATTTTCCTGAGCTTTGTCACCAAGTATTTGCCCCAAGGGCTTATCGGGCTTCTCATCGCCATTATATTTTTAGCTTCCATGGGTTCAACGGCAAGCGCACTGAATTCATTGGCTTCCACCAGCGTCATCGACGTATATAAACGACTGATAAAAAAAGATGGTAGCGACAATCAGTATTTATCAGCTTCCCGCTGGGCTACTATTTTTTGGGGTGTGGTCTGTATTATTATGGCACTATATGCCAGTAAAATAGGCAACCTTATTGAAGCGGTCAACATTCTTGGCTCTTACGTTTATGGTACTGTATTAGGTATATTCCTGGTCGCTTTCTATGTTAAACTAGTTGACGGCCGATCCGTTTTCTTCGGTGCTGTATTCGCCGAATTACTGGTTTGTATAACAGGATACTTTGAAGTCGTTGCTTACCTGTGGTTGAATGTGATCGGCTGCTTGCTGGTAATTTTGATTTCGTTATTGATTCAGCTCATTAAGTCTTACCGTCTGCCCGCATCGCCTATAGAACCGTAAATACAAGATCATCTTGTTATAAAAGGGTATTATGGCTTAGTTCTTGCATATATTTCCTATATATTCCGCTTTATTTTCAAATAACTTACAAAACAGCGTAGAAAAAAATGGACTTTTTGCACACGATCCTGGGGAATGACATTGAGGCGGGCTTACTCATCATTTTAAATCTAATTATCATTGAAAGTCTGCTCTCGGTAGACAATGCAGCCGTGCTGGCTACAATGGTGATGGACTTGCCGAAAGAACAACGCGAGAAAGCATTAAGGTATGGTATCATTGGTGCATACGTATTCCGCGGGATCTGTCTGTTGCTTGCAGCCTGGTTGGTTACCATTTGGTGGTTAAAACCAATTGGCGGATTTTATTTACTCTTCCTGGCTGTTACTTACTTTTTAAAGAAGTTTAAGAAGAAGAAGGAAGAGCATCATATTGAAGCAATAGATAAAAAGCGAAACTGGTTCTATCGTGCCACAGTAGGTCTAGTCGGTAATTTTTGGGCTACTGTTGCCCTTGTGGAGTTAATGGACCTGGCTTTCTCTATTGATAATGTGTTTGCAGCAGTAGCTTTTACGGACAACATTTACCTGATTTATATCGGCGTGTTTATTGGAATTCTCACCATGCGTTTCGTAGCACAGGGCTTTGTTAAGCTAATGGAAAAGTTCTCCTTTCTTGAAACGGCAGCTTACCTGGTTATCGGCGTTTTAGGTCTTAAATTATCGGCTTCAGTAATTACGCACTATGCTCCGGAGGCTCCCTTAACTAAATTTCTGGACAGCGAAGCTGCCGACCTTGCAGTATCAGTTCTAACCGTCGCGATTTTTATCCTTCCAATAATAACTTCTATGCTATTTAATTTTCCTCATCACAAAGCCGGCCGGCTTGAAGAGGAACTTTAAACTGAGTTTTTGTTATTGCAAAAGCATCTTTTAACACACAATAATTACCTATGAACAAACTGAATTTCAAATTTAAGCGTATGACGGCGGTATGCCTGGTGCTTCTGGTTGCAAGCCTTGGTATCCAATCATGTAAAAAGACCCGGTCAGACATCTCACAAGCGCTATACGGCGAAACTAAAAACAAGGCCTTCAAAGATTTGCAAAGTGACACCTTTGCAGTAGTACTGAAGAAAACGTTGGAAGCTAAACGTTCTACCCTCAATAACCCGAAGCTAATTACAGCATTCTACGAAGCTAATGAATATGAGCCTGCATTGGTTCTTAAGCATTTGCCTGAAGGCCAACTGAAAGTAATTACTACCTACCTGAGCAGGGCTAATGAACATGGACTTGATCCTGAGTACTTCAAGACAAGTGCATTGAATACGCTGATCAGCAAATTTTATGACAAGAAAGCCATCAAATCTAAAGAAGAAGCTTATCAAACTTTAGCAGATCTGGAGCTAATGGCCGCCAATTCGTTAATTAACTACAGCAATGCGCTGCAATTTGGCGTGATAAGTCCGAGAAGGATCTATGCCAGGTATTACACGGAAACGAAAAGACCTGATAGCGCTTCAATGCAGCGTATATTTACACTTACGGACCTCAAAAGCTATTTAGACAGCATTCAGCCAAAAGATCCTCAATATTTAGCACTACAGAAGGCATTGATGGGCGGAGTGAAAGACGTTAAAATGACTCCTGAGGAGAGCAAACGCGTACTAACAGTGAACCTGGAACGCTTGCGTTGGAAAAACAAACCCAAAGAAGATAAGTATGTTCTTGTAAACATTGCTGACTACCGCCTTGACGTAATTGAAAAAGGAAAATCTATTCTGGATATGAAAGTAGTGGTAGGTGAGGGACGAAACACCAAATTTACGGACAATCTTGTCGAATATGACGAGCACGATCTTAAAAAGGATAGACCATTTACCAGAGAAACACCTCAGTTAAATAGTGTAATCCACAGTGTGCAGGTAAACCCGGTTTGGAACATTCCGCAAAGCATCGCGACAAACGAGATCACCAAGAGTGCCGCTGCCGATCCATATTATCTCTCTAACAACAATATTGATGTATATAAAGATGGTAAAATCATCGAGGATACAGAGACTATAGACTGGTCGGCACCAGACGCTGGAAAAGCGTATTTGTTTAAGCAACGCCCGGGTGAGGACAATGCACTTGGGAAAATTAAGTTCTTATTTAACAACGCAAGCAGTGTGTATTTGCATGATACGCCCGCGAAGGCTGGCTTTACCAAGGCAGAACGTGCACTCAGCCATGGCTGCGTTAGGGTAGAGAAGCCATTAGACCTTGCTCACGCCTTATTTGGTGATGGTTCTAAATTCGATTTGATCAAGAAAAATATGGAATCCAATAATCCTGAAGCTACAGATCTGGCTTTGCCTAAAAAGACGCCTGTGTACCTGACATACTTCACCGCCTGGGCAGATCCAAGCGGGGCGCTTCAATTCAGAAAAGATGTTTATGGCCTGGATATCGTATTATATACCTACCTGCAAAGACTTAGTGGGAAGTAGTTCCTGCACTGAACCAGTACCATCTAGACTGTTGGTTGCGAATGCCGCAGCCAATTGATTATCCAGATATTTAGAAGTATAACGCTGATCAGCACCGTTGATGAATAATACGGTTTTACCTTCGATGGTGTTGATCAGTTTATCTGACAAATGAGATGCAACAGCGGGACAGCCTAAGCTACGGCCTAAGCGACCTAGTGCGTTGATGGTGCCCTGGCTTACATAATCTGCACCATGAACTACAATCGCACGACGACGTGCATTATCATTGTAGCCATTATCCATTCCATCTAGGCGTAAAGAGCGGCCATGTTTACCATAATATACCTCTCCGGTAATGTAGAAGCCAAGGCTACTTTGATTTGAAGAATTGATGTTTGAAAAACGGGTTGCTTTATCATCACCAGTGTTCTTTCCATGAGCAACCCAGGTATTTAGGATCACTTCTTTTTTATCCAGGTCAATTACCCACAGCCGTTTGCTGCTACTGGACTGATTCATGTCTGCTATACTGATAATTGATTTCTCAGAAGAGATTTTTCCGGCATTTTTCAAATTGTAAAAACCGGTAACTGCCTTTTCAAATACGACCTGGTCCAGACCACTTGCGCCTAAATCAGCACTAAGATAAAGATCGTCCAGATACCTGTTGTATAATGAGTCTACGGAAATGGGAGCTGGTGTTTCGGTACTCGAAACTGCAGTATGTGGCAGTGATGCTGATTCAGTTCTCGGCATCCATCCGCTAATCATGACTGATAAAGTTACTAGTAAAGATCCTGCGCCTGCTAAAATGTACTTTCTCATAGGTTTATGTTTGGTTTGCTATGGGGTATTATACGATTATAAAGGTAGGGGTTGGAATCGATAAGCCTTTGATATTAGGAGGTGTGAGTAAAGCTGCTTGCTTTTGATATATCAAAGATAAGGATTCTATCAGCTTTATTACAAAGGAAAGTTTCGTTTTACCTTCATGTGACTTTCTTAGAATGATTCTAAACTATGTGGCCGCATGTTAAATGGGAAAATAACCCGATCACGCTCAGGGGAGGGGGGCGCGGATTATTTATAAGAATAAAGAAGTTGTCTTAGCGACATTAATGCCAAGCTAGGCAGGGTTGTATATTTTAAACATCAGTTTTCGATCTATCAATTGCATTTAGTTCGATAAGGCAACTTTATTGCTGCTGCTTTTTAGGCTATCAACCGTAACCTTTAAGATATTTATGGTTTCCTCAGGGCTGTTAACAGGGAAGGTGTATTGCTTTTTCGGCCTTGGTTGAACTTCAGGTTTCTTTAAACCGTCAGATGCGGAAAAAATGAATGGAAATGCAACGATTATAACACCATAAGTAATCTGTTTTAAGTTTGGTAAAGTTTTCATAGTATGCTGGTTTTTAAATGATAAACCAAATTAAATGCCAAAAACATTTAATTGCCATCTACAAAAACTGAACAAGTTATTAAATCATCTAAGCGCGATATACTGTTTTGATGTTCACAAATTCATGCATGCCAACCAATCCAAGTTCCCTTCCGTATCCAGAGCCTTTGATGCCGCCAAAAGGTAAGCGTGGATCGGACTTGACGAAACTATTTACAAAGCAAGCGCCCGCTTGCAACTCTTCCTTGGCCAGGCGTTCCGCAACTTCAAGGTCACGACTAAAAACTGCGGCCCCAAGCCCGAACCGGGTATCATTGGCCACAAATACTGCTTCTTCAATACTTGCTACTTTAATCATTGAGGCAACGGGTCCAAAGGTTTCATCCTCATAAGCAGGCATACCTTTTTTAATATCGGTGAGTATAGTCGGTGTATAAAAAGCATGATTCCCTGGGAGATCAGGGATCGCACCGCCTAAAATACATCTGGCACCTGCCTGTATATTCTTTTGCACTTCGTGGTGTAATTCGTCACGGAGATCTTTCCTGGCCATAGGCCCGAGCTGGGTATCATTATCTAATGGATCTCCTGTAATTCTGGTCGCCATTTTTTCTTTGAAGAGCTGCGTAAATTCGTCCGCTATTCCATCAAGCAGGATAAATCGTTTAGCGGCAATACAACTTTGGCCATTGTTGATCAACCGGCTTTGCACACAAGTTTCCGCTGCAAATTCAAGGTCTGCGTCTTCAAGGACCAGGTAGGCGTCACTGCCGCCGAGTTCCAGCACCGACTTTTTTAACAAAGCTGCTGCCTGCTGCGCTACCTGCATCCCGGCTTCCGTGCTACCCGTAAGTGTTACTGCTCTAACCAGTGGATGTCCGATTACTTTTCCTGTAGCCTTACTGTCCATGAGCAGGGTTTGAAAAGCGTGTTCCGGAAACCCAGCTTCAAGCAGTATTTCTTCAATCGCCAATGCGCAACCTGGCACATTTNNGTCCTGGAGCTAAAAACCGGAATACCTGCCAGAATGGGAAATTCCACGGCATCACCGCCAACACGATTCCCAATGGCTGGTAGGCAATGTAACTCTTTGATGCTTCGGTTTGCACCAACTGATCTGCCAGATAATCTGAGCCATGATGTGCATAATACTCGCAAACACCTGCACATTTTTCCAGTTCTGCTGCTCCATCTTTCAATGGCTTTCCCATTTCCATTGCCATCGTAAGTGCAAGCGCCTCTTTACGGACACGCAGCACGGCGGCCGCATTTAACAGTAAACCTGCTTTTTCATGAAGCGGAACCCGGCGCCAGCTTTTCCACGCTGCATGTGCCTTGTCAATTTTGATGCTTATTTCCTGTTCGCTGTTTGCGGTATAGCTTTGAATAATTTCGCCGTTAACCGGATTGATAGACTGTATGGCCATGGGATCTGTTTGAAACAAAAAACGGAGATATTTCGTCCGAAATACCCCCGTTCTAAATTAACGCTCTCAATTATATAGACGACAATAAATCCTGTTTATTGTATGCGACCATAACTTTTTTATTTTAATACCTGAAGTACTTTACCATTTAGCGTAACCGTTGCTTTTTCCGATAAAACATAAGTTGTTTTTACGATGTTTGCTCCAGAGAGGCTTAAATAGCTCTTTCCCGGAATGTTAAAGTTTGCGGTGTCGATCTTATTATACTGGAGTACCTTCAGGCTTGCTTCGCCTTTAGCATCACCTACTTTAGCCTGTAAAGTACCTAATTCAGATTCATTTATAACAACATTACTTAAGTTGCCAAGATCCAGGTGCAGACTGTCTTGTTTGAAGCCTTTGATTAGCACTGATGCCGCATCATACCGTTTTTGAAACGTTAAAGGCACGTAGGGAGTGGTTTTTAGGCGATCAATCCGGTTCAAAACAAGTACGAAATGCTCATTACGGAATGGTGCTCCCTTTTTGGCTTTCTCAGGAACTTCAAATCTGAGTTTTTTTCCATTAATGGACCATTTTACATGTTCTGTAGCCCCTTTTTGAATGTACAGTCCCTCTTTATCACCGCGTTCTATTGTGACTTCAAATTTTTCGGCATCGCCGAGTTCAATTTCGGTAACATTTTTTATAGCGATGTAGTCCATCCCATAAAACCTGTTCCTCCAATCGCCTTTGTTGTAAAAAGCTTTCTGAGTAAGATTAAAGGCGGTGAGTGCAATGACACTTGCAGCGACCGCAGTTATGATTAAAATAGTGCTGACTTTCATGAGTTCCTGGATTGATAGTTTTCAGTTATAAATTGTTCATAGCGCTTTTTAAGCTCGTCCATCTTGATGTCTAACAAGTACATATTTCGGAATAGTTCCGGAAGTTCCTGGCCAAGAAAACGCTCTCTGCTATAGGCTTTGATCTTTTCTCTTGCGTCATCGGAGGTATAAAAGCCAATACCTCGCTTGTTATAGATTACGTCTTTGTTCTGGAGGAATTCATATGCCCTCACTACGGTGTTCGGGTTTACTTCCAGCTGTACTGCCAGTTCCCTTACAGAAGGAATTTTTTCTTCTTGCGCCCACTTTCCGAGTAGGATGTGTTCGCTGATATACGCTGCAATCTGCAGGTAGATCGCTTCATTTTCTCTGAATTCCATCTTACACCTCCTTTTCTTTAAGCTTAAAATATGCGCTGGTCCAGAGTATCAAAGACATAACTCCAACCAATATCCAGGGAATCATCTCAGTTCCTGGTGCGGGATGTAGTGCGATGCCGTTTTCCCCTTCCATAATCCGGATAGAATCGAAAGGTGGAGAAAACAATACTTTCTCCCCAAAGATTATCTTGAGCAATGGTGCATTCAAAAGGATAATTCCAAGCACAGCACCGAAGAAAATAAAACCTGTTTTAATGAAATGCAGCTTTCTGAAGAAGATCGCCCCTAAAAAGAATACGGAATGGATGAACGTGAAAATTATTAAACCGGGATAAAACTTGGAATCTTCTATGGTGATGATGTTTACTACTTCATTTTTTTCAGCCGAGCTGAGATTGGCGATGCTCAAAACTGCGAAATCTACCAGAAAGAAACACATGGTATATAAGACCTGGAATATTACAAAAGAGTAGATCCAGCCCACGAAATAGCGCTCCAGATTAGATACTGGCAGCGTTAATAGTGGAATGGATTTTTTCTTATCCCCGTATCCACTGAAAACAACGCTGGTGAACATTGCGCCGGCCAGGATCTTAAAAACAAGGTAGAACGTTGCCTGTAGATGTGGACCTAGATAGCCACCACTTGAATAGGTGATGAAGGTCAGAAAACTGCAGAGTATCGCAGCAAGTACGACAATAGAGAGCAGGTATGTGCGGGCATTTTCTCTGGTATGCTTAGACAGCAAGAGACCAAACCGCTGGAGATCGAATGTGTTGTTCATGACGTTTAGTTTAAGTATTCGGTTAGGCCCTTATTTTTACCTGTAATTGCATTAAAAAGTAACTCCATATCCACTTTGCTATAGTTCTCTGAGTTGTTGATGCTGATTGTATTGATGCCAAAATCTGTTTCTTCCTGATAGAGAATACCTGCTTTGTTGGCATTGGCCAAGGTGCTGAATTGAATACGCTCGGACACTTCTTCCAGACTCTTGTTTAGAATTATTTCGCGATCGTGTATGACAACGATCGTATCAATAAGGCTGTCCAGATCCCGAACCTGATGGGTAGAAATGATGATGCAACGGTGCTCGGTAAGTGCCGCAGCAATGATCTTTCGAAATTGTACCTTAGAAGGAATATCCAATCCATTTGTTGGCTCATCCATAACCAAGAGACTTGTATTCGTCGCCAGGCCAAAGGCGATCATTACCTTCTTCTGCTGACCAAAAGAGAGCTTGCTCAACAATTTATCTGCAGGTACGTCAAATTCTTCCATCATACTGTAAAAGCCAGCATGATCAAACTTCGGATAGAACTGGCCACTGCTCTCTACAAATCCCCTGGCGGTAAGCGTTGGCAAGTAAACTTCTTCGGGAATAAAGAAAAGCTCCTGCAAAAAAGCAGGTAGACGGTCAGCAGTAT
>DCLG01000094.1:1935-29268 GCA_002320935.1 Pedobacter sp. UBA1654 | reverse complement strand
GCTGCCACTAATTGGGAATACCAGCCCCGCCATATTCTTAAGCAGTGTTGATTTGCCTGCTCCATTCTTTCCGAGCAGGCCATAAATGTGGCCAACTTCAAGTTCCAGATTCAGGTTTTTGAATAATAGCGACTTCCTGCTATATCCAAAATTCAGGTTAGAAAGCTTTATCATGTTTTCTTGGATTTACTATTACGGTGTATTAGTTATGTAGTACAGTGCAAATGTAATACAAGGATTGACGATTGCAACTTTTAATTAAAAATATTTTTTTGATTAACCTTCTGAGTGTTTGTACGTAGCACTGGTATCTGCCGCAGGCATTTCGGGTATTTGCATGGGGAAAAATTTTAAAACATTTCCAGAGGCTTTAGCATTGATGTAGATATGAAAGAAAGCGCTTACCTAAAACAAAGAAGGGTTGGAATTAACTTCAACGAGGCACAGCAAGCCGAGATTTGCCTTTGGGCGCCACAGGCGGAACGCGTTGAAGTAGCGTTGTCGGATGGCACATCCATAGGCCTCCAAAAAAGTGAGGGTGGGTATTGGAAGATTACAACCGATCAGCTCCAGCCGGGTGATCATTATAAATTTATTTTAGACGGAACAAGAACGCTTCCAGATCCTGCTTCCTTGAGCCAGCCCAAGGGCGTGCATGAGGCATCTGCCGCTTTTGATTTAAATGCGGTAGAATGGACTGACGGTGACTGGCAGAATCCGGAGTTGAATAACTACATCATTTACGAGATCCATACGGGTACTTTTTCTGCCAAAGGCGATTTCGAGGGTATCGCTGCGCACTTAGACCACTTAATTGACCTCGGCATCAATGCCATAGAAATCATGCCGGTTGCTCAATTTCCGGGCGAAAGGAACTGGGGCTATGATGGTGTTTTCCCTTTTGCTGTGCAGCATTCCTATGGTGGCGCTGTTAAGCTGCAGGAGCTTGTCAACACCTGCCATGAGAAAGGCATTGCGGTGATCTTGGATGTCGTGTATAACCACGTTGGTCCGGAAGGTAATTATTTTGCGGAATTTGGTCCATATTTTACAGATAAGTACCATACCCCATGGGGGCAGGCCGTCAACTTTGATGATGAGTATTGTGACGGCGTAAGAGATTATTTTATTGAGAATGTACTGACGTGGTTCCGTGATTTCCACATTGATGCGCTTCGAATGGATGCTGTACATGCCATCAAGGATTTAAGTTCACAACATCTCTTACAAGCCATCCGCCTTCAAGTTGACGCATTGATGGAACAAACCGGCAGAAGGCATTACCTTATTGTGGAATGTGACCTGAATGACCCAAGGTTTCTGGATACACCGGAAAAGAATGGCTTCGGCATGGATTCGCAATGGGTTGATGAGTTTCACCATGCCTTGAGGATCACTGCAGGTGAACCAGCAACGGGATACTATTCAGACTTCCAGGGCATAAGGCATCTTGAAAAAGCCTATAGGGATGCTTACGTGTATGATGGGCAGTACTCTGAACACAGAAAAAAGAACTTTGGCAGGCCAGCTAAGGATCAGCAAGGCTCCAAGTTCATAGTTTTTTCTCAGAACCACGACCAGGTTGGGAATCGTATGCTGGGTGAAAGAAGTACAGCCCTGTACAGCTTTGAAATGCAGAAAGTGTTAGCCGGTGCAGTAATGATCAGTCCTTACCTGCCCATGCTGTTTATGGGTGAAGAATACGGAGAAACAAACCCGTTCCTGTACTTTGTAAGTCATACCGATGCGGAACTGAATAAAATGGTGCGCGAAGGTCGTAAGGCCGAATTTGCGGCCTTTCATTCAGAAGGCGAAGCCCCTGATCCAGATGCCCTTGATACCTTTATGCAATCCAAGTTACAATGGGATCTCTTGCAGAAACCGCAGCATCAAACCATGTTCAAGTACTATAAGGCACTCATCCAGTTGAGGAAGAACAACCCTGCTTTAAGCAATGGAGACCGAAGTCGCCTTACCGCATTAAGCTACCCTGATAAAAATACTCTTGTGCTGAAAAGGTGGGAACCCCGTCAACAGATCGTTTGTATTTTAAACTTCTCAAAGGAAAAGCAAGCCATTCCGGCAGAAGATTCCATTCACAACTGGGAACTGCTATTATCATCAGCAGATGAAGAGTGGGGTGGCCCTTGCGGGGAAAATAGTGCCTGCCAGGAAGTAAATAAACTAATAATTCAACCAGAATCAATATTAATCTATACCCGAAAAGATGCTTAATCCCGTATCAACCTACAGAATTCAGTTTAATAAGGAATTTACCTTTTCAGATTTTAAAGAGGTTATTCCATACCTGCATAATCTTGGCGTACAAACCATCTATGCTTCTCCGATTATGGAAGCAAGCCCAGGAAGTATGCATGGGTATGATACGGTAAATCCCTTGCGGATCAATCCGGAAATTGGAACAGAAGCCGAGTTGATGGAGATTTCAGAACTGCTGAAGTCTAGTGGTATGAGCTGGATACAGGATATCGTACCTAATCATATGGCTTATCACCAGAATAATCCCTGGCTGATGGATGTTCTCGAAAAAGGCCAGAAATCAAGATATTATACCTTTTTTGACCTAAACTGGTCGGGAAAGGGTTTTGAGCCTATCATGACGCCTTTCCTTGGTGATGACCTGGAGAAAGTCATCGAAAACGGAGAGCTGAAGGTGGTTAAAAGTGGCGACAAGTTCCAATTTGACTACTCAGGGAACATCTGGCCATTGAATGCCGCGGCACAAGAGCAGTTAAAGCAGCAGAACCTGGATCAGTTAAATGACGATAAAAAGGCCTTACTGGAACTTGCTAATAAGCAGAACTACCGGTTGTGCAATTGGAAGGAGACGGATCGTAAGATCAATTACAGGAGATTCTTCACAGTTAACAGCCTCATTTGCCTGAATATTCAGGATCCTGAGGTTTTTAAAGCATATCACGAGTACATATTTGCGCTGCTTAAAAGAGGTGTTTTTCAAGGTCTCCGTGTCGACCATATTGACGGGTTATTCGATCCGAATGTTTACCTGGAGCTACTGAGAGCTTCGGCAGGGAAAGACACCTACATCGTCATCGAAAAAATTCTGGAACAAGGGGAGGAGCTTCCAACAGCCTGGCCTGTTCAGGGAACAACTGGATATGATTTTCTTGCTACAGTAAACAACGTTTTTACGAACCGCCAGGCAGAAGATGCTTTTTCGGCATATTACAAAGACCTCAGTGAAAGTTCCGAAAGCATTGAAGAACAGATATGGGTAAAGAAGGCTGCTATATTAAAAGACCATATGGGCGGCGAGCTCAACAATTTGGTAGACCTTTATTATAGTTTGAACCTTCAGGAAGAACAACCGCACCTTGATCGGGATCTTTTAAAGGATACCATTGCAGCGTTGCTGATCCATTGTCCGGTTTACCGATATTACGGCGAAAATTTTCCACTTGGTAAACCTGAGACCCAGGAACTTAATGACCTGCTCGATCAGATCAGTAGCAAGAAACTACAACCAGCAGTAGAAGCGCTTAAGGAAGTTTGGTTCGAACGACCAAAAGCCTTGAATAAAGATTATAACCATCGCGCAGCCTTGTTTTACAAACGTTGCATGCAGTTTAGTGGTCCTTTAATGGCGAAAGGTGTGGAAGATACCCTTATGTACACGTACAATCGTTTCATTGGAAAAAACGAGGTTGGAGATTCACCAGAAGGATTTGGATTGAGTCCGCAGGGCTTTCATGATCCCATGAAAATACGGGCGAAGTTCTGGCCTTTAGCCCTGAGTGGTACTTCTACCCATGATACAAAGCGGGGAGAGGATGTTCGCGCCAGATTGAATGTCTTGACTGACCTGCCGGATGATTGGTTAAATCTTGTACAGGAATGGAACAACAATATCACAGGTAGTACCAAGCCAGACCTGAATGACATTTACTTCATCTATCAAACGCTAATTGGTAGTCACCCGATGCCTGGTGTTATCGAGTCAGATTATCAGGAAAGGGTAGATGCTTACCTTCAGAAAGCCTTACGCGAGGCAAAACGCCATACCGGCTGGTCTGATCCGGCAATGGACTATGAAGAGGCGGCACAAGAATTCAGCAGTAAGTTCATTGATGAAAATGGACCTTATTCAGAAACTTTCCAGACTTTCTTTAAGAAGGTTGCTGATTATGGCATTCTGAACGCGCTGGCACAGGCGGTTATCAAGTATACTGCACCCGGAGTACCGGATGTATACCAGGGCACAGAGCTTTGGGATTTGAGCCTTGTTGATCCGGATAACAGGCGACCGGTAGATTATGAAAAACGAGCCTCCTGGCTGGCTGAAATCCAGGAAGGCATTTCCATAAAGGAGCTTTGGAACACACGTTATGAAGGCAAGATCAAACTTTGGCTGCAATATCTCTTATTACAAGACAGAAAGAAATATGCTGATGATTACAAATCTTCAGGCTATCTGCCGCTTGAAGTTAAAGGTAAGTATGCAGATCACATCCTTGCTTATGCCAGAAAAGGACCACAGACCTGTACCATTGTAGTTGTGCCACTGCATATTGCGGCACTTTGTGAGGCGGAAAAAGGCGATGTGTTCTCCATCAATTGGAAAAATACCCGTATAGAGGTGCCTGCAGGTGCTCCGGAAGAATGGATGCATCTTTTCAGCCAGGAAAAAGGAAAAGTGAAAGCTGGTGTAATCAAAATAGAAGAGATATTCAAAGATCTGCCGCTTGCTGTACTAAAGCTGGAGCAACCACTTAACAAGAGAGGCGCAGGCATATTGATGCATATAAGCTCTCTGCCTTCAGCTTTTGGCATAGGAGATATCGGGAAGGAGGCGTTCAGTTTTGTTGATTTTCTAAAAAAGAGCGGTCAAAAGTATTGGCAGCTCTTGCCACTTAATCCAATAAGCGAAAGCCAGAGTTACTCTCCATACAGTGCTTTATCCAGTATGGCTGGAAATGTTTTACTAATCAGTCCGGGTTCATTGATGGAGGAAGGACTACTTACAGAGGAAGATTTGAAAGCTGAGTTGCCTTCCGGCAATAAAAAGGTGAACTACACCGAAGTGGAGCAGCACAAGTTGCCATTGCTGGAGCGTGCTTACCATAACTTCATCAGAAAAGGCGAGGATACAGCATTCCAGGATTTTTGTCGACAGGAAGCCTTCTGGTTGGATGATTTTGCAGTATTCATGCTGCTCAAGGATAAATATGAGCACAAACCCTGGAACGAATGGCCTGCGGATCTGCGTAAGCGCAAGTCTGCTGCATTGAGCAAGATTGTTAAGGCCGGCAATGAAGCACTGGAAAAGATCAAGTGGCAGCAATACATATTTTTCAAACAGTTCGCAGCACTGAAGCAGTATGCACATGAAAATCGCGTGCAGCTGATCGGAGACCTGCCTTTTTACATCAGCTATGACTCCGTTGATGTCTGGGCACATCCGCAATTATTCGAACTGGATGAAGAAGGTAATAATGCTGGCATTGCTGGGGTGCCACCTGACTATTTCAACGAAGAAGGACAACTATGGGGTATGCCGGTCTATCGGTGGGATGTGATGGCGAAAGAAGACTATGCCTGGTGGAAGCAGCGCCTCAAGAAAAACATGGAATTATTTGACTTGCTCAGGTTGGATCATTTCAGGGCCTTTGCATCTTATTGGGAAGTGCCCGCCGGGTCGGATACGGCCATCAACGGAAGCTGGAAAGCTGGACCTGGTGCCGAGTTTTTTGAGGTGATGCGTGGAGCGCTCGGAAATCTGCCTTTCATCGCTGAGGACCTCGGCGACATCGATGATGATGTGTATCTATTAAGGGATCAGTTTGAGATGCCCGGAATGAAGGTGTTACAGTTTGCGTTTGGTGATGATATGCCTTGTTCGATCCATATACCGCACCAATATGATACAGAAAATTGCATTGTCTATACAGGCACCCATGATAATACCACAACCAAAGGCTGGTTTAAGTCGGAGAGCACCAAAGAGAACAGGAAAAATCTGGAATGTTATCTTGGAAGTCCGGTCACTGCAGATAATGTGCACTACAAATTAATACGCCTTGCATTCTCTTCTGTGGCTAGGTTGGTGATTATCCCAGTTCAGGATGTGCTCGGGCTTGGTAAGAAGGCCCGGATGAACACACCTTCGTCAATTGAAAATAATTGGGCCTGGCGACTGGAGATCGGCCAACTGAAACAGGAACATGGAAAAATGCTTCGGGAGCTTAGCAGAATATTTGGAAGACTTTAGTCTTCCTTTTTTTGTTCATTCAGGATATTTTCTTCCTTTTTGGAGATCAGCCTGCCGGTTTTAAGATCAATACGAATTTTGTTATAAATACTCATGTAGAAGTTCGCGATCCATACCAGTGAAAAGCCTGATAAGATGTAGCCGCGCCAATCATCATGGTACAGTTTGTAGTTGGTGAGGAGTAAGATAAGGATCGTAACATAATGGCTAAAGCAGAACTCGCAGGTAAACAGGTAAAAGAACTTGCGCTTTAGGAGCCTTGGCGCTTCTTTTGACTGTTTAACACAGTATTCCCTTGGTTCTCTGAATACTTCTTCATGCGTTACTGTCCAGGCGATGCTCGCAACNNAAAAAGCCAAAATAGTTCATGCTCTTGGTTCATGGTAGTATTACAAATGGCACAAAAGCTTTGTTTTATGAAGCTTTACATTGCTCAGACGCCATGACTAGAGTGAGCAATGTTTTTAATTCTACTTTTGAAGAAAAATTTAAAATTAATATGGAGCAATCCAATTTTGAAAAATTATGTGCACTAACCGAAGGGGATTATCAGGCCTTTCTATATGACTGTGATGGAACCCTGGCCGACAATATGGCTGCACACACGGAGTCTTATCTTGACGCCGCAAAGGAACATAACGTGGTATTTGATCCTGCGATCATAAACGAACTTGCAGGCTGGCCAATAGCTAACGTTGTTGAAGAAATCAATTCAAGATATAACAGCAGCCTGGTCCCGACAGCCTTTAAGGCGCGCAAGGCAGAAATTTTTGCTGCGAAATACCTGGAGAAAATACAGCCTGTTGACTATGTTGTAGAACACTTGAAGGCCAATGCAGGAAAGGTCCGGATTGCAGTAGTATCTGGCGGCGATACAGATGCCATTGAACGAACCCTGGAAGTACTGGGTATTCGTGACCTTGTAGAGGTGCTGGTATGTGCCGGTGATACCGAACGCGGTAAACCCTTTCCAGATCCGTTTTTACGTGCCGCCGAACTACTTGGTGTTGCGCCAGACAAGTGTCTGGTGTTTGAGGATGGTGTACCTGGGGTACAGGCAGCTGAAGCTGCGGGTATGCACTGGGTGCGTGTAGACCTTTTAGAATTTGGATAGGTAATGAAGCGTTCAGGCTCAGCAGACCTGCCCCTGCATTACGGGCATGTGCCCATGTGGCTCGCCGAACGGATGTCAAAACTTGGCTTCGCAATTACGGAAGCCATCATTGAAGAGTTTGGGACCGTAGCTGTCCTGCAACGGCTTGGTGATCCGTTTTGGTTTCAAAGCTTTGGTGCGGTAATGGGCATGGACTGGCATTCTTCCGGGATCACAACCTCCGTTATGGGTGCCTTAAAGAAGGCCGTAAACCCTCATGCAGCAACGCTGGGGATCTATATATGTGGAGGTAAGGGCAAGCAGTCCCGGAATACTCCGGTCGAGTTGATCAAGTATGGTGCATTCGCAGGCATTGACGAGGAAGCACTTGCGAGATCAAGCAGGCTGAGCGCCAAAGTCGACAATACTGCTGTTCAGGATGGCTTCCAGTTGTACTTACACAGCTTTATCGTCGACAGATCTGGGGAATGGACCGTGGTGCAGCAGGGGATGCGGCCGGATAGTTCTACCGCCCGCAGGTACCACTGGCATTCTGCAGGCATCACTTCCTTTGTTTCCGATCCGCATTCCGGAATCGCAGGAACCAATCAGGGGAGGATTATCAATATGGCTGCAAAGGCTGCACTGCCCGCGCAAAATGCAATGCTATCAATGGCTCTGGAGGACCCTCAACGGATGTTAGGCGAACTGCGCCATCTAAAAATGCCGGATCATCACGACATTCGCGCTAAAGATGTGGACTTGAAACGACTCGGCGCAATGCTATGGCTTAGCCATGAAAAGCGCCCAAAGGACTTTGAATCATTGCTGCTGTTGGAAGGCATGGGACCAAGGACGTTACAATCTATGGCCCTGGTGAGCGAAGTGATATATGGAACGCCCTCCAGATTCGATGACCCTGCTCGATTTTCTTTCGCCCATGGGGGCAAAGACGGGCACCCATTTCCGGTACCAATAAAAGTTTTTGATGAAACCATTGCAGTACTCCGCAGGGCCGTTCAGAAATCTAAAGTCGGCCAATCCGATAAGCTGCAGGCCATCAGAAAACTCTCAGAACTTTCCAGAATGGCAGAGCAGGGCTTTACACCCAACCAGAATCTCGATGCAGTCATCGAAAAGGAACGTCATGATTCCTGGAAGTACGGCGGTAGAACCGTCTTTGGAGCGGCAAAGCCACCTGAGGACCGCCAGCTCAAGCTATTTTAGTCTTTCTTTCTGCTCATCATCTCATAAACTGCTTCCATAGCACCTACAACGCCATCACGTTGCGTTCTTAAAAGCTGGATGTGATCTGCATGATCACCAAAATCTGCGATCAGGCGGTTATATTTATCGAGTGCCACCTTTTCACCAGCGATTACCGCATTTAAGATAACTTTGTCTTCGTTGCTGCTTAGCGCTTGTTTGATGTCAATCCAGGTACGGTGAAGGGCTCCGAGAAGATCTCCTTTATCATTGGTTACCTTCCCACCATGTTTTTCAATATGGTCTTTAAGTTCACTGGCATACAATGCACGTTGAGCAGAGAACCTAAGGAACAAGCCCTTTAGTTCAATCTTGTCCGTTGCCTCACTTGAGGTTTCAAATCCTTCTTTACCGTCATTTACCAATTCCAGAAGTTCTTTGAGTTCATTGACAATTTGCCTGTTGCTTTTCATGATTCGATTTGTTTAAAGTCATAACCATTTCAAATGTATTATAGTTTTAGCGCTGATGTATGTATGCAATGTCATAACTGTCCTGGCTGCCCAATTCAGAAACCATATATTCTCTAATTTTGTTGTCAATCAACATAAAATGTTGATTTCTGAACCATGAGCAATAAACAATTAAAAGATATTCCTTATTCCGTTTTAGACTTAGCGACTGTTATCGAAGGGAAGAAACCCGCAGATACTTTCGTCAGCAGTCTTGATCTTGCAAGAAATGCTGAATCCTGGGGTTACAATCGATACTGGCTTGCAGAGCACCACAACATGATTAGCGTGGCCAGTTCTGCCACATCAGTGGTTATCGGTCACATCGCAGGTGGTACAAAAACAATTCGTGTCGGTTCAGGCGGCATAATGCTGCCCAACCATTCTCCACTGGTGATTGCAGAGCAATTTGGAACCTTAGAGTCTTTATTTCCCGGCCGTATTGATCTGGGCCTTGGTCGTGCACCTGGTACAGATCAATTGACTGCGATGGCAATACGTGGGGACCGCTTTGCCGCAGTTAATAACTTTCCGCGGGAGATTGTTAAACTGCAAACTTATTTCTCAGCTGACAACAAGCACGCGAAGGTAAGGGCTATACCTGGAGAAGGATTAGACATACCGATCTGGATTCTGGGATCAAGTACTGACAGTGCACATCTTGCAGCGGCAATGGGTTTGCCCTATGCTTTTGCCAGCCATTTCGCCCCTGCACAGTTTCTTACCGCCATCGATATCTATCGCAAAGAATTTAAACCATCTGTACACTTGCAGGAGCCTTACGTATTGTCATGTGTGAATGTGATTGCAGCAGACACGGATGCAGAAGCAAATAAGCTTGCGACCTCATTATATCAGATGTTCCGGGGTATCATTACTGGAGAGCGAAACCTGCTTCAACCGCCGGTCGATAACATTGCTGATGTGCTGAACAGCTATGAAGCTGAGCAGATCAATCAGATGCTCGCTTGTACTTTTGTGGGCAGCAAAGCCCTGGTGAAGGAAGATATGCAATCTTTCCTTGATCAAACAAAGGTCGACGAGATTATGGTTAGTGCGCACATCTATGACCACCAGGCAAAGCTACGTTCTTATGAGCTTTTTGCAGAATTGATGCGGGATTAATCTACCGCAGCAATTCCTGCAACCAGTCCTTTCCATTGTGGGTATGAAGCTCCAACTTTGGCGCCTAAGCCCACCATGGTATTGCGGATGTTATCCATCACATGATCTGTCTTGGTATTTGGTGTTTCATTGCGTCCATGCACTTCTGCCGTTACCACGTTTCCAATTTTCTGCACCTGAAAAGTGGAGGTTGCCGCATCATCAAAAAAATGCGCAACGGCTTTTTCCTCGGATTGCGGGTTATCTGTTGGCCTTACCCGGAAGCTCATGATGTCTGCGCCATTTCGGTGCTGCTCTTCGATAAATTCGACTGTCACCCAATCATAGCCATCGCCGGTGCTGGTTCCGGGTCCAGGAATATCAATTTTTAGGTAATCACCAAGCTGCACATTTCTGGTTATGCGATTACCGGATGGGTCACAAAGAATAAAGGTTGAGGATGGGAGTTTTGCGACGTCGTCCCAGTGGTTAACGTTCAATAGTCGCTGTTTGGCAATTTCATAAAATGCAGTTGCCTCTTCGGCTGTATCAAAGGTGGCTTCTTGTACGGCATTCATCTCACTGCCGCTTTCCTGAGCTGGAACTGGATTTTCCATAGTTGTCGTTTTCTTTGCTAAACAGCTGGAAAGCGACTTATGTTGGCAGAATATGCAAAAATCTTAGATGATGCTTATAGTGGCAGAATGCTGTGCGCCTGAGTTTCTTTAACTGCAATATGTCTTTTACAGTTGCAGGCACTGCACTTATAGCGCTTCACCTTCAGGAAAAACAGTACGTGTTTATAGAGGAATGATCGTTTTATACGAGTATCCAAAAATCCTGTTTTGCACGAAGGACATTTTTGATATTCTTTTGGCGGTTGAAATAAAAAGCTATCTGCGTCCATTTTGTTCTGTTCTAAGGGGCTAACATTTACAAAATTACTTGTTAATGTGCATCAGAAGCACGCTTTAAAGGTTCGTGCAACATAACGTGTACTATCGTGCAATAACGGGAGTATGTGTAAAATTCTGAGCTGTTCGGCTATGTCTTTCAGCCTGAAATGGCTTTTGCCGATGATCGTTGCTTGAAACAATCGTCTAAAATCGCTGTTTAAATACCCAAAACTAAACCGATGGAAAAATTTGAAATTGAAGTAGCTACTGGCGGATCCAGTATCACCTATACCATTGAATCACTTGAAGACGGTAGTTTCAAGGTGTTTCAAAAAGATGATGTAGTTGGCGTTGTGTTTCCGAATACTCGCGAGAAGGGCATTACATGGACAACCGATGATGAAATTGATGACGATCTTCTGGAAAATATCGGCAGAGCCATTGAGGCAGAAAAGCTGTAATAATCCTTACCTTTGCCGGTATGACAGCTGAAGAATTTGAAGGTTATTTTACCGGTATCGAGTTGCCCGCTCAAGTGGAGATAGACAGTGGTGTGATCATCGTTGATGTGCCTTTATTTATTGAATCCCATTTGAATTACATCAAAGTGAATGAGGGTAAGAAGCATACCGAGGTGTATTATGACCGCTTGAATAAGCTGGTTTCGTACATGGAATCAAACAAAGATCAGGAGGCATAATTTTTTGCCACCTGCACTTTGAATCCGTGTATAAGTATATTGATAACGATGGCTGCGCCGAGCCCGAAGGCAGTGTATGCCACCAGGGGGTTTGATTCAAAATTGTTTACCCCGATTGCCACAATACCCCATGATCCTGCCAATGCGTATTCACGCATGTTCCTGCTCCAGATCATGGCAATAAAGATTGCAGCGGCAATCAATAGTACCGCTACAGCCCAGAATTGCGCTGACAGCGGTGAACCATCCCATCCGAGAGATCTGAAATAAACAGAGAGATTTGCAATCAAAGCAACATTTAGCCAACCGAAATATATGCTGAATGGCCACCAAATGAAGAAAATGGTAGATTTAGGTGCATGCCAGCGTTCCATGTTTAGGTTTACAATAATTTTCAGCAGCGATACAAAAAACACAAGCATCAGAATTACTGATAATCCAATCATGTCATTGGTAAAAGCGACAATCCATGCGGCATTTACAATATTTGAGAGGATGAACCAGGGACCGATTTGAGAAACGAAACCATCCTCTTTACCTGCAGATACCGGGCTCCTTGTCTGAAATATTGAGAAAAGAAAAACCATCAGGTAAATAAGCCCCCAGATCGAGAAAGCATAACCTGCAGGGCTAAGCAGATTTTCATATTTGTCAGATATCTCGCCAACAGTATTTGGCGCGTTACTTCCAGTATTATAAAAATAATTAACTGCAACAGCGGCCAGGAAAGTAATCAGGTTTAAGATCTGTAGTGTCTTTTTCATAACTGAAAAATATATGGTTCCAGAATGATAAGGCTTGACGGGACCGGAATGTTTTAAGCAAATAAAACATTGATTTGGGATACTCAGGGGGAATACAGGGAGTTGTCCAGGGGTTAACAAGGCCTTTAGACTGGCAACGCCTTGTCAACACCTTGTTAAGGCCTTGTCAACCCCTTGTTAACCCCGGTACTGATGAATGCCAAACTAGTATCATGTACACTTGTAAAACCGGGTAAATCGAATTACCCAAAACAAAGGCCAGCCTAAAAAGCTTTTAATCATATTAACTTATAATATGGACAGATTAGTAATTGAATCAATATTAGCAGACACAGATGAAGTTGCCTTAGTAGATACGCAAAGCTCAATACCCTGCATTTGTCTGAGTTTTGACGAAACCCATCTGGAACAGGCAAAACATGCGTTTGACGCATTAAAGAAAGTAACAGCAAACAAGGAGGTGTCACTTGTGATTTGTGAGACGCTGGTCTCTGGGATCTACGATATCGAAATTGTTACTGAAGCGCTGGACGAGCCAGTCAGAATTTGTAATAAAGTTGTGGAGCAACAGACACTCCGGGGTATCCGCGAGATTATGGATAAGCATCCTGAACTACTACTTGCTATTAGCGGCGCCGAAACCGGAACCGAACTTAAGATTGATGCAGCAACTTACAAAGCGCAGTCTCTTTAGGAGATTAGTTCTGATAGGCTTCCATTCCTGGGGCGGGGCTCCATTCTGAGCCCGGTTCGAAATAGTTCNNACTTAGCGCTTTGATGAGAACCCATCCTTCATTATCTGGTGCCCATGATGTGTCTTTCTGATCTTTCGTAGCAATGCAGAATACATAATCGCCATGTGGTGCATTAACGAGCAGGACTTCAGAACGTGCTTCATCAACAGCGCCTGACTTAGAAGCCACCTGCACATAAGGCGGAATTTCGGAAAGGGCGTGACCGTCATAGTAGATCCGGATCAAATTACGGTAAATGCGCTCTGAAGCTGCAGGGCTAATCAGTTCACTGTTGCGGATCTTGGTCAGCAAAGTAGCCATCTCACGTGGCGTGGTTTGGCCCCAGCCATATTTCTGTTGATTGGTTTTGCGACCTGGTGTCCGGGAGTTTACCCTGGTATTTGCTAATCCTTCCTGCTCCATCAGTTCGTTTATAGCCGTTCCACTACCAGCCAGCGATTGGCACCAGAGACTGGCTGTATTATCACTGGTGGTAATCATAAGCATCATAACTTTGCTAAGTGCAATCTTCTCATCATTCTTAGAACTGCCCAAAATATCTTCACCGGCATAAAGCAGGCTGTCTTTATAGGTCAGTATACGCTGGTAATCAAGTTCCCCCTTTGCAATTTTATCCATTACACCTGCGGTTATTGGGACCTTGATCATACTTGCAGTTGGAAAAATACTATCAGCCTTATAGGCCGCTACTTTACCTGTTTTTAGATTTTTAACATAGATGCCTACATCACCATTGAAACCTTTAACGAGTTCCTGAATCATTCTGCTAAGCTTTTTATCGGTTTTCATTTGTGCTGCTGCGGAAAAAGACAGGCAAAAAAGCAGCAAAAGTACAGATAGGTTTTTCATAGGAAAATATAGGTCAAAATAAAAGCCTCATGGCTGAGGCTTTTATTTTGATATCTTAAGTAGCTGGTTAGTAATTGAATTCGTCTGGTGTTTTACCAATAGCACCATCATGATTTTCTGCAAATTCATAACGTTTTTCTACAACATCCTGGTGGTTTTTGATGTAGTCTACAGTTTCATTTAGTCCCTCGGCAAACTTCTCAAAATCCTCTTTGTAGAGAAAGATTTTATGTTTAACAAAAACCCCGTCCTCAAGTCTTTTCTTGCTTTCAGTAAGTGTGAGGTAAAAATCTCCGGAACGGGTGGCCTTTACATCGAAGAAATAGGTTCTTTTACCTGCTCGCACTTTCTTAGAAAAAACTTCTTCTCTCTCTTTGTTGTCAAATTCTGCCATATTATTGGAACTAGTCTGTTTTGGTTTCCGTAAATATAAAGCAATAAATTTCAAACTTCAAAATAGAAATTACAGGGAATGTTTTTCCTCCTCAAGTAATTGGTTCTGATACATTTCGGCATAAACACCCCCCTTGTTAAGCAGTTGGTTGTGTGTGCCTTGTTCAACGATTCTGCCTGCTTCCATGACGAGTATTTTGTCGGCATTTTTAATGGTAGAGATACGATGCGCAATTAGTACGCTGGTCCGGTTCTTCATGATCCGACCAAGGTTATTAAGAATCTCCTCTTCGGTTCTGGTATCCACTGCAGAGAGACAGTCGTCGAAGATCAGGATTTTTGGCTTATTGATCAGGGCACGGGCGATAGAAACCCTTTGTTTTTGTCCACCGGAGAGTGTGATACCCCTTTCACCAAGCATGGTCTCGAACTTAAGATCAAAATCCATGATATTATGGTAAACGGCTGCATCTCTGGCAGCTTGTTCCACTTCATTCCCCTTGAGCTCGTCAAGACTAAATGCGATGTTGTTTTTGATGCTGTCTGAGAAAAGAAATACTTCCTGAGGTACAAAGCCTACCTGACTTCGGTAGGTATTCAGATCGATGCTGTTGATCGGCGTGTTGTCAATTTGGATTTCGCCGCTGTTAACATCGTACATACGCATGATCAGGTTCGCCAGCGTGGATTTGCCCGAGCCCGTTCTACCGATAATGGCTACAAATTCTCCCGCTTTGATGTCAAAGCTAACGTTCCTTAATGCCTGGATACCGGTGTCGGGATAAGTGAAGTCGACATTTTTAAAGCTTATGTTTCCTTGCAGGTGTTCCAGTTTTATGTCACCAGCGGTAATATCAGGCTGTAATTGCAAGAATTCATTGATCCGTTTTTGAGATGCAGAGGCACGCTGAATCAAAGTCGTCACCCAGCCGAGCATGGTCACCGGGAAAGTTAACTGGTTTACATATACAATGAATTCGGCAATGTTACCGGCAGATATGGAACCTTGCAACACTTGTCGCCCCCCAACATAAACTGTTAAGATGGTACTCAAGCCTACCATAAGCAGCATGGTCGGGTAGAAGTATGCCTGCACACGGACCAGGTTCATAGAATTGCCTTTATAAGCCTCGCTTTCTTCTGCAAATATTTTTCTCGTATAATCCTCCCGCACATAAGATTTTATGACCCGGATACCCGAGAACCTTTCCTGAACGAAAGACGACAACTTGGATAACTGCTGCTGTATCTCTTCACTCCGTTGATTGATGAGTGTATTTACATAATATATCGTAACCACCAGCACAGGTAGCGGCAAGAGACAAAAGGTGGCAAGCGTGGCATTTACAGCATACATTGACCAGATGATAAGCGCAAAGAGCACGGCAGTGTTAATGGTGTACATAATGGCAGGACCAACATACATACGCACCCGGTTGACATCTTCAGTGGCCCGGTTCATGAGGTCGCCCGTATTGTTCTTTCTGTAAAAGCCTAGTGTGAGTGCCTGGTAATGGTTATAGATCTCATTCTTCATGTCAAATTCAATGTGTCTGGACATCAAGATGATGGTTTGCCGCATGAAGAACAAGAACAGACCACGGATGAGGTAGAGCACCAGGACAAGTGCGCCAAAAAGGAATAGGCTTTCACTGAAAATATTATAGATCAGTGCCTGCTTATTGAAACCTTCGAAGAGTCCATAGATCTGAATATTTTCAGTAATCAGGTTGAAAGCATGTCCTATAACCTGAGCAGGAATAACAGCGAAAATGTTGGAGATGATGACGAAGAATATGCCGGGAATAACCCACCATTTATATTTATAGAAATACTTATTAAGAAAACGAAGGTGCTTCATGAATGTGTAAAGTTATGCAAAGGGGCCTGTTTTTTTTTAGAGTTTGGTTACAAGGAGGTAAAAACTTGTTTTTTTGTAGTACTTTTGCGGAACATCTCATAATCAATTTTATGTCTGATAATAGTTCTGCAGTAAATTCTGTTTTAGATCAATTAAGTGCACAGGGACACAAGAAAGTGGTTTTTTGCAATGATCCGGATACAGGACTTANNTAATTGCAATTCACGATACAACCCTTGGTCCGGCAATTGGCGGAACAAGAATGTGGAACTATGATACCGAAGCAGAAGCACTTGAAGATGTACTCCGACTATCGAGAAGCATGACCTATAAAGCCGCCATCACCGGGATTAACCTGGGTGGGGGTAAGGCTGTTATAATCGGTGATTCCAGAAAGGGCAAATCTGAGGCCATGATGCGCAGTTTTGGCCGTTTTATAAAAAATCTTAATGGCGAATTCATTACCGCAGAGGATGTTGGTACAACAACCCGCGACATGGAGTTCATCAGAATGGAAACCTCTCATGTAACCGGTGTGCCGGAATCTATCGGCGGAGCAGGTGATCCTTCTCCTTTCTCTGCTAAAGGTGTTTATCTGGGCATCAAAGCATGTGTGAAGGAAGTATTTGGTACCGATATGCTTGCTGGTAAATCTGTAGTTGTACAGGGCATTGGCAGCGTTGGTGAACACCTCGTTGAGTTGCTTAGAAATGAAAACATGCAGGTTTATGTGAGCGACATCAACGAAGAACGTCTGCAACAGGTGGCAGCCAAGTATAAAGCAAAGCCGATCAGTGCAGATAAGATCTTCGGTATTGCTGCTGACATATATGCTCCATGTGCTTTGGGTGCAACCATTAATGATTATACGATTGATAAGTTAAACTTCTCGATCATTGCAGGCTCTGCAAATAACCAGCTTGCTGATGAGGCAAAGCATGGTAAAATGTTGCATGAGAAGGATATTCTTTTTGCACCGGATTACCTGATCAATGCAGGCGGACTAATCAGCTGCTACTCTGAACTTACCGGGTTCGGTAAAAAGAGAACCATGCAGCTTACCGAACACATCTACGATGCGACGCGCAACGTAATCAAAATGTCTAAACAAGAAAATATACCAACAATAATTGCAGCCAACAGGATTGCAGAACAACGAATCATTGATATCAAAAAAATTAAATCGTCATTTTAGTAAACCGGTAATTAATATACCACTCGTTCTTATATAGATGTTAAACAGAAGGCACCTTAGAATCAAAGCTTTGCAGAATATTTATGCATGGCAAATGTCAGACAAAAAAGACTTGGTTAGCTCCAAAAAAAATCTGATGACCAGTATCGACAATGTATACGAGATGTACATCAGAATGCTGGCACTCTTGTCTGAAATTACGGAGTACACAGCGGTGGATGCCATTGAGCGCTCGAACAAACACTTTCCGACCCCGGAGGATTTAAATCCAAATCAGAAGTTATTACACAATAAGTTTATTGTAACACTACAGAAAAATCCGGAATTTCAGGCGGCAGTGAATAAATACCAGGTGAACTGGAATTCGGAGCCAGACTTCCTTAAGACCATCTACAATAAGCTAAAGTCTACCCCTGAGTACACCGCGTATCTCGCAGACCCGGATGAAAGCCTGGAGTCTTCCAAAGAGATCATCAAGTTTATTTTCCGTAAGATCATCCTTAAAAGTCTGAACATTATCCAGGCATTTGAAGATAAATTTATCAACTGGTCTGTTGATAAAGAAGTGATGCAAGGAATGGTTGCCAAGACCATTAAGAACTTTACGTCTGAAGATCCATTTAAAAATAAGCTTACGCCCATAAGTGCAGACTGGGATGAGGACAGCAAATTTGTTCAGGATCTGTTTGCATATACGCTGAGGAACAATGAGGCTTATCAGAAAATGATTGCCGAACGTACCAAGAACTGGGAATCGGAAAGGATTGCACTTATGGATACCATTTTGATGAAAATGGCGATCTGCGAACTGCTGAATTTCCCGTCTATTCCAGTAAAGGTGACCATCAACGAATATTTAGATCTTTCTAAAGATTACAGTACACCGAAAAGTAATTCCTTTATAAACGGTATCTTGGACAAAATTTTGGGTGATCTGAAGAGAACAGACAGTATTCACAAAATTGGAAGAGGTTTAATAGAAGAATAAGTAATTATGAGAAAAATGTTAGTATTGGCCCTGGTTGCCATGTCTTTTGCTTCATGCCAGCAATCAACATCTTCGGCAGCTGATGCCGCTGATTCTACCGGTACAGAAGTTTCAGCAGCAATGGTTGCAACGGATGCCCCGGTTATGACGTTCGAAACCGTGAACTATGATTTTGGTAAAGTAAAAGAAGGGGAGAAAGTGCAGTATGAATTTAAATTCAAAAACACTGGTAAAAGCCCGCTGATTATTAGTGATGCAACTGCAACTTGTGGTTGTACAGTACCGGAAATCCCTAGGGAGCCTGTAAAGCCAGGTGCGGAAGCGACCATTAAAGTTGTTTTTGACACCATGGGCAAGGGTGGTATACAGGATAAAGTGGTTACCATAACTTCTAATGGTAATCCATCAATAAACGACGTTCATTTAATTGGAGAAGTTGTTCCAGCTTCTTAATCATTAAACATATAAAAAGATATGAATACAGCAATAATCTTACAGGCAGCCGCAGGCGGCAACATGTTGAGTACTTTGGTACCAATGGTGTTAATCATGATCGTGTTTTACTTCTTCATGATCAGACCACAGGTGAAGAAAGCAAAAGATCACAAGAAACTTGTTGCGGAACTTGGCAAAGGTGATAAGGTGATCACGACCGCTGGTATTCACGGCCGGATTGTAGATTTGAATGAAACCACGTTCCTTATTGAAGTAGAAGGTGGTACAAAGATCAGATTTGAAAAGTCTGCGATCTCATTGGATGCTACGAAGGCAACAACTACAAAAGCCTAAACAGCACATTTTAGAGGAGCCGCTTCAGACTGGAGCGGCTTTTTTGTTGGTGAATTTTTAAGTAATTTAGGCCGATGTCACTTGTCAAACTAACCATTCCTGAAAGGAAGCGGATTATGATCCTGATCTCCTGCTTTTTGCTTGCAATTGCAGGATGGCTGTTTATGGCATTGAATAATAAATATGTATATACCGCAAAGACGGTACTCATATACAAGAATTTTCCGCAGAATAAGGCGTTTCATCCTCTGCAGCCCGATACAGTAGACTTGCAGGTGGAAGGTACAGGCTGGCAGCTGCTCTTCGCCAGGTTGCGTGTAAATCCGCAATCAATCGACATTAGCCTGGATAACTTAAAAAGTCGGAATTATATCCTTATTTCTGAACAGCTATACAGTGTAAATAATCAGCTGGAAACCTCACAAAAGATCATTTCGGTAAAGCCAGATACGCTTTACTTCGATTTTTCCAGAAGAACGGTTAAACGTGTACCGGTAAAACTGCTCTCGAATCTTGAATTTACCAACCAATACGGGATCTCCGGAGATGTAGCGATAACGCCAGCCTACGTGACCGTCTCTGGGCCAACTGCCGATCTGGAAAGTATACAAGAGTGGAAAACAGATACTTTGGAACTTGAAAATGTCCAGTATACAACCACGACGAGGGTAAATATGTTGCAGAATCAGCGTAAAAACGTAAGCATCTTTCCAAATAGCGTAGAAGTAAAGATTCCGGTAGACGAATTCACCGAAAAGACGGTGGAAGTATCATTGAAAATAATAAACAACAAAGAGTATCATAACGTTAAGATCTACCCTAAGAAGGTCAAGATCACCTTTTTGGTGCCATTGTCGAGCTACAATGTTGTTAATGATCGTTTTATCGAAGCAGTTGTGGACTTGAATGAATGGAAGCAGCTTGGTCACGAAACGCTTAGGGTGAAGATCACGCGCTTTCCGGACTTCTGCAAGTTTGTAAAAACAAGTCCGTCTAAAGTGGACTTTATAATTGAAAGATAATGTTGAAAGTTGGGATTACAGGTGGCATAGGCAGCGGAAAGACTACAGTATGTAAAATCTTCGAAGTGCTGGGTGTACCCGTGTTTTATGCGGATCTGGTGGCTAAGGAGATCATGGTGAAAGATCTGATCCTGATTGAAGGCGTCAAAGCAGCCTTTGGAGGGGATAGCTATTTCGACTCCGGCGTTCTGAACAATAAGCACATTGCAGCCATCGTGTTTAACAATAAAGCCGAACTTGAAAAACTGAATGCTTTGGTACACCCTGCGGTGTTCCGGGCATTTGACAGTTGGCTGGAGGAGATACCGCCAAACAGCCCTTACATCTTAAAGGAGGCAGCCCTGCTTTTTGAGAGTGAATCTTACAAAATGTGTAACACCAGCATCCTGGTTACTGCACCTAAACAAATGAAATTAGACCGGGTAACTGAACGCGACGGCGTAAGTGCCGAGCAGGTTCTTGCCCGGATGGATAAACAATTTACTGACGAACAGAAACTGGCGATGGCAGATCATCACATACTCAATGATGAATCCAGATCGCTGATTTCGCAGGTGCTGGACTTACACCAGCGCTTCTTGAATGCCAAAGCATGATCTTAAATGACTTCCTGATCCAGAATGAAACGGGCCTTTTCTGTGCCTACGGAAACTTTTACCTGGATCCTAAAACACCTGTCCCAACCGCTGTGATTTCGCATGCACATGGCGACCACGCTTGCAGCGGTAATCAGCACGTTTACTGTACCAAAGCCAGTTCTTTATTCATGCTGCACCGTTATAAAAAGTTTGCAGCAGGGGAGTTCTTTATAAAAGCTTATCATGAGCGCTTTATGCTGAATGGCGTTACAATAACGTTCATCTCTGCAGGCCATATGATTGGCTCTGCACAGGTATTAATGGAATATGAAGGTGTCAAATATCTTTATACAGGTGACTATAAGCTTCAGGATGATCCAACCTGTGACGCAATTGAGTTTGTGGAAGCGGATGTACTGATCACGGAAACCACCTTTGCTGATCCACAAACCCAGCATCCGAAAGCGGAAATAGAAATCCAAAACCTTAACACTACAGCGCTCAACATTATGCTGGGTGCTTATGCCCTGGGAAAGAGCCAAAGGATTATCAGGCTCATCAATGATTATTGCCCGGACAAGCGGGTGCTGGTGCATCATAGTATTATGCCTTTTGTAAAGCTATACGAACAGCTGGGTGTAGACCTCGGGAAATATGAGGTGTATGACCGGAAGGTGATGAAGAACAATCCAAATGGCTTAGTTTATTTAGTGCCACCCATGGTATTTAAGAGTTATATCAAAGCAATTAATGTTGTGCGGGTATTTGCCAGTGGCTGGAAACACCTGCAGTCGTCCAAGGGCCTACAATTATGTATCTCTGATCATGTGGACTGGAATGATATCCTGGAGACGATAGGACAGGTAAAGCCAAAGGAAGTCTGGACAACACACGGCAGTGGCGTTCAGCTGAAGGCCCATTTTGAAGATCAGCTGATTGTGAAAAGCTTGAACTAAATCTATGATAGAGGGGGTGGATTTTTATTTTAATGAAGCGGGTCTAATGGTATTTACTGAAGTTTACCATCGTAAGCGGGGCACCTGCTGTAAGAATAAGTGCAGGCATTGCCCCTGGGGTTATGGTAAACCAAAAGCATCAGTGCGCACCGTGCCCCCCGGTGTAAAACCCGATGAGGGCGACCGCTAAACCGACGATTACCGCGATCATTTTTCTGCGGGTAAACTTGTGGTCCACACTGCTTTCAAAGAGGATTGTTGTTGATATATGAAGGAAAATCCCGATCACAATACCCATCATTTTGTTGATNNCGACCCCTCCAATGCTGCCCGTGCTGATACCATAGCTTAAAAGGAATCCGAGCGGAGCCATTATGGCAAATATACCGACATACAGCAGGAGACTTGCTGCTTTATAGTGGTTTTGGAGCAGGATGCTTGCAAGCGCAAAAGCTGCTGGAATATGGTGCAGTGCAATACCGAAGATCAGCTCATTATGATGCTCTTTGGCCAGCGGCATACCTTCCAGGAAAGCATGCAGACAAAGGCTAATCATGATGCCGTAGGGGAATACCCGGCCATGNNTCATGGTGGTGGTGCATATGACCATGTTCTACACCATGGGAAAATTGTTCCAGGAAAACCTGGATCATAAAACCAATAAGAATGTAAATGCCGATGTCGTGTGCATCTACGCCACTATAGGCATCCGGAATCAGGTGCAATACGGTAATTGCAAACAAGTATGCTCCACTGAAGGAGAGAATAAGCTTTAGTAGCTTCGATTTGTCACTTTTAACAAGAAATATGGCGCAGCCGCCCAGAAAGGCACAAAAGAATAGTACTAGTATTTTCCAGATTTCCATTTAGATGTAAGGTTGTAGCTTATGATAAAGGGTGCCGGTGAACATACCAATAGCAGTGCCAAGTGCGGCACCAACGATGGTGTCTATAGGATAGTGCACGCCAACATAAACTTGCGACAGCGAAATGATGAAAGCCCAGGAAAGACCAAGGGGCAGTATCGGCTTCCAGCGGCTGTAGAATACCAGAATCAGGAATACCGCAATGGCAAAGTGATTGGTGGCATGTGCAGATGGAAAGCTGTAGCCCGTGCCACAGTGTACACGTTGTATGATATAATTGGAGAGTTGAAAATCGTTGCAGGGACGTATGCGTCCGATAAAGGGTTTTATCAGCCTTGAAGCAATAAGGTCCCCCATAGCAAAGGTTAACAGCAACAGGCCGATCTGGTACAGGCCACGTTTTTTATACTCGCGTATGCAGAATATGATGATGAATAAATATAGCGGGGCCCAGAAGAACCTGTTTCGCATAAGCGGAAAAAGCCAGTCAAAGAATCCATTGGACATACCTTGATGGATTTTGAGGAAAAGCTCGAAGTCAAACTCCTGGATGCTCAAAATCATGCTTTTTTACATACTAAAATTAAACGGTCTGACTTGTTCTCATCATAAGGATCAAGCGCATAGCTGCCAAAAGTCTGCGCGATACGCAGTCCGCTGTTGGCAAACATGCGCTGGAAATCGGCAAGTTCAAATGCCTGTACGCGCTCTTCAAAGGCGTGTGTTTTATTCCTGTGCTCAAAATTGATGTGTTTGATGATCTTTCCTTCAGCAACGAACTTGCTGATGTGGAACTCTATGCCTTCCAGGGTCTTAATTTCCTGTTTGGTTAAGTTCTGCTGGATCTTCTTGCTGTTGAAGTAGTCGAGGACCAGCGTTCCATCCGCCTTTAAACCTTTTCGAAAAGCCTTCAGTGCATTTACATGTTCTTTTTCAGTGTCAAAGTAGCCGAAGCTGGTGAACAGATTAAAAGAAAAGTCGAAGTAATTGATGAAAGAAAGCTTCCGCATATCGTGCACAAAGAAGTGCAGATGCCGCTGTTCAAATTGTCTGGCATACTTGATGCTTTGTTCAGAAAGGTCTATGCCGGTAACATCATAGCCTTTTTTGTTCAAGTATACGGCGTGGCGTCCTCTGCCGCAGGCGATATCAAGAATCCGGGCATTGGGGGCGGGTTTAAGGTATTCTGAGAGGTTATCAATCAGAAATTCAGCTTCCTCATCATTACGCTGACTGTAAAGTATGTGGTAATATGGTGAGTTGAACCAATATTGAAACCATTTACGCTGCATAGAGCTCTATATTATAGATATTGTAAAAAGCACAAATATAGTATTTCTGAAATCAACGTCAGGATATTTAAAAAGGCTTTGTGCTAATTAAGTACCCTAGCTATATTTTTCTTATTTTCGCGCAAGCTAATCTAAATAAATTGACCTTAATAAAATCAATCTCAGGAATACGTGGTACAATTGGTGGTAAAGCAGGTTTGGGCCTGACGCCGATGGATGTTGTAAAGTTTACCGCTGCATATGGCAGTTGGGTAATCAAAACCACACAGATCAAAAAAGTAGTTATCGGCAGAGATGCACGCATCTCCGGTGAAATGGTGAATAATCTGGTTGCAGGCACATTGCAGGGATTGGGCATAGAGGTTATCAACCTTGGTCTTTCCACTACACCTACTGTAGAGTTGGCCGTGCCGCTTGAACAGGCAGGTGGCGGTATTATAATTACGGCAAGCCACAATCCTAAACAATGGAACGCACTGAAATTGTTAAATCAAAAAGGTGAGTTTATCAGTGATGCTGAAGGGCAGTACGTACTTGAACTTGCAGAAAGCGGCGATGTGGAATACGCTTCGGTTAATGATCTTGGGAAGGTTGTTCATGATGATTCGTATCTCCAAAAACATATCGATCATGTTCTTGCGTTACGATTGGTTGATGTTGAGGCGATTAAAGCAGCTAAATTCAAGATTGCAATTGATTGTGTAAACTCCACCGGAGGCATTTTCGTTCCGGCTTTGTTGACAGCGCTGGGTGTGCAAACCGTGTACCCGCTGTACTGTACACCAAATGGTGAATTTCCTCATAACCCGGAACCACTTCCTGAAAACCTAACAGAAATATCGAAAGTTGTTCAGGAAAAAGATGCAGATCTGGGTATCGTTGTAGATCCGGATGTAGACAGGCTTTGTTTCGTTTGCGAAGATGGAACCATGTTTGGCGAAGAATACACACTTGTTGCCGTTGCAGATTATGTATTGCAGCATACGCCGGGAAATACAGTATCAAACCTTTCGTCTACACGAGCGCTGCGCGATGTAACTGAAAAGGCAGGCATGGAATATCATGCTGCAGCGGTAGGTGAAGTGAATGTGGTGAATAAAATGAAGGCATGCAAGGCCATCATTGGTGGTGAAGGTAATGGCGGCGTCATTTATCCTGAATCTCATTATGGTCGTGATGCACTGGTTGGAATCGGGCTGTTTCTAACACACCTGGCAAAGTCTGGTAAGTCGATCTCGAGACTACGCAGCAGCTATCCAAATTATCATATTTCGAAAAATAAAATCACTTTAACTGCAGATATGGACATTGATGCTTTGTTGGTTAAAGTACAGGAAAAATATAAGGCACAACCACATTCTGCAATTGACGGATTGAAGATTGAGTTTGATAATGAATGGGTTCATTTAAGACGTTCGAATACGGAACCTATCATCAGGATCTATAGCGAAGCACAAAATGAAACTGTTGCAGAGAATCTTGCAAGCAAAATCATCTCCGACATAAAAGAAATATTAAAACTAAACTAACCATGGAAAGAATCTATTTGGACAATGCTGCAACAACACCTCTGGATAAAGCGGTCATTGCTGAAATGGGGAAGGTAATGGAGGGCTACTATGGAAATCCCTCCTCAATACATGCTCAGGGTAGAGAAGTGAGAACGTTCATTGAAAAGGCACGTAAAACGGTTGCTGNNTGCTGGTTTGTTGAACGCAGTTCCTGCAGAGATCTTTTTTACATCCGGAGGAACAGAAGCTGATAATACCGCAATAGTTTGTGGTGTTGGCACCTTCGGACTAAAACATGTAATTACCTCAAAAATTGAACATCATGCTGTAGAGCATACCCTGGACAATCTTTTGCAAAAAGGGGTCATTGACCGGGTGAGCTATGTTGATATTGATGAAAAAGGCAAGATTGATTATGAACATCTGGAGCGTTTACTTCAGCATAATCCGCGATCATTGGTAAGTTTGATGCATGCAAATAATGAGCTGGGTACGTTAACAGACATCCACCGTGTTGGAGATCTTTGTGAGCAGTACGATGCGATTTATCATTGTGATACGGTACAGACGATGGGCCATTATGTACATGATGTGCGTAAGCTGAAAGTACATTTTCTAGCCTGTGCAGCGCACAAATTACATGGTCCAAAAGGGGTCGGTTTTCTTTATGTGAACCACAATATTAAAATTAGTCCACTAATTTATGGTGGTGCGCAGGAGCGGAACATGCGTGGTGGAACAGAGAATGTTTATGGTATTGTAGGCTTGGCTAAAGCGTTTGAGATTGCGCATGAGCATATGGAGGAACACCGTATACACATACAAAATTTGAAAAGTTACCTGATTAACCGCTTGCAGGCCGAAATACCTGGTGTAATGTTCAATGGTGAGATTGATCCGGAAAAAAGTCTTTACACGGTGCTGAATGTATCTTTTCCTGAAATGGATATGGGGGACATGTTGTTGTTCNNCAATCTGGATATTAATGGGATCTCTGCTTCAGGAGGAAGTGCTTGTTCTTCAGGGTCGAATATTGGATCCCATGTATTGAACGAAATCAATGCAAATGCAACACGTCCGTCGGTTCGTTTTTCTTTCAGTAAGCACAATACCCGTGAGGAACTGGATTACGTGGTGGAGAAGCTTAAAAACATTGTGGAGCAGAACATAAATGTTTGATAAGATTTTTGTAGCTGATTTCTGAGGATATATAAGATGAATAAAAAGGGACCCTGAAAGTTAATTCAGGGTCCCTTTTTCGATTAAGGAAACAAAAATGTTCAACGGCTGTTACTTATAGACATCTATTCACTAAAACACTAATGCTATGATAGTTCCAGAAAACAATAACCTAAACCAGGATGAACTGAATGAAAACAACTTGAACAATCTTAACGAGGATAATTTAGAGGGAAACGATTTAGATCAGGAAGAGGGAAGAGAAAACCGGGCAGACAGGAAAACGATCTACAAAGAAACACCTGATCCGATCAATGAAGACAAGCCGGACTATGGTGACACTTCGTCTATAAAACAGGGTGGCCGTACCGATCTGATCAACCGTCCACATCGTGATAATCCGCCTTTGGGCTCAGGCCATGAGCCTGGAACCATGCCAGGAGGAAATAACTTGTAAAATCAGGTATATATCATGTAACATGTAAAAAGCCACATCCTTTTGGGAATGTGGCTTTTTTATGCTGGGTTGATTTTACTTCTTTAACATTCTGATGAACTTGGCAATTTTGCCTTT
>DCLG01000094.1:0-1880 GCA_002320935.1 Pedobacter sp. UBA1654 | reverse complement strand
GCAGTTTGGAATCCTTTTGGAAGATCCTTTTTTATCGTTTCCTTGATAACCCTCGGGCCGGCAAATCCGATCAGTGCTCCTGGTTCAGCGATGTTAATGTCGCCCAGCATGGCGTAAGACGCCGTTACACCACCTGTAGTAGGATCTGTTAGCAGGGAAATGTAAGGGATCTTTGCCTGGCTAAGCAAAGCAAGCTTTGCAGAAGTTTTGGCCATTTGCATCAGCGAAAATGCAGCTTCCATCATTCTTGCACCTCCAGACTTAGAGATCATCATGAATGGGACATTATGCGCAATGCTATAATCAATGGATCTTGCGATCTTTTCTCCCACAACAGAGCCCATGGAACCACCGATAAAAGTGAAGTCCATACAGGCTACAACAAGATCTTCACCTTCAATTTTACCATGAGCAGCACGAATGGCATCATTAAGGCCAGTTTTAGCAATACTGTCTACCAGGCGCTCGGTGTAAGGCTTTGAGTCGTTAAAATCTAAAGGATCTCCTGATTTCAGATTCGGAAAGAGTTCGGTAAACTGGTTGTCGTCAAATAGCACTTGAAAGTATTCTTTGGAACCAACTCTTATATGGAAGTCACAATAGTGACATACGTATTTGTTTTCGATCAGATCAGCACTGTGTAAAGCCTTCTTGCAGTTCGGACATTTGTTCCACAAACCATCCGGCGCTTCTTTCTTTTCTTCGGTTAATGTACTGATACCTTTCTTTTCTCTTTTAAACCAAGCCATGTTTATTGTTCAAAAATGCGTGTACAAAGAAACAAAAAAAAATTAGAACAGATAACGTTAGTTTTTGGGTAAACTTTAGGGTAAATAAAGGCGCATTCTTTGGCGTAAAAGCATATTTTTCCTAACTTCGGCTGTACAAATACTAAAAATATGAGTTTAAAAGGCTACAAAGGTGTAATTTATGGAGATGCTGTTCAGGAGTTATTTGAGCAGGCTAAAAAGCACCAGTTTGCATTACCTGCTGTTAACGTAACAGGAACCAATACGATTAACGCTGTGATGGAGACTGCAAAAGCGGTGAATTCACCTGTAATGATTCAATTATCTAACGGTGGAGCACAGTTCTATGCAGGTAAAACATTGAACAACGATAACCTGAAAGCATGTGTATTGGGTGCAGTTTCTGCAGCTAAACATGTTCATTTGTTAGCCGAGCACTACGGTGTAGCGGTAATTTTACATACTGACCATGCTGCAAAAAAATTGTTGCCATGGATTGATGGATTGTTGGATCACGGTGAGCAGTTCTTTGCTGAAACCGGCAAACCGTTGTTCTCTTCGCACATGTTAGACCTTTCTGAAGAGTCTATCGAGGAAAACATGGAAATATGCTCGAAGTATTTTGAGCGCATGTCTAAAATGGGCATGACCATCGAAATTGAACTTGGTGTAACCGGCGGTGAGGAAGATGGTGTTGATAACAGTGACGTAGACAGTTCGAAATTATATACTCAACCATCTGAGGTTGCGTACGCATATGAAGAGCTAAGCAAAATCAGTGATAAATTCACCATTGCTGCTGCTTTTGGTAATGTTCATGGTGTGTATAAACCAGGTAACGTTAAGTTGCAACCTGTAATTCTACATAACTCTCAGGAGTTTGTAAAAGAGCAGTACAACCTTACAGCAGAAAAACCGATTAATTTCGTATTCCACGGTGGTTCTGGTTCTTCTCAGGAAGAAATCCGTGAGGCAATCTCTTATGGTGCCATCAAGATGAACATCGATACAGATATGCAATGGGCATTCTGGGAAGGTATACTTGATTATTATAAAGCGAATGAAGGTTTTCTTCAGGGACAGATCGGTAACCCGGATGGAGAAGATAAGCCGAACAAGAAATACTACGAT
>DCLG01000067.1:21726-21912 GCA_002320935.1 Pedobacter sp. UBA1654 | reverse complement strand
GCCTCTGTTGTACCACTGGTATTGGTGTAATTAAGCTTGGATGTTGTAGCATCATGACTAATACCTAAACGAATCTTTTCCCCAGATCTGCTGTTACCCAAATCAATAATAAAAGACAGAACCACCGCATCTGGGCCACCCTGCCCTGCTGTTCTGTACCACAGCCCGGTATTTAAATTGCGATAT
>DCLG01000067.1:0-21629 GCA_002320935.1 Pedobacter sp. UBA1654 | reverse complement strand
GTTCGGTTGATTGATGTGATAGAAAGAAGCACCTAACATCATTGATTTATAAACGATGTTGGTTCCGCCAGCAGCGTCGAAGTAGAACTTGGTAGAGATATCCGGCAATTCTGCTGCAGAAACACTTCCGGGAATATAGCCCAGGCGCATATCGATTTGATCCGCAAAGACAAGGTTGTTCCAGGTGACAGAACGGTTGGTTACCCCAGCTTGTATGCCGAAGGAGGCCACGAAGTCATCACCTCCAACGCTGTAAGAATAAGTTGCTGCGACATTATTTTTAACCAGGTATGCTGTGCCTTCACTACTCCTGTTAAAAAGTAGGCCCACACCGCCACCGAAATCAGGAATATTTAGATCAGCAGAAGCTGTGAGATAGTTCAGGTTCTGTGCCATTCCGGAAAATTGATTACGATAAATCAGATTGAGCCGCAGGTCGCCTTCAAACTGCCCGGTAAGCGCCGGATTTAAGTACATGGGCGCGTTAAAAAATTGGGAGTAAATATGATCCTGGGCAGTGCTTTCTACAGTAAGCAGGCAAAAACACGCCATCAGGACACGATTAAAATTCCATTTCATTGTTATCTGATTAAATTGACTGCACCCGTTCGTTTAGGGCTGGATCCATCATAGCTCATCCCTTTCCATGGCATCTTATTAATAAACTCAGCATCGATTTTCCAAAAATACGTACCCTGTGGAACCAAATCTGATTTATAAGTACCATCCCAGCCTTCTACAGGTCTTCCCTCTTCCAGCTTATCCGTTTGCCACAACAATTCGCCCCACTTGTTGAAGATGCTAAGGCGGTATGATGCTAGACCTGATCCCTTGGCCTTGAATGTCCTTAACTCTTCTGTTCCACTATTCGGCATGAAAGCATTCGGTACAAAGAGGTATCCGGGAACGCCGACAATCTGAACGGTTTTGCTGACCTCAGTTGAACAGTTAAACTGATTCGTAACACGTAAGGTCACTTTATAACTTCCTGTGTCCGGGTAGGTGTGTTTCGGACTTCTCGCTGTAGAGGTTGTTCCGTCTCCGAAGTCCCAGGTCCAGGTGGTGGGATTATTTTCGCTTTCNNTAATGGTCGTGCCGGGTACCACATTGAACTTAGCTTGCGGTGGTGGATTGATGTGAATGTACTGGTTAAATGTTATGGTATTGCTGCAGCCAAGACTGTTCAGTGCTGTAAGAGTAACTGTATAGAATTCTTTATCTCCAGTATAAACATGTTCGGGCTCGAACTCAGTAGAGGTTGTACCATCGCCGAAGTCCCAAACATACGATAGGCCACCGACGCTCTCATTCTTGAATTTCACGTTTAAGCCAGGACAACCCTGAACCTGATCTGCACTAATCTGCAGTAGAGGTTGGTCATAGACAGTGATGGTTTCTGTGGTGGTGGTATCAGAACAACCGTTGGATGCTGTAAGTGTTACAACGTAGATGCCACCTTTAGTGAAGGTATGTGTTACTGTTTCCGGAGCGGATCTTGTTGGCCCCGTCTCCGTACCATCACCAAAGTCGTAAATGAAGGATGTAGCACCACTGGAGTTGTTATAGAAATTCACCGTCAATGGGGCACAACCAGCTAGTTCATTGCTGTTTACAACAAGCTCGGGCAAAATGGTGTTTGGAGACACGCGAATCGTATATCGGCTTGGTGCACTTCTTCCGCAGCTGTTCTCCGTCACCATGGTTACCACAAATTCTTTAATTGTTCCCGACACGAAGGTGTGTGTTACAGGAGAATTGTCCGTCTTCTGTATCGGTGCTGTGCCGTCTCCGAAANNGTGTTTCCAGTGCCTGGAGAAGTGTTGGAAAACGTGACGGTCATCGGCGAACACCCAACGGTTTTACTCGGTGAGAATACTGCAACAGGCAACGCTTTAACCAGTACTGTCGAGCTGAAGGTGTTGTCACCACATGATGTTCTCACGGTGAGCTTTACGTTGTATGTGGTATCTCGGCCCGCAGGGTGTGCTGGATAGTTTTGAGCTGCCGGGTTGGCAAGATTGGACTTTACACCATTGCCGAAATCCCACTCGTAACTAGAACCAGTTAATGCAGGGGTGGTATTGCGGAAGGTTACCTGTGCCAGCCCGCAAGATTCCGTCAGCGTCTGTGTGAAGGATGCTGCTACCCTTTGTTGTGTGTTAAATACATGAGAAGTGCTGTCTGTGGCACACCCGAATGGGCTACTCACAACCAGTTTAATCATAATGAATGTATTGTCGGTACTAATGGTATAATTCGGGAAGTTGATTCCTGTGCCTATAAGAACATCGTTTGCATACCAGGAATATATGTCGTTTTGGGCCGGATAAGCCTTTGCTACGACATTTTGCGCATTGATCAGGAATGGCGCACAACCTTTATCCGCAACAAAGCTGAATTCCGCGATTGGTTTAGGGTTCACTGTAACGACTACCGGGTTACTGATATTCTGAAAAGGTCCCGAGCATATATTCGTACTTACCAGACGTCTAAATGAGGTGGTGGTGGTAAGTATACCTGGCTGATAGGTTGCTAACACAGCTGCTGTGATCGTAGTCCAGGTTGTACCACCATCAACGCTCGATTGCCATTGATAGCTATAATTGCCGTCGCCACCTGTAGGCACAGAACCAGTCAATTGAAGAGGCGCAAAGCCTTCGCATACTGCAGGTACTTCGGTTAGAATGTTGTTGGCCAGCGGCGGAAGCACCCTTATGTTGATTGGTTCGCTGACGGATGAACAGTTTCCTCCGGTTACACTACGCCTGAACCATTGCGGTTCTGCCAATGCAAGCTTAAGATCTTTTTGGTTCTGGCCAGATATCACGCTCCATGTCACTCCAGCATCGATGCTTCGCTCCCATACATAGCTGTACCCTGCTCCAAGTGCAGAAAGATCATTTCCTATTATGGTAATTTCCTGCCCGCTGCAAACGGTTGTTGTCGTGCTACTAATCTCATTTTGCACGTTTCCGATAGTTGCTGTTAAAGTAAATGGTACGCCAGGGCAGCCACCGTTAACAGGTGTAATGGTGTAGGTGACGACTGCATCTACATTCGGATTTGCACTAATCAGCACATCATTAATTACATCGCCGCTTCCTGAGGTAAAACCTGTAACACCTGCCGGTCCTGTCGCTGTCCAGCTGTAAGTGGTTCCGGGCAAGTTGGACGTAATCGTATAGTTCAGCGCTGCATTATTACAGTTCGCAATTGCTGCTGGACTTGTAATGCTGGCCTTCGGCTTGATAATTACCGCCACATGGCTCTCAATGATGGCACAAGGGTCCGCAAGGCTTGTCGTTGCGCGCAAAACCAACTCTACCCTGCCTGCTGCACGCTCGGCTGCTGTAGGTATATAGTTGGTCACTAATGCATTTCGACCAGCACTAAAAATACCATTTCCACCAACCCAGGTATGCGTGTTAACCTGGCCTGTTATTACTGCGTTTAAAGCAACAGGATCGTCATAACATATTTCACCAGGCGCCTGTATTTCTATGGTTGGCGATGGGATAAAGGAGAGCGTTTGTGTTTTGGTAACCGATCCGCAGCTGTTCTTGTGGGTCACAGAAACGGTATATGTTTTATACTCCAGAAACTTGNNCGGATACTTTGTATTTGCTGTAGAGGCGTCAAACTCATACAAGCCGCCCGTTACCGTCCAGGTGTAAGTATCCTCAAGATCCTGTTGTGTACCGGATAATGTGGTTGCAGTTGGCCCAGTCACACAGTCGCAGAACTTATAGGTCCCCAAACTACAGAGCTGTACATCAGGTGAAAGCGTAGCTACAGGCGTACTGTTTACAACGATGGTCTGTTCTTCTGTAGCAACTTCTCCGCAGGAAGCGGTAAGTGCAACCAGCTTCACTTTATAAACACCAGGTGTGTTGAAGCTGAATTCCGGACTTGGACTGGTCGCTGATGTGTTGTTCAGGTAAGTCACCGGTCCACCGGTCACTTCCCACCTAAAGGTGTTATTGGTGTTACAGTTGGCATCGATTATGGATGTGTTAGTCGGCTTGAATACGGCAGGTGCACAACCCGTTGCGCCCACATTCCCATTGAAATTGAAGCTCGGCTGAGGCGGGTTTTGCACGCAAATGGTGCGGACATCCTCGCTCGGCTCGCAAAGTGCCACGTCATTAGCGGCTACCAACCTGACGGTATGAATACCAGGTGTGGTAAAGCCTGGAAATACAAAGGATTCTTTGGTAGATACAAGAACCCCGTCCACCCACCATTCGTAAATCATAGCAGTAGAGCAATTTGCATTGGTGCCATTGATGGTCTTATTACTGAACAATACCGGTGTATTGATGCACGCAGCGGTTGCAGTTGCAGGATCAATTTTTGCAACTGGCTTAGCGTAGATCTGAGAGTAGATCGTTGCGGAAACAGGATCGCTATCGCAGAACGGGTTAATCGTAGTTACGGAAACTTTAAACGAGTTGGTAAGTTTAGTGTTATTACCTAAATCAATAGGTGGTTCGCCACAAGACGAGCTTTTGTAATTATGTACAAGAACACCATTCGCCCGCATAATTTCTGCGTGCGTGTAATTATCTTCCATTTTATCGCCCCAGGTAACTTTATATATAGAACCCGGATAATTGTTTTGAATACCGTTCTCTCCATTAATACCTACATTAAAACTGATATCCACGCCATTTCCAGCAGCAGGATCTATACAGCCAATTGCAGTTTCACCACCAACATTGATGCGGGAAGGTTGGTTTAAGAGCAGATATGATTTATTGGACTTAATAACCTGAGTACCTTCGAGACGCTCAGAACTAACCCGAATGGTATAGTAGGCACGGTTGATATTGCTAAGACTGTAACCTACCGCAGAGCGGGGAACATTTTGGACATCCCCGTTGACTTCATTTTTTAATGAGAGTACCTGTGTGTCCGGTGCATTGGCCACGTTTTCGAGTGTTATGGATTTACGATCACCAATGGCACTGCCGCACCAACCGAAGGCTTCTCTATCCAGCGTCAGATTTGCGTTACCGGAAACGCCGGCTGCAGGTCCTGCTGTAGCGATAACCTGGAAAGCGGTTGTAAATTCATGTACAGCAACTGGACTACTACTTTTTATCCTCAGACGGTATGCCGTACCTGCAGCAGCATCGCCCGGAATTACGCCGTTAATAAAACGGGAAAAGAATCCAACGTAAGACCCAATTAAACGCTCATTCGCAAAATTCCCGGAAGCATCAGAAAGAAATAAAGTGAAAGTATTATCTGCAGCAAAGTTGGTGTTGGTCTGAGATAATGAATTTGGAACAGTGATGCTACTTCCCCTGCCATAAGGACCTGGGTCAACCTGTTCGGTATTTAGCTGTGCCATCCCCAACATGGGAAAAAATGATAACAATAGAACAACTAGTGCGGGTAGTTTTTTCCTCATATTGGGTAGTAAAATTACAAACAATATCGGCAATATAACAACACCCGTAAGTTTTTTGTTAGGATACAATATCACGAAAATTCAGAAGGTCGCTTTACATCCGGGTTTTAAAGTATAAGACAGTAGACTTATAATCAGGAGCATTCGCAAACGCAATAACCTGAATCAAATTGACGGACCAAAAATAAAGCTGATAAGAGATGTCCGAAGGCGGATTACTCTCAACGATAAAAATATTTGGCACAGTTTTTTATTGAAACCAGATACACACACAAATGATTCTCAGTTTTACACACAAAAAAAGCCCGGTGTCTCCACCGGGCTTTTTTTATGTTTTTCCAGATTAAGAATTTATCGCCTTAACCCCTGGCAATTCTTTTCCTTCCATGTATTCTAGTAATGCTCCACCACCTGTTGATACAAAGCTGACCTGATCTTCAAGACCAAACTTGGCAATTGCAGCTGCCGAATCTCCCCCGCCAATCAGCGAAAATGCATTATTTTCCTTAGTGGCAGCAACAACAGCATCTGCAATAGCACGAGTACCTACGGCAAAGTTGTCCATTTCAAAAACTCCCATCGGACCATTCCATAGTAGCGTTTTCGAATTTCTGATGGTTTCTGTAAACAACACTACTGTCTTAGGACCGATATCCAAGCCCATCCATTCAGCCGGAATCTGACCTGAGTCTACAGTATCTTTTTGCGCATTGTTATCAAACTTATCAGCAATCACAGTATCAATTGGCAAAATCAGATTTACCCCTTTATGTTTTGCTTTTTCAACAAGCTCCAAACATAGCGGCATCAAATCTTCTTCAAGTAATGATGTCCCTATTTCGCCACCTTGTGCTTTCGCGAAAGTGTATGCCATACCGCCACCAATGATTAGATTATCTACCTTTTCAAGGAGACTCTCTATCAGAAGGATTTTATCAGAAACTTTTGCGCCACCCATAATAGCGGTAAATGGCTTATCAGCACCTTCATTGACCTTCTCCGCATTCTTAAGCTCTTCTGCCATCAGATATCCAAAGTATTTATCTTTAGGGAAAAACTCAGCCACAATTGCTGTAGAGGCATGTGCACGATGTGCAGTACCAAAAGCATCATTTACATATACATTTCCAAGCTGAGCCAATTTCTCCGCGAAATCTCGGTCGCCCTTTTCTTCTTCCTTGTAAAATCTCAGGTTTTCAAGAAGCAATNNCCCGGCGTAAGATTTTTAGCTTGGTTCAACGCTTGTTCACCAATGCAATCTTCAGCGAATTTCACTTCAATATCAAGCATTCTCGACAAATCACCCAGAATATGCTTCAATGAAAATTTCTCTTCAGGTCCCCCTTTTGGGCGTCCAAGGTGTGACATCAGAATCACCGAACCACCATCTTTAATGATTTTGGTAATGGTTGGGAGTGCTGCACGCATTCTTTTATCATCCGTGATATTATACTCCTTATCTAAAGGGACATTGAAATCGACTCTTACAAGTGCTTTTTTATCCTTGAAATTACATTGGTCTACTGTGTTCATAATTTGTTTAGTTGTAGTGATATGTTAAATGCGATCTGGTAAAAACGCTGCTGCCTGTATGGCATTGCACCAAATATAAGCAGCACCCCGGTTTTTCAGTTCATCATTTTCAAACTTTATTCACTAGCTTACTTCCTGGTGCCGGCAATTATCTGAACCAGATCCACCAGTCTCGAAGAATATCCCGCCTCATTATCGTACCAGCCTACAACTTTCACCAAATCCCCAACTATAGAGGTCAACTGGGCATCAAAAGTACAGGAATGCGTATTATCAAGAATGTCTACAGAAACAATTGGGTCCTCTGTATATTCAATAATTTCCCTAAGTTCCTCCGCCGCAGCCTTTTTAAATGCTGCATTGATGGCTTCGATGGTAGTTGAATTTTTAAGGATACAGGTTAAGTCCGTTAAAGACCCATTAAGAACTGGAACCCGCACCCCTGCACCGCCTAGCTTGCCGTCCAGATGTGGGAAAATATTGGTGATCGCTTTTGCTGCTCCGGTGGTCGTAGGGATAATGGAAGCCGAGGCTGCTCTGGCTCTTCTCAGGTCCTTGTGCGGCGCATCATGTAGATTCTGATCGCCGGTCATAGAATGTATGGTTGTAATGTAGCCCTCAAGAATTCCCCAGTGATCATCCAGGATTTTAATCATTGGTGCAACGTTATTTGTGGTGCAGGAAGCATTTGAAAGTACCGGAGCGTTGAGGTTTATCAAGTGGTCGTTTACCCCCAGAACAACCATAGGAACCTCTTTGTCCGATGCCGGTGCTGAAATGATCACCTGCTTAGCACCTGCTTTCAAATGGTGTGTAGCGCCTGCCATATTGGTAAATTTTCCGGTAGACTCAATCACAATATCTATATCCATCGCCTTCCATGGGAGTTGTTCAGGATTGCGCTCTGAAAGAATGATGATGCGTTTGCCGTTGATAATTATCGCTTGTTCATCATGAGACACTTCCCCTTTGAAGCCCCGGTGTACCGTGTCGTACTTAAAAAGATGTGCCAGCGTAGCCGCGTCGGTAAGATCATTGATCGCAACCACATTAAGGTTACGCTCCAGTGCGGAACGTAAAAAATTGCGCCCGATCCTGCCAAACCCGTTTATAGAGATATTCATATTCCAAAATTCTAGGTTGCAAAATTACCCCATTTTATCCTATTCAGTTGGCTATAGCGTCTTATTTATGCATTAATAACAATAGAAAGATATTCAGATGAATTGCCTGAGCTTCCTCAGCTTTTTAAACACCAATGCAACTGCAGGGAAGGGCAGCCCATTATGCACCATTGCGCGGTAATCGTTGGTAGTTGCTGTTAGAAAGCTTTTAAAGTTCCGGTTGCTGATTCCTCCCGTACGCATATGAACAATTAGTTTGTCCAGGAAAACGGCACGCAGCCTGTGTTTGTAGAAGAATCTAAGTATAAGTTCATAATCCGCTGCAGTGCCAAGATCAAGGGAGTAAGCGCCATGAATTTGGAAGAAAGACCTGCGAATAAACAATGTCGGATGTGCGGGCATCCATCCAAACCGCATGTCCCGACGTTTCAAAGCATTTGAACGCCATTTTCGTTTAATGATATGCGGCTCCGAGCGTTTTACATAATTCAGGTTCCCGTATACTGCATCAGCTTTATGCTTGCTGAGGAATTTAACCAACTCAGATATCACATCAGGTCCCATAAGATAATCATCTGAATTTAGGATGCCAACGAGCTCACCGCTTGCTATGGCGATGCCTTTATTAAGCGCATCGTACATGCCGGCATCAGGCTCTGATAGGTAATAAGATAGATGCTGGACATACCTATTGATGATTAAAGGTGTACGATCGGATGAATTACCGTCAATCACTATATATTCCAATTCTGGATATTCCTGTTCCAGAACTGACTGGATGCATTGTTCAATGTATTCCTCACAATTAAATACGACAGTTATTAAGGATACCTTCATAATTAGTTAAATAATTAATTTGTATGTAATATAGTAAATTCTTAAATAATATATTTACATTCGATGAACATTATTGTAGTAATTAAAAATAACTAATCCATGTTACTTAGAAATGCTCCGCTGTTTAATTTGCTTTCGTGTCTCTGTATAGTGCTCGCGTTGTTTAGTTCCTGTGGCTTTGCGAAGCGCGATGTGATTCTGAAAACCTCCTATGATACGGACGCCATCAAGCATACCTATGTACACTCAAAAACGCTTGAAAGCGTTGACTACTACAATATCATCCAAGCAGAGGACGAGCTTGCAATCGCAGATTTACAAGACATTACCATCCTGGTTAGAAAAGAGCACGATAGAAATGATTTAAGAACTGATACATACGCTACATTCAAGGTAAATGCTGCTGGTGAGGTTAACCTGCCCTTGATCGGCAAGGTGATGGTTGCTGGTTTGAACCGCGAGCAGGCAGCCCGGCATATAGAATTAAAATATAGTGAGAAAGAGCTGAAAAGGCCCTTAATTGACTTACGCATAAGTAACATGTACGTAGTTGTAATGGGTGAAATTGCGAAGCCAGGAAAGTATTTAATAGACCGGGAGGACGTCGAATTGGTGGATCTCTTAGGCGAAGCCGGTGGATTGACACCTCTTGCTAATAAACGTATGGTAAAGATCATCAGAGGAGATCGTGCAAAGCCTGAAATCATACTGATAAACCTGGATAACTATGGATTTCTGAAGGACCCCAATTTAAAGTTAAGATNNAGCCAAGATCAGGAGCAGTAAGGGCACGAAATGCACAGGGATACACCACATTTTTCCAGATCGGACTTGTCGCTTTGAACACCATTTTGCTAATCGTTAATCTATCTAAGTAATGGAAACGAATAATAGAAATATACAGCAAGATAGTTTCAGGATCAGCTATAAAAAGGTTTTCAACATCATTGTTAGTCGCTGGTATTGGATGTTGGCCACACTTAGCATTGCCATGATCATTACCTACATTTATCTGAACCTTGTGCCGAAATCCTACACTGCTGAAGCCACCTTGAAGTTTGAGGAAAAACGATCGGAGATATCAGAGTTGATCAATGTCAGAAATGTTTATGAAAGAAATAACAAGCTGCAGTCAGAACAATTTGTTATACGCTCACGTACAGTTCTGACAAACGCGGCAAATCAGCTGAAATATCCTGTAGCTTATTTCACCAAAGGGTATGTAAACCAGGTCGAACTTTATCCGGAGGTACCATTCCATATTGTTATCCTGAAGGAGTTTTCAGGAACCGAGCAGCTCAGGGACTACCGGATCGTGCCTCTCAGCGCAGATAGCTATTTGATTGAGTATAGAGATCAAAACAAGCAAATCAGGCGAACGTACAAAATCGATGAACCTGTCTCTACCCGGAGCGTCAAGTTTATCATCATCGGGCGGTTTAAACCCAAACAGTTGAATGTAAGCTATCGTATACATTTCAACCATACCGACGAGCTAATATCCAGAGCAGATAAAGGACTGTCCATGACAGAAAATAAAAACACCAATATTCTAAGTTTTACACAGTCTGACCATAATCCTGTATTTGCTGCCAACATCCTCAATGCGGTCTTGGAAGAATACATCAAGTATGATCAGGAGCAGCGCAGCAGATCTGCAAACCAGACCATACAATTCCTGGACACATTGCAAAATCGGCTTGCCCGGGTGGTTAGTAGTTCCGGCACCGCGTTTGAAAAGTTTAAAGTACGCTCTAAGATGCTGAATATTCCGGGGATTACAGACCAGGCACTAGCAAGGCTAGAGCTGCTCGAGCGGCAAAAGGCTGATCTTGATCTCCAAACATTGAAAACAAAACTTTTGGTCGAACAACTTAAAAGAAAGAATGAAACGGGAGCAATAAATTATGATCTACAGGGGCTCAATGATACTTTTTTAAGTAACCTGCTTAGTCAGTTTAATCTATTGCTATTGAAAAAGCAGGACCAGCTTAGCACTTACAAAGCCGGTTCAGAAATGATAAAGGACACTGACGGGCAGTTGTCGATTTTAAGGCAGGCACTCATTAACAATATCGATGCACAGCAGCATAAGAACGCTGAGGCGAGGGCGCACCTTCAACAACAAATCGCTAAACACCAGGAACAATTCAACCAGCTCCCCTCTGCAGAAAAAGATTTCATCAACCTGCAATCTACCTTTGATGTGAACCAGAAGGTTTATGCCTATTTAAACCAGAAGAAACTGGAAGCACAGATTAGCAGAGCTTCAATTACGCCAAATGCGACAGTCGTAAACAAAGCAATTAATCAGTTTACCGCTACTGCACCTTTATCAAAAAACGCATATAAAACTGCCTTGCTCCTGGGTATTCTGGCAGGCATAGCTTTGATTTTTCTAGTTCGCGCACTAAATCCCTACATTTTTGATCGTGAAACCGTTGAACAGCTTACCACTACACCAATAATCGGGGCCGTTCGAAAGTATCCTTCAACCTTGCCGAATGCTGCAGGATTGATCCTTGCGCAAGGCAGCAGTACAATCTTTGCAGAGTCCATTCGTGCGCTCCGGACCAACATCAGCTTTCTTGCACCTGACATCGATAAGAAGATCATCTGCATTACCTCGGAAACTGCCGGAGAAGGAAAGTCGTTTACTGCATTGAATCTTGCCCATTCGCTTTCAATGATAGACAAACGGGTGATTGTGATTGCCGCTGATCTTCGAAAATCGATACTGCACCATGCCTTTTCAGCAGATAACAGATTGGGATTGAGCACATACCTCTCCGGCCAGGTGGGGCTTGAGGAGATCATTGTGCACCATTCTGCCTGGCTGTCGTTTGTCACAGGCGGACCTGTACCGCCGAATCCTTCAGAGCTTCTTTACGGGCAACGAATGACATCGATGTTAATGACGCTCAAAGGTACATACGACTACGTGATTGTTGACTCTGCACCAGTAGGATTGGTTTCTGATGGAATACCAATGCTGAAGGCAGCTGACATCAATCTCTTCATCATCAGAGCGGGACTATCCAGGTTTCATTCGGCAGTTTTGCCTGATCGCTTATCGGCATCGCTAAACATACGCAACTTCCACATTGTCCTGAATGGGGTAAACCACGACAAATTACATACTCCCTACTATAGTAACGTTGGGTATAGAGATGTAGATGCTCCCGAAAACCTGCAGGGATATCTAAGTGGAAATTCTCGTAANNCAATTAACTCCAGCAAATATATGCTCTTTCTTACACTCGCAACATTCAGCCAGACTGGCGGCGTACAGATGGTCTCCAGATCGATGACAAAAGCACTGGCAGCATTATGTGATCAGGAGAACCAGCCTTTTCAGATGCTTTCATTATGTGACAGAACAAATGATCTGCCTGCAGCCTACTTTCCAAAGCAACAGTTTCGGGGCTTTACTTACCGAAAAATGGTCTTTAGCATGGCAGCATTAAAAAGCGCTAATTTAACAGGCACAGTGATCTTGGCACACATCAATCTTTTACCCCTTGCCTGGCTGATTAAACTGTTATCGCCTACTACAAGGATAATTCTTATTGCTCACGGCAAGGAGGTTTGGGGCATCATGTCTCAGTGGAAGCGGCGTTTTCTGAACAGCAAAACAGAGATCTGGGCTGTTAGCAAATTTACTAAATCGAAGCTTGTGACAGAACATCACATTTGTCGGGACCGCATAGAAGTACTGAACAATTGTCTACCCCCGGCTTTCCGCATCCCTGAGTGCCTTGCTAAACCTGAACCCTTGTTAAAAGCGCATAACATAACTGCAGATTGCCATGTATTACTTACCATGACCAGGATGAACCTTTATGAGTGGGATAAAGGATATGACCTGGTACTGGAAAGTTTGCCAGAAGTACTATCGCAATTTCCAGAACTAAAATATTTTATGATCGGAAGCATTTCAGCTGCCGAACAGCAGCGGATACGATCCAAGATAACAATCCTTGGTATTGAAGCAAATGTGATCATTACAGGATTTGTAAGTGATGAACAACTTACAGCTTACCATTTAATGGCAGACATCTTTGTGTTACCAAGCAGCAAAGAAGGTTTTGGATTGGTGTTTCTTGAGGCAGCAGCCTGCGGTAGTAAGATCATCGGAGGTAATAGAGATGGAAGTATGGATGCCTTGCTGGAGGGGCAACTGGGAACATTAGTAAATCCTTTCTCAAAAGTCGAGATTACTGCCGCAATAATAAAGCTACTGAAAGAAGGACCAAACGAGCAGGAATCGACTGATCGGCAAGTGGTGTTGAATCGCCATTTTTCCTTTCAACAATACCAGAATAACATCAAGACTTTGCTTAACGAGAAAATCAGCGTATGAACATTTTGATTATCATGGACCCTGGTATCCCGGTACCTCCTGTAAAATATGGTGGGATTGAGCGAATTGTATACCTTCTTGCCAACGCCTACCAGTCCCAAGGTCATCAGGTGACTTTACTTGCAGGCCCAAATTCCCATTGCGATGGCAAGACCATTGTATTCGGTGCAAACAAGCTGGAGCGTTCTAAATGGACATCCCTGAAAGAGATGTTGTTCGTCTGGCAATACTTAGTTCAAGCCACTCTTGGCGGGGGTAAGGACCGGAATGCGGAACAGACCTTCGAACTGGTTCATAATTTTGGCCGGTTGGCATATCTGATCCCGATCCTTTCAAATCGGCTGATCAAAATCATGAGTTACCAACGCAAAATTACCGCAGGCAATATCAGGCTCATTGCCAGATTGTTTCCAAAAAATCTCTGGTTTACAGCATGCAGCAATCATTGTAGAAATAGTAGCCTTGGAAGGGCTGACACAAAAGATGACCTGTTCCCAAGTTCAACCATGCAAAAGAACTGGAACACCATCTATAATGCAGTAGACTTCTCCAACTATGAAGCAAGTTGGCTGGTTGACGACAATGCGCCATTAATGTTTCTCGGAAGACTCGACCGGATAAAGGGTGCTCATACTGCTATAGAAGTTGCCCAACAACTTTGCAGCAAGTTATGGATCGCAGGGAACAAGCCGGAGCAAGGAGATGATCTCAAATACGCCGACGATATCCTCAGCAGACATGCTGATGGAGTTCAGATCATCTATCTCGGAGAACTGGATGACAAGCAAAAACACCATTACCTCAAAAGATCAAGGGCCTTACTTTTTCCCATTGAATGGGACGAACCTTTCGGTATTGTCATGATTGAGGCCATGGCCTGCGGTACACCTGTCATTGCCTTCAACCGGGGGTCTGTTCCCGAAGTTGTTGTTCCAGGGAAAACCGGGTTCATTGTAAATGATACTTCTGAAATGTGCGCTGCGGTAGAAAAAGTCAAGTCTCTCGACCGGGCAATGTGCAGAAGCATTGCGATGGAAAAATTCGACATCAGCATTATCGCCTGCCAATACTTAAGATTAGCTGGACAACAGCATGATATAGAAAATTAGATCGGCTATGAAACATATTGTTTTAATTACCAGTGGTCAGCCCACAACAAACCCTAGAATGGTTAAAGAAGCGGACGCCTTATCAGCAGCGGGCTATCGAGTAACGGTATTGCATTGCTATTGGAATAGTTGGGCTACAAGAGCTGATGTGGAAATGATGGAAAATAAACCCTGGCAGCGCATCTGCATCGGAGGGGATCCGCACAACAGAAAAGTTGCGTACTTCACAAGTAAGCTGTGTTTCTGGGCTGCAAAGAAACTAAGCCAACGTTCATTTAAACTTCCAATCCGCCAATACGCACTATCACGGGCTACATTACCCCTGGTACGGGCAGCTAAGCAGATGCCTGCTGACCTGTATATTGCTCATAATCTGGCTGCACTCCCAGCAGCCGTTGCCGCGGCCAGAGCGCATCAGGCAATCGCAGGCTTCGATGCTGAAGACTATCACCGACATGAAACGAAATCAAGTTCATTCAGCTGGGAATATAAGCTTAAAGTGATGCTGGAAGACCAGTACATCCCAATGCTCGACTACATCAGCACCAGCAGTGAAGGCATAGCAGCTCGCTATCAAATGCATTATCAACGTTCTCCGATGGTGATTAGAAACGTTCTTCCTGCAGTTAGGCAATGTCATAAAAACCTGGTACATCTTGCGGCAGCACCAATTAAACTATTCTGGTTTTCGCAGACGATAGGGCCAAACCGCGGACTGGAACTGGTCATAGAGTCATTGCGATATCTGCAACCGGCGAAGTTTGAGCTGCACCTGCTTGGGGAGCTGAAAACGGGATACACCAGTAAGTTAGTCGACCTTGCGCTGAAAAATGGACTCAAAGTCAATAAGTTGAATTTTCACAGACCATTACCGGCCGATCAGCTATTTGAATTCTGTGGTACCTTCGATGTAGGCTTAGCGCCGGAACCTGCATACTGTCAAAATAACGACCTCGCACTAAGCAACAAGCTATTCACTTATATACAATCGGGACTTGCCGTTTTGCTGAGCGACACGAGCGCACAACAAGCTTTTTATAACGAACATCAGCAGATTGGCAAATGCTACCAAAAAGACGACGCAAGAGACCTTGCCCGGTGGATCCAATTCTACATTGATCATCCAGAAGAACTAATGCACACCAAAGTTTCTAATTATAAGCTGGGCCAGCGATCCCTGAATTGGGAAACCGAAAGCAAGCTCTTCCTGAACAAAATCAAACTTACATTGCATGAATAAGCGCCTCCTGATTATATCACCCTATTTTCCACCTGGAAATGCTGCAGACATGCACCGGGTAAGAACCAGCCTCCCCTTCTATGCAGCGTGTGGCTGGGATGCCGAAGTGGTTACCGTAGATCCGCAGTATTACGATGTTGTATTAGATGATCTTCTTGAGCAGAGTTTGCCAGAAAAGGTGATTATCCATCGGGTGAAAGCCTTTGACAAGCGGAAAACAGCTAAGTTTGGGCTTGGCAGTATTGCGCTTCGTTCATTATGGTACTATTTCCTCAGCGTTAATAAGCTTCTTAGAACCAACCACTATGATGTAATCTTCTTTTCAACAACCCAGTTTCCAGTATTGGTGCTTGGCAGATTATGGAAAAGACGATCTAATCTTAAAATTGTCTTTGATATTCAGGATCCCTGGCATACCGACTACTACAAAACCAGGCCGAAGATAGAAAGACCAAAGAAGTACTGGTTCTCCTATCATCTCAATAAGATACTGGAGCCCATTGCAATGTCAGCTGCTGATGGACTCCTCAGCGTTTCTGAGGGATATCTGAAGGTCCTGCATCAACGATATCCCCATCTAAAATTGAAGCCGGCGGCTACCATGCCCTTCGGCATGCATATGCCCGACCTTCAAATCGCCAGATCAACTGTTCATATACAGCCATCAATCCTAAAAGCCAGAGATAAATTCAACCTGGTGTATGTGGGCCGCGGCGGTGAAGACCTCCTCCCTGCACTAAAGCTTCTGATGAAGGCGATAAAGATGGGTTTACAAAAACAACCAGAATTGTTCAGAAAACTAAGCGTTCAGCTATTTGGAACAAGCTATGCACCAGCAGGTTGTGGTAAATCAACATTCAGCTCGGAAATTCAGAAACAAGGACTTAGCAACATCATCTGCGAAACGATGGATCGTTTGCCTTTTTACCAGACCTTGAATACACTCGAGGATGCCCAGATGTTGTTCTTGCCAGGGCCCGAACAACCAGATTATTTAGCCTCTAAAATATTTCCATATTTAATGGTTCAAAGACCTATCCTGGCAATTTTACACAAAGACAGTTCCGGAATGCCCATACTGAGTGCCTGCCCGAATGTTAGTGTGTTCACCTTTGATCAGGACGTTTCTCTGCTGATCATGAACATATACCATTGCCTGTGTTCCGAACTCGCAACTGGAACAAGCCTGAAGAATATGCCACAACGCATTGATAAAGGCCATAGCTCAGCCCAGCTAACAATTCTCCAAACCAATCTTTTCAACCAGGTATGCGAATTCCCAAATTAGAACGGCTCGCTATAATCTGCAGGCAACCCGTGCAGTATTATGCACCCTTATTCAGGATGATGGCGGAAAAACACGATATCCGGGTTTTCTATTATCCAACTTCAAATGACACAAACTTCGACGAAGGTTTTGGGCGTAACATTGTATGGGACATCCCCTTGTTAGATGGCTATCCGTATGAATACTCACATAATCCCCAGAGAATAAGAGCCTATCAACCTACAGCAATATTGATTTACGGATGGGCATACCTCAGCCACCTCAAAGTGATGATGTTCTTTCACAAAAAGGTCACCATCTTGTTTAGAGGTGATTCCACTTTGCTGGACCCAAGTAGTCTATTGCGAATGAAAGTAAAACAATACCTGCTTAAAAAGGTCTATCGAAAAGTAGACTTCGCGCTCTATGTAGGCGAGAACAACAAGGCCTATTTCGACTGGTTTGGCCTTAAGCCCATGCAGCTGATATACGCGCGNNAGAATCAGAACATCCCTTGGGATCACCGGTAAGGACACATTACTGCTCTATGCCGGGAAACTCACGCCAAAGAAAAATCCGGAACTATTGCTACGTGCATTTCTCGAATTGAACATGCCAGATGTCCATTTGCTTGTGGTTGGCGATGGTCTACTTAAAAAGATTCTGAAAACAGCTGCCGGAGATCAACAAACAATCCATTTTATGCCGTTTCAGAATCAGCAACGCATGCCGGCAATTTATCAGTCATGCGACCTATTCTGCATACCATCGTCTGGACCCGGTGAATCCTGGGGCTTGGCCATCAATGAAGCAATGGCTTCCAAACGAGCAATTCTCGCTTCAACTAAGGTGGGCGCAGCAGCTGATCTAGTTGGACCCGAAAACGGTCTTGTGTTCGAAAGTGGGAATCTTGATGATTTGAAATGTAAGCTGAACCGTTTGCTGGCCGATAAGCAGAATCTAAAAAGGCTTGGTGCCGCCTCCAGGGTGAAAATTCAAAAATGGAGCTTTCAACATCAAATAAACGCAATCTATGGTGATCATTGAACTGAAACATGAACCCTTTGACACCAAAATCCGGTCGATTGTACCGCTGTTTTTGCCCTGGCTACTTTCCATTCTCACTAGCCATGTCCCTGTATTCTCCTTTATAACCGCTTGGCTCGGTAGCTNNNCAGATCATGAAGGAGGTTCCGCTAAAATTTCAAATCATGCGACCAATGGTGCTCATACAAGTAGTTTTCGCTGGACTGATGGCGGTCAGTTCGATATTCTTTTTTCTCGACCATCTGGGTTTTTACTTCTGGTCGGAGGTGGAGACAACACGAACTGACATGGATCAGCTGACCAATGTATTTGCTCAGTGCCAGCGTCTTTATGTTTTTGCACACGCTTCGTTGGTATTTGGGATGATCATCGCACTTAAACCTAAAACATCTGTAGCTTATATCTGGAGACGCAAAACCGGGGATCAACTATTATCATTCTTAATGTTTTCATTGCTCATTAGTTATAGCCTCTCCTTTGTTCCGGCACTTCATCAATTTTCCATTCTGCTACTCCCTGTGCCTAAATGTCTTGCAGCACTGATGATTTTGCATGGTTTACGTAGGCAGCATTTTTGGCAGGTATTATCAGGTACTGGCCTTTTCTGTTTCTCACTCTTTCAGTCTGTCTATTCAGGGTATAAAGAAGGGCTTTTTGTGCATTTGATCCTGCTGATGTTTATCCTCTATCCATACTACAAGTCGGTGGTAATCGCCGTCACGCTGCCCTTATGCCTGTTGTTGATCTATCTTCTGCCTACATGGAATAATACACTAAGATTGGAGTCCTGGCAAGGAGACCTACCTGTTGAGAAAGCCGCCGAACTTGCATATGCGCAGATTCTAGATAATGGAAATCATGACATTATCAAACAGAACAGCTGGAATTTTCTTACGAACCGATTTAGTGAAATTGGCATGTTTAGCAAGTATGTAACCCATGTACCTGATAATCGCCCGTATTATGGATTTGAAATTCTGGTAAACGCGCTATATGCATTAATTCCAAGGGCTATATGGCCAGCAAAACCCAATACGGAAGAGCAGTCAATGGAACGAGTATATGATGCAGAAGTGTTAAGTACCAGTTCAGACGCATCAGCCAAGACTAGAATGGTGGTAGACGGCTACTTAAGCGCAGGTATAGCCGGAATTTTAATAACAATGGTCTGCTTTGGTGTGATTTGTCAAACCCTTTGCAACCATGCTGAACGCCTCTTCGGTGGTTACGAAATCGGCTGCATTGTGATTTTTAATGGTATGTTCCAACAACTCTGGCGAGGCAACAACTTCGAATTCTTACTGAACAACATTGTTTATGGATTTATCCTAATGACGATGACCTTCTATTTACTACGCTTTGCAGGTCTGCTCATCCCCGCAGAGCGGTCGCAACCCAATAAGTCTATATAAACTAATCAGCCTGCACATGATGCTAAAAGGACAAAAATTAATGATATTACACATCTCACCATCATACAAGCCGGCATATTGTTACGGCGGACCAATTTTTTCAGTTGCGAGTTTATGTGAAGCAATTAACGGGAATGGTGAGTTTGAGGTTGTAGTATTCACAACCACCGCAAATGGAATGCAAGAACTTGATGTTGAACGGGGCTGCATGCAGATCATCGAGGGCATAAACGTATTCTTCTTCTCAAGACTAACCAAAGATCATACACATTTTTCGCCAGGATTACTTGTAGCCTTGCACCGGTACCTGAAAAAAGCAGGCAGAGAAAAGAAACAATTACTTGTGCATATCCATTCCTGGTGGAACATGGTTGCGGTTCTATCAGCTGCAATACTGCTGCTGCACCGTATGCCCCTCATCATCTCACCCCGTGGTATGATCACGAACTATACGTTGTCATATCGAAATATCAAAATAAAGTGGCTCCTACATACCACTTTTGGGAAGTACCTGCTAAAGAATGCAGTTTTGCATGCTACCAGTAATCAGGAAGCTGAAAACATAAAACAACATGTACCCGCTTGTAAGATCAGTGTTATTCCCAATCTGCTAACCATAAACGCTGAAAACACCTCTGCAGCAACTGCCGTTTTGAAGCATCCTGCCAATCTCCGCAAAAACACACCTGTGCTACATAGAAAGCAAAAAATACTAAATCTGCTATTTCTGTCCAGAATTGATCCTAAAAAGGGTTTAGAGGTTTTGTTAGTAGCCTTATCAAAAGTGCGCTTTCACTGGGCACTCACCATCGCCGGAAGTGGCACTGAAACCTATGTTGAAATTTTAAGGCAGCAGGCGGCAGCTTTGAAAATCAGCGGTAAGATCAAATGGATCGGTCAGGTCAGTAATGAACTTAAATATCAGCTCCTGTCGACAAAGGACCTTCTGGTACTTCCATCAAGTAACGAAAACTTTGGAAATGTGGTACTAGAAAGTCTCCTGGTGGGTACCCCTGTTCTAATTTCCGATACTGTAGGCCTTGCCTATTATGTGTCAAAATCAGACTTGGGCTGGATCTGTGCACCAGACTCCGATAAGCTTGCGAAGGAACTTGTTGAAATAAACGAGAATACAGAAAAACGAAACAAGATCCGCTCTCAAGGTCCCAAAAGGGTAAGGTTGGACTTTAGCTCTGATAAAATCATGCAAGATTATTTAAAGCTATACCGAAAGACATTGAACAATTCTTTATGAACCAGCGCAACACTGAATTTTCATTTATAGTGCTCACCTTTAATGATGAAATGCACATCGGCAGATTGCTCGCCTCCATCCAGGATTTAAGCGCTGCTACGTTCATCCTTGATTCTGGGAGTACAGATCGTACCCTGGATATCTGTGCGACATACGATACTTTCTATAGTCATCATCCATTTGAGAATCATCCCAAACAATGGCATGAGGCACTCAGGAGATTCGACATAAAAACACCCTGGGTAATTGCATTAGACGCAGACCAGATTGTTTCAGATCAATTAAGGGCCCTGCTTACTGCCTTCAAAGATGAGCATGTAAGCCATGTTAATGGTATCTATTTCAATCGAAAGAACTATCATCGGGGTTGTTGGATCAAACACGGAGGCTATTACCCATTCTATATGCTAAAGATGTTCAGACACAACAGAGGTGTTTCTGATCTAAATGAAAACATGGACCATCGATTTATTGTACCTGGAAAAACCCTGATCTGGAAGCAAGGGCATTTGATAGAGGAAAATTTTAAGGAGAATAGCATCCAGTTTTGGTTGGATAAACATAGTAGATACAGCGACCTGCTTGCACAGGAAGAAGTGGAAAGGATGATGCTTTTGAGGACACAAGCAACATTGCCGAAGTTCTTTGGTAGCCCAAATGAACGTAAGGCATTCTATAAAGGATTATGGTGGAATTTGCCAAGGTATGTTCGGCCCTGCCTTTATTTCAGCTACAGGTTTATCCTACAAAGAGGGTTTAGGGATGGAAGAACTGGAATTATATTTCACTTCCTGCAGGGCTTTTGGTTCCGCTTGATCGTAGATTTAAAAATTGATGAATTGCTGCAAATACAAAAACAAAGCAACTTAATCGAAATCCAAGAGAAGAACCTCAGCACGAATGAGAAAACACCTCTCGAGAAATCTAAACGGCTCGGACAAGAGCATTCTTTCTGAGGGTGTTTCACAAACTGTGTCAATAGTGTAACTTTAAACTATCGACATGAACATGGCAACACAAGAAGAT
>DCLG01000022.1:10583-14805 GCA_002320935.1 Pedobacter sp. UBA1654 | reverse complement strand
CTCGCCAATACCTTTTGTACCCATTGGATCTACGATGTAGTCGGGTTTATCAACAAATTTCACTTCAACGTGTGGCACGTCTGCATGAACGGGAACATGGTAGTCTGCCAGATCTTTGGTCATGTATCTACCAAAACGGTGATCCATTACGGCATCCTCATGTAAAGCCATGCCGATTCCGCCGGTTACACCTCCAATCATCTGATTACCTGCTGTTTTCATGTTAATGATTTTTCCGGCATCTGCGCAGGTAACCGCTTTAGTTACCTTCACGCTTCCGGTAACGGTGTGTACCTTCACTTCAACAAAATGCACGGAGTAAGAATACTTAGAGTATTTAGCTGCTTCCGGACCCGGTTTAGCTTCCTCAATGATATCGATATCTGCTGATCCGCCTTTCTTCATCAGCTCAGCTATGCTGGTCTTGGCATTTTTGCCTTTAAGTTGTAATCCACCATTCAAGAAAGTAACCTGCTCGAGTGTAGCGCCTTTGAAGTCGGGCAGGTGCTGAGCAGCCATATCCACAAGCTTCTGCTTCAATACATCACAAACGGCAAGAACGGCAGAGCCAACACTGTTGACTGTAGAAGACCCACCCTGGTTTCCCGCCATCGGAAACTCTGAGTTTCCAAGCTGAAACGTGATCTGGTCTGGTGCAATGCCGATCGCATCCGTAGCAATTTCGACCATCGCTGTTCCTGTACCCGGACCAATATCCGTTACCGCACTTTGTAAGAGCAGCGAGCCGTTTGCAAAAAGCTTGGCCCGTACCTTTGCGCTTCTGCGGTTCGCCCCGAAAGTACCCACGGCCATGCCATAACCAACTTTCCATGGCCCCTCAGTGAGTGTCCCGGCTTTAAGAGGACGTTTGTTCCAGCCAATGGCTTCAGCACCAAGCTTAAAACATTCTTTCAGGTATTTCGTAGACCATGGCATATTGCGTTCAGGATCCTGATCGGTATGGTTGATAATTCTAAGTTCCAGGGGATCAATATTCAGTTCATATGCGATCTCGTCGATGGCACTTTCAAGTGCGAATGCACCAGTGGCCTCACCAGGGCCGCGCATCCAGATTGGCGTGCTCACGTCCATCGGTAGAATACGATACCTTGTGCTCACATTCGGTGCGGTATACATCATCCGTGTTTGCTGTAAAACCTGTTCTGTAAACTCCTCGTAGCTGGAGGTTTGTCCTACAGAGAAGTGGCTGATGCCTACAAGCTTTCCATCACGGTTTGCGCCGATCCCAAGGCGTTGGTATGTTCTTGGGCGGTAGCCCACCATGAAGAACATCTGCTCACGGGTAAGCATTAGCTTTACGGGCTTATTAAGCATCTTGGCGGCCATAATGGCAGCAGTTTCATGCGGCCAGTTGTGCAATGCATTTCCAAAGGCACCCCCAACAAACGGCGCAATCACTTTGACGTTTTCAGGTGCTAACTTCCACTCTTTGGCGAAATTCATCTGTGTGGGCTGGGTACCCTGAACCTTATCGTAAAGGGTAAGTTTATCGTCGGTTTCCCAGTGGGCAATAATAGCCTGCAGTTCCATTGGATTGTGCATTTCAGCCGGATGTTCATATTCCAGATCCAGCTTAACGGCTGCGTTTTTATATCCATCAACAACCCCGCGGTCGTAATCTGCTAGTGAAGATTTAGGATTCTTTTTCGCAGAAGAAGGAAGCACACCTTTATCCAGATTTTTGTTCAGATCTGTGAGATGCTCTTCAACATTATATTGTGCTTTTACAAGCTGCGCTGCATAGGTTGCCCGTTCGAAGCTGTCGGCTACAACCATGGCGATAGGCTGCCCGTTAAAGTAAATTTTGTTATCATAGAAGACCCGGTGTGGCTGTCCTCCTGTTGGTGGTTCAGTTGGGTGTTCATTATCCGCGGCATAGCCTGGCGGACGAATGGCATTCAGGTACGAAATTACGGCGATAACTCCGGGTGCATTGGTCGCGGCTTTAGTGTCTAAGGATTTGATGCGACCTTTGGCAATGCTGCTGGTCACCAGCACAGCATATTTGCAATCAGGTAATTTATATTCTGCCGCATACGTTGCCGCACCGGTTACTTTCATTCTGCCATCCACCCTTTGCAGGGGTTCATCCGCTTTAAAAAAAGTATTCATAAGTTTTATCTAAGTTGATGAATGGTTATATGCGGGAAGCAATTTTTAGTGCCTCTACAATTGTGTTGGGCCCAAGCTTAAGCTTGAAGTTGTTGTCTCCATAACCCTTTGCGCCGCGCATAGCAATTTCTGCTGCTTGTTGAAAGGTTTCAATTGACACCTGTTTGCCTTGCAAGCTTTGTTCTGCCTCTTTAAGCCTCCATGGTTTATGAGCAACACCCCCCATCGCAAGTCGGGCCTGTCTGATGGTTTTGCCATCAAGTTCAAGTCCGGCAGCAACAGAAACCAGTGCAAATGCATAGGAGCTCCTGTCCCGTACCTTGAGGTAATGATTGTGAGTTAGGGTAGAGGCCGGGATACTCACCGAAGTAATGAGTTCACTCCTATCAAGGATGGTGTCTTTATCTGGCTGATCACCAGGTAAGCGGTGGAAATCCTGTATTTGGATAATTCGATCACCTTTAGGACCAGACACATGCACGGATGCGTCAAGTGCTACCAGGGCAACATTCATGTCGCTGGGATTGACTGCAATGCAATGCTCACTGGCGCCAAAAATGGCGTGCATGCGATTGAAGCCATTGAGTGCACTGCAGCCGGAGCCAGGCTCGCGTTTGTTACAAGTCGTTGCGGTGTCATAAAAGTAAGGACAGCGCGTTCTTTGCATCAGGTTGCCGCCAACAGTTGCCATATTGCGGAGCTGTGCAGATGCACCGGCATTTAAAGCTTCAGNNCAGACAAGAGCGGGTACTTCTTTATCACAGTTGACTGCTCCGCTACAGTACTATTCAGCGCTAAGGCTCCGATTCTCAAAGTTTTGTTTTCTTCTTTGATGTCACGTAGGGGGAGTTTATTGATGTCGACCAGACGTTCTGGGGTCATCACATGACGCTTCATCAAGTCCAGCAGGTTTGTGCCTCCGGCAATAAATTTGGCAGTAGGTTCCTGTGCTATAGCCGTGATGGCAGCTTTCTGGCTTACAGATCTGATAAACTGAAATTGCTTCATATCTTCTTGCCTCCTTTCTTAACCTCTTCAATGGCAGCAACGATATTCGGGTAGGCACCACATCGACAAATGTTTCCGCTCATAAATTCCCTGATTTCATCTGGATTGTCAGCATGTCCTTCACGGATACAGGCTACTGCAGACATGATCTGGCCTGGCGTACAATAGCCACATTGGAAGCCATCATGTTTAAGAAAAGCAGCCTGCATCGGGTGCAGCTCTTCGCCATTGGCTAAGCCTTCGATTGTTGTCACTTTTTTCCCGTCATTCATTACGGCCAGGGTGAGGCAGGAGTTGACGCGTTGCCCGTCAACATGGACGGTGCATGCACCACATTGGCCGTAATCACAACCTTTTTTTGTACCAGTGAGATGTAAAGGTTCGCGCAAAAGATCCAGAAGGGTTATCCTGGGATCGATCTTCAAATTGTGTTTCGTGCCATTTATCTCTATGCTGCAGGGAACATTTTCAATAGCCTGAGCAATCCGTTCATCCAGTTGATTATCAGCAGCTTTAATTGCAGCCGCGGGGGTAAGTGCTACAGCTGTGATCAAGCTGGATTTCTTGAGAAAATCCCGGCGCGGGTTAGGTGTAGAATTTTCCTTTTCCATAGTATGGTTTTATCTGATTGTTTTACATCTCAAGGTGTTCAAATGTTTTTCAATCGGGTAATAATAAGCATGAAAAAGCGCAGTTTGGAATTATTCAAAATAACGCCACTGCAGGTATTTACATAATCCTTCAAGTTCTGGAAATATGGTGAATGCGTTTACACCAAGGGTGTCCAGATCGGCCCTGATCTCATGAATAAATTGGCTGGGTATTTTCACTTTAATCAGCTTTTGATCAAATGCGTCAATTTCATTCATAAAACGCATATTTATCATCTCTTCTGTTGAGTGAATGCTGAATACCCCAGACTGGTTATTAATCCGTTGTTTGATGATCCTCGGCCTAAAAATCTTTGTTTCTTTCACTTCAAAAGGCGCCACTTCTGCAATATTCAGGTTAAAGTCTTTGGCTTCGGCCATTAGGACCCATACCACTGCGTAGGGTGATTTCTGCTCCTCCAGGCTTCTGG
>DCLG01000022.1:369-10474 GCA_002320935.1 Pedobacter sp. UBA1654 | reverse complement strand
TTGTTCAATGAGCAGGGGATTGGTTCTTTTAAATTCCTGCAGCAGCAGATTCTCTGTAGCAAGAAGATCGCCTTTCGCGTTGAGGCGACAAATCTTCGGAATAAGCGGATAGTCTATGGTCTGCCCCCGGAACAAAAAATCCACAGCATGTGTTTTTTCCGTCAACCTAATTTTGCTCTCTTTGATTAAGCTTAAGAAAGCTTCAATGCCAGTAACTTCAATTTCTTTAAGCATGGTCGTAAGTACATCAGTTATGGAATATTCAATATTGTTTTAGCAAGAGCAATAACCTCCCTGTTACCAGTATACTTGCCTTGCTCATCAGAAAGTTTCACCACTTCTGTCCAGGCACCGCCTTTCGGTAGTGCTTCGCTCATCTTAATAACAATGTTCATCGGCCTGAGACCAACATCATTGGTAAGGCTCGTACCAATGCCGAAAGACATGCCAACCTTATCTTTGCAATACTGTGCTATTGCCGCTACTTTTTCATAATTCAGCGCATCTGAGAATATGATGGTTTTGCTCCTCGGATCAATACCCATTTTACGATAATGTGTAATTACTTTATCTGCAAACTCCAGTGGATCGCCACTATCGTGTCTGACACCATCGAAAAGCTTCGAAAACATTTTGTCGAACTGGCTGAAAAATACTTCTGTAGTATAGGTATCTGACAATGCGATTCCAAGATCGCCACGGAAAACATCAACCCAATGTTCAAGACCCATGGCATTGGCCATCTTGAATCCATAACGTGCCGCGTGGAACATGAACCATTCATGTGCATGCGTACCAATAGGCTTAGTTTTATGTAGCATGGCCATGTGGACGTTGCTCGTTCCGATGAATGAACCCTGTCCATAATCACACAGTGCCTGCAAAACTAAGCGGTGCACGGTATACGAGTGCCGTCTGCGCGTCCCAAAATCAGCAACGGTTACCCCCAGGTGCTTATAATTCTCAATTTTTTCCCTCGTTCGGCGGATCACTTCTTCGTTCGATATACGCTGGCTCCCTGTGAGTTGATAATAAAGCTCACAGATCATGGACATGAGTGGCACTTCCCAAAGGATGGTACGGTACCAGTACCCTTCGATGTGTACTTCCAGTGTAGCGCCGGACTGTTGTATATGTACCTCTTCAGGATTATACCGGTATCCTTCCAGGAAATCCAGGTAGACCGCGTCCAGGTAAGGGCAGGTGACCTGCAGAAAGTGCTTTTCCTCCCGGCTCAGCTTCAGCAATGCCATACGGTCTACTGCTTCGCGCAGGAGTTTTGCAAAACCTTCCGGAAAGTTATGATTCCCACGGTTTATAAATGTGTATTTTGCTTTTGCATCCGGAAACAGGCGCACCACACCCTGCTGCATGGTAAACTTGTAGAAATCGTTGTCTAAAATTGAACTGAAAGAGAAATCGTGTAAATGCATCGTACTACAAACTGGTTAGGAACTGCAAGACAACATCGAACAGCCTGGCTGTTCATTTGCCCACATTGGTCTGATCTTAAAAAATTGATCTGCATTACTGGAATATGGATCTTTTATAGCTTCCTGGAGTGTCTTAAATAGCTTATCGTCGCCTTTCTCCAAATCGGTAATGGCCATGTGCAGCAGGTAGTTTCTTAAAATAAATCGTGGGTTTGCGGCTTTCATTATCTCCATTCCCTGTTCCCGGGTAATGCTGCTGGTATTTATTCTCGCTTGATAAAGACATATAAACTGATGCAGGCCGTTGCGCTCCGCAGGTTCCAAGGGCTGGTAAAAAGCAGGTGTAAAATGTGATACTATGGCATTTTCATCGTCGAGATCCATAGGCAGGGTAATTAGCAACTGATAGAAGATCGTCATGTCAGGTTGAATGGAAATCAGCATTTTCTCCAACTCCTGCAGCAAGGTATGATCTTCAGGTAGCAGCTCATCGAGCCCGAGTTTTCTTGCCATCATTAAGCTGTATTTGGACCAAAAAATGTCCTCATAGGCTTCAATAATGGCTACAAGAGCTTCTTTATCCTCCACGATCGGGGCAATGGCATTGGCCAAACAACCGAGGTTCCAATAGGCAATGGAAGCCTGTTTACCAAAAGCATATCTTCTGCCGGGCAGGTCTGTAGTATTGGGCGTGAAATTTGGATCATAGTTGTCCATGAATGCGTAAGGACCATAATCTATGGTAAGTCCCAGGATTGACATGTTGTCGGTATTCATTACACCGTGGACAAAGCCAACCCGCATCCACTCAACGATCATACTTGCGGTGCGATATACGACTTCGGCCATCCAGTCGAGGACTTTACTATCTTTTTGCAGATGCGGATAGTAGTTTGAGATCGTCCAGTCCGTAAGGGCTTTCAGATGATCAATTTCCTGCCGTGCTGCAAGCATTTCAAAATTTCCGAAGCGCAAAAAGCTTGGTGCCATCCGGGCAACAATAGCACCCGGCTCATATTGCGGATTCCCGTTGTAAAACATATCTCGAACCACTTTGTCACCTGTTGATACCAGGCTCAAGGCACGAGTAGTGGGTACGCCAAGATAGAACATTGCTTCGCTCATGAGAAACTCCCTTACGGACGACCGTAGAACAGCACGGCCATCTGCGCGTCTGGAGTATGCCGTAGGTCCGGCGCCCTTAAGTTGTAGTTCCCAGCGTTCCCCAGATGAATGTTCCCATTCTCCTAAGGTGATGGCACGCCCATCTCCAAGTTGCCCCGCCCAGTTGCCAAATTGATGCCCTGCATAACAGGCGGCATAGGGCTGCATAGATGAGGTAACCAAATTGCCGCCCAATACGGCAATATCCTCTTCATTGGCAGGCGAAATGCCTAAGCCGGATGCAAGTGCATCGGACCAACCTATCAATTTAGGTTGGGCAACGGGCGTCGGTTTTGTACTGCTGTAGAAAACCGCTGGTGTTTGCCTGGGTTTGGTACTGCCGGTATGATCGCCAGGGAAGTGTTCTACAAATTTATTCTTGAATATTTTCGAGTGGAGATGTTCCATTTTTTCGTGATCGGTTAACTGGTTTATGAACATATGGGTAACAGGTATCCTTCAGCTATGTTCTTAATTATTTCTGATTTATAGACCCAGCGCTTTATCCCTGTAACCTGATGTAAATTTTTCTTTAACATGACATTAAATTATTAGCTATTAAATTTATGTTTGAATACGCATCCGTTTCGCATTTCTAAATTATTGAATAGACCGGAGCAATTATTCTAAAGATCGTTACCGATGGATGGATTTTAGCACAAAATGTCACATGACTTAGAAAAATAAACGTGAAGAGATGTGAACTATTCTCATATTTTCACGTTTAAATACCTAAGTTCGTCTCCTTCTTAACCTTAAAACATTGTTCGCCATGGAAATCATAATGCTAATATTAACCATCCTTGTAATCTTTTCCTGCTTTAGCGCTTGGTTCAATGCTGCTGAACTTGACACTGATGATGAAAATTTCTAAGTAAAATTTTCTAGGTTTGCTTCATATGTTGTTGAAGACCTTGTGGACCTTAATCAGGTATTTTTGCTTCTGGCTTATTTTCTTTTTTCTAGAGCGCCTGGTGTTCATCCTCTATAACCTTAGTAAATTTTCTAATCACGCTTTCATTGAAGTATCCCGGGCTTTTCTCTATGGCCTTTGGATGGACATCTCCATGGCGGCATACATCAGTGCAATTCCGCTACTGATATTCCTCATTAGTTGGTATGTTCCAAAGCTGCGCATACATGCAGCCTTGCTTAAATGTTATACCTGGGTATTGGTAGGCATCTGTGCATTACTCACCGTAATCAACTTTAACATTTATCGTGAATGGGGAACCAAAGTTAATTATCGCGCATTTGAATTCGCAATTAATNNCGGAATCTTCCCCTCTGTTGCTCAGTTTATCGATACTTATTGCACTGTTCCTGGCGGGATTTCTCTTATCCTGGAAGTTGGTGGATTGGACAATTAGCAGGACAGGACCTGTTCTGGGAAAGGCGGCACTAAGTCTTGTGCTCGTAGCAACTATTGTTATCGCGTTTCGTGGAGGTCTGCAAGATGCTCCAATGAATGAAAGTATGGCTTACTACTCTACAAATCCGACCTTGAACTACGCTGCGGTGAATACTGAGTTTGGATTGGCTACGGACATTAAGAATGCAAAATACAATACCAGGAATCCTTACAACTTCTACGAACGTGGTATTGCCCTACAAAATGTTAAATCATTCTACAGCAAACCAGATTCGGCGGGTCTGGAGGTGCTCAGCATTAAGAGGCCCAACGTTGTACTGATCATCATGGAAAGTCATACCGGGAACGTAGTAGAATCATTAGGAGGTGAGCCGGGCATTTCAAATTCAATAGAACGCCTGAAAGCAGATGGGATATTCTTCGATCAAATATTTTCCTCCGGGGGCCGTACCGATAAGGGCGTGGTGGCTGTGCTTAGCGCCTTCCCGGCACAAGCTTCCCGCAGTATCATGAAAGAAAACAGCAAGCAGGCGAGGATACCGGCGCTCAGCCAGGTTTTCCAGCAGAATGGTTATACTACACCTTTCTTTTATGGTGGTGAATCTCGTTTTGCGAACATGAAGTCCTATTTGCTCAGTCACGACGTAAAGAATATCATCGAAAAAAGCAATTTCGAAAAGAAAGACCTCAGTTCAAAGTGGGGCGCATACGATGGCCCGGTTTACAACAGAATGGGACAGGAGCTCGCAAAAGAGCAGCAGCCTTTCTTGGCAACCATGTTAACACTTACCAATCACGAACCGTTCGGGTTGCCTGTTGCTCCCCGGTATAAGGATGGCAGCACTGAAGATAAGTTCCGTAGCACTGCTTTCTATGCAGATTCTTGCCTGGGTGCTTTCATAGACTATGCAAAGACGCAGCGCTGGTACGAAAACACCCTGTTTGTGGTGGTTGCAGATCATGGCCATTTCCTTCCGCGTACAGATCTGGAAATCTTTGATCCCCGCAGATACAGAATTCCCTTACTGTTTTTTGGAGCGGTAATTAAACCGGAGTACAAAGGCAGGACAATACACCATATCGGTGGGCAAACCGATGTTGCTAATACACTGCTGAACCAACTTGAAATGGATTCAAGCCTTTTTACCTGGAGCAAAGACTTATTAAATCCGGCAGCCAAACAGTTCGCTTTTTTTAACTGGGATCATGGCTTTGGGTTTATTACACCGGAGAACTCCATTGTCTATGATGCTGTAAGTAACCAGGTAATCAGAAACCAGAACACAAATCCCAATGACGCTGCAGTGGTCGCTGGAAAGTCATTTATGCAGGAAGTCTACCAACAATATATGGAATACTAGTGCCTTTCTGCTGGAATAGGTTTACCCTGATGTTTATGCTCGGCACTGTCGGCCTCCTTTGAAATGATAAATTGACGGATTTTACCCTTCTCCCAGGCATTTGCCATTGGATCGATCGGCAATGCTTTGATATCCGCACGCTTCTTACGCTTTTCGGCCGAGGATACGTTGAACCGCTTATCCCTGGCATCTAAAAGTTCCTTATGGAGTTGTCCATCTTTAGTAAACCCCATCATGATCATCGGCGAACCCACCGGCAAGGTACGTTCCTGATCTGTGTGCCAGGTGTGTATCGTTTTTCCGTAGGTATTAACCAGCTTTTCCATCAATTCATATTCAGCAACTTCGGGTATGCCCGGCGCAATAAGACTTCCGGACTTTACTTCATGAGCATGAGAATGCCAGAGCTTTTTTTCCTCGGCAGAAAGCGTCTTGAATAATTTCGCTGTTATGATATACTCTATGCCCATGATCTTCGGACTGCCTTCATTTCCATCAAAAATGATCGCCTGATAAACATCTTCGTTCAACTGATTTACATAATGATGGGCCTCCATCTGCGCATTAATATTTCCATTGTAGAAGTGAAATCCATCCAGATAAGCGTCAAATTTCCTTAATGGTGATTTATTCTGAAGAAGGTCGGCACCGGTATTCAAGATTTTATCTTTAGAAGATTTTTCATCACCAGGTGCCGTGACATTAGNNAGACGGTGTATTCCCACCACCGCAGGAAGTAAACCCAATAGCAGCAATCGCTGTGCATGCAAGTAGCTCTTTTAATTTCATAACCGGAGTTTTTAGCCCATTATACTAGCTTAAAACTGCATGATCCGGGAAATAGTTTGCGAAAGGTTGCAATAGATGTTTAAAATACAGGATAGCGATCAGCTGGAGATGGGTAAATCAATAGAGGAAGGTTCGCTTCTGCAGCCAATTTCTTACTGTGACTACTGCTAAAAAGACGTTCCAAGAAACCCTTTTGCCGGTGCACCATTGCCAGAAGATCGAAACTGACATTTTCCGACACCCATTTCAGTCCGGAAGATACCTCTTCATCCTGGATGTGGCGGTAGTAAATATGAGGGTAATTGATCTTATTGCTTACCTCACACAGGAACTGCTGCACCTGGTCACGTTTCTCTTTTGATTGTTCCTGCTCCCTGTCGGGCGAGATGTGGGCCAGCATAATGCTCGCCTCACCATGGCGTGCCATTGTAGCAACCGAATTCAATACATCAATATCTGTAGGATTTAGATCCGTGGCAAATGCAATCTTACGGGTTACCTGGTAAGTCGTTCCATCTGGTATAACCAGCACCGGGATCTTTGCCTCTTCAAGCATCTTGTTCAGATGATTTCCGGTAATCAGACTCCCGAAACCTTTGCGGTGGTTGGCCAATATAAACAGTACAATCTCTTTGTCTGCTAACAGATCTGTTAAGTTGTCCGTTACCGCTCCTTCATCACATCGCGTTTCTATTGCTGGAGAAAAGCCGCTCTGGTTGATATCTGCCACCTTGCTCAGTTTGGAAGCCGCGAGTTCAAGCTCTTTCCTGCTTGATATCTCCAGTTGTCCGGCATTCATCAAAGGCCAGGCAACCTGAGCGGCGTAGGGCTGCGATGAAGGATTTAAGTATGTGTGATATAAAACAATGTTTGCCTGTAAAGTACGGCTGAGATTTACAGCATATCTGGCCGCGTTTTCAGATCGCTCGGAAAAATCCGTAAATACTACTATCTTCTTCATAACGTTCTATTTAGTTGAGTTTTTCGTATTAATTTACTAAAGATCGGAAAAATTAAACAACGATCTCATGACTAATGTGTTAAATAATTATGATCTTGATCAAGTTCAGCCGGTAATTAAAAAGGATAAAAACATAATGACCTTGTCGAAGTTGTTATTACAAACCTTTTATTATGCTAAATCAAAAAACAATTGTAATTACCGGTGCATCAAGCGGAGCAGGTAAAGCCATTGCGCTTGAGTTTGCTATGCAAGGTCATAAACTGGTACTTGGCTCCAGAAACATGGTTGCGATGGAAGAAACTGCAGAGGAGTGCAGTGCTTTTGGCGCAGAAGTGAAGTGTGTTACCACAGATGTAACCTCAGCAACTGACTTGATCAACCTTGCAGCTGCAGCAGAGGATTTTGGCGGTAAGATCGATGTCTGGGTTAACAATGCAGGCATTTTAGCCGTTGGTTCTTTTACGGATACACCAATTGAAGTTACAGAGCAAGTTGTCCGGACAAATCTCCTTGGCTATATCTATGGCGCCCATGCCGTAATGCCATACTTCAAAAAGCAACAATATGGCACGTTAATCAACAACATCTCCGTTGGTGGATTTATGCCCGTACCTTATGGTGTGGGTTATTCAGCCAGCAAGTTCGGTATTAGAGGATTCTCTTCAGCGCTCAAGGCTGAATTGACCGACTTTCCTGAGATTCATGTTTGTGATGCTTATCCGGCTTTTCTAGATTCACCAGGTATCCAGCATGCAGCGAATTATACTGGAAAAGAACTTAAGCCTGCACCGCCGGTTTATGATCCCAGGCGTCTGGCAATGGCTGTTGTTCAGCTTGCAGAAAACCCGCAACCTGAGTTAATGATCGGGAGTGTTTCGAGTCTGATTAGGTTTGCCTACGGCATTTTTCCTGGTATTACGACCATGATCACTAAAGCTGTGATTTCCACGTATCTGAAGCAGGCAAGAACGTCTGAAAAAACAAATGGAAACATTTTCAATACGCTTGCATTCGGAAATGCAGTATTCGGTGGTTGGGGACTGCCCGGCAAACCAAAAGCACATCGTAAATACCTGGCTGCAGGACTGCTTGCCACATCTGCTTTGGGACTGTTGCTATTGAAAAAGTCCCGTTAAGTGTTAAGGCTGTAATCAGCCACCTTTACTTTTGAAGACTTCAGGATCTAAATGGATCAGTTGTTCTGAAAATTCAAAATACCTGTCAAGCATAACCACAGCTATCCCTACACCAAGGACGGTAAGCAGTTGGAAAGTAACCTTTCTAACTGCTGCCTTATCTTTAATGATTTTCCATACAATGGGCAGGCTCACCAGTGCACTTGTGAGTGAAGTAACGATGGTAACGCTTCCCGCAAGTGATGCGGTAATCTTTTCATGACTGGCCATTGTTGCTGCGGCTGCGGTTGTGCTGGCACTACTTACAAACCCTCCAAAAAATCCGGTCGCCATAATTCCATAGTTGCCAAATAGCTTGGTCAGCAGCGTGCCGCCAATGGCAATGATCACAAATATCAGCCCGAAGGTCAGTACATTTTTCAGTGATATTGGCGAGGCCAATTGCAGTGCCGGCACAGTATTCGCCTCGGCTTTCTCCTCTGCATAGTCTTTCCAGATCCATAATGCGGAGACTACAGACATTGCTAAAATCGGCAGAAAGGTAGAGGTAATAGAAAGCGGAGAGAAGATCAGCAGCAGTATCAGGTTTCTACCAAACATCGCTATGGTGGTTAACAGACACAATGTGCTGATTTTTGATGTTAGTCCGGCCTGTTGCACACGCTGACTTGTTTCTGCCAATGTTGCAGTACTGTTTACCAGTCCTCCGAAAATTGCACCCAGATACAAACCGTTAGTACTAAAAACACGCAGTAAAAAGTAGTTGAGAAAACCTATGCCTGATATTGCGATCACACTCACCCAGGCATCCCCGGGATTAAACAGTTCCCATGGGTCAACGTAGCGGTCCGGTAAAATCGGGTAAATTACAAACCCGATAAGGCCCAGCAGCACCGCACTACGGACTTCAGCCGGTTTAAGCCCACCGGCAAACTTATTTAATTCTGCCTTCCATGCCAGCAGCATCATGATTGCGATGGAGCCAGCAACAGGTAGAAAGATGTGTCCAAGGCCAACCAGCACACCCAATACATAGGTCACTATAAGTGCCACAGAGGTTGTGATCTCCAGTGTCCGGTCGACCAGAATATTGCGGCCATTATTAAGGAGCACCAGGAGGAGTACACCCGCCATTGAAGCTATTACGAAGTTTGTACCAATCACCGAGGAAAGCATACCCAGCAAAGCGACCATGGAAAATGAGCGTATGCCCATTTCTTTGTTCGACCACTTCCGCTCCATGCCAATAAGCATACCGATGCCTAGTGACACCGCCATTTTCAATGCTATAGGTGCGGCAGGGTAGTGCAGAAATTCTTCATTCATTCTTAACAATTTTTTAACCTAACAAAAGCAGCATGTATTGGTTTTAACCAAATAGTGCTGGGATAAATTTTGGTGCTGCACGTTTTTTACTTGCCTGCTCATAACTGTAGGCAATGCTGATCAGCGCCGGCTCGGTATAAGCTTTTCCAAAAAAAGAAATGCCGATCGGTAAATCATGCCAACTGCCCATCGGTACTGTAATATGAGGATAACCTGCCTTTGCAGCGGGAGAGGAGAAAGAGAACCCGTTTCCATAATCACCGTTTATAAGATCAATACATACGGCGAAACCATTTGTTGGACCCACAATCGCATCAAGCTGATGTTCTTCCATCAAGGCATCGATAATCCGGCGACTATCACCGCTCGACTTCTTCAGCGCATCCAGATATTCTTTGTTGTCAAGTCCACCTTTAGATTGGGAAAGTTCTAAGGTTTCCTGTTTAAAGAAAGGCATGGCTTTGTCTTCATTCACCTTATTATACGCAATAACGTCGGCCAGGCTCTTCATCGCCGAGTTTGCATGACTCAGATATTCATTCACTCCGGCCTTAAACTCC
>DCLG01000022.1:0-314 GCA_002320935.1 Pedobacter sp. UBA1654 | reverse complement strand
AGCAGTACCGTGTATTCTGCATTACCAATTGACCTGAGTTCTTTAAGCAACTCGATCTCCACAATGATTGCACCTTTGCTGCGAATCAGGTCCAGTGCTTCCTTCAGGAGCGCTTGTGCCGCAACATTTCCCGCGGTCAAGGCTGATTTCTCTACCCCGAGCCGCTTCCCTTTCAAACCATCAACATGCAGGAACTGTGCATAGTCTTTTAAAGCTTTTCCGCGGCTGTCTTGCGTATAAGGGTCTTTGGAGTCAACCCCGCTAAGTGCTCCAAGCAAAATTGCGGCGTCACTTACATTGCGTGCCATAGGACC
>DCLG01000065.1:17155-17653 GCA_002320935.1 Pedobacter sp. UBA1654 | reverse complement strand
GCCACAAACTCGCGAGCACATTCTATTGGCTCGTCAGGTAGGTGTTCCTTCATTGGTAGTATTCATGAACAAAGTGGATATGGTTGACGATCCTGAATTACTAGAACTAGTAGAGATGGAAGTTCGTGAATTATTATCTTTCTATGATTTCCCAGGTGATGACATTCCAGTTATCCAAGGATCTGCTTTAGGTGGATTGAACGGTGACGCTAAATGGGTTGCTAAAATCATGGAATTAATGGATGCTGTTGATAGCTACATTCCAATTCCTCCACGTTTAACTGAGCTTCCATTCTTAATGCCTGTTGAAGATGTATTCTCGATCACTGGTCGTGGTACTGTAGCAACTGGTCGTATTGAGCGTGGTGTAATCAACTCTGGTGATCCAGTTGAGATCTTGGGTATGGGTGCAGAAAATCTTAAATCAACTGTAACAGGTGTTGAGATGTTCCGTAAGATCCTTGATTATGGTGAAGCAGGTGATAACGTAGGTCTATT
>DCLG01000065.1:16717-16997 GCA_002320935.1 Pedobacter sp. UBA1654 | reverse complement strand
GGTGGTCGTCACACTCCATTCTTCAACAAATACCGTCCACAATTCTATTTCCGTACCACAGACGTAACTGGTGAGATCTCACTAGCTGAAGGAACTGAAATGGTAATGCCAGGTGATAACGTTACCATCAATGTTAAATTGATCAACGCAATCGCAATGGAAAAAGGTCTACGTTTCGCTATCCGTGAAGGTGGTAGAACAGTAGGTGCTGGTCAGGTAACTGAAATCGTAAAATAATTATCGGAGCAATCTGATATAAATAAAGCTTAGTACTTGGATA
>DCLG01000065.1:5138-16627 GCA_002320935.1 Pedobacter sp. UBA1654 | reverse complement strand
TAGAGGTCTCCAAAACCTTTGATCAGGGTTCGAATCCTTGTTCCCGTGCAAAAAATAGAATAATGGCTAAAGTAGTTCAGTTTGTAAAAGAATCGTATGAAGAAATGACCCAAAAGGTTACCTGGCCTACATGGGGGGATTTACAAAATTCCGCTATGTTGGTTTTAGTTGCCTCTTTAGTCATTGCAATCGTTATCTTTGCAATGGATAAGGGTTCTGTATTTGTACTGGATACTTTTTATAAATCACTCTCAAATTAATAAGCTAGAATGGACGATCAGTTAAAGTGGTATGTGGTTAGGGCTGTCAGTGGAAAAGAGAAAAAGGTAAAACAGTATATCGATTCTGAAATCAGCCGTTTAGGTTTATCTGAAAGAGTTCCTCAAGTATTGATTCCGATGGAGAAATACTATCAGATGAAAGAGGGAAAGAAAATAGCCAAAGAACGTAACTTCTACCCTGGTTACGTGTTAATCGAAGCTCAACTGGATGGTGAGCTTGAGCACGTTATAAAAGGTGTGAATAGTGTTATCGGATTTCTGGGTGACAAAAATGGTACTCCGGTTCCGATGCGTCAGGCAGAAGTTAACCGTATTTTAGGTAAGGTTGACGAGATGAGCCAGCAAAGTGAGGTAATGAGTGTATCTTACTATGTAGGTGAAAACATTAAAGTAATGGACGGACCGTTTAACGGATTTACCGGCGTTATTGAAGAAGTAAACGAAGAAAAGAAAAAATTGAAAGTAATGGTTAAGATTTTCGGTCGTAAAACACCACTTGAACTTAACTATATGCAAGTCGAAAAAGAGTAATCTCGCGGGATTACTACTATCATAAAAGCCTTAAATGTTACTTGCTTCCAAAAATAACATTGAGTATTCAAATTAACAAAACAGAAAATGGCAAAAGAAGTCAGTGCGCTTGTTAAATTACAAATCAAGGGTGGAGCTGCAAATCCTTCGCCACCGGTAGGACCTGCATTGGGTGCTAAAGGTGTTAACATCATGGAGTTTTGCAAGCAATTCAATGCTCGTACCCAAGATAAGCCCGGTAAAGTATTACCAGTTGTAATTACTGTTTATGCTGACAAGTCTTTCGAATTCATCATCAAAACCCCTCCGGTTGCTATCCAGTTAAAAGATGCAACTAAATTAACGAGTGGTTCTGCTGAGCCCAACCGTAAGAAAGTTGGTTCGGTGACTTGGGATCAGGTTAGATCGATTGCTGAAGATAAGATGTCAGATTTAAATGCATTTACTATCGAGTCGGCAATGAGTATGGTTGCCGGTACAGCACGCAGTATGGGAATCACCGTTAGCGGTGATGCGCCCTGGACAAATTAATTAACAAAAAACAGTTTACAACAGTGGCTAAATTAACAAAAAATCAAAAAAAGGCACATGCTAAACTAGAATCTGGTAAAACGTATTCTTTACAGGATGCGGCTGCTTTGGTAAAAGAAATTACTACAACTAAATTTGATGCATCAGTAGATATTGATGTATCTTTGGGTGTAGATCCACGTAAAGCCAATCAAATGGTACGTGGTATTGCTACTTTACCACATGGTACAGGTAAAACTGTACGTGTATTAGTTCTTTGTAATCCTGATAAGGAAGAAGAGGCTAAAGCGGCAGGTGCAGATTTCGTCGGTTTAGATGAATATGTGTCTAAGATTGAAGGTGGATGGACAGATGTTGACATTATTATCACTACTCCTGCGTGTATGGCAAAAGTAGGTAAACTGGGCCGCGTTTTAGGTCCACGTAACCTTATGCCAAACCCTAAATCAGGAACTGTAACCAATGAAGTTGGTAAAGCAGTTAATGAGGTAAAAGCAGGTAAGATCGATTTTAAAGTTGACAAAACTGGAATCATTCATGCTTCGATAGGAAAAGTATCATTCCCAGCAGAGAAAATATATGAGAACGCGCTAGAAGTACTTCAAGTGATTTCAAAATTAAAACCATCTGCTGCAAAAGGAACTTATTTCAAGAGCATTCACGTTTCTTCAACAATGAGTCCTGGAATTGCAATCGAAACTAAATCAGTAGCGGGGATCTAATTATGAACAGAGAAGAAAAACACGAACTAGTTTCAACTCTGCAAGCTAAAATGCAACAGTATGGCAATTTCTATATTGCAGATACTTCAGCATTGTCAGTTGCAAAAGTGAATAATATCCGCCGCAAATGTTTTGAGAGCGGGATTGAAATGCAGGTAGCTAAAAACTCTTTAATCAGAAAAGCGATTGAAGGATTAGATGGTGATGCATCAGAGATCTTTGCAGCACTAAAAGGTCAATCAGCATTATTATTCTCAGAACAAAGCAATGGTCCGGCTAAGCTGATCAAAGCGTTGAGAAAAGGATCTGATAAACCAGTGTTAAAAGCAGCTTATATCGATGCTTCGGTATACGTTGGTGATAATCACTTAGATGCTTTGGTAAACATCAAATCGAGAGAAGAGCTTATCGGAGACATCGTTGGATTGTTACAATCACCTGCTAAAAACGTTATTTCAGCGTTAAAATCAAGCGGTGGCAAAATTGCAGGAATTGTTAAAACTCTTCAAGAAAGAGAAGGTTAAGGAAACACCTGATAAGTTTCATATTATAATAAATTATTTTACGTAAATTTTTAAAATCTATAAAAATGGCAGATTTAAAAGCGTTTGCTGAGCAATTAGTAAACTTAACAGTTAAAGAAGTTAACGAATTAGCTCAAATCTTGAAAGACGAGTATGGTATTGAACCAGCTGCTGCTGCAGTTGCTGTTGCAGGACCTGCTGCTGATGCTGCTCCGGCTGCAGAAGAAAAATCTACTTTTGATGTAATATTGAAAGAAGCTGGTGGTGCTAAATTAGCAGTTGTGAAATTGGTGAAAGACTTAACTGGTCTAGGCTTGAAAGAAGCTAAAGATTTAGTTGATGGTGCTCCAAAAGAACTTAAAGCTGGTGTTGCTAAAGACGAAGCTGAAGCGTTGAAAAAACAACTTGAAGAAGCTGGAGCTGTAGTTGAAATTAAGTAATCACTTAATTTAACCACATTTTATCATAGACTCCGACTGAATAGTCGGAGTCTATACCTGTTTATAAACTTTTCATTTTGCTTGGTTGATGAAAATGTATAACGGCAAACCAAACAAATAGTTTATTCTTAAAGTAAATTAACTTTAGTCCATTGGCAAATAAAGTCGACCAAAGAGTAAATTTTGCACGTAGTAAGCATATCATAGATTACCCAGATTTTCTTGATGTGCAGTTGCAATCGTTCCGCGAGTTCTTCCAGATCGAAACTACCTCAGATAACCGTCACACAGAAGGATTGTTTAAGGTATTTGCGGAGAACTTCCCAATTACAGATTCAAGAAATATTTTCGTTCTTGAGTTCCTAGATTATTTTATCGATCCACCCCGTTATGATATACCTGAGTGTATCGACCGTGGATTGACTTACAGTGTTCCGTTGAAGGCTAAGTTAAAGCTTTCTTGTAACGACGCGGAGCACGAAGATTTTGAAACCATTATTCAGGATGTATACTTAGGTACTATACCTTATATGACCCCTAAGGGTACATTCGTTATCAACGGTGCAGAGCGTGTTATTGTTTCTCAATTACACAGGTCTCCAGGTGTGTTCTTCGGCCAAAGCCGTCACACTAACGGTACCAAGCTTTATTCTGCGCGTGTAATTCCTTTCAAAGGATCATGGATCGAGTTTGCTACAGACGTGAATAACGTGATGTATGCTTACATCGACCGTAAGAAAAAATTCCCGGTAACCACTTTATTGCGTGCTATTGGTTATGACTCTGATAAGGATATCTTAGAACTGTTTGATTTAGCTGATGAAGTAAAAGTTAGCAAGTCTGGTTTAAAGAAATACATTGGTCGTAAACTTGCTGCAAGGGTTCTCAGAAAATGGGTTGAAGATTTTGTTGACGAGGATACCGGTGAGGTTGTGTCAATAGATCGTAACGAAGTTATCTTAGACAGGGATACTGTTTTAGAAGAAGATCACATCGATATGATCATCGATGCTGGCGTGAAAACAATCATCTTATCTAAAGAGGACGGCGCCAGCCAGGCTGATTATACCATCATATATAATACTTTACAAAAAGATACTTCAAACTCTGAAAAAGAGGCTGTTGAAAACATCTACCGTGCTTTGCGTAACGCAGAACCACCTGATGAGGAAACTGCAAGAGGTATCATTGAGCGTTTGTTCTTCTCAGACAAACGTTATGACCTTGGTGATGTAGGTCGTTACCGCATCAACAGGAAACTGAAAATGGATACCCCGGAGCACGTGAAGGTATTAACAAAAGCAGATATTATTGCGATTGTTAAGTATCTGATCAAATTGATCAACTCCAAAGAAGAGGTGGATGATATCGATCACTTGTCGAACCGTCGTGTTCGTACAGTAGGTGAGCAGTTATATGCCCAGTTTGGTGTTGGTTTAGCACGTATGGCCCGTACCATCCGCGAACGTATGAACATTCGTGATAACGAGGTTTTCACACCTACAGATTTGATTAATGCCCGTACTTTATCGTCGGTTATTAACTCTTTCTTTGGTACCAACCAGTTGTCTCAGTTCATGGACCAGACCAACCCGCTAGCAGAGATCACGCACAAGCGTCGTTTATCAGCTTTAGGTCCAGGTGGTCTTTCACGTGAGCGTGCAGGTTTCGAGGTTCGTGACGTTCACTATACGCACTACGGTCGTTTGTGTACCATCGAAACTCCAGAGGGACCAAACATTGGTCTGATTTCATCTCTTTGCGTTCACGCGAAGATCAATAACCTTGGTTTCATTGAGACCCCATACAAACGTGTAGTTGATGGTGTGGTTTCAGTTGAAGAGCCGGTTGTTTACTTGTCTGCAGAAGATGAGGATGGTAAAACCATCGCGCAAGCAAATGCGGAGTATGATGACCAAGGTAACTTCACCACTTCACGTGTTAAAGCACGTTATGAGGGTGACTTCCCGGTTATTGAGCCTGAGAAATTAGACTTAATGGACGTAGCGCCGAACCAGATTACTTCAATTGCTGCTTCATTGATTCCGTTCCTTGAGCATGATGATGCGAACAGGGCTTTGATGGGTTCAAACATGCAACGTCAGGCCGTACCATTGTTACGTCCTGAGGCACCAATCGTTGGTACAGGTTTGGAAGGTCGCGTTGCCCGTGACTCAAGAACTTTGATCAATGCTGAAGGTGATGGTGTTGTAGAATATGTTGATGCAAATGAAATCACCATCAAATATGAGCGTAACGATGCAGATCGTCTGGTTTCATTTGAAGGTGACAGTAAGACTTATAGATTAATTAAATTCAAGAAAACCAACCAGAATACTTGTATCAACTTGAAACCTATCGTTAAGAAAGGTCAGCGTGTTGTTAAAGGACAAGTACTTTGTGAGGGATATGCTACCGAAAATGGTGAGCTGGCATTAGGAAGAAACTTAAAAGTAGCTTTCATGCCTTGGCAGGGATACAACTTTGAGGATGCGATCGTGATTAACGAGCGTATTGTTAGAGAAGATATCTTTACTTCACTTCACATCGAGGAGTTTGAATTAGAGGTGCGTGATACAAAACGCGGGGAAGAGGAGTTAACACCAGATATCCCTAACGTTTCTGAAGAAGCAACCAGAGATTTAGATGAAAACGGTATTATCCGTATCGGTGCTGAAGTAAAAGAAGGTGACATCCTTATTGGTAAGATCACACCTAAAGGCGAGTCTGATCCTTCTCCGGAAGAGAAATTACTTCGTGCGATCTTTGGAGATAAAGCAGGTGATGTGAAAGATGCGTCGCTGAAAACACCTCCATCTATCAAAGGTGTGGTAATTGATACCAAGTTGTTCTCCAGAGCTAAGAAAACTTCTAAAGCGGAAGAAAAATCTGCGATTGAAAAGTTAGACAAGAGATATGAACTGGCAACATCTAACCTTAAAAATGAACTGGTAGACAAATTGTTCCAGATTGTAAATGGTAAGACCTTTCAAGGTGTTTACAACGTTTACAAGGAACTGTTGTTCCCTAAAGGAGCGAAGTTTACGCAGAAAAGTTTAGCTGATCTGGAGTATGCGCACATCAATCCATACAAATGGACTACTGATGATGACAAAAANNTCCGCGTAAACGAAGAGCTTGGTGCATACAAGCGTGATAAGTTCGCCATCTCTGTTGGTGATGAGTTGCCATCAGGTATTGTACAAATGGCTAAAGTTTACGTTGCTAAAAAACGTAAGTTGAAAGTAGGGGATAAAATGGCTGGTCGTCACGGTAACAAAGGTATCGTTGCCCGAATTGTTCGTGATGAAGATATGCCGTTCCTTGAAGATGGAACACCGGTTGATATCGTGTTGAACCCACTGGGTGTACCTTCACGTATGAACCTTGGACAGATCTACGAAACTGTATTGGCTTGGGCTGGTAAAGAGTTGGGCGTGAAATTCGCGACTCCAATCTTTGATGGTGCGAAGTTACATGAGGTTGAAGAGTGGATCGCCAAAGCTGGTGTACCTGCAACAGGAAGAACCTATTTATATAACGGTTTAACAGGTGAGCGTTTCGACCAACCAACTACAGTAGGTATTATCTACATGCTGAAACTGGGTCACATGGTTGATGATAAGATGCACGCACGTTCAATCGGACCATACTCATTGATTACACAACAACCTCTGGGTGGTAAAGCTCAGTTTGGTGGTCAGCGTTTTGGTGAGATGGAGGTTTGGGCACTGGAAGCATTTGGTGCTGCCAACATTCTACAAGAGATCTTAACCGTTAAGTCGGATGATGTTATTGGTAGAGCGAAAACTTATGAAGCCATTGTGAAAGGAGAGAACCTCCCTACACCAGGTGTACCGGAATCATTCAATGTATTGGTACATGAGCTACGTGGATTAGGTTTGGATATTACGTTAGACTAAAAGTTTTAAGAAAGAATGGTACGCTGCAAGGCGTACCATTTTAAGCTTAACACTTAAAACTCAAAAAAGCTATGTCTTACAAAAAGGATAATAAATTAAAAAGCAATTTCACCTCGATCACCATCAGCCTGGCTTCGCCTGAGGCTATTTTGGAGCGTTCGAGCGGTGAGGTCTTAAAACCTGAGACGATCAACTACCGTACTTACAAACCTGAGCGTGATGGTTTGTTTTGCGAGCGTATTTTCGGCCCGGTAAAAGATTACGAATGTCATTGCGGTAAGTACAAACGTATCCGTTATAAAGGTATTGTTTGTGACCGTTGTGGTGTTGAGGTTACAGAAAAGAAAGTACGTAGAGAGCGTATGGGTCACATCAACCTTGTTGTGCCGGTTGCGCATATCTGGTACTTCCGTTCATTGCCTAACAAAATCGGTTACTTATTAGGACTTCCAACCAAAAGATTAGACCTGATCATTTACTACGAGCGTTATGTAGTAATTCAGCCTGGTTTTATGGCAGAAGAAGGCATCCAGCACATGGACTTCCTTACTGAGGAAGAATATTTGGATATCTTAGATAAGTTGCCAAAAGAAAACCAATACCTTGATGACAAGGATCCAAACAAATTCATTGCTAAGATGGGTGCTGAAGCTTTGGAAGACTTGTTGAAACGTATTGATTTAGATACTTTATCTTACAACCTGCGTCACCAGGCAGCAACTGAGACTTCTCAGCAACGTAAAAACGAAGCTTTGAAACGTCTGCAGGTTGTTGAAGCTTTCCGTGGTGCAAGAACGCGTATTGAGAATAATCCGGAATGGATGATTATCAAGATTGTTCCTGTAATCCCGCCTGAGTTACGTCCATTAGTTCCATTGGAAGGTGGTCGTTTCGCGACTTCAGATTTGAATGATTTGTATCGTCGTGTGATTATCCGTAACAATCGTCTTAAGCGTTTGATCGAGATCAAAGCGCCTGAGGTAATTTTACGTAACGAAAAACGTATGTTACAGGAAGCTGTTGACTCGTTATTCGATAACTCACGTAAAGTAAATGCCGTTAAGACTGAAGGTAACCGTGCTTTGAAATCACTTTCAGATATTCTGAAAGGTAAACAAGGTCGTTTCCGTCAGAACTTATTGGGTAAACGTGTGGATTACTCTGCTCGTTCGGTAATTGTTGTAGGTCCTAACCTTAAATTACACGAATGCGGTTTACCTAAGGACATGGCAGCGGAGCTTTTCAAACCGTTCATTATTCGTAAGATGATTGAACGCGGTATTGTGAAGACCGTTAAATCTGCTAAGAAAATCGTTGACAGAAAAGATCCATTAGTTTGGGATATTCTTGAAAACGTATTAAAGGGTCACCCTGTACTACTTAACCGTGCACCTACGTTACACAGGTTGGGTATCCAGGCTTTCCAACCAAGATTAATTGAAGGAAAGGCGATCCAGTTACACCCACTTGTTTGTACAGCATTCAACGCGGATTTTGACGGTGACCAGATGGCCGTGCATTTACCTTTAGGTCATGCAGCTATTTTGGAAGCCCAAGTGTTGATGCTTGCTGCCCATAACATCCTTAACCCAGCGAATGGTACACCGATTACAGTACCTTCTCAGGATATGGTTTTGGGTCTTTACTACATTACTAAAGGCCGTAAGACTGATGAGACTCGCGTGGTTAAAGGTCAGGGTTCAATTTTCTATTCATCTGAAGAGGTTATCATCGCTTACAATGAGAAACGCATTGACTTACATGCTTTCATCAAAGTAAAAGCTAATGTGAAACTGGATGATGGAACGATAGTAAATCAATTGATCGATACTACTGTAGGACGTGTATTATTTAACCAAATGGTACCGGATGAAGTAGGTTATATTAACGAATTACTGACTAAGAAATCTCTTAGGGATATCATTGGTCATGTAGTGAAAGTTACCGGTATGGCACGTGCAGCCAAGTTCTTGGATGATATCAAAGAATTAGGTTTCCAAATGGCATTCCGTGGTGGACTATCATTTAACCTTCAGGATGTTAATATTCCTGATGAGAAACAAACATTACTGGCACAGGCATCTGCGGAAGTTGAAGAAGTAAGGAATAACTATAACATGGGATTCATTACCAACAACGAACGTTACAATCAGATCATTGACATCTGGACTCGTATCAATAACCGTTTAACATCATTCGTGATGACGCAGTTATCGAGCGATCAGCAAGGATTCAACTCTGTATACATGATGCTTGATTCCGGAGCACGTGGTTCCAAAGAGCAGATTCGTCAGCTTTGCGGTATGCGCGGTTTGATGGCTAAGCCTCAAAAATCTGGTTCTGGTGGTGAGATTATTGAAAACCCGATTCTTTCTAACTTTAAAGAAGGACTATCGGTATTAGAATACTTCATTTCTACCCACGGTGCGCGTAAAGGTTTGGCGGATACGGCCTTGAAAACAGCTGATGCTGGTTACTTGACTCGTCGTCTGCATGACGTTGCACAGGATATGATTGTAAATTCTGAAGATTGCGGTACTTTGAGAGGTATGTATACTACTGCCTTGAAAGATAACGAGGATATCGTTGAGCCGTTATATGACAGAATCTTAGGTCGTATCTCTCTGCATGATGTTTACAATCCTGTGGATGGAAAGCTTATGGTAGGTGCTGGTCAGGATATTGACGAGGACATTGCTAAAGCAATTGAAGAATCTCCAATTGAGGGTGTTGAAATTCGTTCGGTATTAACCTGCGAGAATAAGCGTGGTGTTTGTGCATTGTGTTACGGACGTAACCTTGCATCTGGTAAACGTGTTCAAAAAGGTGAGGCTGTAGGTGTAATTGCTGCACAGTCTATCGGTGAGCCGGGTACACAGCTTACACTTCGTACGTTCCACGTCGGTGGTACTGCATCAAACATTGCTGCTGAATCTCAGGTTGTGGCGAAGTTTGATGGTGTGATCGAGTTTGAAAACGTACGTACAGTAGAGAATGAAACTGAAGACGGTATGCAACAAGTTGTATTGGGTCGTTCAGGTGAGTTTAAGATTATTGAGCCAGGAACTGACAAGGTTCTGATGACCAATAACATTCCTTACGGTTCATTCTTATTTGTTGAAGATGGTGCGAAAGTTACCAAAGGAGACAAAATCTGTTCGTGGGATCCATATAACGCGGTTATTATCTCCGAGTTCGCTGGTAAGATCGAGTTTGATGCAATCGTTGAAGGTGTAACCTTCCGTGAGGAGTCAGATGAGCAAACTGGTCACCGTGAGAAAGTAATTATCGATACCAGAGATAAAACTAAAAACCCTTCTGTAAGAGTAGTGGATAAAAAAGGTGAACTGATCCGTGGATACAACATTCCGGTAGGTGCACACATTGCGATCGACGAAGGTGATGCTGTTAAACCAGGTCAGATCTTGGTTAAGATTCCACGTACCAGCGGAAAAACACGAGATATTACGGGTGGTCTTCCACGTGTAACCGAGTTGTTCGAAGCACGTAATCCATCTAACCCTGCTGTAGTAACAGAGATTGATGGTGTGGTAACTTTAGGTGGTGTGAAACGTGGTAACCGCGAAATCACCATTGAATCTAAAGATGGTGAGGTTAAAAAATACCTTGTACCGTTGTCGAAACACATCCTTGTACAGGATAATGACTTCATCAAAGCGGGTATGCCTTTATCTGATGGTTCTATTTCACCTGCTGACATCCTTGCGATTAAAGGACCTGCAGCTGTACAGGAATACTTAGTGAATGGTGTGCAAGAGGTTTACCGTTTACAAGGTGTGAAAATTAACGACAAGCACTTCGAGGTTATTGTTCACCAGATGATGCAGAAAGTTCACATCGAAGATCCGGGAGACACTATTTTCTTAGAAAATAACTCTGTAGACCGTTGGGACTTCATGATTGAGAATGACGAGATCTATGACAAAAAAGTAGTTGTAGACGCTGGTGATTCAGAAACTGTGAAACCAGGTATGATCTTATCTATGCGTAAACTAAGAGATGAAAATTCTCAGTTGAAACGTAAGGATATGAAACAGATCACTGTACGTGATGCAAGACCTGCAACTGCAAGTTCTATCCTTCAAGGTATCACACGTGCATCCCTAGGTACTAAATCATTCATCTCTGCCGCTTCCTTCCAGGAAACGACCAAAGTATTGAACGAGGCAGCTATCGCTGGTAAACGTGACCATATGTTAGGCTTGAAAGAAAACTTTATCGTTGGTCACTTGATTCCTTCAGGTACCGGTGTACGTGGCTACGAGCGTATCATTGTGGGTTCTCAAGAAGAATACGACAAGTTGTTGGCTTCAAAACAAGAAGAAGTAGAAGCTTAGAATCTTCTATAATCATATCAAATCCCCCTTCAATAATGTTGGGGGATTTTTTTTTGAATAATGTCTAAAACCTTATTTGCTATAGTATTAAAAAAGTAGTTTTGTTATATGGAAGAGCAAAACAACGAAAACCAGCTAAATATAGAATTGTCAGAAGAAGTTGCAGAAGGGATTTTCTC
>DCLG01000065.1:0-5010 GCA_002320935.1 Pedobacter sp. UBA1654 | reverse complement strand
TGGACCAACAGCACAGGCTTAGCATGGTGCAAGCCGACGTTAGTCTATGATCTATAAACTTGATCTGTACTGATCAATATATGCAAGAATCTCAGTGGTTTGTTCCGGTTCAAACCACTTGATTTCTTCATCTCTGCGGAACCAGGTAAGTTGTCTCTTTGCGAAACGCCTGGTATTCTGCTTAATCTTATCTACTGCCGCTGCTAAGCTGCAGTGACCATCAAGGTAGTCGAATAATTCCGCATAGCCTACAGTCTTCAGGGCGTTCAGCTCCCGGTAGGGTAAAAGTCTCTTTACTTCCTCTAACAAGCCCAATTCCATCATCCGGTCTACACGCAGGTTGATCTGGTTATACAGTGCCTGACGGTCCTTATTGAGGCCTATTTTCATGATGTTGAATGGCCTTGTCTTCTTGCTATTCTGCTGAAAGGAGGAAAGCTTTTTTCCGGTTGATAAAACGAACTCCAAGCCACGGATAAGACGTTGTGTGTTAAACTGGTCCACCTGTGCGTAGTATTCCGGGTCAAGACTGGCCAGCTCAGCTTTTATAGCGTCAAGTCCTTCCGTTTGGAACCGCTCGTTTAATGCTGCCCGAATGGAGAGGTCGGTCGCGGGTAGCTCGTCCAGTCCATTAAGCATAGCATTCACATAGAGCCCTGAACCGCCGCAAAGCACAACCTGGTCTTTTGTTTCGAAGAGCGTTGTCAGAACTTTCATGGCTGCTACTTCAAAGTCGCCGGTAGAGAAGAATTCGGTAACGTGATGGGAGTTGATGAAATGATGTGGCGCAGCAGAAAGTTCCTCCGCAGAAGGCTTCGCAGTCCCGATCTCCATTTCCTTAAAGAACTGTCTGGAGTCTGCGGAAATGATTTCAGTACCTAAGTGCTGTGCCACTTGAATGGCCATGGCTGTCTTGCCGACAGCCGTGGGCCCAACAATAGAAATTAGCGTTTTAGGAGATGCCATCAGCGGCATTAGTAGTCCTCTTTATCATCGTACGCTTCATCCCCATAACTTTCATCATCTGAGAACTCGTCCGTATCGCTGTCATCATCATGATCGTCGTCATCTGTTTGATTGGCGCTAATACCACGTCCATCCATAGCCTCTATCTCCTCAGTATCTTCCGGAACGAAGTTCATTTCGTTCAGAAAGTCGAAGTCGGTGGACACCGGGTTGCTGGAGACGGCCACTTGTCCGAAGTTATTCTTATCAATGATCTTTGGCGCTTCGCCGATTTTCTTGAAAAGTGCAGGGTATTGCACATTCGGATCAGCCTGAAGGATGATCTTAATCAATTCAACATGAAAGTCGAAGGGGCGATCAAAGTTATAGATGTAGTAAAATTTCTGGTGTGGATCTTCAATAAAGCTGCTCAACTTGGAGTTTTCCATGAGCGCTACGCCTCGGTCAACCTTGCGCTGGTTTGGCAGATAGGCAATTTCATCACCTTTGATCCAATGATCAGTACTGATATAAAATGAAGACGATTTCTCTGGATTATAGCCCGTAGACTGGTGAATGGCCTTATGTAAATCTTCAAAAGTCTGGTTTGACTTAATGTCAATTTCCCGTACTACTTCATCAAAATCTTCAAAGCTTACCTTAAATCTATATATCGCCATTGGTCTATTTTCTTACTAAAATTAAAAAATAAAATTACTATTTATAATGGTAATGGTATTACGGGCTTCAAGCCAAATTCACCGCCTTTTCGAAGCATGAACTTTAACGCATCATCATAACTGTTTGGTATTTCACCTTCCAAAATAGCTTCTCTGATCGCGTTTTTTATTAAACCAACCTCTTTACCAGCGGCAATGCCGAAAGTGTTCATGATGTCCTGGCCAGTAACCGGCGGTTGCCAGTTGCGGACCTTATCGCGTTCCTCAACATCCTTTAACTTCTGTTTTACCAGCTCGAAGTTGTTGCGGTATTTCTTTACTTTATATTCGTTTTTAGTCGTTACATCAGCATTGCAAAGCATCATAAGACTCTCAATATCATCGCCAGCATCAAAAAGCAAACGGCGAACAGCAGAATCGGTCACCACTTCCTGTGCAAGTACGATAGGTCTTAAATGCAGCTGCACCAGCTTTTGCACAAACTTCATTTTCTCGTTCAATGGTAATTTTAGCTGTGAGAAGATCTGCGGTACCATTCGTGCACCTTTATCCTCATGCCCATGGAACGTCCATCCATGACCATTTTCGAAGCGCTTGGTTGCAGGCTTCGCAATATCATGCAAAATTGCTGCCCAGCGTAACCAAAGATCATCGGTGTCTTTGCAAATGTTATCAAGCACCTGGAGCGTGTGGTAGAAATTATCCTTATGACCCTTTCCGTTGATGATCTCAACGCCATATAAATTTGCCATTTGCGGGAAGATCAAATGCAGCAATCCGGTATCAAAAAGATATTTGAAACCTACAGAAGGCAGGGGAGATAAAATTATCTTATTCAGCTCATCAGTAATACGCTCTTTTGATACAATACTAATGCGATTTTTCTGTTTAGCGATGGCTGCCAGCGTTTCTGCTTCAATTTGGAAGGAGAGCTGAGAAGCAAAGCGGATGCCGCGCATCATGCGCAAAGGATCATCAGAAAACGTAAGTTCCGGTTCAAGTGGTGTCTTGATGATCTTCTGCTCCAGATCACTGATCCCGTTGAAAGGATCAACCATTGCGCCGTAATTAGACTTGTTCAGGGAAATGGCCAGCGCGTTAATCGTGAAATCACGCCTCAGCTGGTCATCTTTAATGGTTCCATTCTCGACGATAGGCTTCCGGGAATCTGCACGGTAAGACTCTTTTCTGGCACCAACAAACTCAATTTCAAGATCCTGGTACCGCAACATGGCGGTGCCGAAATTCTTGAACACGCTAACTTTAGCGTTCAGCTGTTTACCAGCAAGTTCGGCAAACTCAATACCATTGCCTAAGACAACGATATCTATGTCTTTAGATGGGCGCTTCAAGAGCAGATCGCGAACAAAACCACCAATCACGTATGCTTCGATCTGGTTCTTTTCGGCAATACTGGCCAGCAACTTAAAAACAGGATGCCTTAAATGTTCTTCCATAGCATATTCCTCGTGCGCCAACCCTTATATAGGGCCATTTGCTGAGTTTTGCAAAAGTAGCAAAACTTACTTTCTAATAAAGGAAAATTGGCCACCAGCCCCGATTTTAATGATGGTAGAAGGCTTCTTTTCTGAGCGGTCATCTTGTTGGTGCTCCACAACATAATCTACCTTCGACTTGATCTCCTCGCTAATCATGTCGAAGTTTTTAGGGCTAGGTTCACCGGAAATGTTGGCTGAAGTAGAAACAATCGGCTTGCGGAATCTTTGTAGCAATTGCTGCACAAAATCGTGGCGTACCACGCGGATTCCAACGCTACCATCCTGATTAATCACGTTTTTCGCGAGGTTACGGGCATTGTCGAAGATCACAGTCATCGGGTTTTCCGCATATTCGATCAGGTCGTATGCCACCTCAGGTACTTCAGAAACATAGCTCTGGATTTTGGAATCGGTATCAAGCAGGATGATGAAGCTTTTATNNACACCACCTTCCTTCAACACGGCAAGACACTTGTCAATATCAGTTTTAAACATCCGGCAAAATTACGAATAGAAATGCAATTATTTTTTCGAAGCAATAGCCTCATAATAGGCCATTATTTGTGAAGCAATAACCTCATTGTCAAATCTCTGCACAAACTTCAGGCCTTTATCAACCATTTGCTTGCAAACTTGAGGGGTCTGAAGCAGTTTGTTCAGTGCTAGAGCCAGTGCTTCAACATCCTGAGGGTTTACATAGATGCTGTCCGGCCCGCCAGCTTCTTCAAGGCAGGATCCTGTAGCAGCAATCACCGGTACACGGGAGTACAAGGCTTCTATGATCGGGATACCGAAACCTTCATATAAGGAAGGGTACACGAACACCTTTGCCTGCTGGTAAATACCGGGCAGATCTAAAAATGAAACATCTTTCAGGAAGATGACCCGCTCAGCTAAACCTAAACGATCAATCTCAGCATGGATCTTCCTGGCGTATGCCTGTTCCTTACCAATAAGAATGAGTTTGTAATCAGCAGGGAGGGAAGGCATGGCCTGAACCAGCAAAAGCTGATTTTTGCGTTCTTCAATGGTACCTACATTTAAGATGTATTGGTCCGGGAGTGCATATTTATACTTGATCGCTGCCAACCGCGAAGCGTCAAAAGCTTGTTTAAAGCTATCATCACAGCTTTGATAGATCACACTCACCTTCTCTGCAGGTACATTAAAAAGCGAGATCAGATCCTGCCGCGTACGATCGCTGATCGCAACAATGCCACCCGCGTGTTTGCAGGCATACTGCGCTTTAAAGCGGTAGATCTGTCTGTCTATAAATGGGAAATACTGAGGAAACCTGATGTATATCAGGTCGTGGATGGTAACAATGGACTTAATACCAGAATCTGAGATCCCGAAAGGGAGTTCCTGGCTCAGTCCGTGGTAAAGTTGTATGTTATCAGCTTTTAGTTGCTTGAGGATACCGAAACTTCTCCACAAGAAGCTGCTCCAGGCAAGTTTAAGCTTTACCCTCGGGGTTTTAAAAAAGCTTGTTAGTTGCGGATGGTCCTTTACTTTGGAAGTATAGACCAGGTATTCGTTGTTGGGGAAGTAATTTGCCAGTTGTAATATCAACGAGCGGCTATAATTACCTAAGCCGGTTAAATTATTAGCCGCCCGTTTACCGTCAAATCCGATTTTCATTAAACCGCTACGTTATTTTCTCTCAACGCATCATTCAATGATGTCTTTTTATCTGTGGATTCTTTACGTTTGCCAATGATCAGTGCACAAGGTACCTGATATTCACCAGCAGGGAATTTCTTGGCGTATGAACCAGGGATCACTACAGATCTTGCAGGCACAACACCTTTATATTCTATTGGTTCAGGGCCGGTAACGTCAATGATTTTGGTCGATGCAGTAAGTACCACATTTGCCCCTAGAAC
>DCLG01000085.1:28144-28502 GCA_002320935.1 Pedobacter sp. UBA1654 | reverse complement strand
TGTTTCGGGTTAAGCTTCTCCTGCCAGAAAGCGGTTTTCTCATCCACCTGCTCCTGTGTAGCATTGTCGATCTTGTTGATGAGCACGATCATTGGAATGGTGGTGTTCAGGATTTTTTCCAGTACATCATTCTCATCGTATTGTTCATTGATATCAGTAACGAATAAAAGCAGGTCAGCGTCGGTTAGTGCACCATTTACGGAGTGCATCATTGCATCCTGCAATCCATATTTAGGTTTGATGACCCCAGGGGTATCAGAAAAAACAATTTGGTAGTCTTCTTCGTTCACGATACCTAAGATGCGGTGGCGCGTTGTTTGGGCCTTGGGCGTGATGATGGAGAGCTTTTCGCCGATCA
>DCLG01000085.1:27854-28075 GCA_002320935.1 Pedobacter sp. UBA1654 | reverse complement strand
GAGCTTTTCGCCGATCAGCGCGTTCATCAATGTAGACTTGCCCACATTGGGCTTTCCGATGATGCTTACAAAACCTGCTTTATGTGACATAAACTTTTTTTTAAAATAAATTTGCAATGCAAAGAAACGAAATATATCTTTGCAGTCCAATTTAAAAACAACGCAGGCTAGTTCTTTAACGTTTTAAATTGTCAAATAGTGCGGGGTGGAGCAGTTGGTAG
>DCLG01000085.1:4444-27690 GCA_002320935.1 Pedobacter sp. UBA1654 | reverse complement strand
GGCTCATAACCCGAAGGTCATCAGTTCGAGTCTGGTCCCCGCTACCAAAGGAAGCATAGCAGTAATGTTAGTCGCTTCATTTTGGCCCGCTCGTCTACCGGTTAGGACGCCAGATTTTCATTCTGGAAATAGGGGTTCGATTCCCCTGCGGGCTACGATCCCGCTTTACGAAAGTAGAGCGGGATTTTTTTTGTCCTTGCTATTTTCCGAAAAGCAAATAGGTGATCACTGACATTCCCGTTAAGAATATACCTATGGCAGTCTCAAAAGGAATAAGTTTCAGCCTGTTGTTTATAGCGACGTTCGTTACGCCACCTGTGGCATGGAAAAATGAGCCATGTGGTAAATGATCCAGTACAGTAGCCCCGGCATTAATCATTGCTGCTCCCCAAATGCCATTTATCCCTGCATTTATGATGATGTCTGCAAAAGAAGAAGAGGCAATCGTAGCACCTGCAGTGGTTGAAGCCGTGGCAGCGCCCATCAAAATACCTGAAAGCGGTGCAATGCTTAGCGCTCCAAAATTGGTGCTGGTCAGCACATCTAAAAATACATCTTTTAAGGACGAAGCTTTGATGATCCCTGCAATGGTACCTGTTCCGATGAGCAGAATGGCTATGCCCGACATGCGTTCTAAACCGTAACGCATCCCTTCATTCAGGACATCCAATCTTCCTACGGCAAGAACGCCAGCAAGGCCGCCTAATGGTAATGCAATTAATGGGTCGATTGCAAATCCGAAAACCGGGCGCATAGCAAGCAATAATATCGTTACTGCAGGAGCCGTCATGCTGGCCATAAATGACGGAAGTCTATTCTCCTCTATATCTAAATCTGAGTCCTGAACCAGCGCTCCTGTGCGTGGCATAAATCGCGCAACAACATAAATGGTAAATAGAAGACCTAAAACTGCCGGGAAGATATTGACATACATGACGGAAATCAGTTCGGCGTTAAAGTTTTCCGCAGCGATAATGGTATTTGGATTCGGAGAAATGATGTTTCCACATTTACCACCCCCGATCATCACCAGCAGCAATATCGCTTTAGGGATGTATAGCTTTTTTCCGATGTTCAATGCTATGGGGGCGACTGTAATTACGGCTACATCGATGAAAACACCAATTGCGGTAAGGAGAAAGGTTGCTAGTGCAATGGCTAAATAGGCGTGCTTATGGCCTAATTTCTGGATGATGGTATTTGATATTGATGTTGCCGCACCGGTTTTAATCAGAACGCCAGAGAGTACTCCGGCAGTGAGAATCCGCAGGATGGCAGGTGAAACATCTCTGACCCCGTCGATCATCTGAGATACCGTCTCCGGCAAGCTAAATCCGCCCAGTAGCCCACCTACAACTGCGCCCAAGATGAGGCTGTAAGCCGGTGAGACTCTTCGGATGATTAGAACAATGGATAATATCAATCCAAGTAAAGCGCCTATTGCAGTCATGCCTCGGTTCTTTTAAAGTTCTTAAGCAGACGAAAAAGCTGATCGAGTGTCCGTGTGATATTAGCCATGGTGAATTCTTTCTCCATTGCGCGCTGCATGGAAACCGGATAGGGTAAAATCGGGAGTACAGCGAGAAACCCAAGAGTGTTTAGTAGCTGAACGTCCTCGGTACATCCAGCAACGGCCATTACAGGAATACCCCGTTGTTGGGAAGCTTTCAATATGGTAACGGGCGCTTTTCCCATACCTGTTTGTTGATCCATTTTACCTTCTCCCGTTATCACCAGATCGGCATTTTTAATAATGCTTTGAAAGTTGAGGGCATCAAGGATCATCTGCGCTCCGGGCTTCAACTCCGCATTTGCGAAAGCAAGAAGTCCGCCTCCAAGGCCACCAGCGGCTCCGGAGCCAGGGATCGTGTTAACATCTATGCCTTTTGTCTTTTGAACGACTTCCACAAAGTTCTGCATCCCTGCTTCAAGCGTGCGAAGGGCCTGGTCATCTGCGCCTTTCTGGCGCGCGTAAACATGGGCGGCACCACGGGGACCTGTACAAGGGTTGTCCACATCGCAGGCAATGGTAAAAGTTGCAGCTAAAAACTCAGGCCTTGCTTCGGAATCATCAATAGCGTAAATGTTGGTTAGTATTTGTCCACCAAGGGGTAGTGCCTGTCCGTCATGGTCAAGAAACTTAAATCCAAGTGCCTGCAACATGCCGGTTCCTGCATCATTTGTAGCACTTCCTCCAATGCCTATCAAGAAGTTTTGGCAGCCACGGGCAAGCGCATCTTTTATGAGTTCGCCAAGTCCATAGGTGGAGCTGAGTAGGGGATTTCGATCGCTTTCCGGAACCAAAGTTAGTCCGCATGCGCTTGCCATCTCGATTACTGCTGTTTTTTCATCAGCAAGGATGCCATATACAGCATCTACTGGCTTACCCATCGGACCTTTAACCATACAGCTGATTTTTGTTCCACCTAACGCAGCAATGAGGGCATCTACCGAGCCTTCACCACCGTCCGCCATTGGTATCTTCAGCACAGTACAATCAGGATAGTTCTTGAGTATAGCTGCTTCAGCAGCATTGGCCACCTCCAGCGAACTTACAGAACCTTTGAAGGAATCAGCGGCAATGACAATTTTCTTCATAATTCAATGATCGGTTAAACTTTCAACGCAGCACGGAAGCTACGGGCAGCATAGTAAGATTCAGCGCCATTATGGTAGAAGAAGACCGTATCATACCGGTAATCTCCAAATAAGGCACCACCCAGAGCTCGGATGTTTTCCGGGGTTTTTACCCAGCTGGAGGTCTTCGCATCCACCTTTTCAAGGTATTGAAGGAACCGATACTGGTCTTCATCCAATATCTCAATACCTAATTCTTTAGCCATACCGATGGCACTATGTTTTGGCTTATGCTCCTTCCTCGACGCTAGTGCCGCTTCATCATAACATATACTTCTCCGACCTTTGGGGCTTTCTGCTGAGCAATCAAAGAAAATATATTCGCCTGTTTTCTCATCAAAACCTACAACATCAGGTTCGCCAGCGGTTAGCTCCATTTGATAAAGTGACTGGAGTCTCTCCGCGTTTTCCTGTAATCTGGCATGCAATTCAGGCCAGCTTAGGTCCTTATGACGGTGCATGTTCTTATGAAAATNNGTTTCTTCACTGGACAGTTTGCTTTTTAAGTTGCTGTTCATAAAATTAGATTCATTTTAGCAATGTAATGTAGTCGGCTGTAGCAAGATACGTAAACATACATATTGGTGATTGCGTTTACTTGATGATATTAGTCGTAAAATGCCATAATTTCAATTCAATTTGTATGGAAATGAACAATGCTGATGATCAAATCAATTTAACCGTGATTGGTTCAGGTGATGCCTTTGGCAGCGGTGGACGGTTGAACACCTGCTTTCATGTACAATACTCTGGAGGTCAGTTTCTAATTGACTGCGGAGCTACCTCCCTTAGCGGCTTAAAACAGCATGGTTTTAAGATAGCCGGGATAGATGTCATACTAATCACGCATTTCCATGGTGATCATTACGGCGGATTACCCTATTTCCTGTTAGATTATTCGCGCCAAAAAGACGCGAAGCCGCTAACCATTGTCAGTCCGCCGGGCTGTAAAGAACGTGTTCAGGGGATGCTTGACCTGCTTTATCCCGGCAGCCTGCAAATCGATCAACTCTCTGTCCACTTCATAGAATATCAACCATCTGAGGTGATCACCACGAAAGAATTGATTGTGCAAACCTATCCAATGATTCATGTTGAAGCTGCTTTGCCGAATGCGCTCAGGATCAATGTTGGAAACAAAATCATCAGTTTTTCCGGTGATACCGAATGGACACCCAATTTGATCGAACTTGCAAAAGATGCCGATCTGTTTATCTGTCAATGCAACTATTACAAGAAAGAAGGTAAGGGACATTTAAACTATCAGACGCTGTTAGCGTATCTGCCACAGCTGACGCATAAGCGAATCTGGCTCACCCACTTTGACACAGAGATGCTGGAAAATCTTGAAAACATAGATTTGGAGTATGCTGTAGATGGTAAGCGAATTTCCATTTAGCAGCTCAGCAATGAGCACACATAACTGTAAAAATTTAAGAAAATAGCGGAAAAAAGTCGAAAATTATACAATATTAGCAATCCATCGGAGCACCTAAGCGGATAAGAATTTGGAGATATTATTAATAGAAGACGAAAGTTCGGTAATTTCATTAATACAACGTGGCTTAAAATATGAGGATTTCCACATCAGCGTTGCTATGGAAGGCATCAGCGGATTGCAGATGGCGAAGTCTTCGAAATACGACCTGATCATTTTGGATGTTATGCTTCCCGGAATGAATGGACTGGATGTATGTCGTCAGATCCGAAGTTTTGATCAAAAAGTACCAATTCTGATCCTTACGGCTTTGGATCAAACAGAAGATGTGGTTGAAGCATTTAGCAGGGATGCCGATGACTACATGACCAAACCTTTTAAATTGGAAGAATTAAAGGCGAGAATCCATCGTCAGCTCCGGAAATCATCAAGCCATAACCAGCAGGCAAATGACCTCATACAGATAGATGATCTGGTACTGGACCGTTCGAGTAAGCACGTAGCCAGAAGCGGAAACTCCATAATACTTACCGCTACAGAATTCAGGCTGCTGGAATACCTGATGATCCATAAGAACAAGGTTTTATCCCGAATAGATATCCTGGATAAAGTGTGGGGGATGGATGTAAATTTAAGCACCAATGTGGTAGACGTATATGTCAATTACCTGCGAAAAAAAGTAGATAAGAACTTCGAAAAAAAGATGATCCATACTGTTATCGGAATGGGCTATGTACTCAGGAATGAAAATTAAAGCTAAGATCATATTATTTTTTTCACTGATCACGATCAGCTTAATTGCTTTGTTCGCCTGGTATGTTTCTTATTTTACAAGGAACAGTTTACAAACAAAGTTCTACCACAGGCTGGAAGAAAATGCCCGCATTGTAGGCGAGCATATCATAAAAAATGATGCCTACAATAACCGCATTTACTATGAAGTGAAACGTAAATACCTACGCCAGTTATCGGAAGGAAACGACTACTTGATCCGGATTGTGAAAGGCAGTAATAAATTACGCGTAAAACCCAGTCTTCCAATGGATGAAGCCTTTTACCGGACCGCTATTGAACAAGGTAAAGCCACTAATTTACACGGAAAAACATCCTATGTTGCATTATACTTTGAAGACAGGCAACATCCAGAAAATCTGCTGGTTATATCAGAAGGTGTAGATGATTACGGGCATGGCGAACAAGCTGATCTGGATAAAACACTAACAACAGGAGGCTCGATAGTACTCGTCTTTATCATAGCACTGGCATTTTATTTTGCCAACCGGTTATTATCACCCATAAAGGTTCTGAACGATGAGTTGAAAAAGGTAAACATTGGAACACTGGATCACAGGTTAACAAATACGTATAGTTCCGAGGGCGATGAGATTGATCAGTTATATTCCAACTACAATTCCATGCTGGACCGCCTCGATATTGCCGTTCAACTGCAACAAAGCTTTATTGGTAATGCATCACATTCTTTAAGAACACCCTTGACGATTATAGCTGGAGAGGCCGAGCTTGGCTTGTCGCTTGTGGATAAATCACACGAGGCTTACTACTGCCTGGAAACCATCTCCAGTCATGCCAGCAAAATGCAGTTTATGACAAGTAATCTGCTAACATTGTCGAGTTTAGGCAGCAAAAGAAAGATCAGGGATGTGCAACCCATCAGGATCGATGAGCTTATATACGAAGTTATTAAGAACGAATCGAAGCTCAATCAAGCTTTCAAAATTGATCTCGACTTCACCGATATACCTGAAGATAGTGACGATCTGCTCGTGCAGGCTAACCGGAGTTTATATTATATAGCATTCAGCAATATCCTATCGAATGCCTGTAAATATGGCAAAGGGAATCCAGTAACAGTTCAGCTGGCTTATGATCATAAAAGTGTCATTGTTAAGATTATCGACCAGGGAATTGGTATTCCCCAAAAAGATGTTCCAAACATTTACAACTCATTTTTCCGCGCCTCGAATGTTGGTGATATTTACGGAAATGGCCTTGGCTTAGTGCTTGCACGCAATATTTTTATTCTGCATCAGGCACAACTAAACCTCGAAACTGCAGAGGACCAAGGCACAACTGTCACCATTAAAATTCCAAAGCAGGCGTTCTAATCTCATTCTAATCTCAGCCTAATCCCGTTCTTATCTGTCGAAATTACATTTGAAGCAATTCGAATATTTCAACATGAAGAGACCTTTGTTAATTGCTTTTTGCGCTTTATTCCTAAGTCAGGTGGCTAAGGCCAATGATCCATTAGATTCCCTGAAAAAATCTGCTGTTAAAGATAGCCTTAGCCAGGAAGAACCCAAAGCTTCCAGGCTTTTTAACCTGGATCTACTATTCCGGGCCGGCTTCAATGCGAATGATCTGGGCAATCCTGAAAGCAGGGCAAATGCCAATCTGGACGAAGCACGGGTATTAATGAGTGGGGATTATAATGACCGGCTTTCCTACAAAGTAAGATTTAGATTAAACCGGTCATTCGCGCCGACTACGCAGGACAATAGTTCTGCAGCGCTGGACTTCGCTTTCTTGAAATACAAGTTCGGAAGAGATGACAAATGGGCACTTACAGTGGGTAAACAAAGTGCTATGGTTGGTAGTTACGAGTTTGAAAATAACCCGATCTATGAATACAAGTTTACAGACTATGTAGACCGCATATTAAACCTGTTTGTGGTGGGTGGAATGTTAAGCTATCAGGTTGTACCTGACCATTCCCTGAACTTGCAGATATACAATACATCTAATCACAGCTTTAATCATTTGCTGGCTAACAACGGCTATGCAGCGGGGGATCTGGAAGCTTCTAAGGTTCCTATGGGTGCTTACTTTACCTGGGTTGGCGCTTTTGCAGATAAGAAGTTTAATACGAAATGGTCGTTCAATGTCTCTCAGTTTGCAAAGGGGAATACAAATCGATCGGTCTCGCTGGCTAACAAGTACAAGACTGGTAAGCAGATGATTTATCTGGACCTGCAATACTCCTTTTTTGCGGTAGACCATGCGTTAATCGGCACATCGGTAATCAATGATTTTTATGGCCGTACCGGTGCAGACAGAACCCTCAATAAGGATGTCGTATATAAGTCGGCGATCCTGCGGTATGACCAGTTTTTAACAGACAAGTGGGAACTGGCACTTAAAGGTGGAATTGAAACTGCCGGCTCTGATGAAGATGAAACACTAGGACGCCAGTTCCGTACCAATTATACCTATTTCGCGGCACTTCAACATAAACCTTTTAAGACTAAAGACCTGAGGTTTTACCTGGGGTATGTCGGTAATACCGTAACACATAAAGACATCCTTCAAGTGAGTAACCAGCAATTCAACAGGGTTTCTTTAGGTGCATATTTTACGCTCCCGGTACTTTAGAAATCAGATCAAATAATTCATAAATAATAATCAAGTATGCGTTTAACACCAAGAGAAACTGAAAAGTTGATGTTGTATCTGGCCGGAGAGCTAGCTGCAAAAAGACTCCAAAAAGGGGTTAAGTTAAATTACCCGGAGAGCATAGCGTTTATCAGCTCGCGGATCGTTGAAGAAGCCCGCGTAGGAAAGAAATCAGTAGCCGAGCTCATGGAGTACGGTACGAAGCTATTGACCAAAAAACAGGTTATGGAAGGCGTACCCGAAATGATCTATGACGTTCAGGTAGAAGTAACGTTCCCCGATGGGACAAAGCTTGTAACCGTAAACAATCCAATCCGCTAACAATTAAACCTAAGCAACATGGTTCCAGGAGAGTACATTCTGAAGAAAGAAGAAATTAAGGCCAATGATGGGTATCGAACCATCAGTTTGTCTGTAAAAAATGAAGGTGACAGACCAATTCAAGTGGGAAGCCATTACCACTTTTTCGAGGTTAACAAGTTCTTGTCGTTTGATCGTGAGCAATCGTTCGGTATGCGTTTGAACATTCCAGCAAGCACAGCCATTCGCTTTGAGCCTGGCGAAGAAAAGAAAGTAATTCTGGTCGAAATCGGCGGCAACAAAGAGGTTCATGGATTTAATGGGCTAACCAACGGCAAGATTACGGATGCTAAAGTTAAATCAGCAGCATTGGCAAAAGTGAAAAAACTGAATTATAGAAATTCCAAATAAACATAAAATATCAGATCATGGCAGCATGGAATAGAAGAGAGTGGATCAAGGTAGTTGGATTAACTACAGCTGGAACGTTTACATCCCGTTTAGATGCACTTGGATTAGAGAAATTAGGACTTGATAAGTCTTCCGTAAAATATATAGATGGGGTATTACATATCCCAAGAGATAAGTATGCTTCACTTTTTGGCCCTACTACGGGTGATAAGGTAAGGCTGGCTGATACCGAGCTATTCATTGAAATCGAAAAGGATTACAATATCTACGGTGAAGAGAACAAGTTTGGCGGTGGTAAAACCATCCGCGATGGTATGGGGCAGTCTGCGCGTGCGCTACGTGATGAAGGCGTGCTCGACCTGGTGATTAGCAACGTTATCATCATAGACCACTGGGGTATTGTAAAAGGTGATGTGGGGATAAAAGATGGTAAGATCGTTGGCGTCGGAAAAGCTGGTAATCCAGATATTCAGGACGGTGTAACAGAAGGGATGGTGATCGGTGCCTCTACAGAAGTTCATAGTGGTGCAGGTATGATTCTTACTGCAGGTGGTATCGATACACACATCCACTTTATCAGTCCGCAACAAGTAGAAACAGCGCTTTATAGCGGTGTAACCACCTTTATTGGTGGCGGTACAGGGCCAGCAGATGGTACAAACGCTACTACCGTAACCCCGGGAAAATGGTACATGGAACGTATGCTCGAAGCATTTGAAAACATTCCGGTAAACGTTGGCTTCTTTGGAAAAGGGAACGTTTCTACAATGAAGCCTATTGAAGAGCAGATCGAAGCGGGTGCTTTAGGTGTTAAAATTCACGAAGACTGGGGTGCAACGCCTTCGACCATCGACGCTGCATTAAAAGTAGCAGATAAATACGACGTTCAGGTAGCGATACACACAGATACCTTGAATGAAGCAGGATTTCTGGAAGATACGGTTGCAGCCATCAATGGCCGTGTGATCCACACCTTCCACACCGAAGGTGCCGGAGGTGGACACGCACCGGATATCATCAAAATTGCCATGTATCCGAACATCCTGCCAGCATCAACAAATCCAACCAAGCCATTTACGGTGAACACAGTAGATGAACACCTGGATATGCTTATGGCGGTACACCACCTTGACAAGAAGATTAAAGAGGATGTCGCATTTGCCGATTCACGTATCCGTCCACAAACCATGGCAGCGGAAGATATTTTCCAGGATATGGGTGTGTTCTCCATCATGAGTTCAGACAGCCAGGCTATGGGTCGTGTTGGAGAGGTAATTTCCAGAACTTTCCAGACTGCACATAAAATGAAAGTGCAACGTGGTCCTCTGAGTGAAGATAAAGCAGGAAACAACGATAACTTCAGGGTTAAACGTTACATCGCGAAATATACCATCAACCCGGCCAAGGCGCACGGTATCGACGAGTATATCGGTTCAATAGAAAAAGGTAAATATGCCGATCTGGTACTTTGGAAAGCTAGTATGTTCGGTGTTAAACCTGAATTGATCATCAAAGGTGGAATGATCCTGGGTTCAAAGATGGGAGATGCGAATGGTTCTATTCCTACACCACAGCCGGTGCTTTACAGACCGATGTTCGGAAGCTTTGGAAAAGCACTTCCTAAGGTTTGCTACAACTTCGTTTCTAAAATTTCCATCGATAACGGAAACATAGCCAAACTTAAACTTTCGAGAGCAAGCTTACCGGTAAAAAATTGCCGTACCGTTATGAAAAAAGATATGATCCATAACAGTGCAACGCCAAATATTGTAGTCAATCCGGATACCTATGAAGTAACTGTAGACGGGGTACTTGCAACATGTGAGCCATTATCAGTAGTTCCGATGGCACAACGATATTTCTTGTTTTAAGATATGTTGGTTTCAAGCGCAGTCATAGGCAATATCCAGCAAGCAGACCATGTACAATCGTCCAGGGAGGTAGATTTCCTGGAGCTGGAATGGTTTGACACCACAAAAAGGGTGATTCGTGAATTTACACGGGGGCGGAGAGAAGTTGGATTCAGGAACCTAAGCGGGCGTGCACTTCTTCATGGTGACATCCTATATGCAGATGAAGAAGTTTGCGTCGTGCTGCAGATATTGCCTTGCGCTTGTATTGTATTTAAATCGGAAAGCACCAGGGATATGGCCATTGTTTGCTTTGAGATTGGAAACAAACATGTGCCAATCTTCATCAATGCGCAGAATGAGATTATTACTGCGTTTGAGAACCCATTGTTTCAGCAACTGTCCAAAGCGGGATTTAATCCCAGAAAAGAGGAGCGGATCATAGAGAAAACAGATGTGCTGATGATCCATAATTACGCCAGCGCAAACCGCAAAATTATTTTAATAAAGGAGGACTAAGATGAACCCACTTTTAACACTAATGCAAATCAATGATTCGGTATTTCCTATTGGTGGATTTACGCAATCATACGGGCTGGAAACCTATATCTATAAAGGTATTGTAAAGGATACAGCATCTGTCCGGGAGTATGCGAATGCGATGTTAAGATTCAGCTTCTAGAATAACGACGCTGCTTTTTTTCATAAAACATGGGAACTATGCAACACCAAAGCGACCAAAAAGAAGACTGCCGATCTGGATGCATTGATCACTGCCTACAAAGCCCCCTTTGAGATTAGGGACGCCAGTAAGAAACTTGGCATCCGGTTTTTGAAGCTTACAGAGAAGTTAGAACCAGTAGCAAGATGTTCAGCTTATTTAAAGGCCATACAAGCCAATGAAATGCATGGCCATTATGCCATCGCTTTTGCGATGTATGCGCATGCGCAGCAAATTAATTACAAGGACGCACTAAGTGCATTCTACTACAACTCCTTGAACGGTATTGTAACCAATTGTGCTAAACTGGTGCCAATCAGCCAGATGGATGCACAGCAGATCTTATTTCAAATGCAGCCGCTCATCAGTGAGTTGGTTGAGAAACAACCGGGTATGCCAGAGGAACTATTAGGGAACTGCTGCGTAGCCCAGGATATCCGCTGCATGCAGCATGAGAAACTTTATACACGTATCTACATTTCCTAAATCATTATGCCAGAAAGAAAATATGTAAAAATCGGTGTAGCAGGTCCGGTAGGGNNCTGGCAAAACCGCGTTAATAGAACGTTTAACCAGATCGATGTCCGACGAGTGCAGCATCTGTGTAGTCACAAACGATATCTACACCAGAGAAGATGCCATGTATCTTCAACAGAACTCGGCCTTACCGGCAGAACGCATTGTTGGCGTGGAAACCGGAGGATGTCCGCACACGGCCATCCGCGAAGACGCGTCCATGAATATTGAAGCCGTAGAAGATCTCGCCGACCGTTTTCCAGATGCACAACTCATTTTTGTGGAGAGTGGTGGTGATAACCTGACCGCAACTTTCAGCCCTGACCTTGCCGACGTAACCATCTTTGTGCTGGACGTAGCAGAAGGGGAGAAAATGCCAAGAAAGGGTGGGCCGGGCATTACACGCTCTGATCTGTTGCTGATCAACAAGATTGACCTTGCACCTTATGTGAATGCAGACCTGGAAGTGATGCGTCGTGATACTTTGAAAATGCGCGGCGAGCGACCTTTCATCTTTACCAACCTGATGACGCTGGAGGGGCTGGAAGATGTTAAGAACTGGATTAAGAAATATGCTCTTTTAGAGCAATAAAGATAATGAGATGGAAAGTGCAATTAAGGTAAATGCAGAACGTGAAGGACTCCAAACCGTACTGAAGGAAAGTTTCCATAGTGCGCCATATAAGCTTACTTATTATGGTTCTCCGACCTTTCACGAGCACCTGGAGATGATTATCATGAGTGCTTCCCCGGGTGTAATGGATGAGGACATCTTGAATATTGATGTCCATGTTAAGAAGTCGGCGCAACTGAAAATGTACACGCAGTCGTTTAATAAGGTACATCCTATGAAATCCGGGGCCTATCAGAACACTAAGGTTGTCGTTGAAAAAAATGCCATACTACAATATATACCGCATCCGGTTACCCCTTTTAAAGACTCCATCTTCAATGCCAAAAATGAACTGCATTTAGACAAAGATGGCGTGCTAATCTGGGGAGATATCATTTGTTCAGGCCGTGTACACATGGATGAATCCTTTGTGTTTACCCGATTGCACACCGTATCTAAATTGTACAGAAACAAGAAACTGATTTATGTTGATAATCAGTTTTTGAGCCCTAAACAACAGCCGATACAGAAACTCTTGTTTTTCGAAGGTTACACCCACCAGGCAACCCTTATATTCTCCGCTTCGTTTGCGAAGGAACTTAAATTGGAACTGGATGAAATCCTGGCCCAGGAATACGAGGACATCACCTATGGCTTTACGCATCCGGCGGATGACATTGTCCTTTTTAGGGCATTGGGAACAAATGGTGAATTATTATATGATTTTCTGCTGATGCTTGGGCAACTGTGCTGGCAGTTCTCGCAGCACAAGTTAGAAGAGCTGAATCCTGTATTGGATGAGCCCGTGCCACAAGCGCTGGAAGCACCAGCGATAGATGCTGAAATTGAAATACCAAAGGCAGTATCGAAGCCCGTGAGAAAGAAGCTGCAGAAAGAAAAAGCTTTAGTTTGATATGCACGAAATAGCCATAGTTAAAGACATTTTTCAAACGCTGGAGCAGGCCTATCCCGAGCGCCATCAGGACATAATCAGGATTGATGTGCAGGCTGGTTTATTAAGTAATATCCAGCCCATCCTGATTCAGAACGCGTTTGAAGCATATATAGAAGAATATCCAATTCACCGGGACCTGGAGCTGGACGTAACCATTTTGCCGATCCTGGCATACTGCAATCCTTGCGATAAGAACTTTGAAGTAAAGTTCCACCGGTTCGTTTGTGATTGCGGAACGCCATCCGACAAGATCGTCCAGGGTGAAGAATTAAAAATTAGTAAAGTAACATTTAAAAATACTGACCATGAATAATCAAACCCCAAAGAGCAATCAGATGCCTGTAGGTTCAGTGCAATGCGAGAATACATCTTTAAACCTTTTGAAGGCCAATGACTTTGTCGCCAAAGCCATCCGTGACCGCATCCCTGGTATTTGTGTCATTAATATATGTTCATCCCCGGGAAGTGGAAAAACAACCCTGATGCAGGAAACTGGAAAAAGAATCGGTAAAGACCTGAATATTGCCGTGCTGGTAGGTGATCCGGAAACAGAACGTGATGCAATTCGCATGCGCGAAGTAGGCATCAACGCACTGCAGATCGTAACCGGCGGCATGTGCCATATCGAAGCGCAGATGATTCTGCAGGCGCTTGATCATATCAACCTGGAAGGTGTAGATCTGCTGTTTATTGAAAACGTAGGTAACCTGGTTTGTCCGGCTGCATTTGACCTTGGCGAAGATTACCGTGTAACGGTGCTGGCTGCGACGGAAGGCGACGATAAGCCCAAAAAGTATCCCCGCATGTTCCTGACCAGCGAGTTAATGGTGGTATCAAAAGCGGATCTTTTACCGTATGTACCTTTCTCAGTTGAGGCTGCTGCAAAAGATGCCCGCGAGGTAAATCCTAATCTTGAAGTGATCTCCATCAGCAGCTTAAAAGGCGACGGTATGGATGAGTGGTGCAATTGGTTAAAGGCAAAAGTTGCTGAGAAAAAAACAGTTTTAAAGGTGGGATAGTGCATCATGATCATTGTTGAAAGATTGCCTGTTCAGGTTGATACACCGGACCTTCAGAAAGACTTTCTGGACCTGGAGTGGTATGAAGTCAATAAGTCGGTGATGAAACGCAGAACACACGCCGGATTGGAGATCCATTTGGAGCGTAAAGAAAAGGGTCCTTTGTCAGATGGATGCTTGTTGTATCAGGATTCAGAACGATCCATCCGGGTTAGTATCAGACCTTGCCTCTGCATTCTGTTACAGTCAGAATCGATCAGGACCATCGGACAATTTTGCTATGACGTCGGGAACCGGCACCTGCCCATATTTCAATTTGAGACGCATGGTGTTGCCGTTTCCTATGACGGCCGGTTGTACCAGGCACTACAGCATAAATATCCACAGGAAGTACAATTAACGGAGCTGAAACTCCTGCCAGAGCATGCCTTAAAGGCATTTGGCAATTTTAGGTAAGAAAGGGAAGAATGAGAAGAATAGCTTTGATTTTTACAGTGACGGTTGGAATAATCATGCTCTTTACGGCCTGTAAGCAAGAGCCACTACCAAAAGGCAATGGTGTAATTCAGGCGACCGACAGCCGGGGGCGTGTTGTGCACATGGATCAGCCTGCCGAAAGGGTAGTCGTGCTTTTTGCACCTATGGTGGATCAAATCTACATGTTGCAGGCAGGCAAACAAATCATTGCAGTCCCCGAGCAGCTTTATCTTACGCCGTCTACCTACAATGCTCTATCACAGCTTGACGAGCGTATTGCCAACAAAACGATTGCTACCCCTACATTCGGCGGCAGGTCGTCGAATCTGGAATCAATCGTAAGTTTAAAGCCAGACCTGGCTATTGTATATGAGGTGGATACTGAAACGATCACTCAATTGGAAGAAATAGGTGTTCCGGTATTTACGGTTTCAAGTAAGGGTAAAGAAAGTATTTTCAAAGAACTGCAGGAAGTGGCCAGGCTACTGGGTAAAGCCGAGCGGGCCACCAAGCTGATCGGGTATGTAAAAGAAGAGTTGAGTAAAATGCCTGTCCCACCTGATGGCGAANNCCGCATCTTTTCAACATCAGGGAAGGGGAGTCTTATGGATCTGGCCATTGAATCTGCCGGTGCAGAAAACGCATGCCCATTGCAAATGGAAGCACCTAATATTGGCGCAGAGTTAATCTACCAGTGGGACCCATCATTAATTATTCTCTGGAATTCTGATCCTAATGAAGTATATCGTCTGAAAGAACTTGCTGCCTTACCAGCGGTAAAACAAAAACAGGTATTTGAATTGACCCCAACCTTCAATTTCGACCCGCATACCTTAAAGTTTCTACTGTTCGCAAAGCAACTCAGACAATGGTGTTATCCAGACGCGGAAGCATCGCTTAGCAACGATATTCAGGAATCGTTAACCGTGTTATACGGGCAGAAGCTAAACTAAGTGGCTATGAAATTGCGTTTGAAATTAGCAGCCCTTGTTGTTGTACCGCTACTGGTGATGCTGGTATCGCTAGCTTGGGGCAGCACCGGATATTTGAGTTTAAATGAGCTACTGCAACATATCAGTGCCGCGGTACAGCAGCAGTTTGGCGGTACAGGGGCTAAGGTGGATGAGGGTATGGCAACCATCCTCTGGCAGGTACGGCTGCCCAGGATATTACTCACATTCATGGTTGGCGCAGCACTTGCTGTTTCAGGCGCTGTACTGCAGGCAATTTTCAGAAACCCGATCGTTGATCCGTTTTCTTTGGGAATATCTTCTGGTGCCGCTTTCGGTGCTGCATTATCCATGTTGGTTTCCTTTTACTCCATTACCATATCGGCATTTCTTTTTGGCGTGCTGGCTGTCGGAATTACTTATCTGGTTTCGTACTCTAAAACGCGTACGAGCTTGATCACCATGGTGCTTTCAGGTATGATCATCTCCGGGGTGTTTACGGCTTTTCTGACGGTTCTGCAATACCTGAGTGATCCTTATAAACTGCAGGCGATTGTGCAATGGACCATGGGTAACCTGCATACCGCCTCCTGGGAGAAGGTGCGAACCTCGTTCCTGCCAATCACTGGAGGGATAGCAATCATAATTGTTTATCGCTGGAGACTCAATTTGCTGGCCTTGGGCGACGTTGAATCGCTGGCCATTGGTGTGAATCCGAAACCCATGAAACTGCTGATGGTTGGCGTGGCCACCATGATCACCGCGGCGGCCGTCGCAGCAGTGGGTATGATCAGCCTTTTTGGCCTCATCGTACCACATATCACCAGGATTTTGTTTGGCCCCAACAATCAGGTTGGTGTTTTTGCGAACATCAGCATAGGTGGAACTTTTCTGTTGTTGATTGATGACCTTTCCAGAACCCTAATGCCATTTGAGATCCCGGTGGGCGTGTTTACCATGCTATTGGGCGCACCATTATTTATTTACTTAATGCGTAAAAACGCAGTAAACTGGAACTGATGAAGAAGTTGATAAACATAGCTGATCTGAGCTTTTCCTTTGCGGATCATTCCATTCTGGAGCACCTGAATACTGGCTTCAACGCGGGCGAACTAAGTGTGATCCTCGGGAGAAATGGCTCCGGTAAGTCTACCTTATTTAATATCCTGTCAGGACTGGAAAGTGGGTATAAGGGGAATGTCTTAATCAATGACACTGAACGGAAACAGATTAATCCCCACAAGGATGCGCCTGTGCGTATTGGATTTATGCCGCAGTTTCATCATGGCACCTTCCCCTTTGAGGTGTTTGATGTTTTACTGACCGGTCGTGCAGCATTCTCGAGATACAGTGCTTCTAAAGGCGATAAACAGATTGTAGAAAAAGCATTGAAGTCTTTCGATCTTTGGCACCTGAGGCATAAGGCATACACTTCATTATCGGGCGGAGAGCGTCAGCTGATACTGCTATGCCGGGTGTTATTGCAGGAACCGGAGATATTGCTGCTCGATGAGCCGACAAACCATCTGGACCTGCACTACCAGGTCGCTGTGCTGGAACACCTCAAGCGACTGGTTAAAAATGGCACGACCGTTATCTGTATAATGCACGATCCCAACCTTGCACTGCTGTTTGGCGATCGTTTTTTTCTCATGAAAAACAAGCAGTTAACGGAGCTCGAATCTCTTAACGCTGCGGAACAGGTGAAGGAACTGGAGAATACCTATAATGTTGAACTGGAAGTTGTTCCACATGCAAGAGGACAGCTTGTAATCCCAAAAACCCGCTCTTATGCTTGATGAAAAATATACAAATCCTGAGTGTTCCGGAAAAGGACCTCGCTGAAATACAAACTTATGTGATTGAGGTAAGAAAGCAGCTGTTTCCCACGCTGAACCATGATATCATTCCAAAAGATATCGCTGCGTTCAGGAAGACTTACCTGGAAAGTGCGACAGGTGCATTTTTGCAGGCAAGAAACTCGAGGGATGAGCTGATCGGTGTGATCGGGATGATGCCTTATGATCATCGTTTTCCACAGCTGAATTATCCGTTTCTTAATGTGGTAGAAGTTGCGCGCTTGTTTGTTGACCCTGCATATCGCCGCAGCGGGCTTGCAACAATGCTGGTGGACCATCTGAAAGTTAAGGCTAAAGAAAAGCAGGTGCATGTGATGTACCTGCATACCCACCCCTTTCTTAAGGGTGCCTATGAGTTCTGGCTTAAACAAGGCTTTAAACTTGAGGAAATCTGTATGGAAGGTGGTTTTGAAACCATCCACATGAGTCTGAATTTGAAGAAAAAACAAAGCCGCTCTTTGTAAGCGGCTTTGTTTTAGAACTTGTTCACCCAGGTCTCGTAGGCATCAATAAAAGATTTTAGAAATGCCCTGGTATCTTCAACCAAATCTCCGTTCTCGCTAAATAGACTATGCGCATTTCCGATGTAAGCTTCTGGTTGTTGCATCATTGGAACATCAACAAAAACCATCGATTGACGTAAATGGTGATTCGCTCCAAATCCGCCTAGGGCACTAATGGAAACACTCACTACTGCACCGGGTTTTCCGGCAAGGCTATTCTGTCCGTATGGTCTCGAGGCAATATCTATTGCATTTTTCAACACAGAAGGTAAGCCCCGGTTATATTCTGGCGTAAAGAACAGCAATCCATCAGCATCCTTGATCTTGCTTCTAAATGTTGTCCATTCCTGTGGAGGGTTTTCATGATCCAGATCCTCATTGTAGTGAACCAGGTTGCCGATCTCCAGGAACTCTAATTCTAAATTCGGTGATGCGAGTTTTTGTATTTCATTCGCTACTTTCTTGTTGAAGGAATCTTTTCGCAAACTTCCAACGAGTACTGCAATTTTCTTATTGGCCATAGTATGTTGTTTTCTACAGATATAACCATCACAGCACCAAATAGTTCATGTTTCCGGTTAATCTTACAATCCGCTGTCGTCAAGCGCAAAGGTATTCTTCCTGTTTTTCCAGGCACCTCTTGTAAAATCCGGGAATTCCTGTGGTGCATTGCCTTCTTTTAACGACTTCTCAGAAAGTGGGGTAATCACACTCATGGTTAGCGAATCATAGATGTCGATTGGGGTTTGCTTACGTTGTTTAACGGACTGGATGAAGGCATTAAATACGTACCAGTCCATACCGCCATGCCCGGCACCTTCTGCCTGGGCCGCGTATTTTTTCCAGAGCGGGTGGTCATATTTCTCAAACCAGGTGTCCGCTTTGTCCCACTCGTCGTGTTTGCCCGATTTCCCTTCCACATAAACGGACTTGTTTACATCCATCCAGATGCCTTCTGTACCTTGCACACGGAAGCCCAGTGAATATGGGCGTGGAAGGTGGGTGTCATGGCTCAGCATTACGGTTTCTCCATTGGCACAGTTTAACATGGTTTTTGTGATGTCACCCTTTTTGAACTTGATGTTCGCATTTTTATGTCCGGGTGCTACTTTTTCTATATACGAATTCAATCCCCTGGATTTGGAAGAGAAAGACACCAGGTTGGTAAAACGGTTACCTCGGTTAATGTCTATATAGTTCATTACTGGTCCTACACCATGTGTAGGATAGATGTCGCCATCACGGTCGATGTTCCATTGCGTGCGCCATTGTGCTTCGCCCACCGTATTCGGGCCGAATTCGGCACCTTTACCGCTGAAGTTTTTACCATCATTGAACAGCACACCGCGAAGGTCGTGCTCATAGCCGCCTTCAAGGTGGATCAGCTCACCAAATACATTCTGGCGCACCATATTCAGCACAGCCATCACATCTCTGCGATAGCAAACATTTTCCAGCGTCATGTATGGCACTTTGGTTTCTTCATACACTTTCAGGATATCCCAGTGATCCTGTTCGCTGATGCCGGCGATTACTTCACAACCCACATACTTACCGGCACGCATGGTGTCAATCGCCTGATCTTTATGGAATTCCCAGGGGGTGGAAATGATCACCGCATCAATATCCTTGCGGGCGATGAGCTTCTTATATGCATCAAGCCCACCGGTGTGTTCTGTGGGTAGCTTTTTCTTTGCTTTCACAAATTGCTCGCGACAGTATTTCAGGGAGCTTTCCTGTGTGTCGCAGATGGCTACGATTTCCACATCATTCCGTAGTAAGCCTTCGCCAATGTGGCCACGTCCACGTAAACCAACACCGNNTAACATGCCCGAGGGTAGAATGGTGAAGCCGGTTATGCCAATGGTAGTGTTTTTGACGAATTCTCTGCGATCCATAATTTTTCTATTTGTAATATTTTGATGTAATTCTATTGTGATCTCCTTTATGTTGGAGCATACTTAGTTTATACCTGGTGTTCTAATGATCTAAGGGTTTGCTTGTTCTTAAATATAGCATCTTTAAAAAAAACCGGTAAATGAAACTCTGGTTTATCCGCTACAATGTTACTCCAGCAAAGAAAATGCGGTTGCTTCAGGGCATCTCCACATTTGAAGAAATTAACCCTGACACGGCTTTGCTCAAGCTGCAGGTTGGGGTGGAAGTTGAATAATGCCAGGGGGAGATATAAGGTAAGTTCCCAGTTGATGCCGGCAGTAGTGTTGTTCCGGATACTTACATGATAGCGAATCCCTTCCAGTAAGCCTGGCGAAATAAAAACGCGGTCCTGCTTACCAGGGCCAAACTGAACTCTTGCTGTACCGGCACAATTGAATTCTAAATTGTAGTATGCGGCTTCATCATCGAACGCGATAAAAAACTCCACACAACTGTCTTCATAAACCGGGTCATTGAAATTGTGATAAACCGCCTTTATTTCCTGCTCGTGTACGAAGTACTTCAATAAAATCGCCTCCCCGTTGTGCGCAATGGCGAACCCAGCGCTGGGCAGAACATGTTCAGCTGCCCAGGGCGCAAAGGCAATGTCATTACGTTCAAGCGCATCAAACTTCAGGGATAAGGTTTCCAAAGGGGTTTGCTCATCCACCTGGTCTAAAAACGGAATAAGTAAGGGATTAGCCATGTTCTTGCGAGGTCTTTAAGCTGTTTATTTGTTTTTGAATGATCTGTTCCAGCTCAATCGATATTTCATTAAGCTTCCTGAACAATTGAAATTGCGCCTTTGCACGTTGCAGATTGTGGTTTTCAAACTTAATCTTGTAGTAGGTATCCCCGTTCAGGTGATCCGTCAGGAATCTTACGCCTTGCATATACGGGAACAGCAGGACACCCTTAACCAGTGACTCAATTTCTTTGTCTGTGAGAAAGTTGGCTGCATTTTCCAGATATCCTTTGGTGTAGGCACTGAATAAAGGAAGGTTCGGCTGAATTTTCAGCAGGTCAGCTTCATCTTCGGCTGCTCTGTTGATGATGGTTCTTATTGCATCGCCAAAATCGTATGCAACATAGCCCTCCATAACCGTTTCCAGGTCAATTACGCATTGTGCTTCATCATTGCTGTCGAGCAAGACGTTGTTAAATTTCGTATCGTTATGGGTGACTCTTTTTGGAAGCCCGTATACTTGTTCAGGCTGTTGGAAGTACATCATTGCATTGGCGTGTGCTTTAACCAGGTCCAGTTCTTCGGTTACCGTCCCAAGGCGATCAGCAAGGTTTTTTGCAATGGCTTCCTTCAGCTGTGACAGCCTGAATTCAATGTTGTGGAAGTCCGGAATCACCTCATAGAGCTCAGCGGAAGGGAAGTCGGCAAGCATGGACTGAAATTTACCAAAGGCTTTTCCACCTTCATAGGCCTGCTTTTCCGTCAGTACCATATCGTAAGACCGGGTATCTTTCAGAAAGTACAGCATGCGCCAGTAATTGCCGCCGCTGTCACGATAATAGTGTTTATTATCCTTTGCCGGAATTAGGGTCATCACCTCCTTCAAGGGGTCGCCGCTGCCTTCAATAACTTTACTTTTCAGGTGTTCGGTCACCCGCAGCATGTTTTCCGTCAGCGCCTCCACATTCGTGAAGATAGAGGTGTTGATGCGCTGCAGCAGGTAGTCGGGTTCGTTTCTGTCAAGATTTTTTACCAGGAAAGAATCGTTGATGTGTCCGGAGCCGTAGGGTTGCGTACTGCTGGCATCCGCGTCACATTTAAAGGCGGTAATAACCTCAGGGATGTAGTTAGCTATTTGCACTATGAGTTAGATTATAATTAGGATGTGACTTAAAGTTTAAAGAATATACCACGTTTATAGAGCCAGTAACAAAGACCCCATTCAAGGATCAGCGCCACCGACGCAGAAACAACTGCAGCCAGGGCAGCAGGTACACCGAGGAACAAATGCAGCATTTGTCCGCTGAAGATATCTACCGCGCCATTTACCCACTGCATACCTACCGTTTCAAAAAAGAGGTAAATGAAAATGGCGTTCATGCCCATCACGGTAGCTATCCAGGCATATTTATTATTTTTTTTGATGTCTACAAACCAGTAGACCAAGGCAAGTAACAGCAATACCCACCCGCCGGAAGCCAGTGCAAAAGAACTGGTGCTGATACGCTTGATGATCGGTGTGATGTTGAGCAGATCCAGTCCATGCCCTAATGCTAAGGCTGCGAGTCCCGCAAGGGCGAGGGTCTTAAGCTTTTTAGCTGCGGACACTTCAGAAATCAGCAGTTTACCTGCAAGCACCCCCCAGATCGTGTGGGCTGCTGTGGGAATGATGTTTATGGCTACCCAGCCATCGCTGTTGATCTTGCCCATGAGCAAGGTGTCCATGTACGAACCAAAGTTGTGGCCTTTTACAAAAGGTTGTGAAAAGCCCGGCATCAGCACGGTACGGTATAGAAATTCCGTGAGCAACAGCAGTGTTATGGAAAACCCAATCTGAAAGGTATATGATCGATTGATGATTAGATAGGCAATCAAGGTTGTAAAGGCAAGTTGTGTAAGTACATTCCATAGTTCCCATACCGGCTTGCCGGAGTATATGCAATGCAGGGCCACTCCGCAGATGAAAAGCCTTAGGCATCTCAGCAGAATATGCTTGAAGTTTGCAGTCCAGCTGATGCCTTTTGCAAGTTTACGGCTGTGCGAGATATACATGGCCGAGCCTGCCATGAACATAAAGGCAGGCTGTACCAGGTCCCAGAAGTGCAGGCCGTGCCAGGGATGGTGAAAAAACTGGTTCAGCAATCCGGTACCCAAACCAGATGGCTCCAGGTGTTTGAGGGATTCATAAACCCTGCAACTTTCGGCGCAAAGCAGGATCATGATGATCCCGCGTAAGACATCGAGGGAGATCAGTCGGTCGTTGCTTTGTTGATTTGCGGTAATGGAATGTGTCATAAAAATTTCGGGTTGAAGCGTTACTCTGTCATGTCCAGGAAAAAGCTCGGTGCACCTTCATCGGGTGCGTTGCCCAACACTACGGACCAGTCATTCTTAATCGCTTGTATACCGATTCGCATGCCTTCACCGGTTAGTCCCTTAAGCTTGCCTCTCGCTATACGCATCTCAAATTTCACCATTCCGGCTTCTTCCTTAACCGTGCCCACAGTGAAAGCTTCAGCAATAGACTGCTGGTCAAAGGCAAAAGCATTCTGGTTGCTGCCAGCATGATAANNACCTGTAGTTAACAGCTGCCCTTCCAGCAACATATCATAACCACCACCGGGAAAGGTGCCCGTGAGCAAACCTGTTCCAGGATTATTGTCTGAGTCGATATAAAAGTCGAATATATTAGCGTCCGCTCTGCTGCCCGTCATCTCGGCATACATATAAATGTAATTGCCATCGTAGTCAAATTTTACGGCGTTGAAAATACCCTTTGTAGCGCCTAACGTAACCACGTCTTTGGTCACGCCGGCCCAGTCATCAAGACTGTTGTCGTTGATCTTTACTGGCGATGATTTTGCAATTCTGATTACCGTCGCAGATTCTGCTGATCTGCCATTTACCAAGGCAGTCAAAGTAGGTACGTATTTGCCCTTTCCCGGGTATGTGTGACTTGG
>DCLG01000085.1:0-4369 GCA_002320935.1 Pedobacter sp. UBA1654 | reverse complement strand
TTATACAAAACAGATACAGGTATGATCTTAAATTCTTCATCTCAATTGAATTGGTAACTGTGATTAACTATGGATTTTGAATGGCTTTCGGATTGCTTAGAATCTCGTCAACCGGCAGGTAGTAGATGATCCTTGGACTGGTGTATGGAACACTAAGATTCTGATATCCGGATGGTGTTTTTGAGAGATCAATATCAGTTTCTTTCAGGCCCAGGATGTGATAACCCCAGTAAGCCTTGTTCAGGCTGCGCTTGTTTCTGAACACATCGTATGTGCGGTGCCCTTCAAAAGCCATCTCAATACGTTTTTCGGTCAGTACCAGGTCCAGTGCATTGCTGCCCGCTGGTAGGGTCTTGTTATACAAGGATGCTTCCAGGCCGCGGTTCTTGCGAATCATATCCAGGTCATCCAGCGCTGCTTCACTAGCACCTGTTTTCGCTTCTGCTTCTGCGCGGATCAGATACATTTCCGCAAGCCTGAACATAATTGGTGAACTTAAGTTCGGCTGCCCATTCTGAAATGAAAACTTGGTGATGTAGTACATCTCAACACCATTTTTCTTCAGTACAGCGCCAGCCCCGTCCCTGGCAGGGACAATGTAGGACCATCTTACATCTTCAGGACGCGAAGCCATAGTTGCACGCAGCGAGGATGAAGCAAATTCTTCACCCCAGCCAGAATTGCCGTCAGAATAGATCATCGACGCAATTGACCCAAACTTGCCATAATCATCCGCTGCGGTAAAAGCAATGCAGAAAATGGTTTCCGGGCTTGTTGTCGCATTGGCGAACAGGGAAGGATAGGTTGCCTTGGTCATTAGCGTATACTTCCCTGAGTTGATGACTTTATTCGCATATTCAATGGCTTTTGCGTTATCCTCTTTATAAATGTTTACACGTGCAAGTAAACTCCAGGCTGCCTCGGCTGCTGCATATTGTACACCTCGTGGTTGTGTCATCAAACCTGCAGCTTTCTCTGCGTCGGCGAGCACGGACTCATAAACTTCCGCGACCGTAGAACGTGCCTTCTGACCTTCATCAGTTAGATTGGTGCGTAGAATAATGCCAGGTGACTCTGGTGCCACACTATAAGGCTGGCCAAATAACCTCACCAGATTGAAGTGGCAGAAAGCGCGCAGGAAATAGCATTCACCCAGTAGCTGTCTGGTTTTCTCATCAGGATCCGGGAGCTTCTCAATCGCATCAATCACCGTGTTTACCCCTGTGATCATCTTATAAGATACATACCAGAAATACCTTGTGTTGGACTGGGAAGGGGAGTGCCCCAGCGTGAAGCTGTTGAACAAAGGATCTTCTGTGATTTGTCCGCAGGTGATGTCATCACTCGCAAAGTCGGACAAATGATAGAACTGGCGCAAATACATATTGTTGTTGTCAACGGAGCCATTGAACTCAATATGGTCCTTAAACAACGCATATGCACCGTTTAAAGCGTTTGTTAATCCGTCATTAGTGGTAACCAATGTTCCGGTGCTGATTGCGTCACTTGGATTAACTTCCAGTTTTTTACAGCTGCTTGTTGCGGCGGTAAAAAGTATGAACAGGGCAAATATTTTCTTTTTCATCGTTTGAATTTTTTGGTAATACCTGTTTGGTTAAAAGTTGAAGTTAATATTAAACAGATATTGTCTGTTGTTCGGGTACTTGAAGTCGGATACTCCAGGTGTCCCGAAGCTGNNGATTGGATGGTGGTTTGTGGATCCTGGCCCAGGAAGTTTGAAAACGTTGCGACATTATCGGCACTGATGCCAACGGTTATACCTTCCATATTGATGCGGCTGGACCATGCTTTGGGCAATCTGTACGATAGTGCAATGTTCCGGATGCTGAAGTAACTGCCGTTCTTCAAATAACGGGTAGATGTCTCTGTGGAGTTTGCGGAGTTCTGCGGGCTCGGCTCTGTTGCCTGCGTATCGCCCGGACCTGTCCAGATCTTTGAATCATCTGGCATTTGGATCTGGTTGTAATATGGCTCATGGCCATCATTCATCATGAAACGCAGGTTGTTACTGAACACCTTGTTGCCATAGTTGAAATACGTGCTCACACGCAGGTTGAAGTTTTTGTAACGGAAGTTGTTATTGAAACCACCTTGAAATATAGGCAATGCCGAACCGCTTTCCTGAATGGTGGCTTGTGCATAATCGGAAGTGCTTTCCCGGCTGGTTTCATTACCATTTGCATCGTAATTGACCTTTTCCCAAAGTGGACCGCCAGTTTGTGCATCTACGCCCAACCATTTTGGCATATAGAATTCATAAAGGTTACCGCCATTACGGTAGATCTGCGAGATACTCCAGGAGCCGGTTTTCACAATGCTTGCTGGTAGACCTTCCAGTTTGTTGCTGTTAAAGTTGATACTGAAGTCGGTGTTCCACTCGAAATTCTTGTTCTGAATATTTGCGGAGTTGATGCCAAGCTCAATCCCCTTGTTGATTACGTTGCCAGCATTCTCCCATTTGGTTTCGAAGCCTACAGAGAGGGGTTGTGAAACTTGTAACAGCAAATCCCTGGTGTCGTTTCGGTATACATCTACCGTTAGGTTTACGCGTTTAAAAAGGCCAATGTCAACACCCGCATTGATCTGGTGTTTACTTTCCCAGGTCAGGTTCGGACTGGAGAGTTGATAGGGTACGGCTCCTACAATCGAGTTGTATTGTGTGGTTAAGGAGTAAAGTCCCAGGTATCGTGAAGCACCGATATCCTGGGTGCCTGTGATTCCATAACTTGCTCTTAGTTTCAGGTAGTTGATGATGTTGTTTCCTGCAAGGAAGTCTTCATTACTGATCAGCCATGCACCCGATATTGCCGGAAAACTGCCGTACTGTTTTGTAGGTGCAAATGCTGAAGATCCGTCATACCTGAACGATGCCGTTAAGAAGTACTTTTCTTTGTAATTATAGTCGACCTGTGATAGCAGCGACTGCAAGTAGCCTCTATTATTGTAGCCATTTACCAACTGGTTATTCGAAACAACGTTTAATACCCTAAGTCCTTCAGGAAGTCCTCTGCCGGATGCACCGGAATATTCGGTCTGACTTCCTTCAAAGGCACCACCTGCAAAACCGTTCAAACTATGGTCGCCCATCTTGAAACTGAAGCGGAATAATTGGTTGGATATGATGCCGTAATTAAGCGTATTCAATTCATTCAGATAGCCCGCACCGCGGTAAGTTCCTGCAGCAAGTGGCGAGACAAAGTTTACACCTTTATTGAAAGATGCTGCCACCCGGTTGCTGCTGGAAAAGGTTAACCAATCCGTAATCCGGTAATTTACGCCAAGGTCATAATTCACATCAAAGCCTTTGTAACTGTGGTCTGAGTTATCGATTGTATGCAGTGGATTTACTTTGTCCCTGGACCACCACTTGAACGTTGAGTTCCCATCTACATAGACCGGATTACCTGCTTCATCATAAGGGTTGTCCCATGGCATATTCAGGAAAGAATAATAAACATCCATATAATCGTAGCTCTTACCCATGTTTGCACTCAGGTTGATGTTGTTGGTGACATCCAACTTCTTCGAAAAATGGTAGGTAGAGTTTCCACGCAAGTTGATGCGCTGATATTTTGTCTTTAAAAAGGTGCCTTTCTCATTGTAGTACGAAGCACCTACATAGTAATCGTTCTTTTCAGTCCTTCCTGCTGCAGATAGGTAGAAGTTGTAGATGGGTGCAGACTTAAATGATTCATCAGGCCAGTTATAGTCCTGATTACGTAAGGATATCGGCCGCTCTGCATAAAACTTGCCCAGGTCAATCTTGTAGGAGTTGTCGGCAGCACCAAGAATGTAGTCCCTGTAAAACTCTTTTTGATGATCGTAGAGTTCATTGCTGCCCATCACCTGCAGCTTTCCAAAGTCTGCTGTACGGAATCCTGTGGTTACCTTCGCTTCAAACCTGGTTTCCCCCTGTTTGGCTTTTTTGGTGGTGACTACAATTACACCCGCATTTGCCTGTGATCCGTAAAGTGCCGTTGAAGCGGCATCTTTAAGGACAGTAATGCTTTCTACATCGTTGGGGTCATAATTACCGCCGATGATGCCATCGACTACAAACAGGGGACTCTGATTCGCATTCACTGATGNNGCGGATATCAGGTGCAGCACCGGGCGCACCAGAACTGTTTACCACCTGCAAACCAGCAACCTTACCCTGAAGCATGGATCCTACATTGTTGGTGGTTACATCCTTAAGCTGTTCGGAAGATACGACGCTTACTGCACTGGTTAGCGCACTTTGCTTTTTGCTGCTGTAACCGACTACAACCACGTCACTAAGCTGCTGTACATCTTCGTAGAGCCTGATTTGCAGTCCCTGCTGCCCGGTATTTACATCTACTTCTTT
>DCLG01000035.1 GCA_002320935.1 Pedobacter sp. UBA1654 | reverse complement strand
ATTAAAAGCCTGAATTCTGCGCGAAATCCCGTAAGTTGTCGGAAAAGTTGGGAAAATACTTGCCATATGTGGGGTGTTTTGCCTCAGTGAAACTGGGGCGGCTTAGCGCAGTTGCATGTTGTTATATGCTCAGTAAAAATAAAAGCCTGATCATGGTTTATGATGCAGGCTTTTAATTAGCATGGTTATTTAGGTTGTAATCTTACAGATATTGATTAGAAGAGATGGGAGAATACCGTATTGTGCCAGCTTTGTGCAAATGGAACTTGCCACTTGCTTTGAAATTCTTCCAGGGTTTGAACCATGTTATTGAAGACTGTTGTTTCGGGTGTGACTTTTTTGATGCTCACTAACGTCTCAAAGTCTTCTTTGCTTGAAGACACGACTTTACCATCAACCATATAAGCCATATTGAACCTATTGAAAAGATCCAGGTTATACTGCTCTTCAATTTCTTTCAATATTCGTACGGAGGCATCAATCGAGCAACCCGTTACATTAGAAACAGCTTCATCTACGGTAATCACAATGAAGTAATTGTAAAAGATTTCCGCTTTCGCTTTTAACTGATGTCCATGTGCCTGCCATTGTGCTGTAAATGCATCCAGCTTTTCTTGAATCTCTACTACTTCTGAAGCAGTGAATTCACGGTTACTTTGATAAACCCAAACTTTAGATTGTGGAGAAAAACTCATGACACAAATATTAGTATTTTATTTAAATTACAATAGTTAATAACCGTTATGATGAAAAAGTTTACACAAATCATGAAAATGTGGTGTTTTTTTTATGCAGCAGCTACTTTTTTTATCATTTCCGGTTTTTTAATAACTGATTCGTTAACGGAAGATTCTGTTTTTCTCAAAAATAGGCTTGTAGCCCATTATGACGATCAGTTCGCTGCTAAGCAGGTAACGCAGTATGAGTTAAGTGTAACGAGTACCGGTTTCTGCAGGTATAAACGGATTGATCAAGACGGAAAAATTGAATATTTTGCCTTTAATTTCCTTCGCTATAAAGACGCTGACTTCTTAGGTACTTCGGCGCGTGGGTTCCTGTATTTGCGAACCAAGGAAGATGATGTAATTGTGCAGACCTATAAAGACCGGCGTGGGGACGTTGACAGTATGGCGAACTATCTGATGATTATACCCCTAAAGCAAGTTGAAGCTGAGGATTTGAATAATTTAGCGGCGAGATTTGTTTCGATGCGGGAGACTTTGCGGAAACAACAAACACAGCTGTCTCTTCGTGACGTGAAGCAACAATGATTTCCGTACCTCGGGCATGTCCCTGGAATAGCGATTTTACCAGTTCCGGGTTGTTATTGTCTTTGCTCAAATGGGAGAGCAGCAGGTGGCTCAAGTGCGCTGATCTATNNCTATGGGTGTTGAACAATTCCAGCGCCTGCCGGTTGGAGAGGTGACCCCGGCCGCCACAAATTCTTTGTTTTAGAAAGTAAGGGTATCCACCGTTCTGCAGCATCTGCTCATCATAATTTGCTTCGAGAAAGGCTGCGTGGCAAAGCTTAAAGTACTTGGTAAGTTCGCCGCATACCGCGCCAAGATCAGTGAATACGCCGACATGCGTGTCTCCGCAGGAGACCATAAAGCTGTGCGGCTCAATCGCGTCATGGATTTTCGGGAAGGCCGTTACGGTTAATCTGCCGATTTGTGTTTTGCTGTGACTGCCCAGGTTTTTCACAAGTCCAGATTCCAGCGTGAACCTGCAGTTGCGTAAGGTTCCGGAAGTAATATAAACAGGTAACTGGTACTTTTTTGCTAATGTGCAAACCCCTTTAATATGATCAGCATGCTCATGGGATATGAAAAGCGCCTTAACCTTATTCATAGACAGGTTAAGGCGCAACATTCTTTTTTCTATTTCGCGGCATGAGATTCCAGCATCAATGAGTACAGCTTCTTCGCTGTTGCCCACATAGTAACAATTACCGTTACTACCGGAATTCAGGGACGTGATATATAGATCGTTACAATCCATTCGCTCTAACGGTGATTTCTGCGATGTCCAGGACATCTACGTTTTCGTTTTGGTCTTTGATTTTAACACCATCGTTAATCATGGTCATGCAGAATGGGCATGACGTTGCCACGATCTGTGGATTTAACGCCAGGGCTTCTTCAACACGTTCAATGTTAACGTCCTTTTTACCTGGTTCAGGTTCTTTGAACATTTGTGCGCCACCGGCACCACAGCAAAGGCCATTCACTTTGCAACGTTTCATTTCTACAAGTTGGGCATCAAGCATCTCTAGTGCCGCACGAGGTGCTTCATAGATGCCGTTACCACGACCAAGGTAACATGGATCATGAAAGGTGATCTTCTTGCCTTTGAAGCTTTCGCCACCTTCGGCCCTTAGTTTACCTTCATCGATCAGTTGCTGGATCAGTTGCGAGTGATGAATCACTTCGTAATTACCACCCAGTCCGGGATATTCGTTTTTGATGGTGTTAAAGCAGTGCGGACAGCCGGTAACGATCTTCTTGATGTTATAGCCGTTAAGCACTTCGATGTTGGTCATCGCTTGCATCTGGAAGAGGAATTCGTTGCCTGCACGTTTCGCAGGGTCACCAGTGCAGCTTTCTTCCGTACCGAGTACGGCATATTTTATACCAACATGGTGCAGGATCTTGCAAATATCGCGGGTTGTTCTTTGGGCACGTTCATCGTAACTGCCGAAGCAGCCCACCCAGAACAAGATTTCAGGCGCTTCGCCACGGGCGATAAGATCAGCCATTGTAGGCACTTCAAAATTCAATTGCTCAGTCATCTTTGACGCAAATATAGGTTAGTATTTTGTTAGTTTTTGTTCGCCCAGTTGAAGCGATCGGCAGGGGAGTATTTCCATGGCGCACCATTGTTCTCCAGGTTACCCATCATGGTGTTTAAACTTCCAGGTGCCTGTGATTCTTCCATCACAATGTATCTTCTCATTTCTACAATGATACCTAGTGGGTCAATGTTCACCGGACAAGCTTCTGTACAGGCATTGCAGCTGGTGCAGGCCCAGATCTCTTCACGGGTCACGTAATCATCCAGCAGAGACTTTCCGTCGTCGTAGTCAGGCCCGTGTTTGTCGATGTTCCTGCCGACTTCCGCTACACGGTCGCGGGTGTCCATCATGATTTTTCTTGGAGAAAGCAGCTTGCCGGTCATGTTTGCAGGGCATGCATCTGTACATCTGCCACATTCTGTACAGGTATATGCATTAAGCAGGTTGGCCCAGTGCAGGTCCTTTACATCCTTAGCACCAAATCTGCTTGCTTCGGCTTCTGGTGGGCTGAATGAAGGATCAAGCATGGCTTTCACCTCGTTGGTTACGCTCTGCATGTTGGTGAATTCGCCCTTTGGCTTCAGATAAGAGAAGTAGGTATTTGGGAACGCCAGCATGATATGGAAGTGTTTAGAATATGGCAGATAATTCAGGAAGGCAAAAATCCCGATGATGTGGAACCACCAGCAGCCACGTTCGATGGCAATAAGACTTGACTCCGATTCAGGTAACATGCCTTGTAAGAACTGGCTGATCGGGAATGCACCACCAACAGTATAGTGGGCTGCACCCATGGCTTGAAGCTTCGCATCTGCAGCGTTCATGGTCAGGAACGCAGCCATGAGCAGGATCTCCGTGATCAGAATATAGTTTGCATCAGATTTCGGCCATTCTGTCATTTCAACTCCGCGGAAGCGTTTTAACTTCAATACATTTCTACGGATCAGAAAGATTACGCAGGATGCAAGTACGGTAAACGCAAGTATTTCGAAGGAGCCGATCAGGAAGTTATAGAAGCCACCCAATCCCGAGAATACGCGGTGTGTACCGAAGATTCCGTCGATCATGATTTCCAATACTTCAATGTTGATGATGATAAAACCAGCATAAACGAAGAAGTGCAGGATGGCAGGAATAGGACGGGCCACCATCTTGGTTTGGCCAAATGCCACTTTAAGCATGACTTTGAGGCGTTCACCAGGTCGATCAAAGCGGTCTACCGGGCGGCCTAAACGAATGTTGCGGATTACTTTCTTGAAGTTGAAGCTAAATAAGGCTATTGCAGCGATGACGAATGCAATAAAGAGGATTTGTAATACCATTTACGCTAGATTTCTATTTAGTTGTGCTAAGGTAAAGAAATTGTATGGAGAATATTTCTATGCATGCATAATAGTTTTTAAATTAATTCTGTTTGGAAAAAAAGATGTTTTTAGCGTTGAAATTTTTCTTGCAGAAAATCAGGTATTTAGGGGTGTAGATTGAAATAGTTTATAAAAAGATTTGGTGAGTAAAAAAAAGAAGCTACATTTGCAATCCCCAACCGAGGGAACGTTTAGTAAGATAAACGGTAAAAGGTGCGATAGCTCAGTCGGTAGAGCAAAGGACTGAAAATCCTTGTGTCGCTGGTTCGATCCCAGCTCGCACCACGAAAAAAGCTTCAGAGAAATCTGGAGCTTTTTTGCGTTATACAGGTTTTGGGCTAAAATCCGGTGGAATGTCGGATCAAGTCAAAAACTTGTG
>DCLG01000020.1:12107-12347 GCA_002320935.1 Pedobacter sp. UBA1654 | reverse complement strand
CCCTCGCGCCGCCCGCGCCCGAGCGAACGATAGGCATCCGCCTGCGCCAGCAGATCGAGCGCGCGGCGGGGGAGTTTCGCACGGATCGCGGCCGCCTCGATCGTCTCATAGGGGGCGTGAGTCGCGATGTCGTTGCCCCATGTCTCGCGAAACCCGTCGATCTGGCGAAAGCCCAGCCGCAGCGCGAACATGCCGTCCGCGCGCCGCTCCAGCCGATTGTCCCAGCCGCTGAAATTTACA
>DCLG01000020.1:4980-12053 GCA_002320935.1 Pedobacter sp. UBA1654 | reverse complement strand
TACATCGACCGGCCGCACCTCGACCCCGCCATTCTCGCGCGCATCACGGACCAGCTGGGCCGGCGCGTAGAAGCCCATTGGCTGGGCGTTGAGCAGCGCGCAGGTGAAGATCGCGGGCTGATGGCATTTGAGCCAGGCCGAGACATAGACCAGCCGCGCAAAGGACAGCGCATGGCTTTCGGGAAAGCCATAGGAGCCGAACCCCTCGATCTGTTTGAAGCAGCGCTCGGCGAACTCGGGTTCGTAGCCGCGCCGGACCATCCCGCCGACCATCTTCTGCTGGAAATTGTCCATCCCCCCGACCTTGCGGAACGTCGCCATGGCGCGACGCAGCTGGTTGGCCTCGTCAGGGGTGAATTTGGCGGCGGTAATGGCCAGCTTCATCGCCTGTTCCTGGAANNGGTGAACTTGAACGTCGCCATGGCACGACGCAGTTGGTCGGCCTCAACGGCGGTAAAGCCAGCGCCGACGATCGCGACCTTCATCGCCTGTTCCTGGAACAGCGGCACGCCGTAAGTCTTGCCGAGCAGCGTCTTCAGCTCGTCGGCCGGACCATGATCGGGATGAGGCGAGGGATAGGTCACCACCTCCTTTTTCGCGCGCCGCCGCAGATAGGGGTGGACCATATCGCCCTCGATCGGCCCCGGCCGGACGATCGCGACCTGCACGACCAGATCGTAGAACTCGCTGGGCTTCAGACGCGGCAGCATGTTGATCTGCGCCCGGCTCTCCACCTGGAACACGCCGATGCTGTCGCCCTTTTGCAGCATCTCATAGACGCGGTCGTCCTCGTCCTGCGCCAGCGTGTCGAGATCGGGGCGGTCCAGCCCATTCGCCTCCATCAGGTCGAACGCCTTGCGGATGCAGGTCAGCATACCGAGCGCGAGGATGTCGACCTTCATGATCTTCAGCTCGTCGATGTCATCCTTGTCCCATTCGATGAAGGTCCGCCCCTCCATCGCGCCGTTATGGATCGGCACCGTCTCGTCGAGCCGACCTTGTGTCAGCACGAAGCCGCCGACATGCTGCGACAAATGGCGCGGGGCACCGAGCAGCCGGTCGACCAGCGTGCGCAGCCGCGCGATCTCGGGATTGTCGGGGGAGAAGCCGGTTTCGTGGAAACGCTTCTCCTCGAACTGTTTGGAAAAGCTGCCCCAGACGGTGCTGGTCAGCCTTTGCGTCACATCTTCGCTCAAGCCCAGCGCGCGGCCGACCTCGCGCACCGTGCTGCGCGGGCGGTAATGGATGACCGTTGCGGCGATGGCGGCGCGGTGGCGGCCATAGCGCTCATAGATATACTGGATCACCTCCTCGCGCCGCTCATGCTCGAAGTCGATGTCGATATCGGGCATGGATACTCGATCCGGGTTTAGAAAACGCTCAAAAAGCAGGTCGTACTTGATTGGATCGATGTTGGTGATCCAAAGGCAGTATGCAACTACAGAACCCGCAGCAGATCCCCTGCCAGGCCCAACAGACACGTCAAGCTTCCTGGCCTGGGCAATGAAATCCTGTACAATCAGGAAGTATCCCGGGTAACCGGTTTTCTCAATGGTCTTCAATTCGAAGTCCAATCGTTCGTCAATTTCCGGCGTGATCCCCCCATACCTGCGCTTTGCGCCTTCATAGGTTAGATGTCTAAGGAACTTGTTCTCCCCACGTTTACCGCCGTCAACGTCATCCTCCGGAACAATGAACTCTTCCGGAATATCGAACTTCGGAAGTAAGACCTCCCTCGCCAGCTTAAAGGACTCTACCTTATCAGCAATTTCCTGCGTGTGGTAAATAGCCTCCGGCAGGTCATTGAACAGCTGCTTCATCTCTTCAGGAGATTTAAAGTAGTACTCCTGATTTGGGAGACCATAGCGGTATCCACGGCCACGACCTATTGGCGTAGCCTGTTTTTCGCCGTCTTTAACGCACAATAAAATGTCATGTGCATTGGCGTCTTTCTTATCTATGTAGTAGGTATTATTGGTAGCCACCAGCTTCAAGCTGTGCTTTCGGGCCAGCTGGATCAGCGTTCTATTGGCAATGTCTTCATCTTNNAATCATCACCAAACGCTGATTTCCACCATTCTAAAGCAGCTTCAGCCTGATGCTCACCAAGATTCAGGATCTTACTTGCGATCTCTCCATACAAGTTACCCGAAAGCACGATCAGATCCTCTTTATACTGAGAGATCAGTTCGCGGTCTATCCTGGGCACATAGTAAAACCCTTTGGTATATGCTATAGATGACAGTTTAGCCAGATTGTGGTAGCCATTCTTGTTCTTGGCCAATAGCACCATCTGATAGCCATTATCTTTTTTAGACTTGTCAAGGTGATTATCACAGACGAAAAACTCACAGCCAATGATAGGCTTCAGAAGCACCTCTGTAGGTTCCTCACCAGCTTCAACAGCAGCTTTGTTCTTTGCTTCCGCTGCCTTGTTATGGTTTGCAACCTGGCTCACGAAGTGGAAAGCACCCATCATGTTCGCATGATCGGTCATTGCCACTGCAGGCATTTTATATTTTGCCGCAGCCTTGATAAGCCCGGGAATATTTATGGTTGATTGTAATACCGAGAACTGCGTGTGATTATGCAGGTGTATGAAGTTCGCGTTGCTAAGTTCCCGCTTGTTGTCGTTTAACGTAGCGCGGGATATTACCTCCCCAGGTTTTTGCAAACGACGTTTGATCTCTTCCGAAGCAGCCTTGAGGTTAATGTGGGTTAAACCTACGGTTTCAATTACACCAGGATTAGCCTGTTTGAAGTTACGGATGTACTCCTGATCAAGACCAAGTTCTTCCGGCCGGAAAGCGTCGGATTTAAGCAACTGCAAGAAACAGCGGGATGTCGCTTCCACGTCGGCAGTAGCATTGTGCGCTTCAGAAAAAGGTACGCCGAACAGGTAACTGTGCAGCTCCGTTAATGTTGGCAGCTTAAACTTTCCGCCACGACCGCCAGGTAGCTGCAACAAATTTGCGGTAACCTCAGTACAGGTATCAAGCACTGGCATGTCGGTCAGCCGGGTTTCGATACCTAAACGGTGAAACTCACAGGCCATTACATTCACGTCGAAGCCGATATTCTGACCTACTGCAAACCTGGATTTAGAAAGCGCAATATTGAATTCTGCCAGTACAGCTTCCAGATCTTCACCTTCTTCCTGCGCAAGTTCAGTACATATTCCGTGAATCTTTTCCGCATCGTAGGGAATGTTAAAGCCATTCGGCTTAACCAGAAAGCTTTTATTTTCCAGCAGCCTACCAAGATCATCGTGCAGCTGCCAAGCCACCTGAATGCATCGCGGCCAGTTGTCAGTGTCCGTGATTGGTGCATTATAGTTACGTGGTAAACCGGTGGTTTCTGTGTCGAAGATAAGATACATAGGAAATTTAGGAAAGTCTGGCGTTTTGCTCCAAACCAATCACGAGGTTTATGCCCTGCATGGTATTGGATTTGAACCGCGTCCCAAAATTACTTAATACCTAGTATAACGGCGAACTTAAAATAGCCTATTCAGATTTTTTTTACAATGAAATTCTAAAGCATGGAGATCATCCAGACCTAGTAAGAAATAGCTGGACTCAGTTAGAGCGGTGCTGAAATTAGTTGATTTGTTCTTTTGACAAGGTCGGAATGGAATGTTCCTGAGATATAAGTTTATGTGTTTCATAGCCCTTCTGCTTACAGCGATAGATGATCTCGTCAAGCAACTCCTGATCAAGATAAGGCTTACGGGACATGATGAACAGGAACTTGCATTCCGGATGACCGATCACCGCATAAGAATAATCCTCCGCCAGTTCAATAACCCAATAATCCACCTTAAAAGGCCAGATAAACTGCAATTTAAACTCGGCATTGTTCGTCCCCTTAACAACATAAAGCTTTGATCGTATGTATTTGGTTGTATTCTCGCCCGCAACTTTAAAGTTCGTAAACACTGCATAATGACCGTCCGGATGGATAACATAAGTTTCCGTCGTCTGTCGCCAATGCTTATCCATGAAAGTAGATATGGAATATAATGTATACCATTTCCCTGCAAATGACAATATATCTACCCTTTCTACAGGTGTATTTTCCATAACTGTATTCTCTATTATTAAGCTCCTGGTGCCGGAATGTTAAATCTAAATAAATAACCACTTATTGGAAATAAAGTTTTAAAAACGATTTTTTAAAGCACCCAAAATTGATACCTTCGGAAGGGTTGCAGGGTACGCTTTTTGCCATAGCAAGCAGGCAAACAGGTCCCTTGCCGGAGGGTTGAAGGACATTAAAACCGCTAACTTAAATTGAAAAATATGAAAATAACTGTAGTAGGTGCAGGAGCTGTCGGCGCAACATGCGCGGATAATATTGCCCGTAAGGAGCTGGCACAAGAGCTTGTGTTGTTGGACATTAAAGAAGGTTTTGCTGAAGGAAAAGCAATTGACATGATGCAAACCGCAGCGCTCTTAGGCTTTGACACAAAGATCACCGGAGTAACCAACGACTACAGCCAGACCGCCGGATCTGCCGTTGCAGTAATCACCTCCGGACTGCCCAGAAAACCAGGCATGACCCGCGAAGAATTAATTGGCATTAATGCTGGCATTGTAAAAGGTGTAGCAGAAAACATACTGAAATATTCTCCTGAAGCCATTATTGTAGTCATCAGCAATCCTATGGATACCATGACCTACCTGGCTTTAAGATCCTTAAACTTACCAAAAAACCAAATCATTGGAATGGGTGGAATCCTGGACAGCGCAAGGTTCAAGTATTACCTGAGCAAGGCCTTAAACTGCAATTCCGGCGATTTACAAGGCTTCGTTATTGGAGGTCACGGTGATACCACCATGATTCCATTAACCAGATACGCAACCTACCAGAGCCTGCCGGTAAGCCATTTACTTGATGCTGCTACATTGGATAAGGTTGCAGCAGATACCATGGTTGGTGGTGCAACATTGACCGGTTTATTAGGTACTTCTGCCTGGTATGCGCCGGGAGCTGCAGGTGCTGCACTGGTAGAAAGCATTATACGCGACGAAAAGAAGATCTTTACCTGCTGTGTAGCGCTGGAAGGCGAATATGGACAGTCAGACATTTGTCTTGGGGTACCCGTTGTTGTAGGCCGGAACGGCTGGGAGTCCATCGTAGATTTCAAACTGACCCCTGAGGAACAAGCAAAATTTGACAAAAGTGCAGATGCTGTCCGTAGCATGAACAATGTGCTTACTGAAATGAAATTAATCTAATTGAATGAGAACAATTCGTGTCCCATTAAAATTGATAAACTTACAAGATGACGGTTTCCACCTCCTGGTGGAAATTGTTGTTTTTGGGGAAAGCCACTGGGCGGTATTAGATACTGGTGCTTCGAGATCGGTGTTTGACAAAACACTCCTGGAGCAAAACATAGCTGCAGAAGGTATTGAGACCATTAATCCGGAAGAAGATACCGTAGCTACAACGCTTTTTAGTACATCCAGCACGGCTGTGGCAACCTTGCCTAAACTGAAGATCGGCAAGTTAAAGCTGAAGAAGTATCAAGCCGTAGGATTGGACCTGCAGAGTGTGAATGAGGCATATGAGCATTTAGGCCATCCAATAGTTGCAGGGATCATTGGAGGTGACATCTTGATAAAGTATAAGGCGAAGATTGATTATAAAAAATTGGTACTTAAGCTATATAAATAATTGTACCAATTGCTCCCACTCTTCCTCAAGCGTAACGGCCGGCCTTTTCTGCCCTGCCCTGCTGTACCAATAATCCGCATTCCAAATATCCCCTTCTTTGCGGTGTAAATAAGCATGAAGATGCGCTGAACGCTTATCTCCGAGTTGATCGACTAAATCGTGTGCAGCCTTCCAATTTTTCTTGCCATCCAGCCATAGCGACTGCAGATGAACAGAAAGGTTCTCCGGCATATCCAGGTTGTTTAAACTTGCTTTAAAATCTTTCAGGTTTTTCATAGCTGATAAATTTACTACTTGGCTGCCGGAATTGGCTTACTATTTTTCAAGCCGAACTGCTTGATCAAATCCCGGTAAGTAACCAGTTCAAACTTCTTGCCCACCATGTTCTGAAAACCCTTGGAAAGCACCATATTCAACTCTGCTTGCCGGTGACTGCTAGCATTGCTGCTCATCATACTGCTGTTCATATCTGTCATGGCATCCATTTCCGGAGTAGCGTGTGCGATATGCAGAATGACCATATTAGCGGGTGCATTCAAAGACAGTTTCTCCAGCACCTCCATAAAGGCCTCATTCTTTGAAGCTACAGGCTCGCCCCACATGTCATTATACGCTTCCCCGAAATACGTTACCTCACTCAAGGGGGATATCGCTAGCTTGTACTTCTTAGCCAGCTTTTCAGTTAAGCTCCTAAGCTCCGGTGTCGATAAAGCGATGCCCATGTGTGGATCAATATACGAGATCTTCAAGCCTGATNNTCAATCTGCGCAGTCAACTCCCGCTCTACCTCTTCGAGCTTGTATTTATTTTTCTGAAAGGCAGTGGTAGAAGGCAGAAAATATCCAAGGCTATCAACCAGGCTGGGCACAGCAGATTGACCTAATACCGGCCCCCAGCGATAGTTCTTCCACTCCGCCGTTAAAGTCAGGTGGACACCTACTGCTGCGTTTGGATACTTCTTCAAAACCTCGACTGCTTCCTGGTACCAGGGGCACGCAAACATTACCGAGGCCGAAAAAGGAATGCCGGTTTTACCAACTTCATCAATTGCCGTGTTTACCGCGTGGTTCATGCCGATGTCGTCAAATCGTAAAAGTACTTTAGGGACCGCGCTTTGCGCAAGGGCTTGTACACTACCGATCAGCAGTAGTAAGAAGACGTAATGCTTTTTCATAAGGATATTTGGTTCGACCTAATATCCGTTTTTATCATCAAAATGAATAATTAAAGCACAAATAGCATCAACCGATCTTTACAGAGGTCATGGTCAGGGAACCAGCTACAGCCTTATCATTAAAGAATAATAGATTATCAGTGGCGGTCCTCAAGCCTAAAGTATACATCAGCGGCATATAATGCTCTGGTGTTGGGATGGCCATCAAAGCATCACT
>DCLG01000020.1:0-4950 GCA_002320935.1 Pedobacter sp. UBA1654 | reverse complement strand
AGCTGATAATTAAAAAGTGGCTCATAGTGCTGCTCAGTGATCAAAGATTTAAACTTATCATTGATGTTCAGCGCCCAGTCATACCCATATTCCGGCTCATCCATTTTATCCCAGGCCAGCATCCGCAGGTTGTGCACCATGTTGCCGGAGCCGATGATCAACACACCTTTTTTACGCAACAAACTGAGTTCTTTTGCCAGTTCAAAATGGTAAGCCGGACCCTTTGTATAATCAATACTCAACTGCAGTACCGGTACATTCGCCTGCGGATACATGTGGCGCACGACCGTCCAGGTGCCATGGTCCAATCCCCAGTCGTGATCCAGTTCTACCTGCGTAGAATGGAACAGCGAAGCAGTTTCCCTGGCCAGGCTCGGCATCCCAGGTGCCGGATACTGTACGTCAAACAAGGCCTGCGGAAACCCACCGAAATCATGAATGGTCTCAGGAAAATCCATAGCCGTAATCTTCGTACCCCTGGATAACCAATGCGCAGAGACCACCAGCACTGCTGCAGGCACAGGAATCTTTTCTGCCATTGCTTTCCAACCACGTGAAAAGTCATTATCCTGAATGCCGTTCATTGGAGATCCATGACCAATAAATAGTGCCGGCATCAAATATTCCTGTTCCGGTAATTGGTTCGTGAAGGTTTTGAATGATCTTAAACTGTCCATGATTGATGCTTTAAGGTGTGTTAATTCAAATTGTATGTAACGCAAAGTTACCTTACAAAAAAGCGGCATCCATTGACCCAGGTTAAGAAAGCAGCGATGAATGTTCTATCTGGCTTGCCAACCAAGTTCGACATCATCTTAGAATAAACTTGCAGCATATTCTACATTAACAGGGACCCTACAAGGTATTAACAAGGGCTTACTAAGGCTGGAGCCTTGTTAAGGCCTTGTTAATACCTTGTCAATGCCTTGTCAACCCCTTGTTAACCGCAATGCTGATCAATCCACAACTCCACCTTGGTAAAAGCATGTTCCATAAAAAAACCCTGCAAGTTTTACACCTGCAGGGCTTTCTATAATAAAGCGAACTTAAGCCTTAAGCATCAATCTTCGCATATTTTGCATTTCTTTCAATGAAGTCCCTTCTTGGAGCAACCTCATCACCCATTAACATGGAGAAAGTACGATCGCAATCAGCAGCATTTTCTATGGTTGCCTGCATCAACGTACGGGTAGCCGGGTTCAATGTTGTTTCCCAAAGCTGTTCTGCGTTCATCTCACCCAAACCTTTGTAACGCTGGATGTGAACACTTTCCTCTTTGCCTGCACCTTTTAAACGTTGAACAGCGGCATCACGCTGCTGATCATTCCAGCAATATTCCTGCTCCTTACCTTTTTTAACAAGGTATAACGGCGGGGCAGCGATGTAAACATAACCAGCCTCGATAAGTGCCTTCATGTAACGGAAAAAGAAAGTCAGGATCAGCGTCGTAATGTGCGATCCATCAATATCAGCATCCGTCATGATCACGATCTTGTGGTAGCGAAGTTTGGTCATGTTTAAGGCCTTATCATCTTCCGGCGTACCAATGCTCACGCCAAGGGCGGTGAACATGTTCTTGATCTCGTCGTTCTCGTAGATCTTGTGCTCCATCGCTTTCTCCACGTTCAGGATCTTTCCTTTTAATGGAAGAATGGCCTGGAAGTTACGATCACGTCCCTGTTTTGCAGTTCCACCTGCGGAGTCACCCTCCACCAGGTACAACTCACATTTTACCGGATCACTGTCAGAGCAATCTGCAAGCTTTCCTGGCAAACCAGATCCACCCATTACAGACTTACGCTGTACCATCTCACGCGCCTTACGTGCGGCAGCACGAGCCGTTGCAGCAAGGATTACTTTGTTGATGATTAAACGGGCTTCCTTCGGATTTTCTTCCAGGTAATTATTTAAAGCTTCACCAACGGCGATATCAACCGCTCCCATAACCTCAGAGTTACCAAGTTTGGTTTTGGTTTGACCCTCAAACTGTGGTTCCGCAACTTTAACAGAAACAACAGCAGTAAGTCCTTCTCTAAAATCGTCACCGGTAATTTCAATCTTCAGGTTTTTAATCAAGCCTGATTTATCTGCGTAAGCTTTCAGTGTACGGGTTAAACCTCTTCTGAAACCAGCGATGTGTGTACCACCTTCGTGGGTATTAATGTTGTTTACGTAAGAGTGTACGTTTTCTGCATAGCTATCATTATACTGTAGGGCAAGCTCAACGGGGATACCGTTTTTCATACCTTCAACATAAATTGGCTCAGCAATAAGTGAGGGGCGGTTACCATCAAGGAATTGAACAAACTCCTTTAAACCACCTGAAGAAAGGAAAAGCTCTGACATGAAATTGCCTTCTGCATCTTCTTCACGCTCATCAGTTAATGTTAAACTAATGCCCTTGTTTAAGAAAGACAACTCTCTTAAACGCGCAGCAAGCGTATCATAACGATATTCTACTGTTTGCGAGAAAATCTCCGGATCTGGGGAAAAAGTGATTACCGTACCACGTTTTTCAGTTTCACCAACAACTTTAACGTCGTATTGTGGCTTACCTTTCGCGTACTCCTGAACCAAAATCTTTCCTTCACGATGTACCTCAGCTTTAAGATGTGTAGACAAGGCGTTCACACAACTCACCCCCACACCGTGTAAACCACCAGATACTTTATAAGTGTCTTTATCAAATTTACCACCGGCATGGAGCACGGTCATTACAACTTCTAACGCAGATTTCTTCTCTTTCTGCATCATCCCCGTAGGAATACCACGTCCATTATCTGATACACGGATAGAATTGTCTTTAAGAATATTAACTGTGATGGTGTCGGCATGACCTGCTAAAGCTTCGTCAATGGAGTTATCGACAACTTCATACACCAGGTGGTGTAAACCTTTTACACCGGTATCCCCTATATACATCGAAGGGCGCTTACGCACCGCTTCCAATCCTTCTAATACCTGTATATTATCTGCCGAATAATTTGACTTTGGATCTTTTTCTTCGCTCATATTTTTTAGTAATACAATAAGCTTCAAAAATAGCGATTTTAGCCCAATTAGCCGAATATTTGGAGAACTATTTGACTTAATGTGGACTAAAAAAACGTTAAAAAAGCATCTTTCTTAGGATAGTAAATTTGAAATTTTATATTTGCTAAAATTATCAGTTCTGTTTAATGGGCGACAAAGGTTTTTAAGCTTCCATTGCAGAATAAATCCAGAAATTTCAAATCAACAATTCAAAATAGATGAACATTAAGACGTTACAATTCGGTAAAATAGCAGCTGCAGTTGCACTTGTTTCAGTTATGGCTGCTTGTCAGAACAAAGAAACCGCTACTACTACCCCAACCAAATCTACCGAAGCCGGTACCGTAAGCCCTAAAGATCAGATTGTATATGTGAACTCAGATTCATTGTTAACCAAATACGATTACTTCAAAGACTTAAAAACCAAACTTGACGGTAAAGCGAAAAGTGCTGAGCAGGACATGGGCGCAAAAACACAGGCTTTCCAACGTGAAGTAGCACAATATCAGCAACAGCAAAACACGATGGCTGCTGATCAGCGTGCTGCTACAGAACAAAGACTTGCGCGTAAACAACAAGAACTACAAGCTTATCAGCAAAATGCTGGTGCTGCTTTGCAAAATGAGCAAGCTACAGAGCAAGAAAAACTTTATGACAAAGTTGCTGACTACCTTAAAGGTTATGCAAAAACTAAAGGTTACAAGATGGTGTTGACTTACTCTAAAGGTAACAGCGCAATCTTATTCGCTGACGATTCTTTAGACATTACCACTGAAGTGATCAAAGGCTTAAATGAAGATTATAAAACAGTTAAGAAATAATCAGCACTTAACTATTATTTGAAAATGCCCTACTTGATAGGGCATTTTTTATGGGACAAACTTTTAGCTTGGACCACCGAACAGGTGCTCAAGTTGATAAACACCCGTCGTTCTGAAGCGTATTAGAGCCGGTTTTGGTGGCCTTGTTGGTTTGTTATTCTTCGAAGAAGTTATCGGTATGATCATCAATTTCCCGGCGGTCCCGCTTGGTGGGCCTACCAGTGCCCCTATCCCGCTTCATTAGCGGCGCATGGAACATCGACTTGTAGGCAATAGTCTGCTCCAGCGGTGTGATGTCCTTGTATTTTGTTACCGCAATCTTGCTCTCTACACGGGTGTGTAGCAGATCAACAACTTCAATAACTTTCTTCTCAATCCCCTTGGATACCTGGTAAACATCGCCAATCTTCACGACAACAGATGGTTTTACATTTTGACCGTTCTGCTTTACCCGACCTGCTTTACAGGCCTCGGTAGCCATTGTACGTGTTTTAAAGAGCCTGATTGCCCACAAATACTTATCTATTCTCAGTTTTTCCTGTTCAGCCATAAAACAGCAAAATTACATAACAAACAGCGAGCAATACATAAATTTGATTTATTTTGTCAAAAATTAGATAAAAACATGATAGCAGATTTAAGAAAGTTGATAGAGGCCGCATGGGAAGACAGATCTTTACTAGAATATAGCGAGTATGCAGAGGCCATCGAAACTGTAATTATGCAGTTAGACAGAGGCGAACTTCGCGTTGCTGAACCGGTTATGAATACCTGGGGCATTAACGAGTGGGTTAAAAAAGCGGTGATTTTATACTTTCCGATCAGACAGATGCGCGAAATTGAAGTTGGTCCTTTCGTGTTTCATGATAAAATGAAGCTAAAAACCAACTACAAGGAACTTGGTGTACGTGTTGTACCTCATGGTATCGCAAGGTTTGGTGCTTACCTGGCTAAAGGCGTGATCTTGATGCCTTCTTACGTAAATATCGGTGCTTATGTTGATGAAGGTACCATGGTTGATACCTGGGCTACTGTAGGGTCGTGTGCACAAATCGGTAAACACGTTCATTTAAGCGGTGGTGTTGGTATCGGTGGT
>DCLG01000106.1 GCA_002320935.1 Pedobacter sp. UBA1654 | reverse complement strand
CAAATCAAAGGACAACTTATTATTCGCATGCAGATACAGGTTCTTTTGTACTCCGGACTCTGGAGGCCACTGAGTGTATTTTTTCCACTGATTGGAACCTGTTTCGAAAACCAATGCTTTGGGAAGTTTGGGGTCTCAGGCATCTTTAAGGTGCTGCAGAAAAAACGGGAGCTCCATTTCTTTTCTGTAAGTTTCACCAGTTCTACTGTCGAAGGCTACAGCGCCGAGCGTATCTCCATTTTTGCGCGACCATGATCCATGATACCACGGGCCCATAATCAACAAGTTCTGATGCTTGGGGCCTGCTTTTTCCATGGCTTCATGAACTTTCAGGGGACCATATAAATCTTCCTGATCAAACCATCCCCCAACAACCATCACTGCAGGTTTAACGTTCTTTAAATGCGGTATCGGCGTACGGATCTTCCAATATTCATCGTAAACCTCATGCTCCATCATCTCATTCCACAATATGCTCTTACCCTGAAGAAATTTCTTGTTGAAATTTTTAAGTGGCCCAGCATCGAGATAAAAACGATACGCATCCTTGGTGCCATAGTTAGAAAAACCCGCCATTCCTCTGGTACTGATAGAATCGCGTTCGCGGCCAAAAGAGGAAAGAAAAGAAAAGCTGCCCATCAACATAAAAGCACCATTATGATGGCGGTCGTCGCCCATGAACCAATCCGTTACTGGTGCTTGCGGCGACACCGCCTTCAGTGAAGGATGCGCATCGATCAGAGAAGCGGTAGCATAAAATCCCGGAGATGAAATCCCCCAAATACCAGCTTTTCCATTGTGCCCGGGCACATGCTTTAGCAGCCAGTCAATGGTATCGTAAGCATCAGAACTTTCATCCGTTTCTCGCTTCTTTTTATCCTTTACGTAAGGTCGGTTGGCCACAAACTTGCCCTCCGATAGATATTTACCACGGACATCCTGNNCTGATATACAAAGATGAAGCCCTCCTGATCGAATAGCCTGTTTGGACCAACCGGCACTTTTAACCTTTCAATGCCATAAGGAGCAACACTATACGGTGTTCTGCATATCAGAAATGGATACTTGCGCGATTGATCCTTAGGCAAATAAATCGTGGTAAACAGTAAGGTGCCATCACGCATGGGGATTCGCTTATCCATCTTAATGTAGTGCTCGTGTACATAAGCCGAATCCTGTGAAGTATTCTTTTCCTGTGCAAACAAACTTGTAGTGAATGCTATAAAAAGAAAAAAGATGTTGGTCCGTAAAATCATTTAAAGCTTTATGTTTTTGGTATTTCGTTGAAAAATCTCCTGCTTTTTGCCATCCTGACTGATTTTTAAGCCGCTGATAGATGAATTGCTTACATCGTCAAGCACAACCGGCACCCTGAAGTCTTTACGTTCACAAACCATCGTTAAATTATTCACTTTAAGTCCTGTTGCATGCCTTGCAAACACGCCCCAGGAAGGCAGTTCTTTAAACATGGAAAACTCCGGATATTGTGCAGGTATCTCTGGTATGCGATCAAGCTCATCTAATGGAACATTTGCATATTCCGCTTTACCTCCTCCAGCATGGCGGAGTTTGATGTTATTCAGTGAAACATTTGTAATAAGGGCATCAGGCAAACCAGCAATGATTATACCTGGTGAGATATTTCTTGGATTGTCTTCAATGGGGCCCTCATATCCATAACCAGCATCTGGCTTCGTTGCCGGGATATCCCCGTCCACATTACTGATCTTTATATTTTGTAGTCTGCTCTTTTTACCGGCTACGCGCTCACCCGTTCTTAAGAAAAGGAGGTTCCCTGTATTTGTAGCACGTAATCCGTCAATTTCTACATCTTCAAGAAAACCGCCGTCTACTGCCTCTAATGCGATTGCTGATCGGTAAGTATCAAATACCTTATTGTTAATGATGCGAACATTGCTGAAACCACCTCTTGAAGCAGTTCCAAACTTGATTGCATTCGCACTTGAACGGATCGTATTGTTGCTGATCAGGATGTTTTTGCATGCCTTAGTTGCATCGTGTGACTTAAGACAGATACCATCATCTGCAGCGTTGATATACGAATTCGTAACTTTTACATCTTCACAATCTACAATATCTACTCCATCCTGGTTCCAATAGTCTACGTTATATACTGTAATGCTGTCTACAGTTAAATTTTTGCATTGATCGTAAGTCTGATTCCAACTCGCCGAACTGCGAAGCGTGACACCACGTACCAGGATATTCTCGCATTTGGCGAAATTCACCAACATAGGTCGATTGGCTTCCGACGGTCTACCATACTTGTAAGGATCCTTCAGAAGATTCTTCTCGATATTAGCAATTACATTTACAGCAACTGCTTTTCCTTGTCCATCAATTACGCCTTTGCCAGTAATCCCGATGTTTTGCTGGTCGTGCGCGAAAATCAGTGAAGTCCAGGTTTTTTTATCATAATCAAACGGATTGGTTGAGCCGACCAGCACAGCACCCTCTTCCAGTTGCAGTGTAACATTCGACTTCAGGTGTATGGATCCTGTTAAGTAACGCCCGACATAAAACACCAATCTGCCACCACCGTTCGCGCTGATATGATCTATCGCAAATTGAATAGAGCGGGTGTTTAACGTTACACCGTCTGAATTAATGTTAAATAAAGAAGCTTTGTAATCCTTTGCGAGGAGTGCAAACGACTGTAGTAAAAAGAACGCGATCAATAAGGTTTGTTTCAACATAATATGATTTTAATAGTAAGTGACCGGGCCTACCAGACCCATTGATTGAAGTGGCTGATTTTTTCTTTTCTCATTTGTCCAGTATTGGGCAACGAGGTTATCTTCCAGGTTTTTCATGTAATTACCCATAACAGTGACAACCGTTAGTTCTACCTCATTTAGACCCTCCCGCAGCAAGCCATCCAATTTGTAAACCCTCCTGCCGTACCACTGCGTGCCGGCATCTTTTCCATTTATCCGTAGTTTACAGATTCCATAGACTTTTCCAAGGTCCATGAAATGGGGAGCATTTGCGTCTGAGATCTTAAAGGCGTTTCTGTAGATGACTTCACCCGAAAAGAACTGATGCTCAGGAAAGTCTTTTAAATCCTTGAGTTCGTTGAAGGTATCTTTAGTTACGGAGCCATTGAAATGTCTGAACTCAGCGCTCCATTCTGACTGAATTTTCGAAGCTTTAACCGGTACCGCCGGGATGGGCTTCCAGGCAGGTCCTTCAGTTTGCTGTTCAAACACAACGACCTTCAAATCTGCAGGTCCCAGTTCCAGTTGCATACGGCCATCCGATAGCTCCAGCCTGTAACGTTCACCGCTCTGTGCATCCCAGATCCAGGCCTGCTTTTTCTGTGTTACCGACTTTGGAAACGCAGCCCTAAGTGAAGTGCTTGTTTTACTACTTGAATTATTGAATAGGAAAATTTCCATGTCTTTCCGTTGGTATCGAACCTGCATCACAGACTTCTTTGGAACATCAATATTCACGTATGGGGTAATGTTGTATTTCAGCTGAATGTCTTTATACCAGCTGATAAAGTTATGCTCGGGCTTTTTCAGGAAGATAAAGCGATCACCATAACGCTTCATTTTTTCCACATACCCGCTGACTTCCTCATCCCGTTGCTGAAAATTGTGCCAGCCATTGGACTTCTCCGGATAAGCCTCCAGACAAAAGATACGACCGCCATTAGCCACAAAACTATGAAGCTGCTTTGCAGTAGCAGGGTCCATGCTTCTAACTTCCAGCAGAAAAATGGTGTGATAGCTTCTATTTCCATACGTCATATGTCCCTTTTTCATCGTAGCATCCTTGATCACCGATTCAGACACGTAATCACATGCATTTCCATTTTGATGAATAGATTCCCAAACCAATACTTGATATTTTGGCGAAACGACTACCGGAAAAGGTTCGTTCTGGGCGCCGAAGCTGGCCCACTGATCCGCGAAGGGTGCTAGAATCGCAACGTCCGCAAACATAGTCGACTGCTGCAGCAGGGCAGATAGACGTGAGCGGTACTTGGTATAATGTTTAAAGTACGGCCACATTGTGTTTTTCTCGTTCAGGTATCCCCCATAAGTTATCCAGCCTGGAAAAGCAGCATCGGGAGGTGAATAGTTGAAGCCATGAAAGATCGGGTGCGTAACCCCGGACATGGTACTTTGATCGCCACCAATTTTAAAAATTTCAAGTGACTCGTTAAATACCATTTCCGTATTGGTCAGCTCCTCAGAACTAATGAGCTTTTTATCTTTCAGGTGCGCCGCTGAAGAGACCAGCTTGTTAATCATCGTATATCCTCTGCCCAGATGCCAGGGATATTGCGTAAGCTCATCTTCAGCAATATCTTCTCCTATGCCATATTTAAGCCAGGTTTCACATTCCGGGATGTCTATCTCAAAGCTGCCCTCTAAAGGAAAATAACCACGGCCATACGCTTGCGCCCGGGACTTTATATTGTTGTTTTTACACCAGTCCGCAAAATTATTCACAAAGCGTTCCTGAAACAATTCAGCTTTGGTAAGTTCAAAATCATAGCGTATCCGTGCAGCCATCTCTTTGATCTCCGCACTGGTCTTTATTGGGTAACTATGGCTGATGGTATTACCCATTCCTCCGATTTTAACTAGAATAATGGGCAGGTAAGGGTATAAATCATAGCCGCGCCTCTTTTTAAATTCAGACCGCATGTCGCTGGTCCAGTTTGCCCCTTCGGTCTCCATGCTGTCTACAAAGAAAGAACGAACATACGGTGCAAGTGGCCCGATTTTCTGCTGAATGGTATTGCTCATCATATTGAGATACTTCTTCACTGCCTCGCCATCAAAATGATTTAGTACAGGTCCCATCCCACCTGGAGTTCCCTGAATTACCTGCATAAAGCCCTGTACTTTCACGAGCGCACATACTGCGTAATTCCCCGGTGGCACGGTCACCTTTATCTTACCAGTTTTAATCTGCGGAGAAAGATCAACGATCTGATCCAGGCCGTTTAGCGGTTCAGGCATTAACTTAACTTCCAACATCTCCATTGTGCGACCGCTGTAAGGGTTCTTGATCATTGGATCGGCTTCTTTATACAGATCAAAGAGCGATAGTTCTGTCTCATATGGACCGGTAAAACGTTTTACAGCCAGGACAACAATTTGCGTTCGTTCTTCCTCTTCCAAAAACTCCCCGCCCATAGGGAAACCAGATCCCACAAGCAAATCACAGGTCAGCCCCAAAGACTTGGCCTCCTCCAGTGCAAACTTCAAGAGCTCAATCCATTGATCACTAAGATATTGAACACTTCGTTTACCCATATCATCAGTACGCGATGGAAATGAGATCGGATTAATCTCCACACCTCCAATTCCAGCTTCTTTTAGTAGTCGAAGCTCACGGGCTATTTCTGCTTTTTCGATTTTATTCCCGTTCCACCACCAGCGAACAAAAGGTTTGTAGGACGATGAGGGATTCTCGAATGTTTCATAAAAAGGCAAGTCTCCATAGTAATTGCCGGCATCCAGTATCGTTCGGGCGTAAGATCCCAGGGAATTCATCATAACCAACCCGGAAGCTGTTAATGAGCTTCGGATCAAAAAGTCTCTTCTTTTCATCAATCGTGCAAATAAATGTAAGGTCAGATAGCAGAAATCCTATCGGTTGATCAAGATTTCTGCTATTCATTCGGCCTAAATCAACAATGATAATCATTGATTTAATAATCCTGCTTTGTTGGTGTTAATATCCCGGATTCTGTGTCAGTGCAGTGTTCAACTGCATTTCTCTGAAAGGAATCGGATAAATAAAGCGCTCTCTGGTGATCGTGTACGCAGAAGGGAGGATGTAACCATTTTTCGCCTTTGTTTTTGCGCCGTAAGCTGTCAGAACCGGAATGGCCTGCTCAGTACGCACAAGATCTAACCAACGTGAATTTTCAAAAGCAAGTTCAATTCGACGTTCGTGTGCAATCACTTCCCGCAACGTAGCTTGATCCGCCGCAGTAGCTGCCGGAAGCCCTGCTCTTGTTCTTACCTGATTCAGATAGGGTAAAGCAGCAGCAGATTGCCCGGTTTCATTTAATGCTTCTGCAAGCAATAACAAGGCGTTCGAATACCGGTAAATTGGCCAGTTCTCCTTGGTATTGTTCACCAGGGTATAGGGCGGATGTAAGTATTTTCGAACAAAATACTTCGTGACAGCGCCGGCAGTCGGAGTATGATTTACAACACTTACAACTCTGCTCGCAACAAAGTCTGTGCTGGCATTAAATGTTCCTTCCACCACTCCGATGGTGGCATCCAATCTTCTATCATTTGGTTCATAGGCCGCCATCAAATCTTCTGTAGGCGTGTTCCAACCACCGTTTATGGCATTGAAAGAAATGCCTAATATATTCTGCGTGTTGCCGTTAGGAATAAAGCGGTAAATAAAGTTACTGGATTGCCCATCCGTACCGTCCTTGTACTGAACTTCAAATATGGATTCTTTATTGTTTTTATTTTCATTCTTGAAAGCATCTTCATAGTTGGCCCAGAGGCTGTAACCCATAGCCGTTACACTTTGCAACAGTGGCACTGCTTTGTCATATTGCTTTAGGGTCATGTACACATGTGCAAGTTCGGTGGCAACCATTCCTTTTGTGATCCGGCCGCTTTGTTGTGGCAGGACTGGTGGAGCAACTTTATCAAGCGCATCCGTAAAATCACTGATGATTTGAGCGTAAACCTCATCCACCCCAGCACGTGGTAAAGAAGCGGCGTCTTTAGAAGTTACTTCATGCAGGTGAAGCGGTACTCCACCATAATGGCGCACCAGGTCAAAATAGTAGTGCGCACGAAGTGCCTTCGCCTCTCCTACAATCTGTTTAAGATCTGCTTCCGGAATGGTGAAATCAATTTTCTCTAACCTGTCAAGGATGACATTCGTCCTTGAAATACCATTGTAATTTGCCTGGTACCGTGTTCCGGTTACCCCATTCTGCGCATCATCAAGGAAATCCGCAAGCTGCTCGTATCCTAAGCCTCCCCGATCTTTCGAATTGTAATCGTAGTGTGCGTTGTCTGAACGCATTTCATCCATAAAGAACGCGATGTTTGATACGTCCCGAAGCGGAACATAAGCGCCCACTACCGCCTGTTGAAAATCAGAGGTAGATTTATAAAAGTTACCCTCGTTCATCTGACCTTCAGGGTAGAGATCAAGAAAACTATCCTTACACGAGGTGACCAACACTGCCCCCGTTATGATTAGCATCCAAAGTTTTGAATTTTTCATATAATTGATTGTCGATGAATTAAAAATTGATGTTTGCACCTATACTGATCGTTCTTGGAACCGGGTAGGAACCATTGTCCTGACCTGCTGTGGTTTGATTGTCCCGGCTATCATTTGCCTCTGGATTCTGACCTGGATATTTCGTAAATACATAAGCCTGGTTCACACTCGCGAATAAACGGGCAGACTTGAAGTATTTCTGCTTCACATCGAAAGTGTAGCCCGCAGCAATGTTTCTGATCGCCAGATAATTACCAGAGAATACCCAATTGGAATTACCCAAGCGGTAAAGTTCTGTGGTGTTGGACAATGTCCTTGGCACGGTGCCATCGCCAGGATTTTCTTCAGATCTCCAACGGTTTACCATTCTTCGCTCTACGTTGAAAATCCCATCCAGATTCTGAAGATTTTGCATATTGGTGTTCATAATCTTATTCCCAATCTGACCGGAGACCGCGATAGAAAAGTCGAATTTCTTATATCTAAAATCATTCGTCAAGCCGAACAGGAATTTAGGGTTTGGATTCCCTAAGAACGTTTTGTCGTTGCCATCGATCTTGCCATCGCCATTAAGGTCCTTCATTCTTGCAGTACCTACAGCTGAAGTAGCATGCTTAGGTTGTGAGTCAAACTCTGCCTGGTTCATGTAGATGCCGTCAAATACATAACCCCAAAGCTCACCAATTCTACGCCCCACCTCAGTGCGGTTATAATCATTATAGGTCGCTGTACCTCCAATTGGAGTGTTTCCCTGAAGGGCCAACACTTCGTTATCGTTAAAGGAGATGTTAAATCCTGAGTTCCATTTCAATTCACCTGTCAGATTTGTGGTATTCACCTGAATTTCGTGACCCCACATTTTAAATTTCCCAACATTATACTTAATACTCGAATAACCAGAAGCATATGGAATGTTGATCTGATAAAGCATTCCGTCTGTAATCTTATTGTAGTAGTCGTAAGTCACCGACACACGGCTTTTCAGAATATTAAGTTCCAGACCAATATCTGCCTGTCTTGAAGTTTCCCAGGTCAGGTCCGGGTTACCAAGTGTTGTAATGGAAAGCCCTTGCGCCAATGCGCCCGAAAAGACGTAGTTGGTTTGTCCAAGTAGTGAGGTTTGCGTATAGTCACCGATGTTATTGTTTCCTGTAACCCCGTAACCACCTCTAAGCTTTAGAAAATTGAAGTTGTCTGATTTAGGGAAGAATGCTTCATCACTAATGATCCAGCCTGCGGATACTGATGGGAATACCCCATACTTTTTGTTCTTTCCAAAACGCGATGAACCGTCACGGCGAATGTTTGCAGACAAGATGTACTTCCCTTTAAAATCATAGTTAATTCGGCCGAACATAGAGGCAATATCCCAGGCATTGTTGTTGGTGCTGCCAGTTGTGGTTGCTGCTCCTGCGATCCAGGGTATGTTATCATTTGGAAATACAGAACCATTGATGTTACGAAAATTCCTGGAATACTTTTGTGCACTATAACCTGCAAGAAAATCGAGACTATGATCACTGATCTTATATTTATAGGTCAGGATATTTTCACTTAGCCAGGAAACGTAATCATTTGAATTGTGCGCTGCAGATGGGATATTAGGACCCGGAGAACCCGCTGTACCATAGAGCGATGAGTTAAAAGCGTTATAATCTACACTACCAAGATCTGTGTTGATCGTTGTTCTAAAACGGAGATCTTTTAACAGTTCAATTTCTCCAAATGCATTACCCAGCAATCGTAGCGTTTTTTGCTTTACGTTCATGATCTCCAATTGTTGCCTAAAGTTTGGAAATGCGAACATTCCGAACGAACCACCACGGTTAGGGTAAGTTCCATCAGGATTGATCGCCGGTACCAATGGAGAACTGATCGCACCACCAACCAGAACCTGCCGGTTGCCGTCCAGATTACCACGGNNAGTCGATTTGATAAGTTGGTGCGATATTGAAGCCGAACTTCACTTTAGCACCTGGGGTAAAAGTGTTATTCGACCGGAAAGAAAAACGCTCCATACCTGTATTATGCAATACCCCTTCTTGTTTAAAGTACGTCGCGGAATTGCTGGAAAGCACCTTATCTGTACCACTCGATATGTTCAACGAGTAATTCTGGATCGGTGCAGTTCTGAGCAAGGTATTATACCAGTCTGTGCCTTCGCCATACTGTTCAGGATTCTTATAGTCATCAGGAACTTCGGACAGGCCAGTTACCGGATTCTTCCAGTTCTCATATTTAATACGGTCCTCGTAAAAGCCTTTCATGTATGTAGCAAACTCATTTGCATTCATAACGTCTGGTCGGCCGCGCTGCAGAACAGTCTGACTTCCGTAATACGTATTGAAGGCAATTGTAGTTCGTCCTGCTTTTCCTTGTTTTGTTGTAATCAAGATCACACCGTTTGCAGCACGTGAACCATAAAGGGCGGTTGATGCTGCATCTTTCAGTACTGAAAAGCTTTCAATATCATCCGGATTCAAAAGGTTTACGTCGCCTATAGGCTGACCATCAACCACAATCAATGGCTGATTTCCTGATCCAAGTGATGCCGCACCTCGGATTCTGAAGGCCATGCCTTGTCCCGGACGACCAGATGCTTGATTGATCTGCAAACCCGGTACACGGCCTGCAAGTTTTTGTCCTATTTCTGCCGCGGGAAGATCCTGAAGATCCGCAGCATTCACCTTGGTGATCGCTCCGGTGATGTCCCGTTGTTTGGCAGAACCGTAACTAACAACAACGACTTCCTGCAAGTTGGCACTGCTGGAAACCAGGCTGGCATTGATTGTAGTGCTTTCAGCAACTTTCGCTTCAAACACATTGTAACCTACATAAGTGAATGCAAGCGTAGCACCATTTGGGGCTGAGATGGTGTAAGCACCATTCGAATCTGTAACGGTACCTGTTGTTGCCCCGACAACACGCACAGACACGCCTGGTAAAGGCGTCCGGTCATCAGCAGATACCACCCGACCTGAGACTTTCATGGTCTGTGCATAAGTAAAATTGCTAATCGTCAGCAGCACCAAAAGGACTTGAAGACTCTTAACTTTTGAGAGATAATGTAGAAGTTTCCTACTCATGTTTTGTTTTAGTTTAATAGCGCCTAAAGTTGATTAATTTTTTCTATTAGCAGCTTGGTTGAAGCCTCAATAGTCGAAATTCCTTTAATTAAACACAACGGGCAACCTGTGGTGTCCTGCCCGTTTCCACCAAATTTCGGCTGATGCAGCTAACTATAAGAAATACAACAGACTACGAAATAATTTTACAGGATAGGGCAGGTTGCGGAGTTTTTTAGCTACGCTTAATTTCAACATGCAAATGCAAGTTTGCAGAACAATTAACCAAATATAAACTCATGATGATCAAGAAAAACTTCCAAAAGATGTTTTCTGCTGTAATGCTGTTGTTTTTAATAATCAACAGTTCATTGTCCTTTTCCCAGCAGATTAGTGTTACCGGTAAGGTAACTGACAAAGATGATGGCGCTCCCTTACCAGGAGTATCCGTTAAAGTTAAAGGGGGTACAGCTGGGACTTCTACGAACGTCCAGGGGGAATTTACACTAAACGCAAATCCCAATGCAGTGCTGATTCTTTCCTATGTAGGCTATGATCAGGTTGAAGTACCTGTAAATGGTCGAAAAAGCATTCCCGTACAGCTACAATCTAATAATCAACGCCTCAACGAGGTCATGGTTATTGGATACGGTACAACCACGAAAAAGGATGCAACTGGCGCCGTTGCATCAGTATCCGCCGAGCAGATTCGTGACTTACCCGTAAGCTCAGTTGATCAGAAACTAAAAGGTCAAATACCAGGTGTGCAGATTAGCACAACTACAGGTACACCTGGAGGAGGTACATCCATCAAAATTCGTGGATCAGGCTCAATAGGTGCTGGAGACAATCCCTTGTTTGTTGTCGATGGGTATCCCATATCAAATACTTCAGGACAAGTTTCCAACCCTTTAAACGTAATAAATCCAAATGACATTGAGTCGATCACCGTTCTAAAAGATGCATCATCAACTGCAATTTACGGATCAAGGGGGTCCAATGGTGTAATTGTGATTACAACAAAACAAGGCATAAGAGGTACACCTGTTGTTAACGTAAATGCATATACCGGAATACAGCAGGTACCTGATAAAGGCCGTCCACAAATGCTTAATGCCACGGAGTTTGCACAATTCAGAAAAGACATTGTAACAGATGCATTTGCTGCCCGCGGCCAAGTAGCTGCAGATGATGATATTCCCGCAGATTTTAGAAATCCGGCACAATATGGAGAAGGAACAAATTGGTACAATGAAATTTTGCAAACTGCGCCCCAAAATAGCGTTGATGTCAACGTAAGTGGAGGTTCAGAAAACTCCCGATACGCTGTGTCACTTGGATATCTTAATCAAGAGGGCACTTTGCGTTACACCGGTTTCGAGCGTTATTCAGTTCGCATAAACACAGAATCAAATATTGGGAAAAAGCTTAAAATTGGATTCAATGTTGCGCCTACCCACAGTGTTCAAAAGTTGAACAGCTTCGAAAGCGACTTCGTTGACGTACTTAGTCGCAGCCTTTGGCTAAGTCCCTTGGTGCCAGTCACTGATGCAAATGGGAACCGAACACCATACGTAATATCTTCAGACATGTATGCCGGTCCAAACCCATTGAATAGTTTGGAATTTGCAGGCACAAAAAGCAAAAATTTTAGAGGACTCGGTACTGCATTCGCAGAATACGAAATTATTAAGGGGCTTAAAGCCCGATATAGTTTCAATGTAGACTATACTCAAGCTTCCGCCTTTACGTTTAACCCTTCTTTCGTTGGTGGTGTAAATGCTCCACCGCCAGTGGTACCAAACTCCTCCACAGGAAAATCAAATAGCTTCAACTGGTTATCAGAAGCATTAATTACCTATGACAAAAGTTTCGGTGAAAACCACCGATTAAACGCTGTATTAGGATATAGTGCACAACAGGAAAGAGCAGAGGCTATCAGCTTGTTTGCTGACAATTACCCCGATGATAAGGTGCAAACCATTAATGCAGCTTCCATCATCAGCTCATTCGGGGCAGATGTCCAGAAGTGGTCTATCATTTCTTATCTAGCAAGGCTAAACTATTCATTCAAAGACAGGTATTTATTTACAGCAACTGTACGTTCTGATGGATCATCGAGATTCGGCAGCAATAAACGCTATGGTACATTTCCTTCTGCTGCATTCGCATGGAGAATATCTGAAGAAAACTTCTTAAAAGATGTTAAGTGGTTGAGTGATTTAAAGCTACGTGCTACCTATGGCCTATCAGGAAACTATAATATTGGTAATTATACCTATATCACCAACATTGGACCTGCCAATTATGTTTTTGGTGGACAACTTGGTAGCGGTCGCATCCCTACTTCTTTAAATAATCCAAATCTTACGTGGGAAGAATCTTCACAGTTAGACCTTGGTATTGACATGGCCCTTTTTAATGATAGACTTAGCCTTAACCTAGACTATTATCGCAGGAATACAAAGGGCATGCTGTATAATAGTGAAATTCCACTTTCGTCGGGATTTTCAAATGCAATCATAAATTCAGGAGAAATCGAGAACAAAGGCTTCGAATTCGGATTAACATCAGTGAATGTTGATGGTGCATTTCGATGGACAACAAATGCAAACATTTCATTTAATAAAAACAAGGTTCTGGCACTAAATGAAAACAATGATCCGATATACAGTGGGCGGAGTGGCGAGGGATCCTTTGTACACATCACACAAGTAGGAAGGCCAGTTGGAGAATTTTACGGATACGTTGTTGAGGGCGTTTACATGGACCAGGCAGATCTGGATCGTTCACCTAAACACGTCACTTCAGTTCCAGGCTCTATCAAATACAAAGATGTTGACGGGAACGGCATAATAGAGCCAGTAAAGGACTTTGCAGTAATCGGTAATGCTCAACCTGATTTTACATGGGGTTTAACAAATAACTTCAATTACAAAGGGTTTGACTTAAATATACTATTAGTCGGCGCACAAGGCGGTGAAATATTAAAAACCGCTAACCAGTATTTACTAAACATTGATGGAATATTCAATGTAGATCGTAAAGTACTTAACCGTTGGCGATCACCTGAAAACCCTGGGGATGGCATGACTCCTACAACAAACGGCGCCCGGGTAATCTACCGGGATGTAAATTCAAGCTGGGTTGAAAATGCAAACTTTATGCGAATTCAAAATATAACCCTGGGATACCGATTCAAATCTGAATGGCTTGCTAGCTCAAAAGTTATAAAGAGTGCCAGGTTATATACCAGTGTTCAAAACCTGGCAACATTTACCAAGTATAGTGGATCAAACCCTGAAGTGAGTAGAAATACGATATCAGGAAATGCAGTAAGTAATGCACTTGTTCCTGGTGAAGATTTCACCAATTACCCACTCCCAAGAACCTTCACACTTGGTGTCAACCTTACATTTTAACATGGCAATTATGAAAACATATTATAAACATTTAGTAGCAGGGGCAATTCTGATCGGATTAACTACATTGAGCTGTAAGAAAAGTTTCTTGGATCAATCCCCGGAAGCCTCTATTCCGGGAAGCAATTTTTATAAATCAGAAAACGACATTAAACAGGCTGTAAATGGTGCTTATTCCTCATTGATGGATATGGGGCGCATAAGTTACTGGATATTTGGTGAGTTACGTTCTGACAACACGACGTATCAAAACAACACATCTGACCGGGGCTATGAGCAGCGGGAGTTCATAGATCAATTCCTAGTAGGTGCTACAGCTGAACCAATCCAAACATATTGGCAGGAAAATTATACTGGTATAGCCAGATGTAATGAGGTCCTGGACCGCATAGCTGAGGTTCCAATGGCTAACGAGAAGAAGAACCAGTACCAGGCTGAGGCTTTGTTCTTAAGGTCATTTCACTACTTTAATCTGGTCAGGCAGTTTGGACCAATACCGCTACGGCTGACCGCCACCAAGGCCCCTAATGAAGCTACGTCCGGTGGTCGTGCTCCTGAAGCTGATGTATATGCTCAGATTATAACAGATCTAAAAACCACAGCAGAGCAATTACCGGAACGATATCCCGCCGCGGAGGCTGGAAGAGCCACTAAAGGAGCAGCTTTGACCTTGCTTGCAAAAGTACATATGACACAAAAAAACTTCTCCGAAGCATTAACAGTATTAAGATCAGTACAAACGCTGGGCTATAGTCTGATGGCGAATTATGAGGATGTTTTTAAGCCAACTAACAAAAATAACATTGAATCCATTTTTGAGATACAATATCTTGGTGCACAACCTGGTCTATCCAGTAATTTCATGTATATCTTTGCTCCTTATACATCTGGCATAGCTGTTACAGGTGATCCCGGATCACCACTAGGAGGCAGTAGTGGTTGGAATATCCCTACACAAGACATGATCAACGCTTATGAGCCTGGTGATCTGCGAAAAAATGCTTCCTTAGCGGAAGGATTTACGAATGCTAGCGGAACTTTTGTTAATATTCCTTATGTCAAGAAGTACAATCACGGATTTGTTGAACGCGGTCGTACTGACGACAACTTTCCTGTCATGCGCTATGCGGATGTACTACTGATGATAGCAGAATGCTTAAATGAACAGGGCTTTACTCCTGGAGGCGAAGCATTCACCCTCCTAAATCTAATTCGCACACGAGCGAATCTGCCGATAAAAAGTGCTGGAAATGGGAATCCTCTATTGAATGTAGATAACCAGCAAGCCTTTCGGAATGCAGTTTTACAAGAAAGACGGGTAGAACTTGCATTTGAAAACCACCGTTGGTACGACTTAGTAAGAACAGGAAACGCTGTCACCATTATGGCTGAGCATGGAAAACGCGAGATTTCCCAGAAGACTCACATACCAGCCGGTTCATATTTAGTAACTGACAACAAATTGATTCTACCAATCCCGCAACGCGAAGTCAATTTAGACAACCTAACTCAAAACCCATAATCCTTTCTCAACATGCCAAATACAAGTTTATCAAGGAATACCCAACAAGCGAGGTGGGCCCTTTCAATAGGACTTATGTTTTTCGGACTTCCTGTATATGCACAGAGTTTACAGGTTTTAGATTTAAAAACCGAATATCAGACAAACCCAATTGGGATCGACGTTCATACTCCCAGATTAAGCTGGAAAATTACCTCGAATACTCGCGATGTGATGCAAACGTCATATACCATTCGAGTGGGAACAGATTCATTATTATTGACCTCTGGCAAAAGCATACTCTGGAATGATCATCAGAAAAAAAGTGACGCATCTGTTCTTATACCTTATAAAGGTCCAGCTTTAAAAGCAAACACGCGTTATTATTGGCAAGTAAGAACACGAGACAATCAGGGTAAGGAATCAAAATGGAGTGCGGTAAATTCCTGGCGTACGGGCCTATTATCGCCTGGAGATTGGAAAGCACAATGGATTACGAGTGCGTTAACTGATACGCTTTCTGGCCCAAGCCCTTTATTTAGAAAAGTGTTTGCGAACACTGGCAAAGTTAAAGCTGCTACGCTCTTTGTTACCGCACATGGGGTATATGAGGCACGCTTAAACGGAAAGAAAGTCGGACGCGACCTCTTTTCACCTGGATGGACCAGTTACCGAAAACGCCTGCAATATCATGGGTACGATGTAACCAACCTGATAACTCCTGGGCAAAATGCGTTAGGGTTTTCTCTTGGAGATGGTTGGTATAGAGGGTTTATAGGATTTCAGGGTAAACAAGGCTTCTATGGGAACCAGTTGTCAGGGTTAATGCAGCTGGAATTAGAATATGAAGATGGTTCAAAGAAAATAGTTTCAACTGATGGCAGCTGGAAGTATAGCTACGGAGCCGTTCTCAATTCAGACCTATACAATGGTGAGGTTTATGATGCAAGGAAAGAAAAGAATGGGTGGTCAACGGTTAGTTTCAATGATAGCCAGTGGAAGGCTGTAAATACATTGTCGGCGGGAGATGAACGTTTAGTTTCTAGCATTAGTCCTCCTGCACGTAAAAAGGAAGAATTTAAAGTTTTAAAAATTATCAAAACTCCCAAAGGTGAAACCGTGCTGGATTTTGGCCAAAATTTAGTCGGCTGGGTGAAGTTCAAACTTAAAGGGAAAGCTGGCTCCACGCTGATGCTCGAACATGCTGAAGTACTTGACAAAGATGGCAACTTTTATACAACTAACTTGAGACGTGCCAAGCAGCATCTTAAATATATTTTTAAAGGTAACGGAATCGAGACTTATGAACCAAATTTCACTTATATGGGATTTCGGTACGTCAAAGTATCTGGCCATGTCGACAATCCTAACCCAGATGATTTCAAAGCTATAGCAATCTATGCTGACATGGAAACTACTGGTACCTTTTCTACTTCAAACGCACTTCTAAACCAACTTCAACACAATATTGAATGGGGACAAAAAGGAAACTTTCTGGATGTACCAACCGATTGTCCACAGCGTGATGAGCGGCTTGGCTGGACCGGAGATGCACAGGTATTCTACCGGACTGCCGCCTTTAATATGGATGTGGCCGGTTTTTTCACGAAATGGATGAAGGATGTCGCTGCTGACCAGCTTGCAGACGGTAGTGTTCCACATGTAGTACCAAATGTGCTTGGAGAAAATGCAACAGGTTCAACGGGTTGGGCAGATGCTGCGACCATCATCCCTTGGGACATGTATTTGACTTATGGCGATAAAAACATTCTAGAAGTGCAATATCCCAGCATGAAAGCATGGGTCGACTTTATGACCAATAAGAGTAAGCAAAACCTTTGGAATTCGGGTTTTCACTTTGGCGATTGGCTATTTTACCGCCCTGAGGATGACAACGACGGACGATCTGCCATCACCGATAAATATCTCATTGCTCAGGCATTCTATGCACACTCTACCCAGCTGCTGATAAACGCAGCTCAGGTGCTCGGGAATGATGCAGATGCTAGGAAGTATGGGGACCTGCTAAAGGACATCAAAGCAGCATTCATGAAAGAGTATATGACACCTAATGGCAGGTTAGTTTCAAGTTCTCAGACAGCCTATGTTCTCGCATTAAACTTTGACATGCTTCCAGAAGACCTGCGACCACAGGCGGTAGATTATTTAGTCAAGAATATAGAAGGTTACGGAACCCATTTAACTACAGGTTTTCTAGGAACGCCCTACTTGTGTCATGTATTGACCAGATTTGGGCGGTCTGATGTAGCATACAAACTGCTTCTTCAAGAATCTTATCCTTCCTGGCTTTATCCTGTTAAAATGGGCGCAACTACTATTTGGGAACGATGGGATGGGATTAAACCTGATGGTACATTCCAGACCCCGGGAATGAATTCATTTAACCACTATGCGTATGGAGCAATTGGCGACTGGATGTATCGAACTATGGGTGGGTTGGATACTGACATTTCTGGTCCTGGATATAAAAAAGTGACTATTGCACCACAACCTGGAGGCAATATCACTCAGGCTGCAACTAAGCTGGAAACGATGTATGGCCTGACCGCAAGTGAATGGAAGATTGAAGGTGGCGTGTTCCATTTACAGGTGACCATTCCTCCAAATGCAACAGCAATGGTCCGACTCCCTGGTGCAGTTAAAGCAACGGTGACTGAAAGCGGAAAAGCTCTGAAAGATGTTAGAGAAATAAAGGACATCAAAGAAAATGGGAATGATCTCGAACTAAGCATCGGTTCCGGTGTATACAACTTCAGCTTCAACATATAACCTTATTTAGTAAAAGATCCTAATCAATACAGGCCGAATCTGTCGAGCTTCGGCCTGTATTGATTAGGTTATAAGTCTAACTCCTGACTTCCAGCTTTTAACGGGATTGTCTTTCCGTTCCAAACCAGATTTCCTTTTAAATCTCCAGGCAGCGTTACCTTAGCTTTCAAACCGGATTTCCCTTTTCTTTTCAGATCTACCTGGATTGTTCCTAATGGATGTGGCATGGAGCCGTTCGCAAAACTCAGCTCCCCTAACGCAGGTTTAATCAATACAGATGAAAAACCGATATCCTGTGGCATGATACCACAGATGGTTGCGAGAAAATCATAGTTCGGACTGGCACTCCATGCATGGCAATCAGATCTTGCAGGTTCAGGTTTCTCTGCAAAGGTGGTGAGTCCCATTTTCAGCATATCACGCCACGGTGTAAGCTGTCCATAGTAAAGATCAGCCAGATCCGCAGCTTTAAGCGCCTGATTCAGGTAAAAACGGTAATAGAATGTTGCAGGCCCAAGGGTGGTATCGGCAACAACCCTTTTCATGAGCGACTGCTGCTCCATTTTGGGAATAGCATCCGTTAAAACCGCCATAATATTGGCGTGCTGACTATAAGCCTTGAACTCAGGTGTGTTCGCCATGTATCCTTTTGACTTATCATAGCATAGCTCGTAGGTACGTTTTGCAATGGTAGCAGCGAGATCTTTGTATTGTTGTGCTTGCTGCTGTTTACCGTGGTATTCAAATATCTTGGCGGCTTGTTGCAGGGTATACACGTACTGCAAGGTGATTATGGAGGAATTACCATCATTAGCACCGTCAGGAACCCCATTCGGAAAAACATGCGTATAATCGACGAAGTTCCACCATGGCATTGGCCCGAGTATCCCTTTCTCAGGATCCAGGTGTTTCTCATACCAGGTCAGTACGCTTGAGATTCCCGTCAGAAATTCCGCCGTAAAAGCTTTATCATCCCGGTGCATGGAATAGTCGTAAATCATAGAGACCCACCATAAGGAGAATGGTGGAATAACCTGCAGGCGGTTACTTGGATAGCGGCCTTGTGTAAGTCCCTCAGGCACCATAGAGTGATAGAAATCCAAAATCGCTTTTCTGGCCAGGCGGTCGTCTCCAGATACATAAAGCGAAATTAAAGCCTGAATCCTGGTATCCGCTTCATATTGCAATTGCTCATAATAAGGGCAGTCGTAGTAAGTTTCTCCTGCACATAAACGGGCCGTTCTCCAACCCACATCCCACAGGTTCTTTAGCGAAGCATCGCTGCTGCTGAACTTTGCGGTTTCTTCGAAAGGATAACCGGTATACATACCATAGACATCGTCAATCTGCAGTGCCTCATCTTTTGTTTCTATATCAAGCTGCACGTATCGGTAAGTGCGCATCCATAAGGGCCTGAAGAGTCGCTTCTCGCCTCCATCAGCTACGAAGATGTCGTAGTTACCCACGATATGCATGCCTTCAACCTGGTCACGGTTTTTTTTATTACCTTGTTCATCCACCAATGCTTCGGCGAAGGTCATCTTTACCGATGCACCCTTGCCCTTGCTTAGCATCAGTTCAGGATAAGCTATAGTATTAAAGGTTTGATCAAGCAAGACGCTGACCTTCTGGTTTGCCGGGATCGACAGCGCTTTTTTTCCGCTTAGGAAACCTTCATCTTTTGCAATGCCCTCCGTACGCCGAACTTTCAGAATGCGCTGTTTTGTTTCCTCCATTTGAGGAATATTTCTAGGCACAAGCGTCCACAAGTTGTCTGTACCTTTACCAAATGGAGCCGGCGAGCCGATCACACCGGCATGCTTCCAGGCTCCATCATTAAAGTTTGATGATTCCCAGCCCCAGGGATACTGAGCACCTTCCACCTTGTCGCCAGGACCAATAACCATGTATGCACGCAAGCGCAGACCGTTATCCGTTGAACATGGCGTGTAGGCATCATCACGCAAAACCTTCCAGGATGCATTGGTATTTACAATGGATGCTTCCTTACTGTCTCCTTGTACAACCAGCGCAGTTTGATTGGACACCTGCGCGACGGGTGCATGTACCCCCATGTTCCAGACTTTAGCCGCAATGATGTTATCCCCTGCCTTCAAGTAGGATGCGATATCGATGGTCTCATAATACCAGTTGTAAAGATCGCCACGCGCAGGCCCCATAGATACAGCCGTCCCGTTGACAAACAAACGGTACCGATTATCTGCCGAGACATGAATTACAAAATTCTTGGGAACTGCAGTTAGCTGAAAAACCTTCCTGAAATGAAACACCCCATAGTCGCGTTGCGGTCCTTCGGGGTGACTGATCCAGCGTGAGGGCCATTGTCTATCTAAAAGCTCCGGATTGATTTGCTTTTCCTGTGCATTTACCATTAATGCCAGAAGCCAGCAACATAGCATAACTAAACCTCTTTTCATTTTAATACATTTAAAACCAAGTGTTTGAATATATCAAATGAAAATATGTCAACCGTCCTGAACTGTCATGGCAGCACAGGACGGAGACAATGTTATTATTCCTCTATGTAATCCAGGTCCTTCGAAAAGGTATCCTGCATATAATGCAAAGCCCAGAATGCCAGGCCAAGGGAAAGCAGCGCCACAACAATTCCCGAGCCCACCAGCGAACCATTGAAAACACCGCTCAGATACTGGAAGAGCAGGGACATCGGCACGACCGATCCTCGCACAAAGTTGGGTACCGTGGTGGTTACAGTAGCACGCAGATTGGTCCCAAACTGTTCGGTAGCGATGGTCATGAAAATCACCCAATACCCAACGGAGACCCCTAGTACAAAGCAGATCAGATAGAAATTGAACAGGCTCGAACCAGCGGACAGAAAGTAAATGGCAATAGACAACATAGACAGAAAAAGATAGATGTATACGACCTTGACTCTGCTTTTCAGATACTGACTTAATAATCCGCTGAGAATATCGCCAATGACCAGTCCGCCATAACAACATGCTACGGCAGCCCCGGCATTCACATCACCTTGTACGTTCAGTGCTTTACCAAACTCCGGAGAAAACGTGATCAGTATGCCAACAACAAACCACAGCGGTAAACCAATAACAA
>DCLG01000083.1:27503-35891 GCA_002320935.1 Pedobacter sp. UBA1654 | reverse complement strand
TATTTTCTAAAACACTTTATTGCTGAGGCTTGTTCCTATTACACAGATTTTTTAAAACGACCTACCATGAAACTAATCAGAGAAAATACCAACTTAAAGACCATAGGACTGATAACCGGACTTGCAGCAGGTGCAGTCGTTGCCGCTTTATTCGCCACCAAAAGTGGTTCAGAATACCGCGAACTTATTGCAAAACGCATCAAAGGCCTCCTTGGGGAACTGGAGGAGAAAAAGCCAGTTGAGATTAAAGATCACGTGGTGGAAGATGTGAGATCGCAGGTGATGGAAGCCGCCAATAAACTGGCTGGTGACGCAGAAAACGTTGACCTGACCAAAACGACCTTAAAACACACGGAACCTAAATCACGTCAACTTCCAATAGAATCATAATACAGGGCTTGCTCTGCAACATACTTTCACAAAAAAAATGTAACAGCCGTAATCATGCTGTTACATTTTTTTTTGGGCTATTGAAAACGATATGAGTACATTAGTACTAAAACGTTTAACTACCCTAAAAACCAAATTAAACCGTGAAAAGAACATTCCTAATGTTGCTTTGCCTCCTCGTGTTTCTCCAAACGCAGGCACAGCACGAAGCTCCGGCTTACCCACTTCTAACCAATAACACTTATTTCAGTGTGTGGTCTTTCAGCGACAAGCTTAATGGTTCACCAACCCGGCACTGGACCGGCAAAACACATGCTTTGCAGGGCACGATCAGTGTAGACGGCAAGCTTTACCGTTTCCTTGGCCAAGAGGTGAAACCTTATCTGCCTTTAGTGTCAAGCCTGGAAGGCGAGGTGCCGAAATTCAGGTACACTTTAACTGCACCTGTGGGCAACTGGATGGACGCAGGTTACGATGATTCCAGCTGGAAAGAGGATGCCGCACCGTTTGGTGATGATCAAAGCTTCGCCAAAACAGAATGGAGAAGTGAGGAGATTTTCCTCCGCAAAACCTTCGACGTACTCGCATTGCCTGCGCAGAAAGTTTACTTGAAGATCAATCATGACGATAATATTGTTGTACTCCTAAATGGTAAGGAAATCTTACGCAAGGAAGGCTGGGTACATGAATATGTTTATGTGCCGATCCCGCAGGGCGTACTAAAGCAAGGTAAGAACCAACTGGCCATTCATGTGAAGAATACTGCCGGCGGTCGCCACATTGATGCAGACCTGGTTACTGAACCCGTTCAGGTTGAAGACATGGCGCTTGCTGAGCAAACAAACGTTCAGGTTGAAGCAACCCGCACCATCTACGATTTCCGTTGCGGTAATGTGGATCTGAACGTGAGCTTTCTGTCACCATTATTGCTAAACGATGTTGAGCTTACCGAAAGACCGATCAGCTACATCAACTACACCGTCAAATCAAATGATGGCAAAGCGCACCAGGTAAGAATAAAGTTTGTGGCATCTTCAGACCTTGCTGTTAATACACCCGGACAAACCGTTACTGCCTGGAAAAAAAACGAGAAAGGTCTATCGTACCTGAAAACCGGTACTGTAGAGCAGCCAGTGCTGAAAAAGAAAGGTGACGATATCCGCATCGATTGGGGATACCTGTATGTTGCCGTACCTCAGGATTATAAAGCTACCCAACTGCTGATCAAATCAGGCCCATCGCTTAACTTAAGTACAGAATTCGAATTTGCTACAGTAAACAATAACCCGCAAAGTAAATATGTGATGGTGGGGTATGATGATTCTAACCCTATCCAATTCTTTAAACAAGATCTAAAACCCATCTGGAAGACCAGCGATAAAGTCACTTTTGTTGATCAGCTTGTACTGGCCGCTACACAATTCCCCGACATTATGAAACGCAGCATCGCTTTTGATAAGGACCTCGAAGCAAAAACCCTTAAAGCGGGCGGCATGGAATATAGCGAACTCTGTAAGCTGGCTTACCGTCAGGGCATTTCCGCTCACAAGATTGTGAAGTCGCCAGACGGTGAACTGCTGTTCATGTCTAAAGAGAATTTTTCCAACGGTTCCATCAATACTGTGGATGTAACCTATCCTTCCGCACCACAGTACCTGGTTTACAATCCGGAACTGCTTAAAGGTATGCTGAACGGTATATTCTACTACAGCGAGAGTGGTAAGTGGAAAAAACCCTTTCCGGCACATGACCTTGGCACCTACCCCCTGGCAAATGGACAGACCTACGGCGAAGATATGCCGGTGGAAGAAGCTGGGAACATGTTGATCATGACTGCTGCAATTGTTAAAGCTGATGGTGATATCGGCTATGCGAAAAAACACTGGGAAACGCTGACCACCTGGGGGAATTACCTCCTGAATGAAGGCTTTGACCCGGCAGAGCAATTGTGTACAGATGATTTTGCAGGTCACCTGGCACATAATACCAACCTTTCAGTAAAAGCAATCGTCGCATTGGGCGCCTACGCGCAGATGGCTGAGCAGCTGGGCATGAAGGACGTTTCCGCAAAATACAGGGCAGCAGCACTGGAGATGGCGGATAAATGGGAGAAACTTGCAAACAGTGGTGATCACTATGCTTTAGTTTTCGACAATAAAGATACCTGGAGCCAGAAGTATAATCTGGTATGGGACAAGCTGCTGAAGCTGAACTTATTTCCGGAGCAGGTTTATACCAAAGAGATCGCTTACTACCTGACCAAACAGAACACCTATGGATTGCCCTTGGACAGTCGTAAGACCTACACCAAATCAGACTGGATTCTTTGGACCGCGACGCTGACCGACAATCGTGCCGACTTCCTGAAGTTTGTTAAACCGGTATATAAGTACGCGACAGAAACCCCAAGCCGCGTTCCATTGAGCGACTGGCATGAAACAACTGATGGAAAACAAGTTGGATTTCAGGCCAGAAGTGTGGTAGGTGGCTACTTCATCAAGTTACTTGCAGATCAGTGGAACAATAAATAATGTGTATATATCTTTTATTAGGACTACTTTTGTAGTCTTAATAAAAGAATATGTCTGTAAATAATATCAAGCCTGTTTACCCGGACTTTATTACGTTCTATGAGGAAGCAGTAAAGCCATTTAAAACTGCCAATCACGCTGCAATCCGTCTGGATAACAAACTTAAAGGAAACTCAAAAAGCTTCTTCGCTTATTTCATGTATCAGGATAAGAAATGGAAAGTTGCATCAGATACGCACATCAGTAAGCTCGATGTGGCTTATGAAGCATTCAAAAATGGCGATGATCCTTTCGTTGTAAAACCGGTCAGAGATCATAAAGCTGAAACCCTGAACATCAAGGGACAGCCAATTCGGGATACCAGATTTTACGTGTATTCCGCTTAAATAGGCGCAAGCCCGATTGAAATAAAGAGGATCTGTTTCCTGAAATCATTGATTTTCAGAAGGTAGGTCCTTTTCTTTTTCATGGTGCTGATGTGGCAAAAGCAACTATATTTGCGGCCTCAATCGCAAATTGATGTATCTAAAGAAATTATCCTTCGCCGCATTCCTGATATCGGGCACTACAATGTTCGCCAATGCGCAGCAGGCTGTTAAAGACAGCGTGAATCATTTAAATGAAGTCGTCGTTAGCGAAAACCGCTTAAAACTGCCCTTCTCCAGTCAGAACCGTAACATCTGGATCATCGACAAGGAAAAAATCAAAAGTCTTCCTGTACGCTCAGTTGCAGAACTCCTGAATTTTGTATCCGGCGTGGATGTACGTCAGCGTGGACCAGCAGGTACGCAGGCCGATATCAGCATGGATGGCGGAACCTTTGACCAGACCCTGGTATTGTTAAACGGGGTGAAGGTTTCTGATCCACAAACGGGTCACAACATGATGAATTTACCAATCAATATGGACGACATCGAACATATTGAAGTACTTCGCGGCCCAGCTTCCAGGATCTATGGCCTGAACGCCATTAACGGTGCCATCAACATCATTACCCGTACACCCGAAAAAACTGGCGCGGCAGTCAACGTGTTCACCGGAAGCAGTTTTAAAAAAGATGCTTCAAATGGTGACACCTTCGCCAATTACGGACTACGGGTAACCGGCGATCTGGTACTGGATAAATCCAGTCACATGTTTTCTGCCAGTCAAGAAGCCAGTAATGGCTATCGATACAATACCGCGTTTAACAACCATAAATTGTATTATCAAGGTCAACTGAACTTATCCGAACAAGATCAGCTCGATGTAAATGCCGGCTATATCCATAATAACTTTGGTGCCAATGCTTTTTATTCCGCGCCGGGAGACATTGAAGCAGAAGAAACCGTAAAGACGGCCCTGGCTTCCGTGGCCTACACCCGCAGCATCACTCCGAATTGGACCATTGCACCGAGGGTCAGTTACCGATATAATATTGATGATTACCTATACATCAAACAAACGCCAGACAGGTTCCACAACCACCATGAAACTGGTGTGCTTGACCTGGAGTTAAATAACACCATAGAAACCAGCATCGGTACCTTTGGTTTAGGGTTGGAGCTGCGTACAGAAAACATCAACAGCAGCAACCTCGGTAAACGTGACCGTACCAACAGCGGCGTATTCGCAGAGTACAAATTTGAACCGGCAAAAGGCCTGCTGATCAATGCCGGAACTTACCTGAACTACAATTCCGATTATGGATGGCAGGCTTTCCCGGGTATTGATGCAGGCTACAACTTTTATGGCAACTGGAAGGTGTTCACGAATCTGGGGACCGGACAGCGTTTACCGACATACACCGACCTTTACTACCGAGGTCCAACGAACATCGGAAATGCAGAGCTGCTATCCGAGAAATCCCAATATGCGGAAGCTGGTTTAAAGTATCAGGATGCTAAGTTCACCTTTAATGCAAGTTATTTCAACCGGAAGATCACCAATTTCATCGATTGGGTAAAGGCAGCACAGACTGATCCATGGCAACCGCGTAACTTCAGCGACCTGCGGACAAAAGGCTTAACCATAAGCGGAGATTACCTGATGAATTTCGGAAGCAGCGCAACGTTAAATAGTCTGAGATTGGGTGCTTCTTACACGAATCTGGACCCAAGTTTTAAAACCACCATTGAAGACGCTACCTTTTCCAGGTACGCACTGGAAAGTTTGAGAAATCAACTTAGTGTAAGTGCAAATGCCGAAGCATTCAATCTGATTTCCCTAACATTGACTTCCAGGTTTAATGAAAGGATCAATTACAAGAGCTATCAGATACTGGATGCAAGGTTGGCCGCAAAGCTGAACCGTTCTCAGATTTACCTGGATGCGGCAAACTTGCTTGACGTAGAATATATTGAAACCGGCGCCGTTCCAATGCCGGGAACATGGCTTACACTGGGCTTCAGAACCAGAATTTAAGAAAGCTTTTCAAAGTCCTTATACGTAAATAGCCGTTGTTAAACGGCTATTTACGTATGTATCCGTTTATATTACGACTAAACTTCCAGCTGCTGTTCAACTTTGTCCTGTCGCTTAGCAACAATCGATATTTCTTAAACCAAAATCTTAAAGTCATGGACAACGCAAAAAACAGTGTACGCTTATCAGGTTTTACAGGTACAGACCCTGTAATCGTAAATTATGCAGGAAGCAAAAAAATGGGTCGCATTAGCCTCGCCGTAAATGAAGCTTACAAAAACAACAGTGGAGAATTTGTAAATAAAACACAATGGTTCAACCTGGTATTCTGGAACAGGAAAGTTGAACTGCTGGAGGCAGCCATAACAAAGGGCACGCAAATCAGCATCGAAGGAAAATTAAACAACCAGCTATACACCGATAAGAAGGGCGAACAGCGCTTTAGTACCGAAATCATTGTCAATGCAATAGAGGTCATTTCAACGTAGATCAGCGGCGGTGTGAAAACAAATTGTTTTCTCCTCAGGGTATGCTCAATGATTTCTATTTTGCTTGAATTTCAGTAGCTTAGGTATTGACATAATTCTTCTTTAATGAAAAAGAAAATCATAGGCTTTTTGTTGCTCATTGCAGCAGAAGCCTGTAACAGCAACAAAAAAGACATGAATAATTACAAATGGCCGGAAGCCACTCCGCCATCGGCGGAAATGAAGCCGATGCCAAGAGCTCTACACGGCGACACAGTGATCGACAACTATTATTGGATGATTGATTACTTCAAAAAGGGCGCCGACAGCAATAAGGTTGTTGATTACCTGACCGCAGAAAACAACTATCTGGATACGATGATGAGTGGAACCAAAGACTTCCAGGAGGCGCTTTTTAAAGAACTTAAAGGACGCATTAAGGAAAAGGATGAGACAGTGCCGGCTTTAAAGAATGGTTATTACTATTACACCAGAACAGATGATGGAAAGCAGTACTTCAAATATTGCCGTAAAAAGGGAAGCCTTGAAGCGAAAGAAGAAGTACTGCTCGATNNGTTAGCCCCAACAACCGCTATCTGGCTTACGGTGTGGATAAGTTGTCCCGCAGACAGTATACGATCTACGTCAAGGACCTTGAAACCGGACAGATCCTGAAGGATGAAATTCAGAATACGCAAGCTGATGCAACCTGGGCGGCAGATAACCAGACGCTCTTCTACACGGCGAAGAATACCGAAACGCTGCTCAGTGAAAAGATCAAAAAGCATAAGCTAGGCGCTGACGCCGATCAGGATGAGGTCGTTTATCATGAAAAGGATCCAAGCAACTACATTGGCGTTTATAAGTCCAAGTCCGATAATTACATACTGATCTATTCTGGCGCAACCATGTCTTCCGAAATCCGCTACATCGATGCTGCCACACCTGATCAAGGCTTTAAGTTGTTCCAGCCTCGCATCAAAGATGTGCTCTATGATGTGATTGCCCTGGACGATAAGTTCCTGATCCGAACCAATCTCGATGCTAAGAATTTCCGATTAATGGAATGTTCATTGGACAATACTGGTCGCGAGCACTGGAAAGAGGTCATACCGCACCGAAAAGACGTGCTGCTGCAATACGTTGATGAATTCAAAGACTTTATCGTGCTTTCCGAACGTAAAGATGGACTTGTACAACTGCGCATCCAGCAACGTGACGGCAGCGAACACGACGTAGAGTTTACGGAACCAGCATATCTGTTGGAGAGTGCATCCAATCCGGAATACAATACCAAAACGCTACGCTTCGTGTATACATCAATGACTACACCTTTGTCTACCTACGACTATAACATGGAGACAAAAGCCAGAAAGTTGATGAAGCGCCAGGAAGTTGTCGGTGGTTACGATCCTAAGGAATACACTACGGAGCGCATTTTCGCAATAGCTAAAGATGGTACAAAGGTGCCGATCGCGCTGGTATATAAAAACACCACGAAGCGTGATGGCACTGCACCTTTGCTGCTCTATGGTTACGGCTCTTACGGCGCCAACATGGACGCGGCTTTCTCCCGCAATAACCTCAGTTTGCTTAACCGCGGATTCATCTATGCCATTGCGAACATCCGGGGTGGGCAGGAGCTCGGCCGCCAATGGTATGAAGATGGTAAGCTGATGAAAAAGCAGAATACCTTTACCGACTTTATCAGCTGCGGGGAGTACCTGATTGACCAGAAGTACACCTCCAAAGGACATCTGTACGCGATGGGGGGCAGCGCGGGAGGCCTTCTGATGGGTGCAGTGGTGAATATGGCACCTGATCTCTGGAAAGGTATTATTGCCCAGGTACCTTTCGTGGATGTAGTGAATACAATGCTTGATGAAAGTATCCCATTAACCACAAACGAGTTTGATGAATGGGGTAATCCTAAAAAGAGAGATGCTTACGAGTACATGAAGAGCTACTCGCCGTATGAAAACATTGAACCAAAAGCCTATCCAAACATGCTGGTGACCACTGGTCTCCATGATAGTCAGGTGCAGTACTTTGAACCTGCGAAATGGGTAGCTAAGCTTAGAGCAACCAAAACAGATCAAAATGTTTTACTGCTCAAGACCAACATGAAATTTGGACATGGTGGCGCTTCGGGAAGATTTGATTACTTGAATGATGTTGCGCTCAACTATGCTTTCTTGTTTGCACTGGAAGGTATAAACAAATAAAGAAGTTGAACACAATTCATAGTCGTCTGAAAACAAAAGAGGCTCCTGCACTGCAGGAGCCTCTTTCATAATTCCGTTATTTATTGAACCGGTATGCTACGCCCCCATAAAAGTTCCTGGTGGCAGCCGGATTAAAATAACGGTTGCCAGCGGCATTAAGGTCATTACCCAAACTGTATTGCTCATCAAACAGATTGTCTACACCTGCATATATTTCAAGAGATGCTTTGTTGAATTTCAATGTTCTCCAGCCAATCCTGCTTTGCACCAGGTTGTATTTGTCGGCATAAACAGAGTTTGCATCATTCAAAGGAATCCTTGATGTAAAGTTATGCTGAAGGAAGAAGTAAAATCCTTTCGGGAACTGCATGT
>DCLG01000083.1:22552-27438 GCA_002320935.1 Pedobacter sp. UBA1654 | reverse complement strand
GTAATCGGCATTGCGGTCAAGGTAATCCCTGAAGCTGAACTTGCTCAGCGTATAGGCGCTTTTAACATGCAAACCACGTACAAAGCGGCTTTCAGCATAGGGCAGGAGCCAGGCACCGACAGCTGTTTCCAGGCCATACTGGTTGGTACCACCAGCATTGATGAAAAACTCTGTATCGTCCTCATTTAAACGACGGACGATGGCATTGTTCAACCGGTAATAAAACCCAGTGATGTCTGCGCTAAGCCTTTGGTCCTTGCTGTGCAAGCTGAACCCTGTTTCATAGTTCCAGCCAGATTCCGGTTGCAGGTCTACATTGATCACCTGGTCCGAAGCACGGATCTCCGCGATGGTCGGCGGTGAATAGCCCTTGCTAACCGAGGCTCGCCACGCAAATGCGTCGTTGATCAGATAAGAAAGTGCCACACGGGGCATAAATTGTACATCCAGTTCGTTGGTCCGCTCAGCTACTGCTACAGGAGCAAGACTTTCGTAATCATACTTGTATAGGTTGGCACTGGCAGATAGTTCCAGCAACCATTTGTCCCTGAAATCGAAGTTCGCATGCAAAAATGCAAAGTTAGATGCCGCACGGAGCTTGTCTTTGGACTGCACTGCCCCAGCTGTACCATAATTATTGTCGTAGTTGTTGATATCGGAAGAGGTGCCAGTACTTTCAACACCCAAATTAAAGCTGTATTTCAGATCCTGAACTTCCTGTTTGTACTCCACAAAAGTGCGCAGGCCGAGTGTGGATTCAAACCGTTGCTCATAGTTGGTGATAAAAGGATTTTTAAAATCAATATAGGCCCCATAAACTGCCGCTACATGGCGAAAGCCTGGTGCAAAGTTCCATTCATTTGAAAGTCCGCCGTACAGCATTTTGCTGAAAATACCAGCCTGCTGTTCTGCAGCAGAACGTAAAGCTCCTGCTGCCGCCCTGGATCCTCGTGGATTTACAGCCAGCTGCGCTGCATTCAGACCGCCGGGAGTCTGGTAGTTCAAATCTGAGTAGAAGATCAGCGATTTCAAATTTGCGTTTTCCGCATACCGAAGCTTCTGCGTTAATTGCAGGTAATTCCGTTTCATGGCACTGTGATCCCGGTAGCCATCACTACGTTGGTAACCCTGACTAATGCCGAGCTCATAGTTCTTCCAGCGGTTGCTTACTGAGGCATTTTGATGGAATAAGCCAAATGATCCACCTTCAACCTTTAGGTTGGCTGCCGGCCCACCTGTTTGTGTTTCCGGACTGATCAGTACCACACCGCCGGAGTTGGCGCCATAAACACTGCTTTGCGGACCGCGAAGGATCTGCAGTTGTCCAACGGCATTTACATCCAGGGCATTCAGGTAACTATTGCCGCCTGCATCTGTTAAAGGGAAATCATCGAAGTACAGTTTTACATTGCGGATGCCAAAAGGCGAACGTAGCAAACTGCCGCGGATAGACAATCGATAACTCCCAGGCGAACGTTCTTCCATACGTACACCAGGCGTGGTATTCACCGCCGGAATAAGCGAGTTTGAAGGCTGACGTGCAATCGTATTCTGGTCTATAAGACCTATGGCACCTGTAGCCCGTAAAAGTGGCTGTGTGGAAAAGTAAGGATGGATAACAACTTCTTTCAACGTTCTGGTACTATCCTGCGCTTCCTGAGCAGCGGCATTTAAAGAAAAAAGTATAAGTAGGGTAGTGGTTAATCGCTTCATTATTTCGCTGCAACCCTCCATATTGTATTACTCACATCGTCTGCGACAAGTATGGAGCCATCCTTCATTTCAGCGACACCTACCGGTCTGCCATAAACTTCTCCTTTATCCAGATCAGCTATGAAGCCTGTTAGGAAATCTTCCATCGGACCAGCTTGCTCACCGTTCTTAAGTGGAATAAAGGCTACTTTATAACCCGATAGTTCAGATCTGTTCCAGGAGCCATGCTGACCGATGAACATGCCGCCCTGGTATTTTGAAGGAAATTTCTTTCCATTGTAAAAAGCAAGTCCAAGAGATGAGGTATGGGAACCTACTGCAATATCCGGTACCAATGTAGCTTTAACCAGGTCTGGTCTTTTGCCAGCCATTCTCGGATCCTCATGTTGCCCGAAGTAAGCATATGGCCAACCGTAGAAACCGCCTTTTTTCACACTGGTTACATAATCCGGTACCAGGTCATCACCAAGCTTGTCGCGCTCATTCACGGCAGTCCATAGTTTCTTCGTCCCAGGTGCCCAGGCCATGCCCACAGGATTTCTCAGACCTGCAGCATAAATGATCTCTCCAGAGCCATCAGGATTAATCTCCAATATGTTAGCTCTTTTCACCTCGTGTTCCATACCATTTTCTCCAACATTACTGCCAGATCCAACACTGATGTAAATTTTGGAGTTATCTGCATTCGCAATTAAATTCCGTGTCCAGTGGTTATTGTAACCGCCTGCAGGTAAGTCAACGATCTTCTTGCCCTTACCGGTGATTTTAGTCGCACCGGTCTTATAAGGAAAGGTGACAACGCCATCCGTATTGGCAACATACAAAGTGTTGCCGATAACCAACACGCCATAAGGCTGATTCAAGCCTGATAAAAATAAGCTTTGTAAATCTGGTTTTCCGTCCTTGTTACTGTCGCGGTACAGGATGATGGCATTCGCACTTTCACCGCCTTGTTCCGACTTTGCTTTGCCCGAGATGGCATTTGCGATCTTCTCTTTGGTAGAGCGCTCAGAGTTGGACAGCACAGCAAGTACATCCCCGTTAGGTAGCACATAGATGTTACGCGGGCTCTTTATGTTCCCTGCAAACTTAGTTACTGTAAATCCTGCGGGTGCTGTAGGTGTTTTCCCTTCCGGCCAACCGATCACTTTGCTGAACTTGTTTTTCGAAGCTTCAGGATTGGGTGCAGGGAGGTTTAAGGTCTGTTTTTTCGTTTTAACCTGGTTGGTTTGCGCAATTGCATCTGTATGCCCTGATATACCCATGATGCTGAGTGGCAGCAGGGCAAAAGTTGTAAATAATTTTCTCATTAATCTTCGTTTTCAGTAAAACACGCGTTATATCAAGAAGTTTTAAGCCTCAACCAAATAGGGTCATTTCAATTCAATAAAAAAGCCGTTTCTAATTAAAGAAACGGCTTCAGGGTATTTTGAAATTAGATTAGCCTAATCTTGCTTGTAAGTTTTCATCAATAGCAGCTAAGAATTCCTCAGTATATAAGTAGTCTTTGCCATGCTCAACTTTGTTACCATGGATACAAACCGCTAAATCTTTGGTCATTTTTCCACTTTCTACAGTTTCGATACAAACCTGCTCTAAAGTATGGCAGAAATTGATCAACTCCTGGTTGCCATCTAACTGACCACGGAACTCCAAACCTCTGGTCCAAGCGAAAATAGACGCAATTGGGTTGGTAGAAGTTGGCTTTCCAGCCTGGTGATCGCGGTAGTGACGGGTAACGGTACCGTGAGCTGCTTCAGCTTCCATGGTTTTACCGTCTGGAGTAACCAAAGTAGAAGTCATTAGACCTAATGAACCAAAACCTTGTGCTACAGTGTCAGACTGTACGTCACCATCATAGTTTTTACAAGCCCATACAAAGTTACCGTTCCACTTTAATGCAGAAGCAACCATGTCGTCAATTAAGCGGTGCTCATAAGTGATACCAGCCTCATCGAATTTTTGCTTGTAATCATTTTGATAGATCTCTTCGAAGATATCTTTAAAGCGACCATCATATTTTTTAAGAATGGTGTTTTTGGTAGATAAGTATAGAGGCCATTTTTTCATCAATGCCTGGTTGAAACAAGCATGAGCGAAACCACGGATACTTTCATCTGTGTTGTACATCGCTAAAGCAACACCATCACCTTTAAAGTTGTATACGTCGAATGATTGTACTTCGCCACCATCTTCAGGCGTGAAAGTAAGGGTTAATTTACCTTTACCTTTGGTTACCAAATCCGTTGCACGGTATTGATCACCAAAAGCGTGACGACCGATACAGATCGGAGCGGTCCAGTTTGGAACTAAACGAGGAACATTGCTCATTACAATTGGCTCACGGAAAACGGTACCATCAAGAATATTACGGATGGTTCCGTTTGGTGATTTCCACATTTGTTTCAATCCGAATTCTTCAACACGTTGCTCATCAGGGGTGATGGTTGCACATTTAATACCTACACCATATTGTTTAATGGCTTCAGCAGCATCAACAGTTACCTGATCATCTGTTTGATCGCGGTATTCGATACCTAAATCATAGTACTTAATATCAAGTTCTAAGTAAGGTAAGATCAGTTTATCTTTGATAAATTTCCAGATGATGCGGGTCATCTCATCACCATCAAGCTCTACAACCGGCTGGGTTACTTTAATTTTTTGTACAGACATATTACGAGTTCAATTTTAGTTCGATAGATTTTACAAAGATATAAATCTAAAAACAATTAAAGATTTGAGCGGGTTATTATGATAAAAACCTGAGATATGAACACAAATGAAGAAAATATTCCCGGAAGTGATTTAGGCTCGAAAGATAAATTACACCTTTCAGATCTGGGTGAAGTTAAAGATTTTGAAAACTTAGCATACGATAAAGATTCGAATAGTTTTGAACTGGATGTTAAAGGTGATGATGCAGATTACGATCACCCACTTCCGTATGATACCAGTGCGCCAACTGGTGAGGATTTCAACTCCACTTACGATGAAGCCAATCCGCACATCGGTGATGAATATGCGCCAAAAGACGAACGCCTGGAAGGTACTTTAGATGATCTAGGTATGCATATCGATAAGGGCGACATCGTAGAGCTTGACCCTGAAGATGAGTTCTTGTCAAAAACACCCGAAGATGACCGTACTGACCTTGATGAAGAAGGGTATCC
>DCLG01000083.1:19414-22521 GCA_002320935.1 Pedobacter sp. UBA1654 | reverse complement strand
TGCCGTAATGGCTACGGATTGATATCCAGGTTAAAGCGCCTCCGCATTTCTTCCAGTTTCGGATTCTTACCAACAAGGTATTGGTATTTCTCGGTGCTGGTGTACAAGCGGTTCTGAATCTTTCGCTCCACCTTTTCGGTAACGATGCTCAGATCAAAGTTCTTTAATCTGGATCTTAAAAAGTTTAAAAACTCCACCATTTCACTTTGCAAAATACTTTCCTGTGCACTATTCTCAATGCCTATTTTAATCTGTGTTGGTGTTTCTAACACCGGTGGATTACTTTTCAGGATGGTATAAAAATTAATCTTATGGGCATCGAAGGCTTTTTTGGTGTATTCTTCCCATAGTACTAACAGTTGCTCGTAACTAAAAGCCTCTTTATCATCTCCCACAATATACTTGGGCTCCTTGTCGTCTACACCTGCAGCCAGATCACCTAAGGCGGTTAAAGATGGAATCAATGTACCAGCTGTTCCCAGATTGCCATTTAGTTTAATGGACAGACTTCCATTTTCAGGTTTAAGCTTGATTGGCGATTCCGCTGCTTTGGAAATTGAAGGAATAGCAGGGCTAGCCGTTGCGGCTGGGGTCGTTTCCTGTGGCGCTTGAGTTTTCGGTTCTGGTTCCTTAAGATTCTGATTACCTGTTGTTTCAGCTCCGGTGTAAGCTTTGGCTGGAGCTACTGAAGTGGCAGCGTCGGGTATTATATTAGTTTTTTTTTTAAGCTGATCTGTGTCAGTTAGCGATTCCGTAGCAGCTTTCGGCATTGATGCCAGTTGCAGGACGGATGGAATGTGACACATTTTTATCAAGGCAAGCTCCACCTGCAAACGCTGGTTTTTACTATTCTTATAACTCAGATCACACTNNTGGCCAGGTTCAGGCTGGTCAGGATAAAAGAAACCTGGATCTGCTGACTTTGACTTAAATATTTCTGTTTGATGTTCTCACTAACCTCCAACAATTTCACCGTCATTGGATCCTTTGCGACCAACAGATTTCTTAAATGTGTAGCCAATCCGTTGATGAAGTTGTTGCCGTCGAAACCATTGTTCAGGATTTCATCGAAAAGCACAAGTGCATTGCTTACATCAGCGTTAATCAGATAATCGATTAGGCGGAAGTAATAATCATAATCCAGAATGTTCAGGTTATCAATAACCGACTTATAAGTCAGATTCTTGTTTGTATAACTAACAATCTGGTCGAACATAGACAGTGCATCACGCAAACCGCCATCAGCTTTCTGTGCTATAATATGCAGTCCATCTGCTTCAACATTAATCTGCTCCCTTTGTGCAATCTTATTTAGCAGTCCCGCAATGTCGTCTACCTGGATCCGGTTGAAATCAAAGATCTGACACCGCGAAAGGATGGTCGGCAGGATCTTATGCTTTTCGGTAGTCGCCAGGATGAAGATGGCATAAGAAGGGGGTTCTTCCAAAGTTTTCAGGAAAGCATTGAAGGCATTTGCCGACAACATGTGCACCTCATCGATGATGTATATCTTGTATTTTTCAGCTTGAGGCGGGATACGAACCTGCTCAATCAGACTTCTGATGTCATCCACAGAGTTGTTGGATGCAGCATCGAGTTCATGAAAGTTAAAAGAATGACCGGTTTGAAAGGAAAGGCAGGAGTCGCAGACGCCACAAGCTTCCTGTTCAGGTGTGATGTTGGTGCAGTTGATGGTTTTAGCCAGGATCCTTGCGCAGGTGGTTTTTCCGACACCGCGAGGCCCGCAGAAAAGGAAGGCCTGTGCAAGCTGGTTATTCTTGATGGCATTTTTCAGCGTACCGGTAATGTGATTTTGTCCGACAACCGTTTCAAAGGTGGCCGGGCGGTATTTACGGGCAGAAACAATGAAATTTTCCATCGCCACGAAATTAGATATTTTTTGCGGGCTTGAGGAATATGTTGGGAAATAATCCCGATAAGAAGGTTCATGTTTACGTTTGGATTACGTTGCCGGGAACTGGCCATCCCAACCATTGTTGATCCGTGGTTTACTCTTAGTTGAGCCGTGCTTGAGCCGTCTGCAGTTGGCTAAGGGCCGGCTCAACCCCGGGTCAATGCCCTATCGACGCCGGGTTGAGGCCCGGTATACTCCGAACCTGGTGCCTGCTTTTATCCCGGCTGTACCGGAGGTTAATGAGAACTAGTAAATATTGCGACATTTGTGCTTTTAACTGCAATTCAGGTATGAAACAAAGATTACGCCGCCGCTATAGAACCGCCAAATACATCTTTTACAAAGAGACACTTATCGATTACCGCGAACATTTTTGGACTTTCCTTGGATCTTTTGTCGGGATTGCACTCATTGGTTTCATCCATAGTGAGTACCTGACCGTAAATGATAATCTTTTTATTATTGGTTCTTTTGGTGCCAGTTCTGTGCTCATCTATGGTATCATCAATAGTCCATTGGCACAGCCACGGAACTTGATTGGTGGGCATGTGGTTTCCGCCTTAGTAGGCGTCTGCATTTACAAGCTTATTCCTAATGAGCTATGGCTGAGTTCAGCTTTGTCTGTGTCGCTGTCCATTGTGGCCATGCAGATCACGAAAACTTTGCATCCACCGGGTGGCGCTACAGCCTTAATTGCAAATATCGGATCTGAGAAAATACATGCGATGGGGTTTATGTATGTTCTTAGTCCGGTGCTTACAGGCGTATTGATCCTGCTGCTGGTAGCAATCGTGTTTAACAATGCTACTCCGCATCGGAAATACCCGCATAACAAACACTGGTACAAGCTGTGGAAGCGAAATTACAGAAGAAAAGGGTAGGGAATTAGTGACTGAATTTTTCTATATTTCAGTTATATAAACCCCGTATAATGAAAACGCTATTATTAACGCTCTTGTCTCTGTTTTCACTGAATGCCCTGGCACAATCCACTAAGGTTAATGAAGTCACACAAAAGGATTTTGTGAAGTTTACGGAATCCATACAGGCCTACGAGCTCTTTAAGGGAGAACAGCTTTGGGCGAAGGTTTTCCTGATAGATAATGGTTCGGGCAGTGCAGGGACAGAAAGCTGTGAAGTATCCTACAGTCTGCTCATCTGCCTGGCGCAATATGATGAGTATCCTGACAGC
>DCLG01000083.1:12367-19381 GCA_002320935.1 Pedobacter sp. UBA1654 | reverse complement strand
TGTATAAACTGGCGGTAAGTGAAACCAGCGCGGAAATACAGACGGAAGAGCAGAAGTAGGTTTACTTTGTGCCTTAATCCATACAGAATTGTCTAAAAATGGGAACACCTGTTTCACAGGGCTATTGCCAGGACAGAACTTCCTTTAACCATGCAAAAACCTGATAAAGCCGCAATTAGGCTTGATTCTCTTTAATAGATAAGTTTTAGTCAGAAAAATTTTGGTTTGCTTCTTGTAAAAACAGACACGAAAAGCATCTACTGTAATTTTTGACTTAAATTTTAAAACTATGAAAAGAACATCAATCTTCAAAAATGTATTAGCGGGGACGTCATTGTTGTTATTTGCGACTTTAATTACATCTTGTAAGAAAGATGACGTTGATGAGGTAGGATCTGCCAATGTAATTGTGGCAAATGCATCAACCGGTGCTTCCGCACAAACTGTCCAGATTGCTGGTAAAACCATTAGAACAGGCTTAACTTTCGGTCAAGCTTCGGAATACATCGCTACAAATTCAGGAAATAACCTGCAGGCGGAATTTAAAAACGAAGGTACCGAAACCGTATTTGCTTCGGAAGAAGTTGACTTCACAAATGGACGTAACTACACTTTGATCTTAGCAGGTGAAGGCCAGAATGCAAGGGTGAGAGCCTTTGAGGACGATTTGGCTGCCCCAGCAAGTGGACAAGCTAAAGTAAGGTTCGTACATTTAAGTGATGCGGTTCAGGAGAATGTTGATATCCGCCGCGCTTCAGGTGATAACCTGGTTACCAACCTGGAACATGATAAAGCCAGTAACTGGGTGAGTGTAAGCCCTGGTATTTTATCATTGGAAGTCTTTTCTGCAGGACAAACGACCGCCCTTGGAAACTTCGATCTGTCTGCGTTTGCACCGGATAAGATCTACACCGTTTATGTAACTGGATCTAATGCTGATAACATCAGTGTTCAACAGTTCAGGCACAACTAAGGGGTTTTTTATCTCTAAAGAAAAGCCGCTCAATATTTTTTGAGCGGCTTTTTTAATGTCTTTATTTTTTTACTGCGGGATCCATCTGTTGCAATTTGTCGTTTGTGATTTCTTACTATATTGAAGAGATAAATGTTAACCACAATGAAGACTTCGAATATTTTGCATGGATTGGTTTACATGCTCTATTTGTTGACGTCCTGCGAGAAAGCAACGGCACAACAAAGGCATAGCTTAAATATCAAAAGCAACACAGAACTTCAGGAGTTTTTTAGATATACCGGCAAGGATCGCCCGATAATCAGCGGTCATAGAGGTGGGATGGAATACGGCTTTCCTGAGAATTCCATTGAAGCATTCGAGAATACGCTCCGTTATACGCCCGCTTTCTATGAGATTGATCCGCGGTTGACCAAAGATAGTGTAGCGGTACTGATGCATGATGCCACTTTAGAGCGCACCACAACAGGAACGGGTAAGGTGTCGGACTATACTTATGAAGAGCTGAAGAAGTTGAAGTTGAAGGATGTCCAGGGGAATGTAACACCTTACAGAATTCCTACGCTTGTAGAGGCTATTGAATGGAGTAGGGGAAAGACGGTGCTAAATCTGGACAAGAAAGATCTGCCACTTGAAGTTACAGCCAAAATATTGAAGCAATGCAAAAATGATGTTGTGATGGTTACGGTGCACACTGCGGAAGAAGCTAAGTTTTACTATGATGATAACCCTGAGCGGATGATGTCGGCATTTGTAAAAACGAAGGAAGCTTTTGAAGCATATAAGGCTGCGGGGATTCCATGGAAGAATATGATCGCCTATATTGGTTCCATGAATAATCCGGAGAATGCAGCACTTTATAAGCTGCTGCATGCCGAAGGGGTGATGTGTATGATATCTGCAGCACCATCTTATGACAGGTTGAAAGCGCCCGGCAAACGTGCCGCAAATTACCGGCTAACATTTTTGCAGGGCGCTGACATTTTAGAGTCTGACTTTCCGATTGAAGCATCGCAGGCAATTAATTCGTTGATACCGAAAAAGAGCACTCAGCAGCGATACATTTCAATCAACCAGATAGACTAGCTCATATTGTTGAACTACTTCACCTGGATTGTTAGCCGTCCGGATTTTAAACCTTTGGCTTTCGCTTCAAAGACCATTGAACCATTCTTTTCTCCTGATTCTACAATGGCAGTCAGTTCGCCACTGAATACTTTCATGTGTGGCGCCTGAAATGACTCCAGACTGGTGCTGTTTCCGTTGGCCACGGCGCGGAAACTACCGGCCCCAGACACCTTAAACTGAATCTGGCGGTCATCATCAGCGCAAAGGTTTCCATCTTTATCGACAACGCTTACGCGGATAAAGGAAAGATCTTTACCATCAGCTTTCAGGTTTGTCCGGTCGGCTGTAAGCTCGATATGGTGCGGTTTGCCAGGTGTATGGATTTCTTTTTCTTCCACGGCTTTTCCGGAGCTATCGTATGCCACCACTTTGACCGTTCCCGGTTCGTAACGTGTATCCATCCACATCAAACGGTATCTTTTCTGCCGTTCAAAGGCCTCCAGGGAAGCTTTACTGCCGGTATTGTGTACCGTAAACGAGGTGTCTTTACGTTGTATGCCCTGACTCTTTCCATTGATAAAAACCTCCGCTGCTGGATAACTGGTGTAAACAAAGATTGGTGTTACTTCACCTTTTCTGTCTTTGAAGTTCCAGTTCGGTAATACGTGAAGTGTCGACTCTTTTTTATTCCACTGACTTCTGTAAAGATAAAAGCGGTCCTTTGGAATACCGGCCAGATCGACGATCCCGAATAATGAACTATGGCTTGGCCAGTCGGTGTAATACGGTGTTGGTTCACCAAGGTAGTCAAATCCGGTCCACACAAATTCGCCGATGGCATAGGAAAGGTCATCATGCTGAATGAAGTTATCTTCCGGCAGATCAGACCAGTCGCAATGTTCTACGTCATAAGAGGAAGATTGGTGATCTGTGTATTTAGCCATGGATCTGCGTACAACCGGGAATTTGTAAACGCCTCTGGAGCTGACTGTGGAAGCTGTTTCAGTGCCCAGAATAAGTTGCTGCGGAAGTTTTTTATAAGCTTCCGGATAGGTAAATGGGCGGTAATTAAAGCCGACGACCTGCATCACCGCCGCGAAGTTATTGTTGATCACCTTAAGCGGTTGATCCATGCCCTGGGTTACAAAGCGGGTGGGATCCTCTCGCAGACAGATGTCTTGTAGAAAGCGCGATAACTTCGGACCATTTGGCATACCCTGATCAGGTACTTCATTGCCAATGCACCACATCACAAGACTTGGGTTATTACGATAATGATGAATTAGGTTCACCAGGTCTTTTTCAGCCCATTCGTCAAAATACAGATTGTATCCGTTCTTCTGCTTGGGTGTTTTCCACTCATCAAAGGTTTCGGCCATGACCATAAGCCCCATCTCATCACATGCTTTTATCACCTCGGGTGCGGGCATATTATGAGAAGTCCGGATGGCATTTACCCCCATATCTTTCATGATGCGCAGCTGACGGCGAATTGCCGCATCGTTAACTGCTGCACCTAATGGTCCTAAATCATGATGCAGGCATACCCCTTGCAGTTGGGTGCGCTTTCCGTTCAGGAGAAAGCCATTCTCTGGTATGATTTCTATAGAGCGAATGCCGAATGTTGTTTCATATTCATCTTTCAGCTGATCACCCTGATACAATTTGGAGCTTGCCTTATATAATACCGGGTTTTCCGTGTCCCATAGCTGCGGATTCACTACGGTTAGTTCCTGCTGAAAAACGTTTTCATCAAAGCGGCTAAGCGGTGTTTTTAAAGTTGCCACCACTTGCTGTTTCTGATCTTTGATTTCGGTGAGCAATGAGAAATTTTCAGCAGCTGTAGTCTCAGGTTTTTTCAATTTTGTTTTCAGAACGACTTTCGCGTACTCCTTTTTTATAGTAGGCGTAGTCAATTGCGTGCCCCATATCGGGATATGTGCGTCTTCCGTTACATAAACGTGTACATTCCTGTAGATGCCCGCTCCGGGATACCAGCGTGAAGATTCTGGTAGGTTCTCTAAACGCACTGCAAGTACGTTTTTCTGATCTGGGTCTAAGAATTCGGTGATGTCAAAATGAAAGCTGTTGTAGCCATAAGGCCAGTTCCCAACTTTGTGGCCATTCAGATAAACAACGGCGTTACTCATGGCGCCATCAAACATGATGTAAGCTCTTTTTCCCTTTTTGAAAGTGGGTAGACTGAAGCTGTTACGATACCAGCCTACGCCTACAAAAGGAAGTCCGCCGGTTCTACCAGCGTGGTCTGCAGCTTCTTTCTGGCCATCCTGACTTATGGCCACCTTCTGTAGATCATTTGTCGGACTAAATGGTCCATAGATTGCCCAGTCATGTGGAACGGTAACGCTTTGCCAACGCTGGTCTTTGAATCCTGTTTCGCTGAATTGGGCATCATCCTGCCGGGTAAACTTCCAGTTTTTGTCTAACAGAAGTTCTGACCTTACCTGGGCGATGCTGGTGTGGAAGGCAATTACCAGGAATAAAGCAGTTAAGAGTTTTAGTTTCATGTTGATGTTTGTTGAGGTGCTAAATATACAAAACAGTGTGTGATGTTGTTTTCTGATGTATCTGGTTCGAATCTGCTGATTTTTTGTATCTTGAAAACACAAATTTATTGCTNNGTGATCGCTTTTTCAAGCATATCTGCATTTGCTGCGCCACACATTGATTTTATACCGGCGACGATCCCTTGGTCTGCAGAAGATCCGGTAATTTCAATTAAATCTTACGCGAGAGATTCAACAACGTATTCTAATGACCGGAAAGTTATTTCTTTGTTTGGAGATGCCAAGGTCGTATCAGAACATATCACGGTAGTTGCAGATGAAATTATCTATGACGCTTCAGCACAAACCTTGAAAATTAAGAACCTTCATTCGCTCCAGTATAAGGACCAGGAAGAGGAAGGAAACTTTGAAGGGACCTCTCTAACGTTGAAGCTTGTTGCCAGGGGATATAAGGTTGTTAAGTGATGCTAGATTACTTATTATAAATTATAAATCCCATGACCCAAGCCGCTACCCTCGGACACTCCGCAATGCCTTCCACTTCGATCGCTGACAAATCTGTTCAGGTCACAGATCATAAGGTTGAATATCTTTCTTCGTTGACCGCATTACGTGGAATAGCGGCAATACTGGTCGCCGTATTTCATTTTGAAATGGCGGCTGCACGCTTTATCCCTGCTGAGCAATCCATGTTTTTTGAAAAATGTTACCTCATGGTGGATCTGTTCTTCATCATGAGTGGCTTTATCATGCTCCACGTGTATAGCAAAGACTTCAAGGAAAATTTGCAAGGAGAATCATTGAAGAAGTTTTTTGTCGCCCGTTTTGCGCGGGTATATCCCTTGCATCTGTTTTCGCTGTTGCTGTTGGTGGTCATTGTGCGCTGGCTCACAGACTGGGGCAATCCGCCGATCATCCTGGAACAGCCATCCGACATTCTGCCCAACATTTTACTGCTCCATTCCTTTGGTGTTACCGATATTTATTCCTGGAATATTCCTTCCTGGAGCATCAGTGCTGAATTTGCCGCTTACCTGTTGTTTCCTTTTATTGCCCTGTTCATCAGTAGGAAGAGGCTCATTGCTGTCGTAACGCTGGCCCTTTTTGTAGTTGCTGCATACTATTCAATCATGTACGTACTGCCTCGGACCAATCCAATTAATCCTGCAATTCCGGTACCGCACAACCTGAATACAACCTTCGACTACGGATATATACGAGGTATCGCCGGGTTCACTGCGGGTGTACTCGTTTATTTAGCTTTTGGTTTACAGTCGATCAAAAAAGCCTTTTCGGCAGATTGGCTGTCTCTGCTGATCCTGCTTGCGATCGGGTTGTCTTTACATTTCGCCTTGAATGACGGCATCACGGTGTTCTTTTTCTCCCTGCTTGTACTCAGTATTGCGTCCAACAACGGGAAAATTGCCACTTTCTGTAATACCCGTTTCATGCAGTTTCTAGGTGATATATCTTATTCCATTTACCTGATGCAAATCTTTCTGCAGGAACCCTTTTCTCATGGTTATCTCCTTCCTGGAACAGTGGGTGTTGGCAGGGGCAGGCAGAACATCGAGTTCTCCAGTGGCGTGATGTACTGCCTGATTTATTTGATCCTGCTTGTACTTATTTCTTACATTACCTATCGCTGGGTAGAGCGTCCAAGCCGGCGATTTATTAACCGGGCCTGGGGAAGCTGAGATTAATTTAAGCTGTGTTTGGTTTAACTTCTCCGAATTGCGAGTTGATCAAAGGTGTTTTCGGGGCAAGGAAAAATCCGGTTAGGCTTGCAAACATGATGGGTACAAAGTAATGAAAGCCAGTCATTGTGGCCAGTAGTACAATCACACTGATCGGCGTTCGGGTTACACAAGCGTTGATTGCTGCAATGCAGCATACNNTGATCCGGGAAGAAGCGGTGTAATATTAATCCCAGTGTGGTACCTACAAAAAATAATGGGATGATGAAACCACCGCGCCAGCCTGAAGTCATGGTGATGGAAATGGCCAGCAATTTACCTAGAATGATTGCGAATAGCATGGTTAAGCTCAGGTCTGAAACCAACAGCTCTGAAATTTCATCATGGCCAAAATAGCGGGTGATCGGCAGCTGGTATCCGATGATGCCGAGGATGAGTCCTCCGATTGCCAGCTTGATGTAGATCGGAACTGGGAAGCTTTTGAAAACGGATTTAAACTGTTTTACCATATAGATAAACAACCAGCCTACTGCAGTGGCGATCATCGCATATGCAACGGCATACATCAGATCCGATAAATTGGTTTCCACGTAGGGTGGGAAGTTCCAGGTGGGTCCGAAGGGTGTTCCGGTGATCAGCATGAAGACAACGAAGCTGGCACAACTGGCCACAATGGCCGGGATCATCGCTTGATAGTATTGACTTACGTGTTTATGGTGCAGGATCTCTATGGCAAACAGACTTCCAC
>DCLG01000083.1:12023-12319 GCA_002320935.1 Pedobacter sp. UBA1654 | reverse complement strand
AGGGAGCGCATATCTTCTCCTCTCATTCTGAACTTTTTAGCTACCCAGGTGCCTATCGATCCGGAGACCTGCACTAAAGGTGCTTCAGGACCTAAACTTCCGCCGCTGGAAATACAAAGCAGGGAAGACATGATCATCGAAGGATTGTTCTTGGCGTTAAGCTGTCCGCCTTTAAAGCGAATATTATCTACAATCAGGTCAATTTCACCCGGGTCTCCCAGCTTTTTGATTACAATACCGGCAAGCAGTCCGGCAATGGTCATCAGCGGAATGATCCAGAGCCCTTCAACTTTGGA
>DCLG01000083.1:9468-11972 GCA_002320935.1 Pedobacter sp. UBA1654 | reverse complement strand
TAAGCACCTGCCGTGACGCCGCCTAGTACACCAAGCAGGATCCAGAGCCAGAACATTCGGCTGAAAACGAAGGGGTTAAAGCTGAGGGTATGTGTTGCTTTCTGTTTAAGTGCGACGATTTTTCTTCTTTTGCTGTATTCCATAAGCCTGATTATGCTGCAAAACTACGGGTTAAATTAAGGAAGCGCTAATTTTTGAAGCAATGCAGTGATTATCATATACATAAATGCAGTCTGACAGTTTGATAAAAAGAATATTATTCTTAAGTTTGCATCCCCGTAGTCGATGCGGGATAAACTAAATAATTAAATAACAATGAATCAGTACGAAACTGTTATCGTTCTAACCCCGTTGTTGTCAGAAGAGGTAGCTAAAGAAGCAATTGCGAAATTTAGCAAAATCATCGCTGACAGCGGAGCCGAAATTATCCAGGAGGATAGTTGGGGTTTGAGAAAATTAGCGTATCCGATTGCAAAAAAAGCAAGCGGACATTTCCACCTAACGGAGTACAAAGCGTCAGGTGAATTAATTAACAAATTGGAATTAGAACTAAAGCGCGATGAGCGTGTTCTACGTTTCTTAACCATTAGACTTGACCGTCACGCGGTTGCTTATAATGAGAAGAAACGCAGTGGTGCTTTTAACAAAAAACCTAAAACGGAGGCTGCAGTATAATGGCAAAAGATCAAAAAATACAGTATGTTACCGCTCCTAAAGTGGACGATAACAGAAAGAAATATTGCCGTTTCAAAAAGAATGGTATTAAATATATCGATTACAAAGACGCAAACTTCTTGTTGAAATTCATCAATGATCAAGGTAAAATTTTACCACGCCGCTTAACCGGTACTTCATTGAAATTCCAACGTAAAGTGGCTCAGGCGGTAAAACGTTCTCGTCACGTTGGTTTGTTACCTTTCGTTGCTGACCAATTAAAATAAGCGCTGAACATGGAAATTATTTTAAAACAAGATANNCCCTAGGGGAAAAAGATGATATCGTGAATGTAAAGCCAGGTTTTGGTCGTAACTACTTAATTCCTCAAGGATTTGCTCAATTGGCAACACCTTCAGCGAAAAAAGTATTGGCTGAAAACTTGAAACAAGCTGCTTTCAAACAAGATAAAATTAAGAAAGATGCTGAAGAGATCGCTACACGTTTAACTGATGTTAAATTGTCTATCGGTGCTAAAGCTGGTGAGTCTGGTAAAATCTTTGGTGCAGTTAACACCATTATGATTGCTGACGCATTGAAACAACAAGGTTTTGATGTTGACCGTCGCCGTATTACTTTCGAAACTGAGCCTAAATTTGTTGGTGACTATGTTGCTAACTTAAACTTACACAAAGAAGTGAAAGTTAAAGTTCCTTTCGCAGTAGTAGCTGAGTAATCTTTTATTACAATATATAAAAAAAGCGTTCCGGATTCCGGGACGCTTTTTTTATTTAAAGGCAAATTATCGCGTGTGAGTCGTTAGATGCCTATTCAAGAGTTAGATTCTAGTATATTTATGTTTATAATGAACGATTACAATCTAGTATTGTGAACTAATTACCCCTGAATGATTAAGCAAATAATAAAAGCCAGGATGCTGGTTGCGGTGGACTGCATTGTTTTTGGTTTTGATGGAGAGCACCTAAAAATCCTGCTTATTAAACGGGGATTTCAGCCGGAAGAAGGTAAGTGGAGCCTAATGGGTGGCTTCATAGGCAGTGACGAGGGGCTGGATGAAGCAGCGAACAAAATTCTTTTTCAGCTAACCGGTTTGAAGGGCGTGTATCTGGAGCAATTACATGCGTTTGGTAATCCCAATAGGGATCCCGAACGTACAATCTCGGTTGCATATTTCGCCTTGATCGATATTCTTAAATACCAGACTAAGCTACACGAGGATTATCATGCTGAATGGTTTTTGACCATTGAAATGCCCACGCTGATTTTTGATCACAACGAAATGGTTGAAATTGCAAAGCAGAAAATAAGGTATAAGGCTGCACATCATCCGATCTTGTTTGAATTGCTCCCAAAAAAGTTTACCATTCCGCAGTTGCAAAGTCTTTATGAGGACGTATACAATACAAAGATTGACAACAGAAACTTTATCAGAAAGCTTACTTCAACAGGGCTGTTGATTAAGCTGGAAGAAAAGGATAAATCCAATTCGAAGAAAGGCGCATTCTACTTCAAGCTGGATAAGAAGAAATACAAGGCGAAGATACAAACGTTTCTTAATCTTGTTCCAAATGCGGAAAACCTGATCGGTTGAAATAAAGGATGATAAGTGTTAAATAATTTCATTTAACAAGAAAATAAACGTTAATTAGACGTTTATCCATTATGAAAACAGATCAGTACGTTATTGGGGTAGATTACGGATCAGACTCCGTCCGCTCCGTCCTTGTTAATGCTTCCAATGGAGAAGAAATTGCTTCATCAGTATTCTATTATCCCAGATGGCAGAAGGGGCTCTTTTGTGATCCCGGCACAAACTTGTTCAGGCAACA
>DCLG01000083.1:4017-9414 GCA_002320935.1 Pedobacter sp. UBA1654 | reverse complement strand
CAGCACGGTGGAAGCCAGCTCGGTTAAAGCAATTTCCATTGATACAACTGGATCTACACCTGTTGCAGTGAACCAAAGCGGTTTGCCGCTTGCGTTGCTTCCGGAGTTTGAAACGAACCCGCAGGCCATGTTTGTGCTTTGGAAAGATCATACCGCAATTGCAGAAGCGGCCGAGATCAATGACCATGCTGCTAAATTTGAGGTCAATTACCTTAACTATTGCGGAGGCATCTATTCTTCGGAATGGTTTTGGGCAAAATTGCTACGAACACTTCGCGTGGATGAGAAAGTCAGGGCTGCATGTTACTCCTGGGTAGAACATTGCGACTGGATTCCATTTATGCTTACTGGAGGGACTGATGTTAATGCGATGAAAAGAAGCCGTTGTGCGGCCGGACATAAAGCTTTATGGGCCGAAGCCTTTGGCGGTCTACCACCTAATGACTTCTTCGCTTCACTCGATCCGCTTCTGGATGGTTTTACCTCGCGTTTGTTCAAGGAAACTTATACCTCTGATGTTCCCGCTGGCTCATTGAGTCAGGAATGGGCGGACAGACTGGGTTTAAGTACAGCTGTTGTAGTAGGTGTTGGTGCTTTTGATGCACATATGGGTGCCGTTGGCGGACAAATTGAACCCTATCACCTGAGTAAAGTTATGGGAACCTCTACCTGTGACATTCTGATCACACCAACTACTGATATGGAAGGCAGACTCATTAAGGGGATCTGCGGACAGGTGAACGGATCGGTAATTCCGGGGATGGTTGGTCTTGAAGCCGGACAATCTGCTTTCGGAGACACTTATGCGTGGTTTAAAAACATACTTGGATGGCCCCTGAAAAATCTTTTACACACATCTTCAATAATTGATGCTGAAACAGCTAAGGCCCTTGAAGAGGAAATGCTGGATGCCATAATCCCTGAATTGAGTAAACAGGCAGGCTTGTTACCAAAAGCTGAGGATGATGAAGTAGCGATCGACTGGTTTAATGGAAGAAGAACGCCGGATGCTAATCAGGCATTGAAAGCTGCCATTTACAATCTGGATCTTGCAACCGATGCACCCAGGATATTCCGAACACTTGCTGAAGCAACTTGTTTCGGTGCTAAAAATATCGTCGACCGTTTTATTGCTGAAGGCATTCCTGTTAAAGGAATAATTGGGATCGGCGGCGTTGCTAAGAAGTCGCCATACATCATGCAAATGATGGCTGATGTCTTAAATATGCCTATTCGCATTCATCAGTTCAGCCATACATGTGCCTTAGGTGCCGCAATGTTTGCTGCTGTAGCTGCAGAAATTTATCCCAATGTGGAAGCGGCCATGCGGCAGATGGGGGGTGGCTTCGATACCACTTACTACCCGATTGAAGAAAATGTAAGCTACTATGCATCACGCTATCCGAAATATAAATCACTGGGTAATTTCATAGAAAAAAACTCCCCTCATGAATAAATATCAGGACATCAGAGAAGAGGCCTACAAGGCCAATATGCTGCTCCCGAAATTGGGGCTGGTACTGTTTACGTTTGGAAATGCAAGCGCAGCAGATCGCGTAAACAAAGTGTTTGCTATTAAACCAAGTGGCGTATCATATGAAAACTTGTCGCCTGAAAACATGGTTATCGTAGATTTTGATGGAAATACCATAGAAGGAGATCTACGACCATCATCGGACACCCAGACACATGCGGTGTTGTACAAACACTGGGCGGATATTGGTGGGATTGTTCATACCCACTCCACTTATGGAACTGCCTGGGCACAGTCTTTAAAGCCAATCCCCATTTATGGGACCACACATGCAGATCATACCACTGCTTCAATCCCCTGTGCGGCGCCGATGAGTGATGATAAAATTAGTGGTAATTATGAATATGAAACCGGATTTCAAATCATTGATCACCTGAAAGCACATGGTTTAAGCTATACTGAAGTTGAAATGATTCTGGTTGGAAACCATGCACCTTTTACCTGGGGAAAAAATGCGGATAAAGCGGTTTACAATAGTGCTGTTGTAGAAGAAATAGCGAAAATGGCCTTTCTCACAGAACAGATAAACCCAGAGGTTCGCCCGATGAAAGATGCGCTGATTAAAAAACATTTCGACAGGAAGCACGGTGTTGATTCCTATTATGGACAATAAAAACGAAAACAATGATAAGCAGTTTAAACCATTATGAAGCCTGGTTCATAACCGGGAGTCAGCATTTGTACGGAGAAGAAACCTTAAGAGCTGTTGCAGAACATTCCCAGCATATCGCGGGGGCTTTAAATGATTCAGCTCAAATTCCGGTTAAAATCATTTTCAAGCCTACGGTGAAGACGCATGAGGAGATCTATGCCATTTGCCAGCAGGCGAATAATGCGGAAAATTGTATCGGGATCATCGCCTGGATGCATACCTTTTCGCCTGCCAAAATGTGGATAGCTGGTCTTAAAATATTGCAGAAACCTTTACTCCATCTACATACGCAATTTAACCGGGATATACCATGGAGCACCATGGATATGGATTTTATGAACTTGAACCAAAGCGCTCACGGAGATCGTGAATTCGGGTTTATCATGTCCAGAATGCGGATCAACCGAAAAGTCGTCGCCGGACACTGGGAGGATCCACAGGTTGTTGAAAGCATAGATACCTGGTTACGGGCTGCTGCCGGGTGGTACGATATGCAAGGCGCAAAATATGCGCGCTTCGGCGACAATATGCGTAATGTAGCGGTAACCGAAGGCGATAAAGTTGAGGCGGAGATTAATTTCGGGTTTTCTTGCAACACCTATGGCATAGGAGACCTTGTTGCTGTGATCAATCAAACATCAGATGCTGAAATAGAAAGACTAACGCAGGAATATGCAGACAGCTATATACTTGCCGAGACCCTGAGGAAAGGTGGCAGTCAACATGCTTCCTTAAGAGAAGCTGCGAAAATAGAAATTGGCCTCAGGAATTTCCTGGAGCAGGGTAACTTCAAAGGCTTTTCTGATACGTTTGAAGATCTGCATGGCATGGCTCAACTTCCCGGCATTGCAGTTCAGCGCTTGATGAATGAAGGCTATGGGTTTGCAGGAGAAGGCGACTGGAAAACTGCTGTACTGGTAAGAACCATGAAGGTTATGGGCAGTGGACTTGAAGGCACAAATGCATTCATGGAGGATTACACGTACAACTTCACGCCCGACAATTCATTCGTGTTGGGATCACACATGCTGGAGGTAGATGCCGGCCTAGCGAAGGGCCCTGTTAGATGCGAAATACATCCTTTAGGAATTGGTGGTAAAGCAGATCCGGTACGATTGATATTCGATGCTGCAAATGGACCCGCTTTAAATGCTTCTATAGTTGATATGGGAAACCGGTTCCGTTTGCTGGTAAACGTGGTAGATGGGGTTGATGCACATGAAGAACTACCGAAGTTACCGGTTGCACGTGTACTATGGAAACCACAACCTGACATGAAAACCGGATGTGCAGCGTGGATTTATGCCGGTGGTGCGCACCATACCTGTTACAGTCAGAATTTAACCGCAGAACACCTTACTGATTTCGCTAATATGGCAGGAATCGAGTATGTAGGCATCGATCATAATACAAATCTGAATCAATTCCGAAATGAACTCAAATGGAATGAGGTTTACTATCAGATAAACAAACACTAAATCAATTAACCCAACCTAAACCCTTTTACATGAAAAAATTTATCCTAGCAGCGCTCGTCTTTTATTTCTCTGCAAGCCTCGGTGTGAAGGCGCAGAATGCTGTTTCTATTGATCTGAATACCAGCAACGCCAAAAACGTTATCAGTAAACACATCTATGGTCACTTTGCTGAACATTTGGGAAGATGTATTTATGATGGTTTCTGGGTTGATCCTGCTTTGAATGTGCCGAAGAAAGATCGGATACGTCTGGATATTGTTGATGCATTGAAACACATCAAAATTCCGAATTTAAGATGGCCCGGAGGCTGTTTTGCAGATGAGTATCATTGGAGAGATGGTATCGGTCCGCGTGAGCAGCGCCCTAAAATGGTTAATACCAATTGGGGTGGCGTAGTGGAAGACAACAGCTTCGGTACACACGAATTTCTTGAGTTATGTAATTTGCTTAATGCAGAACCTTATATCGCTGGTAATGTTGGCAGCGGTACCGTTGAGGAAATGGCCAAGTGGGTTGAATACCTGAATTTCGACGGCGTGAGTCCTTTAGCTAATCTTAGAAAAGAAAATGGCAAACCGGAGCCATGGAAAGTTAGCTTTTGGGGTGTTGGAAATGAGAATTGGGGTTGTGGAGGAAATATGACTGCTGACTTTTATGCAGATCAATATAGACGCTACGCCACTTACGCACGCAATTACCCGGGTGCACCATTAAAGAAAATTGCTGGGGGTGCGAATTCCTGGGATACAAACTGGACGGAAGTGTTGATGAAAAAAATTCCGCTGGCGGAGATGTGGGGGCTATCTCTTCATTATTATACTATCCCTACCGGGAACTGGTCCAAAAAGGGATCTTCAACCGAGTTTGGTGAAGAACAATACTTTAGTACCCTTAAGAACGGGCTTGCTATGGACAGTTTAGTTAAAGCACATTCTGCCATCATGGATAAATATGATCCGCAGAAAAAAGTAGCATTGGTGGTTGATGAATGGGGTATCTGGACCGATGTAATGCCTGGTACCAATCCTGGATTTTTATATCAGCAAAATACCATGCGCGATGCTGTGATCGCAGGTTCTACGCTTAACATTTTCAATAACCATAGTGATAGGGTAAGGGTTGCCTCTTTAGCGCAGACCGTGAACGTATTGCAGGCTTTGATATTAACAGAAAAAGAAAAAATGTTACTTACACCTACCTATCATGTTTTTGATCTGTATAAAGTGCATATGGATGCAAAACACATTCCCCTTGAATTTTCAAGTCCGAGTTACACTGTAGGGAATGAAAAAGTGGCGGCAATTAACGCATCTGCTTCAAACGACTCCACCGGGGTGGTTCATATCACACTTGTAAACGTTGATGCTAAGAAGAAAATTAATGTAAATACCGCATTGAACGGGTTAAAATGGTCCAAAGTAACAGGACGTATCGTCACTTCCGCTAAGTTTACGGATTATAATTCTTTCGATAATCCAAATAAAATCACGGTGAAAGACTTCAAAGGAGCGAAGAAGAGTGGAAACCAACTGGTCGCAGAATTACCTCCATTGTCGGTCGTTGAACTGGAATTGAAATAGTTAAATATCATTGAAAATGAATAAGCAAATAAAAATATTCGTAGCCTCGGCGCTTTTATGTTTGTCGATTCATGAAGCGGTTGTGGCACAGGCTCCGAAGGTTTTTGTTATTAAAACAGACGAGGTAAAAGCTAAAGTGTCCCCTTCCATGTG
>DCLG01000083.1:0-4001 GCA_002320935.1 Pedobacter sp. UBA1654 | reverse complement strand
ATATCAATCTGGGTGCTGACGGAGGGCTTTATGCTGAACTTGTACTGAACAGATCCTTTGAGCTGGATGTGCCGATGATGGGCTGGAAAGAAAGAAAGGATGATAACGCAGAAGGTAATTATCTGATCTTAAACCGGGGAAATATCAATAATGCAAACAGGAGGTATATAAAACTGGAATCGACTAAGGGACGCTACGGCCTGTCAAATGTTGGCTTCAGGGGCATGGGTATCCGGAAAGATGTGCAGTATGATTTTTCAGTGCTGGCGCGCCAGCATCAGGGAAGCCCTTCAAGTTTAGTTATCGAGCTGATTGGTGAAAAAGGTGCAGTTATTGGGTCAGGAACCATAACTCCGGACAGTCGGGAATGGAAAAAATACNNACGGTAAGTTTTACTTCTTCTGCAACCGTAGATAAAGCAAGGCTGGATGTGCTGCTGAAGGACAAGGGCATTATTGATCTGGATATGATTTCGATGTTTCCTCAGGACACCTGGAAGAAAAGAGAAAATGGTTTGCGCAGTGATATGGTTAAGCTCCTGGCGGATATGGAACCTGGATTCCTTCGCTTTCCTGGTGGCTGTATTGTTGAAGGACGGACGCTTGATGAACGTTTCCAATGGAAGAAAACGATTGGACCGGTTGAGAACCGCCAGATGGTCATCAATCGATGGAACACGGAATTTAAACACAGACCGACGCCTGATTATTTNNTTGGATTGGGTTTTTATGAATATTTTCAGCTTTGCGAGGATATAGGTGCAGCGCCATTGCCGATACTGAATGCAGGCATGGCCTGTCAATTTAATACCGCGGAGGTGGTTCCACTTGAACTTTTGGGGCCTTATATTCAGGATGCATTGGACCTTATAGAGTTCGCCAATGGGCCCGCGACTTCCGAATGGGGAAAGAAGCGTGCAGAAATGGGTCATCCGGAACCATTTAACATGACCATGATTGGCATTGGAAATGAAAACTGGGGCATTCAATACCTGGAGCGCCTTGCTCTATTTACCAAGGCAATAAAAGAAAGATATCCGGACATGAGGATCGTTAATAGCTCGGGTACAGATCCGGTTGGAGCGCGCTTTGATTTCCTGGATAAGTATCTGCGATCAAATAACGCGGATATCATTGATGAGCATTATTACCGGAACCCGAAATGGTTCCTTGAAAATGCCAGTCGTTACGATAACTACGACCGGAAAGGGCCTAAGATTTTTGCAGGCGAGTATGCTGCGCAAAGTGTAAACACAGCAAGTCCGGAAAACAAGAACAATTGGCTATGCGCGATGTCTGAGGCGGCATTTATGACCGGGCTTGAGCGTAATGCTGATGTGGTTGAGATGGCATCCTATGCGCCCCTGTTCGCACATGCGGAAGGCTGGCAATGGACGCCGGATTTGATCTGGGTAGATAACCTCCGTTCATACGGTACCGCGAATTATCATGTTCAGAAATTATTCTCTACGAATAAGGGAACTGATGTTGTTCCTGTATTGTTAGACAATAAAGCGCTGAGCGGACAAGAGGGGTATTATGCTTCGGCTACCATTGATAGAAAAACGAATGAACTGATCCTAAAAGTGGTTAATTCATCTGGCAAAAAGCAGGATGGCACTTTCAGGATTGATGGGGCAGGTAAAATCAATGGAAAAGGAACGCTCACGGTGCTCAGTAGCGACGATTTGGATATGGTAAATTCATTTGAAAAGCCAGACGCAATTGCTCCGGTAACCAGTCAGGTGGCCATCAGAAACAAAACCGTAAATCTTTCATTGAATCCGTATTCGGTAAATGTGATGAGGGTTAGACTGTTTTAATCAAACAGTCTACCTTCTTAATGCACTTCTTTTTTCGTCGATGATCCTGCGGATCTCTTTAACATCACCTTTGCTGAAACCTTTAACTTCAACTTTGTTCCCGTTTAAGAACAGCCTTAAGGTACAGAAACCGATCATTGGGCTATCCACTTCGATGGAGGTGATGTCCTGGTAGTTTAAGTATTTAGAATCTCCACGGAAAAGTCCCGGGATCTTAATTTCAATGTTGTTTTCTTCTAAATTGATTTCTGCTGGGAATACCTTGTTACCCTCTGAGAGTCTTGATGCTTTGAATTTCATTTTGAGCGAATGATGTGTGTAATTTCCTGGCGATAAAAGTAAACAATTTTGGCGGAAAATGTTTTTATATACCTTTGAACAGATGGCGAAGAAACGAATGTCTAAGANNTGGTTTATACTGGTTTCGTTTTTTTGGGTACTGGCCTACCGCTTCATTAATCCGCCGATTACATTACTGATGATTACCAGGAATGTCGAAAGGAAGTCGGAGGGTAAATCTTTCAAGTTGGAGAAGGAGTGGGTAGATTTCGATCAGATCTCGAAGAACATGAAGCTCGCTGCGGTGTGTGCCGAAGATCAGAAGTTCTTAAAACACATGGGATTTGATGTAAAAGCCAATAGCAATGCTTTTAAGAGTAACGAACGAGGTAAGTCGATAAAGGGTGGCAGTACAATTACACAGCAAACGGCGAAGAATGTATTTCTCTGGCCAGGGCGTTCCTGGCTGCGGAAAGGATTTGAAGCTTACTTCACATTGCTGATTGAAATTTTGTGGAGCAAGGAACGGATCCTTGAGGTTTATTTGAACGTGATTGAAATGGGAGATGGGATCTATGGTGCTGAAGCAGCTGCGCAGGCCTACTACAATAAATCCAGCAGTAAACTCACCCGTTCACAGGCTGCAATGATCGCCGCATGTTTTCCCAATCCACTGCGATGGACGCCTTTGAAACCAAGCCGTTACATTAGACATAAACAGCAGCTGATCTTGCGAAATATGCGTAGATTACCACTGGAATATAAACAAATACCCTGATCTGAAATCTCTCTGAATGATGAACCTGAAGAAGTTAAGTTTGATCCTGTTGTTGTCTGTCGCAGGGTCTGCATTTGCACAAAAGCAAGAAAAGTATGTACTGGTGATGCATGGTGGCGCTGGTACCATTCTGAAAAAAAATATGACGCCCGAAAAGGAGGCCGCTTACCGGGAAACTATGACAATGGCACTGCAGACAGGCTACGATGCTTTAAAAGGCGGTAAATCGAGCCTTGATGCGGTTGAAGTCGCCATTCATGTATTGGAAGATTCTCCATTGTTTAATGCCGGCAAAGGCGCTGTATTTACCCACGAGGGTAAGAACGAACTGGATGCAGCCATTATGGACGGCAAGACCTTGAAGGCTGGTGCGATTGCGGGAGTAACTGTGATCCGGAATCCAATTAGTGCAGCAAGAGCCGTGATGGAAAAATCTGAACACGTCATGATGGCCGGGAAAGGGGCGGAGGATTTCGCTAAGCAGGCTGGCCTGACCTTAGTTGATCCATCTTACTTCTACACAGAAGCGCGTTGGAAAGGATTGCAGCAGGCTTTGAAGCAAGATTCTATGAAGACTGTGTTGGATCATGATAAGAAGGCGCAAAGGCTTGGGACTTTAAACCCTGATTTCAAGTTTGGTACCGTGGGTGCTGTTGCGCTCGACAAAGCAGGTAACCTGGCCGCCGGAACCTCTACCGGAGGTATGACCAACAAAAGATTCAATCGGATTGGCGACGCACCGATTATTGGTGCCGGAACCTACGCGAATAACGCGACGGCTGGTATTTCAGGAACCGGCTGGGGCGAGTTCTACATTCGCACCGTGCTTGCACATGACCTTTCCGCAATGATGGAGTATCAGAAACTATCTGTTCAGGAAGCTTCCAAAAGGGTAATCGGGAAGATGGGTAAGCTTGGCGGTGATGGCGGGCTTATCGCACTTGATAAGAACGGGCAAGTTGCGATGGAGTTTAATACCGCAGGGATGTACCGTGGAACGGTTACCGAGGACGGCAATATTACAGTAGAGATTTATAAGTAGTTACTGCTTATACCATGATGCTTAAACGGAAAAGGCGACCCATTTCTGAGCCACCTTCCCTATTTGTGTGTATTTATATT
>DCLG01000104.1:29033-29290 GCA_002320935.1 Pedobacter sp. UBA1654 | reverse complement strand
GGAAAAAGACCTTCTTGGTGGAGGCTCCGATGAAGAAGACGATGAAGATGAGATGGACGAAGAAGCGGATGTGAAATGAAATTTGAGGTAACCATTTTAGGTAGTAGCTCTGCCACGCCGGTTTATAATAGAAATCCGACGGCGCAGCTGCTTAATTGCAATGAGAAATTTTATCTTATTGATTGCGGTGAAGGTACCCAGCAACAATTGATCAAATATGGAATTAAAGCCAGTAAGATAGACCACGTGTTTATCAG
>DCLG01000104.1:20396-28888 GCA_002320935.1 Pedobacter sp. UBA1654 | reverse complement strand
TTGGTCCGGAGCCTTTATATGAAATATTGAACCTTCAGTTCAAACATTCTGACACACATCTCAAATATCCAATTGAATTTACCGCAGTGCAGGCAAACAGTTCAGCCTGTATTTTCGAAAACCAGGATCTAAGTGTAGAAACCATTATTCTTAATCACAGAATTCCCTGTACTGGTTTCAAATTCAAAGAGAAAAAACGTTTACGTAAGTTACTGGTTGAAAAGCTTGAATCAGACCAGATTCCTTTGGAATACTATCCTTTACTCAAGAGAGGTGTAGATCTTGAACTTCCAAATGGGAACCGGATCATTAATGCCGACTATACTGTAGACTCTAACGAACCTAAAAGTTACTGCTACTGTTCCGATACACTTGCAGATGGTACTTATCTGGATGACATAAAAGATTGTACCGTTCTATATCATGAAGCTACTNNACTACATGATCTGCTAGAGCGAGCAATTTTCACTCATCATACGACTGCTTTACAAGCCGCCGAGATTGCTGTGAGTACTGGTGCCAATAAGTTACTTATCGGTCACTGTTCCTCCAGGTATAAAACACTGCAGCCGCTCCTTGAGGAAGCGGCTGCAGTGTTTCCGAATACCGAACTGGCACTCGAAGGTGTAACGTATTTAATTTAAATCTATTTATCTTTATTCCCGCCTCCGAATACTGAGAAGTGTACATAACGCTTAGGATTCTCTCTTAAATCGATCAGGAGATTATCGAGGCTTTTTGATGCATTATTTAGGTTATCATACATCTGTCTGTCGTTTACAAGTAATCCGAGGCTGCCTTGTCCCTGGTTGATTTTGGTAACGACACCTTGCAGTTCTGCAACTGCCTGATTTGCGTTATCTATTGTTTGTTTAAAGTTTGCTGCAGCCACCTGATCGGTAACCATATTCAGATTGTTTAAAATCGAATTAATTTTTTCATTGTTGTTCTTCAGGTTGTTGGAAATGGAAACCGCATTATCCATAATAGAAGCTACTTTCGAACTTTCTGTGCCAACCATTCGATCAACCTTTTTGGATGTTGCCTCCAAAGAAGCAAGGGTAGAGGCGATGCTGTTAAAACTCCTGTCCACGTTTTTCTGGAAGTTGGGATTCATGATGGAGTTTATCGACGTCAAAATTGAATCTAACTTGCCTACCATTACTTCCGCCTTTTTCTGTACAGGTTCTACAGATTCCATCAGGTTCTTTTCTACGTTGGCGTTCAAAGTGTCACCCTCCTGGGCGAAGTTTGTACCTGTTCCGAGCCCCATTACAATCGCTTTACTGCCTAAAAGATCAGTGCTTTCTAATCTAGCTATACTGTTTTTTGGGATATCATATTTTCCATTGATCTTAAGCGTCGCGACGATAGAGCCGTCTGGCTGTAATTGCAGCTTGTCTACCCGGCCAATTTGAAAACCGTTGATCAATACAGGCTTCGATACACCTAAACCATCAACTCTTGGGTATTTGGCATAAAGTACCGTCTCGTTAGAGAAAATGGAATTACCTTTTAAGAAGTTGTATCCAATAATTAATAAGGCAATGGCAAAGGCAGCTAGTATGCCCACTTTGGTTTCGTTTGCTATTTTCACTCGATCCTGGTTTTTATTTACTCGTTTTGTTGTTTGTATTGTTTAACTGCGTTAAAGATAGCATTAACAATCTCATTCTGGCCACTTTCAGAGTTCATATACTTTTCTTCTGCAGGATTACTGATGAAGCCAATTTCAGTCAACACAGCCGGCATTCCGGCCCGCTGAAGGATTAATAGACCTTGCTCTTTAACACCGCGGTTAACCCTCTCGTTCTTGGCATAATTCGATTGGATCAACTTTGCGATTTCAGTGCTCTTGGCTCTGAAGTTATTTCTAAACAAAGAAAGTATAATAAAAGTTTCAGGATCATTCGGATCATATCCGTCGTATTTTTCCTTGTAGTTCTTTTCGAGCTTAATATCCGCATTCTCTCGAATGGCTACATTCTGCTCATCTATGCGGTGTAAACCAGCTACGAAGGTTTCCGTTCCGTAGGTTGATCTGGCTCTTGAACTTGCTACAGAGTTACAGTGAATAGAAATGAAGAGGTCTGCCTTTGCATTATTCGCAATTGCTGCCCGCTTTAAGAAATCTACATCGATGTCTGTTTTTCGAGTGAAAAGCACTTTCATATCTGGCATGTCTTCTTCAAACTTCTTACCCAGTTTTAAAGCCACTTCCAGGGCTACATTCTTCTCCGTAGAGAAAGACCCGCGTGCACCGGGTTTATTGCCCCCGTGCCCTGGGTCTATTACAATTGTTTTAACCCTGTAATTATCCCCTTGCGCATTTACAGTTAAACTACTACCAACCAATAAAGTAGAAACAATAAAATTTAAGTATTTCCGCATTTTTTTCTTATTAGTCCCGTTCATTAATTGTTTTCTACTGTTTTCTTATATGTTGTAATTGCATTGAGCAGTCCTCGAGTGATTTCTGCCTGTCCAAGTTCCGAATTCATGTACGCTTCTTCTTCAGGATTTGAGATGAATCCAATTTCGGTAAGTATGGCAGGCATACCGGCTCTTGCCAGAACGGCGAGACTTTTCTCCTGCACACCGCGATCTACCCGGCCAACTTTTACATATTCGTTCTGTACCATTTTCGCGAAGTTCAGACTTGCCTCCCTGAAATTGTTTTTCATTAGTGAAAGGATGATGTAGTTTTCCGGATTATTCGGATCGAATCCCTGATAATTTTCCTGGTAATTTTCTTCAAGAAGGATAGACGCATTTTCTCTTCTGATTACTTCATCTTGCTCATTCATTCGACCCATACCCGAAACGAAGGTCTCTGTTCCCCGTGTGGAGGTGCTTTTTCGATATACTGTTTTTTTGATCGGTACGCGTTTGCCGATTTTCAATCTTCGATAGCCGGTAGTGATGGTGCTTTTTCTAAGGGGCATATCATTGCAGTGTATTGAAATAAAAAGATCTGCTTTAGCCTCATTGGCAATGCCGATTCGATCGTATAGCGGCACGAAAACATCTGCTGTACGGGTATACACTACACGTACATCCGGCATTTCGGTCTCAATTAGTTTTCCAAGATTTAAAGCGGTCTTAAGCGCAACTTCTTTTTCGGTTGAAAAAGCGCCCCTGGTAGCGCCGTCTTTGCCACCGTGGCCAGCATCAATTACGATCGTTTTTATTTTGTATCCCTGGCTAAATACCTGATTATCAAAGCTAAATATGGTCAGCAAAGAAATAAATACCATCATTATAGCATTTGGACTTATCAATGGTATATTTTTGATTATTTTTGGACGTTTTGGATTATACATTAATGCAAAAATAACATTCACGCACGAATTTGAAACTTTTAAGGTCAATCATTTTAGTTACCTCACTTTTTTTATTAGCTGTTTCTGGTAATAAATCCTACGGGTTTGCCGGACTGGCGATGATTCAGGTAATTCAACAGCAAGACACCATTAGACAAGACACCATACGCCAGCAAACACCTTCATCGGGGGGCCTGAGTGACAAAGTAGAAACGTACGCTCGAGATTCCACGAAATACAGCAAGGATCGCAGCATCATGTATCTCTATGGAAATGCAAGAGTTGTTTATCAGAGTTTTGAACTTGATGCTGAGTTTATCCGGTATGACTCGAAGAACAACACGATCTTCGCCAGTGGGATGAAAGATGAGAAAGGCCGGTACTATGGCAAGCCCATTTTCAAGATGGAACAGGAAGGATCGTCAGTGGCGGATTCGCTGCTCTACAATACAAAAAGCGGAAAGGGTACGGTTTATAATACTTTTACGGAGCAGGAAGGCGGCTTTTTCTCCGGTGGTCAGAGTAAAAAACAACCTGACGATGAAATTCACTTGAAGGGGATGACTTATAGTACGTGTAATCTGCCACATCCGCACTTTGGGATATACATAACCAAAGGTATCGTTGCTGAACACCAAATAATAACCGGCCCTACTTATCTGAAGATTGAAGACATACCTATACCGGTCGGTTTACCTTTTGCGTTCTTTCCAAAGCCGAATAAGAAAGCTTCTGGTATTATTCTGCCCAGCGTTGGTGAGGATGCAACACGAGGATTTTTCCTTCGAGATGCCGGATATTATATTGGCTTTAATGACTACGTGGATGCACGAATCATGGGAACCATTTTTACCCGCGGTTCATACGAGACCAATGTGATGACCAACTACATGAAGCGGTACAAATACAATGGTAATATTAATATTGCTTATGCCAGTACCAGAAACGGATTGGAGGGGACACCCGAGTACGAGCCACAGAAAAACTTTCATATCAACTGGACACATAGTCAGAATGCAAACGCAAACCCTGGAACTGTTTTCAGCGCGTATGTTAATGCAGGAACATCTTCATATAACAGAACTACTGCTGCAGGAAACACCTACGATGTGCGGGCAATATCTCAGAACACACTTGCTTCCAGTGTGAGTTATGGAAAAACAATGGGGATCTTCAACTTAACAGCCGCGTTGGGGCATAGCCAGGAGATTCAAAGTAGAACGATCAGTTTAACCTTGCCACAGGTTAACTTAAGTATGAACACTATAAATCCGTTCGATTCAAAGAACAGGGTGGGAGAGCAAAAATGGTATCAGAAACTTACCGTTGNNCCAACAACACCGTTAGTACAACAGAAGATCAGTTGTTTTCAAAAGATGGATTTAAACGTTTTCAGAATGGATTTAACCATAACATACCGATCAGCTTACCTTTCAACGTTGCCAAGTATTTCAACTTTAACGTGAATGCCCAGTACAATGAACAATGGCACTTCCAATCGGTAGAGCAGAAACTATTAAGGTTGGTGAACCGCCCGGATTCATTAACATACGATACCATTCCAGGTTTCAAGCGATCAGGTGAGTATAACATCGGAGTTGGTATGTCCACCAAAATATATAATACCGCCCAATTTTCGAACCTGGGAAACTTAACAGCAATACGTCACGTCATGACGCCTAACTTTAACCTGAGTTATAAGCCTGATTTCTCAGATCCTGGAAGGGGTTACTATAGGAATTTGCAATACCAGGACGGATCGGAAGTGATTGATCCTTCATATCCAGATCGCCCGAGAAGATATTCGATCTTTGAACGGACGCTATATACTGGTCCATCACAGGGGCAGCAGGCGTTATTGAGCTTTGGATTGGACAATACGATTGAAGCAAAGGTGAGGTCAGATAAAGACACGACCGGTACCGGTTTTAGAAAAATACCCATCATTCAGGGACTAAATTTATCCGGATCATACAACTTCCTTGCTCCGGCATTTAAGCTGTCCACCATTTCCTTCAGTGGTCGTTCACAGTTCACAGACAAACTAGGTATCAACTACAACGGTATCCTGAACCCATATAAGGTTGGTGATACGACAATCAATAGTTTTGTCACCAAACGTCTAGTAGACCAGTACACAATCCCTCGCTTAACAAGCTTCGGGTTCTCATTTGATTACAGTCTGAATGCGGAATCCTTTAAGCGCCGTAATGAAAACATAGACCGGGTTAATGAAGAAACTGCCAAAACTGGACGCACGCCCGAACAGGATGCGCAACTTAGAGCCATCAGCCGGGATCCTAACGCTTTCGTTGACTTTAACATTCCCTGGAACTTCGCTTTTGCATACAGTTTTCAATATTCGACGAGCGCCGAAGGACTGAACTCAAGAATTACCAACGCATTAACATTCAATGGGGATTTTAACCTGACACCAAAGCTAAAAGTACAGTTTAACTCTGGATATGACTTCCAGCAAAAAGACATTGCTTTAACCAATATTGCAATTTACCGCGATCTGCATTGCTGGGATATGAGTATCAACTGGGTGCCATTTGGCACATATAAAAGTTACTCTGTGACCATCAAAGTAAAAGCATCCATACTTCAGGACCTTAAGTTGAGCAAACAACAGGGTTACTACTCGCGTTATGACTAACATATGCTAGCAGAAATAATTACCATCGGGGATGAGATCCTCATTGGGCAGATTGTAGATACCAATTCTGCCTGGATGGCACAAACCTTAAATAACATAGGCATTCGTGTAAAGCAGATCAGCTCGGTTTCGGATGATGAACAGCACATACTTGATGCCCTAAAGCTTGCGGAAAGCAGAGCGGAAGTAATCTTAATTACGGGTGGGCTTGGACCTACAAAAGACGACATTACCAAGCGAACGCTGGCTCGGTATTTTAACATGGGTTTTCGTCGCGACGAGGAAACGCTTGCGCAGGTATCCTCCATATTCCGGCGGGCCAACCGACCTATGATTGAATTGAACCGTATGCAGGCAGATGTTCCTAACGGTTGCATTGTTGTGCCTAACCGGAACGGAACTGCTCCGGGAATGTGGTTCAATGCGCATGGAAAGATCTTCGTTTCAATGCCTGGTGTGCCTTATGAAATGATGTACATGATGGAAGAAGAAGTTTTGCCCCGGTTGAAGGCAGCCCTTAATCTACCATTTATTTACCATAAGACAATTCTTACGGCCGGCATAGGGGAATCATTTCTTGCGGTACGCATCGCCGATTTAGAAGCCTCACTTCCTGAATATATCAAACTCGCCTACCTACCAAAACTTGGCCAGGTACGATTAAGATTGAGTGGCAGTTCTCGCGATGAAGTACAACTGCATGCTGACATTGATCAGTATTCAAAGATGATTGCTAATGAAGTGCGGGAGTTTGTAGTGGTAGAAGAAGATATTCCCCTGGAAAAGGCTGCGTTAAACATGATGCAGTCTATGAACCTTCGCCTATCAATTGCTGAAAGTTGTACTGGTGGGTACATCGCGCATCTGTTGACTAAACATTCTGGGAGTTCGGCTGTATTCAGTGGCGGTGCAGTAACCTATTCGAATGATTTAAAGATGGCAGTACTTGGCGTGCAGTCCAGAACCCTTGAAGAATACGGTGCAGTTAGCGAACAAACAGTGAAAGAAATGGCAATTGGAGCAATGCAAAACTTCAAAACGGACTATTCAATTTCTGTGAGTGGTGTTGCCGGGCCAGATGGTGGGACAGAGTCTAAACCTGTTGGAACTGTGTGGATTGCGGTTGCAAGTAAGCATGGCGTTGAAGCACGCTTGTTTAATTTCGGGAACAAGCGCATCCAAAATATTGAACGTGCTGCTGCGGCTGCTATCACCCTGCTTATAAGCAGGCTCAAACTTGATCATCAATAAGTTCCTGAAAACACTTACTTTTGCTCGGAAAACCAAATTATAATTTACCAAATTAATATGGCTCAATACGAATTACTGTTACCCAAGATGGGGGAGAGCGTTGCTGAAGCAACCATTATAAAATGGACCAAACAACCTGGTGAGCGCATTGAACTGGACGATACTGTATTGGAAATTGCCACCGATAAAGTTGATTCCGAAGTTCCTGCGCCAGTATCTGGAACGCTTGTAAAGCAGTTGTTTAAGGAGGATGACATTGTACAGGTAGGTGCAGTAATCGCGATTATTGAAACCGCTGAATCTACTGCTACTTCGCAGACTGCTGTGCCCGCAGAGACCATTTCTGACTTACCTGAAGTTCCTCTTCCACCGCAGTTAACTGAAGAAGCATCATCAAAACCGCTTCAAGCTATGGACACCGGCAATTCATCAGACCGCTTCTATTCGCCATTAGTAAAGAACATCGCAGCACAGGAAAATATATCAATAGAAGAACTTGACCAGATCAATGGCTCCGGATCAGAAGGACGCTTAACAAAAGATGATCTGCTGAAATATATTGCTGAGCGTGGAGGTGCAGCCAAATCAGCTACGCAGGGCAATCCCGAGGAGCCTATCGCACCAGTTGCAGAAATTTCGCCCGTACCGGCAGCTGAGCCTGCGATACCAGCTCCAAAATCTGCACCTGTCGCAGTTAGCGTGAGCGGTGGTGATGAGATTGTTGAAATGGACCGGATGCGTAAGTTGATCGCAGACCACATGGTGATGAGCGTACAAACTGCTCCTCACGTGACATCATTTGTAGAAGCCGATGTAACCAACATGGTATTATGGCGTGATCGTGTAAAGAAAAACTTTGAAAAGCGTGAAAACGAAAAGATTACTTTCACCCCAATCTTTGTTGAAGCGGTTACGAAGGCTATAAAAGATTATCCAATGATTAACGTTTCTGTAAATGGAACAAAAATCATAAAAAAGAAAGACATAAATATTGGCATGGCGGCTGCGTTACCCAGCGGAAACCTGATTGTTCCNNGCTGATCAGCTTAACCTTGTTGGCCTTACCAAATCAGTAAACGACCTGGCAACACGCGCGAGGAATTCCAAGTTAAAACCAGACGAGACTCAGGGTGGCACTTTTACAATAACCAATGTGGGCTCATTTGGCAATATTATGGGAACACCCATAATCAATCAACCTCAGGTAGCAATTCTGGCAGTAGGGGTGATCAAGAAAAAGCCTGCAGTACTTGAAACGG
>DCLG01000104.1:18470-20374 GCA_002320935.1 Pedobacter sp. UBA1654 | reverse complement strand
GGGTAGTAGATGGTGGTCTGGGTGGTTCTTTTGTAAAAAGAGTCGCCGAATACCTGGAGAACTGGGACATCAATCGGGAGATCTAATATTCTAAAATAAAAAGGGCCGGTAAAACCGGCCTTTTTTATTAAACAAACAAAAACTAATTTAATAACAGGGCTTCTTCCTCAGCAGCGATTTTCAATTCCGCTTCTGAAAAGGAATAATCTCCTGTGTGAGCGATGAAGACATCTTTATGTTCCAGAAGATCTTTGTTCTGGAGTAAGTTATCAAGGCTTACCATTCCGATTACATACTTGTAATCATTTCTGCTAAAGCGCTCTACGATTTGGCTAACCTGAAGTTTTTCCAGTGTGCTTTCTTCCACATAACGAATGTAAACTTCGATATTGACCTTGTTGGTATGTACCAACCCACTTTCGCGCTGGTATTTTTTATACTCATACCGATATCCGTAGCGGAGTGCAGTGATATCAGATAATACGGCAGAGCCTGTAGGATGCCCGCCAGCACCTTTCCCAAAGAAAAATTGCTTATCTGCAAAGGCAGCCTGAACAGTAACACCGTTGTATTCGTTTTCTACATTATACAGGAAGTCGTCTGCTTTAACAAACTTGGGTAATACATAGGTAATTAGTTCGGAGGATCCGATTTTTTTGGCCGTTGGAACTAATTTTATTTTGTATCCTTTTTCCTTAGCATAGCGTATGTCATGATCTGAAATGTGCTGGATTCCAACATTAAGAATCTGCTCAGGTTTCACAAATAAGCCATAAGCATGTGCCGCGGCAATCGTGAGCTTAAACTTTGCATCATAACCGCCCACGTCGAGTGTAGGATCAGTCTCAGCAAATCCCAAGTCTTGTGCCTGTTTAAGTGCTACATGATAGTTCAGTTTTTCATTGAATATTTTTGAAAGAATATAGTTTGACGAACCATTGAATATGCCACTTATTCCATGTAATAGTTCATTGTCATAATACTCTTCCAGGTTCCTGATGATTGGAATGCTTCCGCAAACTGAACCTTCGTACAACAGAGAGGTACCATGTTTCAACTGCAAAGCAACCAGTTCATCCAGGTTATTTGCTATCATTTTTTTATTTGCGGAAACAACATGTTTCCCACTGCTTAACGCTTTTTTCACAATTTCAAAAGCAACTTCTGCATCGTCGATTAATTCAACAATAGTATTGATTTCAGGATGATCGAAAATCTCCTGATGATTAGTGGTAAATAGCGAAGGATCAAGGCTTCTTTTCTTTTCTGGGTTTTTAATGGCGATCTTAATGATCTCCAGGTTTAAGTCCTGTCCAAGAATTACATCATGTAAGCCTTGTCCTACAACGCCAAAGCCAAAAAGTCCAATCTTAATTTTCTCACTCATTATGCGGTATGGATTAGTTTTATAATTTTTTTGTTTGCACTTTCTTTAAGGAAGGTACTGATCAAGGCTGTAAGCGCTTGTGTTTCTATAAGGAAGCCGTCGTGTCCGTATGTAGAATTTACCAGATGATACTTGGCGCCGGGAATGTGACTAGCTATAAATTCTTGTTCCTGAACTGGGAAAAGCACATCGTTTTCAATGCCGATGACAAGTGTGTTTGCCTTAATTGCAGAGAGGGCCACCTTGATACTCTGCCTGCCCCGACCTATGTTGTGACTGTCCATTACCTTTGTCAGGTACCAGTAGCTGTAAGCGTTGAACCTTTTTACCAATTTTTCGCCTTGATAGTTCTGATATGAAGAAGCCCTGAAATCACCAGTTTTTTCGTTTGAACTCTCTAGTTGCGTAGCGCCATACGCCTGATAAGTGCGGTATGACAAAAGTGCAATACTTCGAGCTGTTTTTAGGCCTTTGCTACCGCCGTCCTTTTTCTGAGCGTAAAAACTTCTGTCGGTAG
>DCLG01000104.1:18129-18454 GCA_002320935.1 Pedobacter sp. UBA1654 | reverse complement strand
CAGGGAGAGTGGGTAGCATTGCAGGCAAGCAGGACCAGGTTTTCAATTTGCTTGTTTGCGGCAATTGCCCATTCAAGCGCTTGTTGTCCACCTAAAGATCCGCCAATTAGCACCTTGATGCTTCCAATACCAAGATGGGTTGCAAGTAGCTGATGTGCTCTAACCAGATCCCGGATGGTAACATCGGGGAAAGAAAGATAATACGGATTTCCGGTATTTGGATTATTAGAAAGGGGGTTGGTCGTGCCATAATGAGATCCTATTACATTCGCGCAAATAATGTAATGCTCATCGGGATTAAACAATTCGTTCTTTCCAAAGAGAC
>DCLG01000104.1:17762-18007 GCA_002320935.1 Pedobacter sp. UBA1654 | reverse complement strand
ATACGTCGGAATTTGCAGTTAAGGCATGGCAAACCCAAATCACATTATCTTTTTTTGGGTTCAACTTGCCATAAGTGTGGTAAGCAACCTTAAATGGCTTTAGTTGCTTACCACTTTCAAGCTCCAGTCCTTCGTGGCAATGATAATACTGTACTTCGCTCATGTCCTGATCAGCTTGCAAGATCTTCACCTAAGATCTTTTGAATGGCTTGTTCAAAATCGGCCTTTATATCTTCAATATGTTC
>DCLG01000104.1:11086-17710 GCA_002320935.1 Pedobacter sp. UBA1654 | reverse complement strand
GTGTAACACCGGCTGCAATTTGTTCCTCCGCACTTAGCTGTTGATGTGTGGTGGCTGAAGGTTGAATGATTAAGGTTTTAGCATCACCCACATTCGCCAGGTGGCTCACCAGCTTCAAGTTATCTACAAGTGCAATTGCCTGCTCTTTCTCGCCATGAAGCTCAAACGACAGTACCGCTCCGAACCCGTTTTGCAAATACTTCTTCGCAAGGGTATGGTACGGACTACTCTCCAGGCCGGGATAGCTTACACTCTTAACTGCCGGATGTTTTTCAAGCCATGTGGCAAGGGCAAGTGCATTCTCAACATGACGCTGTACACGGAGGGACAATGTTTCAAGACCCTGGATCAATAAAAAGGAATTAAAAGGGGAGATGGAGGGACCAAAGTCGCGCAGGCCTTCAACTCTGGTGCGGATTGCGAACTGTATATTTCCAAATGGCCCGGTTTGTCCAAAAACATCATTAAATATCAAACCGTGGTATCCTTCTGAAGGTTCAGTAAACTGTGGATATTTTCCATTTCCCCAGTTATAATTTCCACCATCTACAATAACGCCTCCTATACTGGTACCATGACCGCCAATCCATTTTGTTGCAGATTCAACAACCACGTTTGCACCGTGTTCCAAAGGTCTGAAGAGGTAACCTCCAGCACCAAAGGTATTATCGACAATGAGGGGAAGATCATGCTTTTGTGCAATGGATGAAATCCGCTCAAAATCCGGAATACTGAAAGAGGGATTACCGATTGTTTCTACATAAATGGCTTTCGTTTTCTCGTCAATCTTCGCTTCAAAATCCTGAGGGTTATCACCCTGTGCGAACTTTACATTGATTCCCAACTTTTTAAAGGAAACCTTGAATTGGTTATAGCTACCTCCATAAAGATGGTTAGAGGACACAAAGTTATCGCCTGCCTGCAAAATATTGGTTAATGCAAGGAACTGTGCTGCCTGTCCGGAGCTTACCGCAACGGCGGCTACACCCCCCTCTAGAGCGGCGATTCTTTTTTCGAATACATCTGTAGTTGGATTCATCAAACGGGTGTAAATGTTCCCAAATTCCTTAAGTGCAAACAAGTTTGCGCCATGTTCTGAATTTTTGAACCCATAGGATGTCGTTTGGTATATCGGTACTGCGCGCGATCCGGTAGTTGGATCAATCTCCTGGCCTGCATGTAATTGCAGGGTTTCAAATTTATATGAAGTTGACATATCTGTTGTTTTATTAATTTTAAGTTCGGTAAGGAAAAGCGTACCTCAACATGAGGCCCTCCAATTTTGAATGGCTTAACAAGAAAGGAAGATTTTTAGAATTAGAGTATGCACCAGCGCATACAATCTATTGCAGGGAGCATGCTGCAGATCGGTGCAGGAAGAATAGGTAAGGTGGGTTGTGGCAAATGATCTTGTCTGTGTGCCAGCAGACGATGGTGGTTCTTTTTCATTTTAGTTCAATATTATTTTTCCAGTNNGTTGCCAGTGGGTTAATGAGCCTGTCTCTCGCCACTTCTTAATAAATCAAACCACTAATGTCGGTATTGATTAGTTCAGCACTGCTGATGAGCAAATGTAAATCTTAGTTTGACAATATCAAAATTTTATTCTGAATTACTGATTTGAGCTATTTTAAATTTGTTACGACCTACAAAAAATTAGTATTTTCCAAATAATATGGCTTAGGTTAGTGCTTGATTAAAGTCTGCGATTAAGTCGTCTATATGTTCAAGTCCTACAGAAATTCTCAGCAGGTTACCCGGGGTCTTGGTGTCTGGCCCTTCTACTGATGCACGGTGTTCAATCAGACTTTCAATACCACCGAGGCGGGTAGCCTGTGCAAATAATTTTACTTTGTTTACGACCTTCTTCGTCTCGTCAAAGCCTCCCTTGATCAATACTGACATCATCCCCCCAAAGTCGGACATTTGTTCTTTAGCGATTTCGTGTTGTGGATGGGAATTAAGCCCCGGATAATACACGGCCTCTATCTGTGGATGAGATTCCAGATATTGGGCCAGTGCGATACCGTTACTGCAGTGACCACGCATACGGTAAGCAAGTGTTTTAATACTTCTAACCAGTAGAAAGCTATCAAATGGTGAAGGCACAGCACCTCCAATCTGTTGAATATTGCGGATCTTATCCCAAAGTTCATCTTTCCTGGCTGTAATTAATGCACCTCCAAGCACATCACTGTGTCCACCAATATATTTTGTTGTGGAATGCATAACGATATCTGCGCCCAGGGTAATTGGGTTTTGCAAGATTGGAGAAGCAAATGTGCTGTCACATGCAAGTATCAGGTTATATTGTTTGGTAAGCTCAGCAAATGCTTTGACGTCGGTGATTTTCAAAAGTGGATTTGAAGGTGTTTCAATCCAGATCATCACGGTGTTCGGCTTGATGAAAGCGGAAACATTTTCTGGTGCTGTGAGATCTATAAAGTCGATCTCAAGACTGTCTCCAAAAATGGTCTGTAGTTGTTTTTTGAAGCCCCAATACATATCATCCGGTGCAATAATGTGGCTTCCAGGTTTTAACGCCTGGAACACGGCCATACCTGCAGCATTTCCGGAGGAAAAAGCACAGCAATCCACGCCTTTTTCTAAAGTCGTTAAAAGGTGTTCAAGTGTAGATCGGTTAGGATTACTCACCCTGCTGTACATATGACCACCAGGATAGCCACCCTGTTCATCTCTAAAAAAAGTTGTCGACAAGCTAAGTGGCTGGGTAACATCACCCGTGTTACTTCTAACTAAATTCCCTGCATGTATCGCAATGGTTTCTGTTTTCATTATAGTGTATTTTAAAAAACGTTCTTTTGATGAACAAAGATAGGCCTGAGGATTAATTGAAATCCGCTTTGGCAGGATTTGTGTAAGTTATGATGAAAAAACAATTTTATGAAAAGAATATTAGTAATCGCAGCCATTTTATGTAGCGCTATGATGGTTTTGCAGAGTTGTTCCAGTACAAAAAATGCCACTACCATCAAGCGCGGCAACGTCACTGGAACTTGGGTATTGAGCAATGTGAGTTACGAGGGCGTGCCATCTATAGCAGTAAAGTCATTCTTGGGTGAAGCTTCTGCGAGCTGTTTTAATGGAAGTACCTGGAGTTTAACCAACAGCGGTAATGGTAGTTATATTTTGTCTGGTGGTGCTGAAGGATGTGCTGCCAAAACGCAGAGTATCTTCTGGTCGGCAAGTCCTGCAGATCAAACTTTCCAGTTTAAAAAACTTGAAGACGGTGATAAAGCTAAAAACGTTGATCAAGGCTATAGATTGGTGCTTTCTGATGCAACTGGAGATACGATGGTGTTGAAGTCACCAATCGAATACGGATCAACTACTGCCTACGTGGTCTTGAACTTCACGAAAGCAACCAAATAGAATTGACATTTTTGGAGAAAAGCCTGGCATTCACATGCGCAGGTTTTTTTTGTTTGAAGTGCAAGCATAAGTAAACTTTTGCATCATCTATCGTCTTTTTAAAGGAGGGATCATGTATGTAGCAACTTTGTAGCAAAACCTTCTGCAGTTTCATGCTGTTAACGAACAGTGTCAACTACAAGGTTGACTTTGGTAAACAAAATGATAATTTTAGAATATAGGTGCTTATACCTTATCTTGTGTCAAAATCGATCTATACAAAAACCTTAATGGCGAAGATATCTATAATCGGGAGTGGTTTTTCCGGACTGTCTGCTGCATGTTTTGCTGCACAAGAAGGGCATGAAGTTACTGTGTTTGAGAAGAATGACATAATCNNATGGGGCCGAGTTGGTACTGGATGCCGGACATTTTTGACAACTTTTTTGCGCAGTTCGGAAAGAAAACTGAAGATTACTATAACCTGCGACAGCTTGATCCTGGCTTCCAGATCGTCTTTGGCGAAAATCAGCTCTTAGAAGTTCCAGCCGAGTTGAGCGCATTGAAAGAACGCTTCGAAGCAACAGAGCCTGGAAGTTCGATTGCTTTGAAAAAGTTTTTGAAGGAGGCGCAATTTAAGTATGAGGTAGGTATGAAAGACCTGGTTTATAAACCGGCCTTCTCCTGGATGGAGTTTGCTAACTTCCAGGTTGCAAAAGGCATGTTGCAGTCTAATCTTTTTAGTTCCGTTAGCAGCTATGTAAGGAAATACTTCAAAGATCCAAAGCTTGTTGCTTTGATGGAATTCCCGGTTTTATTTCTGGGTGCGATGGCAAATAAGATTCCCGCATTGTACACCATGATGAACTATTCTGCATTGGTGCAGGGAACTTGGTACCCCGATGGCGGCATGCATCAGATTGTTCTAGGTATGCAAAGGCTTGCAAAAGAGCTCGGCGTAACATTCCATACCAATACACCAGTTCAGCGGATTTTAACGGAGGAAGGACGTGTTGTAGGTTTACAAACAGCAAATGAAACCTTTGGTTGCGATGGCGTTATTGCGTCTGCGGACTATCATCATGTGGAACAGCAGCTGCTTGAAGAAAAATATCGCAATTATCCCGAAAGCTATTGGGCAGATAAAACTTTTGCGCCATCTTGCTTGATTTATTATATTGGTGTTAACAAAAGAGTTGATAAACTACTGCATCACAGCCTGTTCTTTGATGCGGATTTTGAAAAACATGCAGCGGAGATTTATAAAACACCAGCTTGGCCTGATAAGCCGCTTTTTTATGTTTGTTGCCCTTCAAAAACTGATGATTCTGTAGCACCGGCTGGCATGGAAAACTTATTTATTCTAGTGCCTGTGGCAACTGCACTCGTTGACACTGAAGACAAGCGGAACGAATATTTTGACGGAATCATCAGCAGAATTGAGAATTTCAGTGGGACATCTTTCAAGGAAAATATTATATATAAGAAATCCTATTGCATTAATGATTTCGTACATGATTATAATGCATACGGAGGAAATGCATACGGCTTGGCAAATACCCTCAGTCAGACTGCTGTCTTAAAGCCCTCATTGAGAAACAAAAAGCTTGGTAATCTCTTTTACACCGGACAGCTCACCGTCCCCGGACCTGGAGTGCCACCGGCATTGATCTCCGGACAGATTGCTGCACAGGAACTATTGAAAGTAATAACAAAGAAACAGCCACATGAAACAACTATTTGACGACATATCTATTGCTTCAAGTAAAATCGTAACCAAGACTTACAGTACGAGCTTCTCATTGGGCATCAGTTGTCTCCACAAGAAATTTCATGAAGCCATTTATAGCATCTACGGATTTGTACGCCTGGGGGATGAGGTTGTAGACTCCTTTCATGACTATGATAAAGAAGCATTATTGAAAGAATTTCAAGAGAGCACATACAGGGCAATTGAGCAGAAAATCAGCTTAAATCCAATATTGAATAGTTTTCAGCATGTAGTGAATGAATTCAATATCGAACGTCAGCTGATTGAGCAATTTCTTGCGAGCATGGAAATGGATCTAAGTGATAAAAACCACTCATTATTCTCTTACGAGACCTACATACTCGGATCTGCGGAGGTTGTGGGACTAATGTGCCTGCGGGTGTTTACAGAAAATAACAGGGAACTATATGATCATCTCAAGCCTTCAGCAATGAAACTCGGGGCAGCATTTCAAAAGGTGAACTTTTTGCGTGATCTTAAGATTGATTATGAAGGATTAGGGAGGGTTTACTTTCCGGGGATTGATTTGAGTGTTTTTACTCAACGAGAAAAGGAACAGATTGAGTGTGAGATTCAAAAAGACTTCGATGATGCCCTAGTGGGAATCAAACAGCTTCCAAGATCTTCAAGGTTCGGGGTGTATGTTGCCTATATTTATTACAAAACTTTATTTAACAAAATCAAATCCGTATCCTGCGAGAGCATTATGGAGAGTCGTATCCGCGTGCCAAACGCTCAGAAACTCGGTCTACTTGCGGGTTCGTACCTAAAACATAGCTTAAGATTAATCTAATGATCAAAATACTAATTTTAATTCTGGGACTACAGATAGCGGGCTCGAACACTAATCTGGTGGAGATGCGTAAACAACTTGACCTGGCAGCAAACGATAGTAAGGTTGCAGATCAGTTTAGCAGGCAATTAAAGAATCTCGACGAAAACAAAGCCGCACCGGTAATGATAGGCTTTAAGGCCATTTCTGAGATGATTCAGGCTAAACATGCTTTCAACCCAGTAAGCAAAGTTTCTCATTTTAAAAAAGGTAAACGCTTGCTAGAGCTTGCGATCTCAAAGGATCCAAGAAATCCGGAGTTAGTCTTTTTTCGCTACACTACACAGGTGAATGTTCCAGGGATGCTAAACTACAACGCCAACCTAGAAGGAGATCGTCAAGTGCTCGTAAANNAAGATGCCGACCTTCATCGTAGAATCAAAAAATATCTGACAACTGATAAGCCTGGTTCTAAGGCTGAAACTGAAATGCTAAAGAATTTATAATATGTCTGTTCTGTTGAATATTGGGATTGTGTTGATCACTTTTTGTTTGATGGAGTGTGTAACATGGCTCACACACAAGTACATCATGCATGGTTTATTCTGGAATTTACATGAAGATCATCATAATAAAACACCCCATTTCTTTGAAAAGAACGACTACTTTTTTGTAATGTTTGCCGCAATTTCCATGTTGTTCTTTGCAA
>DCLG01000104.1:10594-11063 GCA_002320935.1 Pedobacter sp. UBA1654 | reverse complement strand
GCAATTGGGAGTTTTATCGAGGGTTACCGCTTTATGTTCTTTATCGGCATCGGAATCACACTCTATGGTATTGCCTACTTTCTGGTTCATGATGTTTTTATCCATCAGCGTTTTAAGTGGTTCACCCGGACCAACAACCTGTACTTCAGGGCTCTGAGGAAGGCGCATAAGGTACATCATAAGCACCTTGGTAAGCAGGAAGGTGAATGTTTCGGTTTGCTTTTCGTGCCCCTAAAGTACTTCAGAGAAGCCATGCGCAGCAAACAGTAATCATATCGTAGGTTTCCTTTGACAAATAGCTGACAGCATTACAGGAGTCAGTAATCCGGCGCCTGCCAATTTTTTGTACTTTTGTCTACACGACATGGAAATGGATACCATCACAAAACTGAACTTTCTTATCAATGATGCCGCGCTTTCTGAGCCATTGAGAAAAATAGCTGTTAAAGTACTTAATGCAGAAAGAATC
>DCLG01000104.1:7211-10540 GCA_002320935.1 Pedobacter sp. UBA1654 | reverse complement strand
TCAATCGCAACTTCCATATTGAACCAACCAATCTTTGTGTTTATACCTGTAACTTCTGTTCATATTCGCGTCTGATTAAACAGCGGGAAGATGGCTGGGAAATGAGTGTGGATGCAATGATCGATGTTTTAAAAAATTATGATGATGAGCCAGTAACAGAAGTCCATATTACAGGTGGCGTAGTACCCAAGCAGAATCTAGACTTCTATGCAGATTTCTTTCGTAAAGCTAAGGCCCACCGTCCGGAGCTGCATATTAAAGCCTTAACACCGGTTGAGTATTATTATATCTTCAAAAAAGCAAAGTTGAGCCACTATGAAGGCATGAAGTACTTGAAAGAAGCAGGATTGGATTCTATGCCGGGAGGTGGCGCTGAGATTTTTCACCCGGAGGTGAGAACTAAAATTGCAAATGATAAATGTAATGCCGAGCAATGGCTTGACATTCATGAGCAGGCACATAAGTTGGGTATGCGAAGCAATGCAACCATGCTTTACGGACATATAGAACAGTTCTGGCACCGGGTTGATCATATGGAAAGACTACGTGAATTGCAGGATAGGACGGGAGGTTTCCAGGCCTTTATTCCATTGAAGTTCCGTAACCAGAATAATCAAATGAGCAATGTACCTGAAGTCTCCGTTATTGAAGATCTTAGAAACTATGCAATTGCGAGAATTTACCTGGATAACTTCCATCACATCAAAGCCTATTGGGCGATGATCAGCAGGCAAACGGCACAGCTGTCCCTAAATTTTGGCGTAGATGATATTGATGGGACGCTCGATGACACTACAAAGATTTATGCTATGGCAGGTGCTGAAGAACAAAGCCCTGGAATGAGCACCAAAGAACTCGTTGAACTCATCAAGCAAGTACATCGGAAGCCAATTGAAAGGGATACTTTGTATAATGTAATTACGGATTACACGGATCACATCTTTGATGGTGACGCGAAACCGCAGTTCTACAAACTTCCGGTTATCAATTAATGGACAAGGAAATTTACATCATCAGACATGGTGAAACAGATTTGAACGCAAATGGAATTGTCCAGGGGCGGGGTATTAACAGCGACCTCAACGCTTTAGGGCGTGCTCAGGGAGAANNATAAGCACGTTGCTTTTGATAAGCTATATACCTCTACCCTAAAGCGAACACACCAGACAGTTCAAGGCTTCATTGATGCGGGTGTGTCATGGGAACAGCACTCCGGACTGGATGAACTTGCCTGGGGTGAGTGGGAAGGTAAAACGGCCACCGATCATTCGCGAGCTGCTTTCAGAGAAATTGTGGAAGAATGGCAATCGGGAAACTATGATGCAAAATTCGCTGGTGGAGAAAGTCCGGCTGAAGTTAAAGAACGGCTTCAGGGAGCCCTAAATTATATATTGTCAAAATCCAAAGAGCGCAGGATCCTTATCTGCATGCATGGCAGGGCAATGCGCCTGCTCTTCTGTATCCTTACTGAAAAACCACTTTCGGAAATGGCAGATTTTCCGCATCTGAACACCACCTTGTACCGCTTTGGCTATCAACATGGAAAGTTTGAAATGCTCGCTTTTAACAATACCGAACATCTAAAATAAACGCCTTGAATAAAGTAAAAATATCAGCAGTATCCTATACGAATTCAAAACCATTCATATACGGCATCGAGCATTCGGATGTCACCAACCAAATTGAGTTAAGCTTAGATATTCCTTCAGACTGTGCTACTAAATTAATTGATGGACAGGTAGATGTGGGATTAATTCCTGTAGCAGCTATACCACATGTGCCAAACGCAAATATAATCGCAAGCTATTGCATCGGCTCCATTGGTGCTGTAGATTCTGTATTTATTTTTTCTAATGTTCCGATTGATCAAATCCGCACGGTAAAGCTTGATCAGCATTCCCGTACTTCGAATAATCTGGCCAAAGTATTATTAAAGTTCTACTGGAAACAGGATGTTGAATTTACAACCGATTTGGATAGCCAGACAGATGCAATGGTGCTGATCGGTGATCGTACGTTTGGTAAAAAGAACGTTTTTCCCTACTGGTACGATATGGGGGAGCAGTGGATGAATTTTACTGGTTTGCCTTTCGTTTACGCCGCCTGGGTAGCAAACAAGGAACTTCCTGAAACATTTAAGCAAGCATTTGATAAAGCCCTGAAGTTCGGAATTGAAAATCGAAAAGCTTTAATAGGCACTTTACCTGCCATGGCTGATTTTGATCTTACAGATTACCTCATGAACAAGCTTGACTTTTCATTAACTTCTCAAAAGCGAGAAGCTTTAGCGCGTTTTCTGGATTATATAACAAAGCTTTAATCTGGTATTTACTGTGTTTGTATAAACTTTAATTTAATTCAGGGTTCAAAGACTAAGCTGAAGGTATTATATTTACAGTTTTTGTAAACAGAATCATTTTGGCTAAGGATAAAACGAAGGATACACCCTTAATGCAACAATACAATGTCATCAAGGCAAAGTATCCAGGTGCATTATTATTGTTCAGAGTAGGCGATTTTTATGAAACCTTTGGAGATGATGCGGTAAAAACTGCTCAAATCCTCGGCATCGTCTTGACCCGCAGGGGTCAGGGTCCAAATGGGCACATTGAACTTGCCGGCTTTCCACATCATTCCCTGGAAAATTACCTGTCCAAACTGGTTCGTGCCGGGCAAAGAGTGGCAATTTGTGACCAGCTGGAAGATCCGAAAGCTACTAAAACCATCGTCAAAAGAGGTGTCACAGAACTTGTTACTCCTGGTGTCGCTTATAATGACAACATCCTAAATCAGAAATCCAACAACTATTTAGCTTCAGTATACTTCGAAAAGCAACATTGTGGCATTTCATTTCTGGATATATCTACGGGAGAGTTTCATGTTGCGCAGGGAAGCATCGATGATGTGGATAAGCTGTTGCAGGGCTTCAAGCCTACTGAAGTAGTATTTCAGAAAAGCAAACGCAAGGAGTTCATGGAGTACTTTGGTGATAAGTTCTATACTTTCCACCTCGATGACTGGGCTTTTACGACTGATTATGCTACAGAGACCTTAACGAAACACTTTGAAGTAAGTTCGTTGAAAGGTTTTGGTGTAGATAAGCTAACTACTGGAATTATTGCAGCTGGTGTTATTCTACATTACTTAAATGAAACTGAGCACAGGAATTTAAAACATATTACGGCAATATCGAGATTGGAAGAGGACCAGTATATGTGGCTCGACCGCTTTACGATCCGAAACCTTGAACTTGTGAGTTCCCCTAATGACAACGCTGTAACGCTCTTCGACGTGCTGGACCAGACCAGTACGCCCATGGGTGCGCGCTT
>DCLG01000104.1:421-7141 GCA_002320935.1 Pedobacter sp. UBA1654 | reverse complement strand
AACGTCTTGGCATGGTCGAATACCTGGTGAATCATGAGGTTCTGATCGATGAACTTCTCACCCACATCAAACAAATCGGTGATCTGGAAAGATTGATTTCGAAGGTTGGTTTACAAAAGGTAGGGCCCAGGGAATTATCTCAGCTGAAAAAAGCGTTACAGCATATTGAAGCGGTTAAGCAGATCGCTGCAGAAAGCAAGAATCCTTTCTTGGAGCAATTGGCCGAGCANNTTCAGGAAGATCCGCCTGCGGTTTTACTCAAAGGGAACGTAATTGCGGAGGGTGTGGATGAAGACCTCGATCGCTTGCGTAACATCGCTTTCGGCGGTAAAGGCTTTCTCGTCGAGATACAAAAGCGAGAAGCTGCTGCAACGGGTATTCCTTCGTTAAAAATTGCTTTCAACAACGTATTTGGCTATTATCTTGAAGTCACGCACACGCACAAAGATAAGGTGCCAACAGACTGGATCCGAAAACAGACCCTGGTAAATGCTGAACGGTACATCACACCAGAACTTAAGGAATATGAAGAACAGATTTTAGGTGCGGAGGACAAGATCCAGCAGATAGAAGTAAGACTTTACCAGGAGTTGGTTTATCAAGTAAGTACGAATATTAAACCTATTCAGCTGAATGCGTATTTAATTGCGCAACTGGACGTGCTACTCTGCTTTGCTCAGCTTGCAATCAAAAACCATTACACAAAACCTGTTCTTAACACCCGTAAGGTTTTAGACATCAAAGGGGGAAGACATCCGGTAATTGAAAAGCAACTACCAGTTGGAGAGGAGTATATTACAAACGACGTATTACTGGATAACGACAGTCAGCAAATCATCATTATTACCGGACCAAACATGTCAGGTAAGTCGGCCATTCTTAGGCAAACAGGTTTAATTGTGCTCATGGCGCAGATGGGTTGCTTTGTGCCAGCTAAAGCAGCTGAAATCGGCCTGGTGGACAAGATTTTCACCCGTGTTGGTGCATCAGATAATCTATCATCCGGCGAGAGTACTTTTATGGTGGAGATGAATGAAACTGCCAGTATTTTGAACAATATCTCTGACCGTTCGTTAATTCTGCTGGATGAGATTGGACGAGGAACGAGTACCTACGATGGTATATCAATCGCCTGGGCTATCGCAGAATTCCTGCATATGCATCCTTCAGCTAAGCCAAAGACACTTTTCGCAACCCATTATCATGAGCTTAACGAACTCGCCGGCACCATGACTCGGATTAAGAACTATAACGTATCTATAAAAGAAGCTGGTAATAAAATCATTTTCCTTCGTAAACTTGTGCCAGGTGGCAGTGAACATAGTTTCGGTATTCACGTAGCGAAAATGGCCGGTATGCCACCAAAGCTAATCAACAGGGCGAATGAAATTTTAAAGAAGCTTGAAATTGATCGTACCGAAGGTCAAAGTATTAAGGACAGCATCAAGAAGGTACAAAATCAAGCTTACCAACTGCATATGTTTGCCATAGATGATCCTGTGCTGGTGAAAATAAGAGATATGCTGAACAACCTTGATGTAAATGTATTAACGCCGGTAGAGGCTTTGCTGAAATTAGATGAAATTCAGCGATTAATTAAAAACTAAGTATGATAAAGAGAATCAGTTATCAATTTGCATTGCTACTTAGCATAGCCGTTTTATTAACTGCATGTAGTTCGAAGCGCTATGTTCCCTCAACAACCAAGGCTGCCAAAGCAGCTGAAGCTATGGCAAATCTGAAGAATAAACAATTATACAGATACATTAATGAATGGTCTGGTGTGAAATACCGATTAGGCGGCCTTGACAAACGCGGTATAGATTGTTCGGGATTTACGTACCTGGTACAGAAGGATATATATGGTAAGCAGCTACCGAGACGCTCTGTAGACCAGGCTTCGGTTATCAAGGAAAAGAACCTCAATCAACTCAAGGAGGGTGACCTCATTTTCTTTTCATTCGGCGGAAGAGAAATTGACCACGTCGGTATTTATCTGAACGGAGATTCATTCNNCATGCTTCTCCAAGCAGAGGTATTATTGTAGAAGATCTATCTTTGCCGGCTTTCCAGCGTGCACTTGTCAAGGCCGGCCCCATAAACAACTGATATGAAAACTGGATTTAACGATAAGGACAATTTCTGGACAGCGAAAAAAAAGTTTGCGGCAACCGAGATCCTCATGTATGTGCTGATGATTGTTGCGATTGCCGCTGGAATAATACTGCTGAGCTAGTTGGTTTTGAATATCACCTTGGCGCGGTCGGCTGTTGCCACCTGATTCATGAATTCAGCAAAAGCCGTGTAATTTGCTGCAGGGTGGCTGCCGCTGTTTAGAACGAACTTTCTGTAGTATATCAGTTCATCACCTTTCTTGCTGATCCTGGTTACGAAGCTGCCAAACTGATTTTCCACTTTCAGGTCTTTTGGTTGATGAACGATCTCATATCCTGCCGGTAAGCGATATACAAGTTCATCTTCATCAATAAAACCCCGGTTTATGTAAACTGGTAATTTTCTGTTTGAAACCGTTCTTGTAGTAGGTAATTTATTGAAAGCGTTCGGGAGTAAGTAGGCAGTTTGGTGATTTTTAGATAGATAAGAGGCGATTTCAACGGTTAGCTTTTCTGTAGTAACAGGCAGGTCACCTTTGTCCTGGGTTAGACTAAGCTGATTGAAGTTGATATTATCGACTTCATAAAAGCTGTTCAGCGCTTTGATCTGCTCCTGAAGCGGTTTTCTGATAATACCTTCATGTGTATCATACTGGGCACCTTTAAAGGTCGTCAAGATGTTTGCAGAAATGTTTCCGGACTGATCTACTGTTAACGTTGCCTTGCGTTTAGTTTCGTTCATCTCTGAACTAAGCGCAGGTGTTCGCAGTAACTTTCCACCTTCTTCTGTACATGCAAGTACCAGTCGGTCGTCAGTGAAATCACCAAGGTAACCAAAAGGTACATTCTGGTTTGTGCATTCTAACCAAGTTGTATCTTTTCCTAGTGGAAGTGCCAGAATCACGTGATTACCTTGATCCATACTGGCAAACGATGGATCCATGTTTTGCTTGAATCTACCTGCATAAACCACGCAATAGTATGATGGAATATCAACGGCAGCTAGCAAACTTTGCATGTAACTCACCAGCGCTTTACAATCGCCATAGCCTAATCGATCCACATCGCTGGCAAGCATCGGCTGAAAGCCCCCAATCCCGATCTGCACACTGATGTACCGGGTTTTCCGCTGCATGTATTCGTAGATGCGTTTTGCCTTCTCACGGTCGGAACTAAGCCCCTGCACCAGGGATCTTATTTCAGCAATTGTACCCGCATTTAGATCTTGCCGGGGCTTTACCAGGTCAGTATAGATCCATTTGCCCAGTTCTTCCCAGTTGCCGAATTTTCCCTTTGCACGATAGAAGCTGAATTGCTCATGCACAATTTTCACATAAGTCCGGTAGTCATCCGCGGAAGGTGCATAAGGCTCCTGCCTAAAAGCGACCATATTTTGGACTGCCCAGGTAAGGCTATTTAGCTTTGCGGTTTGATTTTCTTCTATTTTTCCAGTGTAGTTGTAAGCTTTTACCCGAATCTTCTCCAGAGGATTGTAGCTGAAGGTGTATTTACTTTGCTGCACCGCAAGCTCGGGATATGGATTTGCATACCAATCCTGAATGATCAGGTTCTGCCTGCTTCGCACTTCATATTCATAGACGATGGTAAATGGATAGGAGAGGATGACCGGACTATAATATTTTATTCGATCGTCTTCATACAATGAAAAATTACTTACAGCACTCTGATCAACGAAGTTGCTAAGCGCAAATCTCGCGATCTGATTTCCAAGCGCATCAAGGATGTAGCCTTTTGCAATTTTAATCTGGAGGCTTTTGTTATAGGGAAGTACCAGATCGGCATACCCGGCGCCACCTTTATTCAGTACAGTAATTGCCTGAGTAACGGTATAAACGACGTCATCTGAACTCAACATGGTTACGGTAGTCTCCTTATTCCGGATTACTGCATTTGCGCCCACCTTTAAGGTGGCTGGGATGTCGGCTGCGCGATAGGGCAGTTGTGCAATACTAGTGATTGCGGTTAGGGTGATCATCATCACCAGTACAGCTATTTTCCGCATCATTTGGATTTTTGAAGGATCAAATCTATTTTCTGCTGCTGGATGATCTTGCTATATAATTCTTTAAGCGAAAGATATTCCTCCGGACTATAAACTGGTTTGTTGAGCTGAAATAAAGCACTAAAGCTAAGCACCTTGTCCTCCATTTTAGTCTGCGTCTGGTATCGACCTCCGTTTCCAGGCAATCCAAGACCCACGTCTTTTGCAGGTTCTGCAAGGACAAATTTCTGAGGTAGGTTTAGTACCATGCTCACCCGCGTTTCTGTTGCTGTTCCCATATCAACCGGGTAACTACGTTCGTTAAGGTTAAAAGGGTTGTTACCAATCTTATTCAGGAAATTGGGGTTGAAGAAAAGTTTTTCATAATCCGTTCCTTCGAACTGTTCCATGGTTACTTCATAACGTTCTTCGAGCGTTTTGTCCAGACTGTCGACGTTAATGACATCGTGTTTGGTAATGCTGAACGCGGGATTCTGATCGTCAAGTTGTTGTACAAACGCGTCTATAGAACCAGCTTCCGCGATACGTTCACGTTTGCGGAAAGCATTGTAGCCACTTGAAAATGTGTAGAGGGTACCTTTGATTTTGCCGTCTGACTCGAGCGTCGCAATGAAGTTATACTTTACAGCATCCTTTTGACTTGCCGTTACATCATACCAGTAAGACGGCTTCTTAAAATTCAGGACGCGTCCTTTTCCATTTAAACATCGCATAGGTAATAGTCCGAAAGGCAGCAGGGGTTCAGACGCATCTAACAAATAGGTTTTACCAGCAATGTCGAGCTTGGCAATCACATAGTCGAATTCTGTAATCACAGGATATAGGTTGTTAACAACACCGTTCTGACGAGTCGAAAGAATTAACGCATCAGGGCTGAAACCAGCAGCCTGAAGTGCAGAGATGAGTGCTAAGTTGATGTCTCCGATGTTCCCCGAATGTGTTTCCAAGGCCTTCTTTACATCTTTGTCGCTGTATTTACCCAGGTAGTTGTTCCACTTGATCTGATCTTTGATATATGCAAATACAGCCTTAGCTTTACTAAGTGAATCCGTAGTATTCTTCAGTATTTCCGTCATCCTGCTCGTGAACAAATCTTTTTGTTTCATTTGTCCGCCGAACTTACGTTCTGATGTTAGCTCATAATCAACGTCTTTCCAGGTTTTTGTAATGTTCGACTTACCACCCCGAAGGTGCTGGACGTCCGATAATTCGAAATTGATGGTTGATTTGAAGTTTAAGGCTGCCGTCATATAAGCTTCCTCTTTAAAGGCTGCAACATCTTTCATGATGTAGGTCATTTTGGAACAATCCATTACATTACCCGCTATCCTAAGACATTCTTTCTCTACCACGCCGTTTTGTGAACTTAACCCCCGTGGCCCTTTCAAAGAAACATTGAAGTTGTAATTCGCAGGAATATAGGCGACAAATTCACTATGTTGTTTAGGGATTTCGCTTTGGAACTCCCAGGAAGAGAAGTTGAAGATGCTTTGCCGTTTAATTTTGTAGGTGTATTCTATCACGCTGCCGGCTCTTAGGTTCGGCATAGTAAATTTAACAACCTTCAGGNNCCTGTTTTGGATGGAGTTCGTTCGTCAGGATGGTACCGTTGTCGTGGTAATAGGTGGTTGCACGAATGTCACGGATTTCATCTGAGGCATTGCCATAGATGCGGAGCGGGATCTCTACGTTTCCTTGTTTAAACCCTTCTGCATTGAAGATCTTAAGTTTTACATGGTAGGTAAAATCGACATAGAGGTTGCCAGTGCCATCATCAAGTTGAATTCTTCCGCTGCCGAACTCTCGGATGACTTCTGCGTCTGCAGTGCTGTCAACCGTTGCTTTAGTAGTTAAGAAATCAGAAGGCTTGTGTTTGCCATATTCAAAAGTTTGCGCATGGGCTGCGCCTAAGGTGAATAGTAGAAATGCTACTATTGAAGAGCGTTTAATCATAAATGAGCATTAGATCGCCGAAGATAAATCAAATCCCGCGCTTATCAAATAAATTGAAATAAGCGAATGATTTTTACGACTTTTGATAAAAACAGAAGCGGAGCCCACGCTGAACAGATAGAATAGACTATAATGAAATTAAACTTAAAACGCCCACTTGCATTCTTTGATCTTGAGACAACTGGTGTAAATGTAGCATCCGACAGGATCGTAGAAATTGCCATTCTCAAGGCTATGCCTGATGGAACGGAAATTGTTAAATCCATGCGCATAAATCCAGAGATGCCAATACCCTTAGCTTCGTCGCTGATTCATGGGATATATGATGAGCATATCCAGGATGCGCCGACTTTCAAGATGGTCGCTCAGGAGTTCGCGGATTTTATTGGCGATGCTGATCTCGCTGGTTATAATTCAAACCGTTTTGATATTCCGGTACTCCTTGAAGAATTCCTGCGTGTTGGTGTCGATTTCGATATGTCCGACCGAAAATTTGTTGATGTTCAGAATATTTTTCACCAAATGGAACAGCGTACGTTAAAAGCAGCGTACAAGTTTTACTGCGATAAGGATATCATAAATGCACATTCGGCTGAAGCAGATATAACGGCTACTTACCATGTTTTACTT
>DCLG01000104.1:0-408 GCA_002320935.1 Pedobacter sp. UBA1654 | reverse complement strand
GCTGGAGCGTTATAAAGATGTAGATTTTGAAGATAAACAAGGAAAGATCTCCAAGCCTGTTCAGAATGATGTTGATGCGCTTCATTTATTTACAAACATGAATAAACCTGTCGACTTTGCAGGGCGCATGGTTTACAATGAAAATAATGAAGAGACCTTCAATTTTGGTAAACATAAAGGTAAATGTTGCGAACAGGTGTTTGATATTGAACCAAGCTACTACGCATGGATGAAACAAGGTGATTTTCCACTTTATACCAAAAAGAAACTAGATGAAATTTGGTTGCGTTGGAACAAGAAAAAGGACGAAGCTAAAGCTTTAAAGCAAAAACAGCAAGTTAGCGTGCAGGCTGATACGCTTGCAGAAGCAATCCAAAAAACGCCAGAGCAAGCTCAACAACCTAAACC